>JAGARK010000054.1 GCA_017622295.1 Oscillospiraceae bacterium
ATCTGCCACTGCTCATAGCACTTGCGCACGCTGGGGAGCCGCTCCATCTCATCCACGATCCTGTCCACCAGTTTCTTTTGTGGTTTCGGAAGATACCCGTAGGACTTCTTGCCCTTCACAGTTTCGAGCTGCAGAGCCAGTTCCAGCATGAGCTGCTCCGCATCGGGGTGGTTGCAGATACCTTCCTTCATGGTCCGTACCATTTCCAGTATCGCCTTCCGGGCTTCATGCACCAACTCATCGCGGGACTCCGACTTCTGCTCATAGAGGTGGAGCATCTCGTTCTGGAAGATGTGGTTGGTCAGCGTGGACTTGATCTGCCGGATACCGTCCCTGCTCAGATACGCCTGTCCTGCTTTTGCAGACCATGCCATCATATGCACATGGGGATGCTCGCCCTCGTCGTGGAAGGCTGCGTACCAGCGGAAGTCGTTGGGCGGTATCTTCATCGCCGCGGCGATGTCGTTGCGGTGAGCGCGGAGCAGGTCGCGCCATGCCGCGGCGTTATCGAAGCCCAGCCTTGCGGCATCCTCACGCTTGAGGGAGATGATGTGGGTCCAGACATTTCCGGTGTAGTTCTCCAGTTCCTCCATAGCTTTGTCCAGCACCACACCATCTTCATCACCGAACAGACCGTGCTCACCCAGCCGCTCCGCGCGGGGACGAGTGGCGATGTATTTCATGTACTGGTCTGACTCTTGGAGCGCATCCCAGTTGGACTCCAGCGCCAGCGTGATGAACGCGGAGGCGTTGGCCTTGGTTGGCTTCGCAATGTAGTCCTCGTACTCATAGAGCGTTTTGCAGTCAGGAAAATCTTTCACCAGTTTCGTGATGAGCTGCTCCTGCTTTCGTGTGGGTGGACGGTCATCCGGGATGATCTCCACCCGTTCACGGGTCGCGATGTACTTGAGGTAACCGGAAGCACCACCGGTGCTTTTGATGTAGGGACTCTTGAGGATCAGCTTTGCCATTCTTCATCATCCCAATCAGTAGTTTCGTCCCACAGCTGCGCGCGCTTTTCCAGAGAGACACGCCCATTGGTCTGCTTCACATTTTTCACGCTCTGTGTACGGCGGCGCTTCAGATCATCCCAGTCGAGCTGCACGGTATCCGCAATGATACCCATCAGCATATCCAGTTCCACTGCGTGCTTGAAGGACAGCGAGGAGAGATTCTTCTCCAGGATCTTGAGCCGTCCATTCATGGCGGAGGAGATGGCCATAGGAAGCATATCGTTGCGGTTGGCGGAGAGCCAATCCGCGTAGAAGCTCACGGCCTTGTCGATGAATTCGTTCATGCTGCGGCAGTTGTCTGCTTCGTACCACTGCTCAATTTTCTGCCTGGTCTCCGGCTCCGGCCGGTAGGTCAGGCGCTCTTTGCTTTCACTCACAATTATCCCTCCAATCTGTTAAATGTCATATTAGATGCCGCCAAAAAGCCTGCAACTGTCGGTGTTTCTGGGACGGCAGACGCCACTTGTGAACAAACGCCCTGAAACAGGCGCCAGAAACCGACCACCTGAAAATCCCCGTAAACTGCCCGCACTGCGGGCAGTTGTAGTCGGAATGATGTCGCTTGCGGCGTCATTCCTTTATCCCGCTTCTTCTTTCGGCCTCCGAAACCCTGCGAAAAGCGGTGAAAAACCGCTTGAATCCCCTGACTGGGGCTGGGACTCCACCCAGCCCCGAAAGGGCGCACACAGCGGCACACAGGGGCTGACACGGGGCAGTCATGC
>JAGARK010000055.1 GCA_017622295.1 Oscillospiraceae bacterium
AATGCTATTCGGATACAGCCTGATACTTCATCAGGTTGTAATAGACACCCCCCTTGGCCATGAGCTCGTCGTGCGTGCCCTGCTCGGCTATCCGGCCGCCGTCCATCACAATGATGTTGTGGGCGTGGCGCACGGTACTGAGCCGATGGCCTACAATGACAAACGTATGCTCGAAGTAAGTGCCGAAAACCCTCTTCATGATTTCGTTTTCGGTCTCGCTGTCGAGTGCGCTGGTAGGCTCGTCCAGGAACATGAAGTACGGGGCACGGAACAAGAGACGGGCCAAGAGGATGCGTTGCTTCTGCCCTGTACTCAGCCCCTCGCCGTCGGGGCCTATCTTGGTTTCGTACTTCAGCGGAAGGCTTTCTATAAATTCGTCTATGCAGGCATGCTCGCAGGCAAACTCCAGCACTCCTTCCTCGGCCGGCTCGTCGGTCATCATTATATTCCGGGCGATGGTGTCCGAGAAGATGTACCCATCGGGCAGCACCACCCCACTGATGTCGCGCCATATCCTCAGGTTATAGTCCTGCAGGCGGTTTCCACGCACTATCACATGGCCCGATGTGGGTTCGTAGTAGCCGCACATCAGTTTCATGAGGGTGGACTTTCCGCTGCCGCTGGCGCCTACAATGGCTGTTACCTTTCCGTACGGGACGGTTACGTTGATGTCCTTCAGGATGTCGGTAGACGAGCCGGGGTAACGGAACGAGACATTCCGCAGGTGGATGTCCTCCAAGATCGGTCTTCCATACGCCACCTGGCTGCCCGGCGGCCTTTCGTCCTCGCGGTTATAGATGTCGCCTAAGCGTTCCAGACTCAGGTTGGCATCCTGTACCTCCTGTATCATGGAGGAGATGCGTTTCAGCGGAGCGTTCATCTGCCCCAGGATGTACTGTATGGTGAACATCTCGCCGAGGGTGAGCACATCCTGCACCACCAACCGTGCCGCCATGAAGCAGATGACGAGGTTCTTCACCTGGTCGATGAAAGTAGCCCCTACGCTCTGTACGTTCTCCAACGAACGGCTCTGCAGGTTGGTTCGGTATATCTTCTGCTGTATGCTGTGCCATTCCTCCACCTTCATTTTCTCGCTGTTGTTCAGCTTGATGTCGGCCATCCCGTTCACCAGCTGTATCAGGTTGCTCTGGTTGTCGGACAGGTTCTGAAACCGCTTGGCGTCTATCTGCCTGCGCTTCTTAAGGAAAAGCACCGTCCAGCCTATGTACAGCGCCGCCCCTATCATGAATGTGCCGAACAGCGAAGCGCCGAAGTCCCATATCAATCCGGCATAGACCACAAAGAACAAGATCGAGATGCCGGTACTCACGATGGTATTCGTTACGAAGGACTGGATGCGGTTGTTGTCGCTGATGCGCTGCATGATGTCTCCCGCATTCCTTGTCTCGAAAAAGGCGATGGGCAGCCGCGTAAGTTTGGTAAGGAAGCGGTGGATGAACGAGATGCTGATGAGCGAAGTGCACTTCAGCGTGAGCCATCCGCGTAGCAGGTCGTTGCCCAACTGCCCCAAGGTGAGCATCAGCTGGGCAAACAGCACCAACGATATGACATACAGGTTTTTGTCGCCGATGCCACGATCCACCATGTACTGGGTAAAGAACGGCAGCGACATGCTGAGGAAGCCGCCTACGGCCATGGTGGCCAATATGCCGAACAGCGACTTGGCATGTGGCAGCACATGCTCGAACAAGTCGGCCCAGGTGAGCTTCACTTCGCTCTCGCCGTCCAACCGTCCGAATGC
>JAGARK010000056.1 GCA_017622295.1 Oscillospiraceae bacterium
TACTGTAAAGGGCTGTGGTTGGAGCCTCCTTAGAACCATCTTGTGGTAGATACATAGAACCGATCCACAGCATCCTCTACAGTGTAGCATATGTCCTTGGAGAGGGACTATAAAAACTACTACTCTTTTATAATACGAGGATACATACCATGACTGAAATTATCATTGCAAACGCTGTACAGATCGCCGCAACCCTGATGGTTACCCTGATCGGTGTCCTGGGCACCTGGCTGACCGCCAAGATCGCAAAGCGTACCGAGCTGGCCAACATCAGCGCCGCTACCAACGAGGCTGTCAGAGCCGCCCAGCTGACCGTGCTGGAACTGCAGCAGACCACCGTGGAGGCGATGAAGGCAGCCAGCGAGGATGGCAAGCTGACCGCCGCTGAGATCGAGCACCTGGGTGCCCTGCTCCTGGAGAAGGCGCTGGCCCAGATGTCCGACCCCGCAAAGAAGCTCCTGACTGCCGCCGGTGTTGACCTCACCGCCGTCATCAAGGGCGCCGGCGAGGCGATGGTCCAGCAGATGAAGAAGTGATAAAAATTCCCCCTGATGCAGGACGATAACTGCATCGGGGGGAAATTTTTTACTTGATCAGCTCAGCCAACGTGGCGATAAACAGATTGTTGGATGGCGATCTCCGGGAATTGGGAAAATAATTTTCCCATATTTCAGAATCCCGGCGTTCCCATGCATCAAGAATAACGACACGAATCGAGTGTTCTATTGTGTGCCAGTTGTTGTTGCCCAGGGACTCTGCAATATAGGGATACAATTCCTTGGTTAGGCTCTGCAAATCATCTTCGGCAAAGTGCGGAATTGCGATGCACAGATGCTTGTATCCGACGCGGTGGACGGGTATTCCAAGTTTGTGCAGAATGTCTTTTGCAAGAGAGAGTTGATCGATGGTGGGCTCAATAATTGTTAACATATTAATACCTCTTTTCTGCGTTCTTCCAGAAAAAGAATAACACAGCTGAGGCAGAGATAACAACGTATAAAATACGAGCTTTTTCGAGGATTCCTGTGTGGTTTTGACTCAATAATAAATTATGCCCGATGTTTATTTGAGGTGATGTATACGAATTCTAAGAAGGGGACGTTTTTGGAAGAGTATTCCATTCCAGTTTTCATTCCAGTTTTCATTCCAGTTTCGAAAACCATGGGCGAAAATGGTATCCCTTATGGAATAAAAATACACAACAAGGATGGTTAAAACGTCCATTCATAACGAATAGTTTTGGATATATAGCACAAAAAACCGCCCAGGACAATATCCTGAGCGGTTTTCGATGGTGCAAGAGATGGGACTCGAACCCACACGGCGGTTGCCACACGCACCTCAAACGTGATTGTCTACCATTCCAACACTCTTGCAAGCACTTGGATATTATAACGGAACAGATTATTTTTGTCAACTACATTTTTTACAAAACCCTTGCAAGACGCGCTTATGTCTGATAAACTGATTTCAAAATCAATGCGGAGGAAACAGATATGGCAAGATTTTTTGTGGAGCCGGAGGAACTGAATGCATCTGAGATCGTTCTGTCCGGTGAGAATGCACAGCATGCAAAGGTGCTTCGGCTAAAAGCAGGGGAGGATGTGCTGGTTTGCGACGGACTGGGCAAGGAGTGTGTATGCCGGGTGCTGGGGGTCAATCCCTGCACCCTGGAGGTTCGGGAAGCCCGGGATTCTGTGACCGAGGCGGCAGTCCGGGTCAGCGTCTATATGGCATTTCCCAAGGCCGATAAGCTGGAGCACGTGATCCAGAAGGCCACGGAGCTGGGTGCCTACGAAATTGTAGCATTTCCTTCGGGGCGGTGTATCTCCAGGCCCGATGACAAGAGCCTGAAAAAGAAGCTGGAGCGCTGGCAGAAGATCGCGGCCTCCGCCGCAGAGCAGTCCGGACGGGGCAGGATCCCGGAGGTGCTGGTATTGCCCAGTTTTGCCGCTGCCCTGCAGCGGGCGGCAGAGGCAGACAAGGCCCTGATGTTCTATGAAAACGAGCACGCCACCACGCTGCGGATGGCGCTTGAGACTGGCGACTGGAAGACCGTTAGCCTCCTCACCGGCCCGGAGGGCGGTTTGGAAGAGAGGGAAGTGGAGCAGGCGAGGGCTGCGGGACTTCAGGTCTGCACTCTCGGCAGCCGGATCCTGCGCTGTGAAACCGCGCCGCTGTGCGCCCTGTCTGCCGTCATGTACGCCGCCGGCGAGTTCTGAGTTCAAACTTAAATTTAGAGTACTCCCCACGCAGGAGAGGCTTAACGTACCGTGTATTGTAGGGAATACACTAAAAAACAGGGACAGCAGTGTGAACTGCTGTCCCTGTAATCTGTTTTGTTGGGATATTAACCGACACCGACGCCGGCTGCGGCATTGATGGATTCTGCTTCGGAGCCGTCGGTTGCTTCGGAAGGTTCCTCGGTACCGACGGTTGCGGAATTGCTGGAAGACTCGGCGGAAGTGGACTTTTCCTTGGCGGGGGAAGGATAGTTCAGCAGCAGAGACACCAGCAGACAGATCAGCACGGCGCCTGCGCCTGCGACCATCCAGCGGCTGCGGCGCTTCTTGATCTCACCGTTCAGATACAGAAATGCCAGGCATAAACCGGACACAGCGATGGCAATAATTGCGGTAACGACCTTCAGGAACGTTACGCCCAGGCCCGCGAACAGCAGATACAGCACAAAAACAGCTGCGTCACCGATGAGAACCTTGGTGATTAAGTTTTCCATTTCCTTGTAGCGATTGCGTCTAGCCACAGTAATCCCTCCCGGAATCGTATTATTGTGACTATCATATCACAGCTTGTCAAAAAATGCAATCATTTCTGCAAAGAAGTCATTTTTTGCCGAAATGCTTGCACCATGGTCAAAAGAGTGCTATAATGTTTCAAAATATGTTTATCTTTAGACCAAGGAGCCGCTATGGGAGAACCGCAATATCGTCTTGAGGGCATCGTCCATACCCGCAGCGAGGAGATGGAGGATTTTGAAGGCCCTCTGGATGTTATTTTTCTGCTGCTGAGTAAGAATAAAATTGAAATACAGGACGTTTCCATCACGGCCATTCTGGAGCAGTATCTGGCCTATCTGGATGAAATGAAGCGCCTGGATATGGAGATCGCCAGTGAATTCATTACCATGGCGTCCCACCTGATGCTGATCAAAACCAAGATGCTCCTCTCCGCTGCCGAACAGGCGGAGGCGGAAAGCGAACTGGATCTGTTGCGCCAGTCCCTGGTGGAACGCCAGCGCAAGGAGGCCATGGATCAGCTCCGCATTGCCATCGCCCAGCTGGAGCCGCGAAATGAGATCGGCCGATGCATTTTTACCAAGGACCCGGAGCCTCTGCGAAAGGACCGGGCATATCGCTATCAGCATGAGCCCATGGATCTGCTCCGTGCACTGGACATGATCGCCGAGCGCAGCAACAAGCAGCTACCGCCCCCGACCAACAATTTCAAGGGTATCGTGGGCAAGGAGCCATATCCCATCGGCAGAAAGACCCTGGAAGTTGTTCGCCAGCTTCTGCTGCGGGGTGTGGAACGGATGAAAAACCTCTTCCGGGGCAACAAGTCCCGTTCCGAGATCGTGGCTACCTTCCTGGCGGTGCTGGACCTGTGCAAGACCAATTCCGTTGTATTGGAAGACGATATCAACGGCGACAATCCCAATGTAAGACTGATTCAGAAGGAATCTGACGGAGGTGACGCAGGTGGAACAAACTGAACTGCAAAGAGCCATTGAGGCCATTCTATTTGCCGCCGGCGAGCGGGTGGAGATCTCCCGGCTGACACTGGCTCTGGAAGCGGATGAAAAGGAGATCTTGGAAGCTGCCGACGCCCTGGCGGATCAGCTGGCTTTTGAGCGCCGGGGTATTCGGATCCTGCGGCTGGACAGGGGCTATCAGATGGTTTCCTCCGGCGAGATGGCGGATTACGTTACAAAGGCCTTGGAGACCAGAAAGCCTCCGAAGCTTTCTTCCTCCCAGCTGGAATCGCTGACCATCATTGCCTATTACCAGCCGGCTACCAAGGCCATGGTGGAGCAGATACGGGGTGTGGACAGTTCCTATTCCATTTCCGCCCTGCTGAACAAGAAGCTCATCGAGGAGGCGGGCCGTCTGAACGTGCCCGGCCGTCCCATCCAGTATAAGACTACGCCGGATTTCCTGAGAACCTTCGGCCTGTCCTCACTGGAGGAGCTGCCTCCCATTGAGAAGATCAGCTTTGGCGAACAGCCCGCCGCCCAGGAGCCCCCGCAGGCTCCGGAGGAAGTATAATGGGCTGGTATATTGCACTGGGAATCATCATTTTGCTTGCCATCCTCCCGCTGGGTGTCAGCGTCAAATATGATGAAGACGGTGCGCTGGTGAAGGTCATTGCGGGCCTAATTCGGATCACCCTGTTCCCAAGGCCGAAGAAACAGAAAAAAGATAAAAAGAAAACCGATACACCGGAAGTCCCTAAGCCAAAGAAGGAAAAGGCCCAAAAGGAGAAAGCTCCTGTTAAGCAGAAGGGGAAGGATCCTGTCCCTGTCAAGGAGCAGCCCAAGAAGAAGAAAGGCGGCAGCATCACCGATTTTCTCCCTCTGGTGAAGGTGGCGCTGAATTTCCTGAGTGACTTCCGGCGCAAGCTCCGGGTCAATGTGCTGGAGCTGAAGCTGATCATGGCAGGTAATGACCCCTGCGATCTGGCGGTGAACTACGGCAGAGCCTGGGCGGCTGTTGGGAATCTCCTGCTCCGGCTTGAGCGGGTGTTCGTGATCAAAAAGCGGGATATCCAGGTGGAGTGCGACTTCACAGAGTCTGAGACCAAAGTAATTGCCCGGCTGGATCTGACCATCACTCTGGGCCGGCTGCTGGCGGCAGTTTTCGTATTTGCATTCCACGCACTGGTGGAATTTTTGAAAATCCTGAACAAAAGAAAAGGCGGTGCTGTAAATGAGCCAAAATCTTCCTAATATGCTCAATGATACCATTTCCAAGATCCGTGAGATGGTGGATACCAACAATGTTATCGGCGAACCCATCGTGGTGGGCGATGTGACGATCATTCCCGTTTCCAAGGTCAGTGTAGGCTTCGGCGGCGGCGGTTCCGATCACACCAAGGCTCCCGCAGCCAAGGATATGCCCTTCGGCGGCGGTGTCGGCGGCGGTGTGAAGGTGACCCCCATCTGCTTCCTGATTGTGGGTAAGGAGGGCAATGTGCGCATGATGCCCGTTGCGGCTCCTGCCAATACCACTGCTGACCGCATTGTGGAGATGGTGCCCGATACCCTGGACAAGATTTCTGCATTTATCGATTCCCACAGCAATAAGACCGTGTAAGGGAGATGCGATATGGAACACCTGTGGAATCTGATGAAGGCAGTGTTTTTCCTAGTTACCGCCATCATTTTGCTGTTGTTTGCATATCTGTTTGAGAATACGGTGATCGCGATAATTGGAATTTATGCTGCGATCTTCCTGTTCTTTATTGGAATCGGTATTGGCCTTTTTGCGCTCATCGACCACAAAAATGAAGTCAATAACGAGGAAGACAAGGAATAATATCTCTGCTCCGGGGCAAAATAGCCGGGGTGAGAGAAATGAAACGATTTTTTGCCGGGACGGCGGCTGTATGCATGGCTGCCGTCCTGTTTTTAACGATTGAAGTCCGGGCAATTTCGGCCCAAAAGGCGATTCTGGTCGATTCTGCCACGGACCGGGTGCTCTATGAAAAGAATGCCGATGAGCGCAGCCTCATTGCCAGCACCACCAAGATCATGACGGCGCTGATCGTCTGTGAGCAGTGCAATGTGCTGGACCGGATGCGGATTCCCAAAGAGGCTGTGGGCATCGAGGGCTCTTCCATGTACCTGCGCGAAGGGGAGATCCTGACGGTGCAGGAGCTGCTGTACGGCCTGATGCTCCATTCCGGCAACGATGCTGCAGTGGCACTGGCTATTTACTGCGGCGGCACCGTGGAGGGCTTTGCCGAGCTGATGAACGATAAGGCCAGGGTACTGGGCCTGACGGGGACGCACTTTGAAAATCCCAATGGCCTTGACAGCCCTGGGCATTACTCCACAGCCCGGGATCTGGCGATTCTGGCGGATTACGCCATGAATAACCCCATATTCCACAAGACCGTTTCGGCAAAAAACGTAAAAGCAGGGGAACGGTATCTTCGCAATCACAACAAGCTGCTGTGGCAGGTGGAGGGGGCCGACGGGGTAAAGACCGGCTATACCAAAGCGGCAGGACGGATCCTGGTCTCCAGTGCCAGCCGCGGCGGGCGGCGGCTCATCGCCGTGACTATCAACGACCCCTGTGACTGGCAGGACCACGCCGCTTTGCTGGAGGAGGGCTTTTCCCACTATCAGGTACAGACGCTGATCGATGCCGGGGAGAAGCTGGGCACGGTGGAAATCGCGGGAGGGGAGGCAGGTTTTGCCGAACTTCTGGCAGCGGAGGATTTTATCTTCCCGGTGGCTGAGGAGGAGGAGCTCACCGTCACCCTGACGGGTCCGGGCTTTGTCTATGCCCCGGTGGCAGAGGGAGCCGACGCGGGCTTCGCTCATGTGTGCCTGAATGGCAAAGCTGTGGGGAAGGTGCCGCTGAAATTCGGAGAGACTGTTGAGCAGTTCCGGGAGGAGGAAAAGGGCTTCTGGGACAAACTGTTTGGAGGATAAATTATGAAAGAACGCCTGCAAAAAATTCTTGCAGCCCGGGGTATCTGCTCCCGGCGAAAGGCGGAGGAGATCATCAGCGCCGGCAGAGTTACCTGCAACGGTCGCCTTGCCAAGTTGGGTGATAGCGCTGATCCTGAAATTGACAAGATTCTGGTGGACGGGATGCCGCTCCCGTCCCCGGAGGAATATGTGTACATCTTACTCAATAAGCCCCGGGGCTATGTGACCACCCTCTCCGATGAGAAGGGCCGCCCCAACGCTGCCCAGCTGGTGGCGGACTGCGGCAAGCGGGTTTATCCCGTGGGCCGGCTGGACATGGACTCCGAGGGCCTGCTGATCTTCACCAATGACGGTGATTTTGCCAATACCCTGATGCACCCGAAGCATGAGGTGAACAAGACCTATGAGGTGGTGGTTCGGGGCTACAGCGACGCCGCTCTGGAGCGGCTGAAGCAGCCAGTGGAGCTGGACGGCTATCTGATCCGCAAGCCGGAGGTAAAGCTGATCCGTAAATCCGCCACCACCGACCGGGCAGAGCTTCAGGTGACCATCCACGAGGGCCGCAACCGTCAGGTTCGCCGGATGTGCGACATGGCAGGTATGAACGTCCTTCGCCTGACCCGCATCAGTGAGGGCACGCTGCAGCTGGGCAAGCTCTCTTCCGGAAGGTGGCGTTACCTGACACCGGAGGAAGTGGCGAAGCTGAGATGATCCCTACGGTATACAACATAGTGTGTAGGGGCGACTGCAAGGGTCGCCCCTACATTCTCAACCATAACCTATCAGGCCGGTCCCTGCGGTGGTGCATGATATGGGTCCTCCGCAATCAAATAATTTTTGCAATAAAAGCTGCAAGCTCTTGCAAAAAATGAGGATCTTTGTTAGTATGGATTCGGGCGGACAGGGGATAGAAGGTCCGCCGGGAGGTTCCTATGAATACTGATATTTTATCGATCCTTCAGGAAAAAGCTTCCACTTTTTCCAAGGGTCAGCGCATGATCGCGCGATATATTACCGAATCCTATGACAAAGCCGCCTTTATGACCGCCAACAAGCTGGGCAGGACCGTGGGGGTCTCCGAGTCCACCGTGGTTCGCTTTGCAGTGGACCTGGGCTTTGACGGCTACCCCAGTATGCAGAAGGCCATGCAGGAAATGGTGCTCAACCGCCTGACCTCTGTGCAGCGCATTGAGGTCACCAATGACCGTCTGGGCGACCAGGATGTGGTTTCCATGGTCCTTCAGTCTGACATCGATAAGCTCCGCCAGACCTCCGAGACCGTGGACCGTGAGGAATTTCGGGAGACGGTGAACGCCATTCTGAATGCCAAGCGGGTTTATATTCTGGGCGTCCGGTCCGTAGCTCCGTTGGCAAGTTTTCTGGGCTATTACCTGAATTATATGTTCAACAATGTCCATGTGATTACCGCCTCCGGCTCCGGTGAGATGTTTGAGAAGATCGTCGGCGTCAATTCCGGAGATGTGGTCATTGCCTTCAGCTTCCCCCGGTATTCTGCCGCCACGGTTAAGGCAGCCCAGTATTGCCGCAGCACCGGCGCTACGGTGGTAGCCATCACCGATACCCACACCTCGCCCCTGGGTCAGGTGGCGGATCGGGTGCTCTGCGCCAAGAGCGACATGGTCAGCCTGGTGGACAGCCTGGTGGCGCCGCTGAGCGTGGTCAATGCCCTGATCGTGGCCATTGCCGCCAAGCGGGAGAAGGAACTGCACCGGACCTTTGAGGCATTGGAGCATATCTGGGACGAATATCATGTTTACGAAAAGCGGGATGAAAAACAATGACATATGATGGAATTATCATTGGCGGCGGCCCGGCGGGAATGTTCGCTGCCATTACCGCCGCAGCCGGCGGTAAGAAGGTTCTGCTGCTGGAGCGCAATGACCGTCTGGGCAAGAAGCTGCTGATCACCGGCAAGGGACGCTGCAATGTGACCAACGACTGCGACAGCGCTGAGATTCTGCAGAACATCCCCCGTAATGGCCGCTTTCTCTACAGTGCCATGACGGCTTTCCCGCCCCGGCGAATCATGGATTTCTTCAACAGCCATGGCTGCGCGCTGAAAACAGAGCGGGGCAACCGGGTATTTCCAGTGACAGATAAGTCATACTCTGTTCTGGATGCTCTGAAAAATGAAATGCGCCGTCTGGGCGTCACCGTCCGTACCGCAAGGGTGAAGAAGATCCTGACCCTGGAGGGCCGGGTTTGCGGCGTCCAGACGGAATCGGAAGTGATCACATCCAACTGGGTGATCCTTGCCACCGGCGGCGTTTCCTATCCCGCCACCGGCTCCACCGGCGACGGCTATGAGATGGCAAAGGCTCTGGGACACACCATCGTCGCTCCCGAGGGCAGCCTGGTGCCTCTGGAAACTGCCGGAACAGACTGTCAGGATATGCAGGGCCTGTCCCTGCGAAACTGCGGTGTAAAGCTGGTCAACGCCAAGGGCAAGGCTCTTTATAAGGACTTTGGTGAGCTGCTGTTTACCCACTTTGGCGTTTCCGGTCCCACGGTGCTCTCCGCCAGCTGCCACCTGAAGGGGGAGGGCTGCCGCCTGATCATCGATCTGAAGCCCGCGTTGGAGGAAAACAAACTGGATGACCGGATCCAGCGGGATCTGGAGCTTTACAAGAACCGCTCCATGGAAAATGCCCTGACGGACCTTCTGCCCCGGAGCATGATCCCTGTGGTGCTGCGGCGGCTGGAGATCGACCCGGCCATGCAGGCAAACTCCCTGACGAAGCAGAAGCGCCGCGCTCTGGTGGAGCTTCTGAAGGCTTTCCCGGTGGAGATCACCGGCAAGCGCCCCGTGGCGGAGGCCATCATCACCTCCGGCGGCGTCAAGACCGGCGAGATCGACCCCAAGACCATGGAGTCGAAGAAGGTTCCAGGCCTCTATTTTGCCGGAGAGATCATCGACTGTGATGCCTACACTGGCGGCTTCAACCTGCAGATCGCCTGGGCCACGGCCTACGCTGCAGGAACAGCTGTGTGTTGTTGATAAAATCAAGCATTGACAAAAGACGTTTCATATACTAAAATATATCAGAAAGTGCAAAAAGCAAAAATGGAGGGAATTATCTATGTTTGAAAAACTGGCGAATTACGCAGCAAAGCAGCTGGAAATTGACGTTTCCGAGATTTCTCCCGATTCTACCTTTGAGAGCCTGGGCATCGACTCCCTGGACATCGTTGAGATGATCATGGATCTGGAGTCCGAGCTGGGCATTGAGCTGGATATGGAAGATCAGAAGATCGCCACCTTCCAGGAGCTGGCCGATTTCATCGACACCAAGCTCAACTAAGATTTTCACAACAAAATAACCTTGTTATGGCGGACCGGCTTATAACAAGGTCGCACTAGTCGGGGAGTTAGCGGTGCCCTATGCCTGCAATCCGCTACAGCAGGGATGAATTCCCACACCCGGGTTTGTCTGAGTACCGTCTGACCCGCGTAAGCGGTGTTGAGAGATCGGTCTTGCGCAACGATATCCCATGAACCATGTCAGGCGGGGAACCGAGCAGCATTAAGTGGATCTTATCGTGTGCCGCGAGGTTGCCGTTCTTGAGCTGGCTGCGCTGGTTCGGGTATTTAGCAGATTCAAATGTGGGTGTGCGATCTTGTTATGAGCCGGTCTGTTTATTTATCGTCGAAGAAAGGGGAAGAAGTATGTATCAGGCACTATATCGTAAATACAGACCCCAGACCTTTGACGACGTTGTTGGTCAGATGGCGGTGACCCAGACGCTGAAGACTCAGCTGCTCAGCGGCAAAATGAGCCACGCCTACCTGTTCACCGGCTCCCGGGGTACCGGCAAGACCTCCTGTGCCAAGATCCTCAGTAAGGCGGTCAACTGCCTGAATCCGGAAAATGGCAATCCCTGCAACCGGTGCGAAGCCTGCAAGGCTATTGATGCCGGCTCCTGTATGGATGTGCTGGAAATTGACGCCGCCTCCAACAATGGCGTTGACAACGTCCGTGACCTGCGGGATGATGCCATCTATACCCCTTCCCAGGTACGCAAGCGTGTGTACATCATCGATGAGGTCCACATGCTGTCCATTTCGGCCTTCAATGCCCTGCTGAAGATCATTGAAGAACCCCCGGAGCATCTGCTCTTCATTCTGGCTACCACGGAGCTGCATAAGGTTCCGGCAACGATCCTGTCCCGGTGCCAGCGGTTTTCCTTCCGCAGAATTTCTCAGGAGGACATCGCCTCCCGGTTGCAGTATGTGGCCTATCAGGAAAATATCGACATGGACGAGTCTGCCGCCCGGGTGCTGGCGAGACTTGCTGACGGCGGCATGCGTGACGGCCTGAGCCTTCTGGACCAGGTTGCATCCGCCACCACCGGGGAGCTGACCGCCGATGCGGTCTATGCCTGCCTCGGCATCGCCGGCGAGAAGCGCTGCGGCGAGCTGATGGCCTGCATTGCAAGCCATGATACCAAAAAGGCCCTGGAGCTTTTTAACCGGCTTTATACAGAGGGCAAGGATCTTTCTGCGCTCCTTGATGAACTGGCCTGCCTGACCCGGGACCTGCTGGTGCTGAAGACCGCCCCCGACGCGGGCATCACCATGCTCTCGGGCGTTGCCTCCGACCGGGAGGCGATGGACCTGGCCAAGGCCTTTTCCAGCGGCGAGCTGGTGCGGATGATGACCGTGATTCAGCAGACTCTGGCGGGCTTTACCCGCAGCGAGAGCCGCCGCATGGATGCGGAGCTTTGCATCATGAATCTGTGCCAGCCGGAGCTGAGTCTGGATGCTGAGAGCCTCAATGCCCGGCTGACCCGACTGGAGGACCAGCTGAAGAGCGGCAGCTTTGTGGTTGCTTCAAAGCAGCCTGACGCTCCCAGGCCCGAGGACGTTTATGACGATGAACAGCCGCCCCTGCCCGGCGATGAGGACGCACCACCTCCGGAGGAGGAAGATGTACCGGCGTACAAGGCTCCGGCAGAGAAGCCTCAGGCACCTGCAGGCTTCTGGACGGAGCTGATGGCAGCCTCCCGGAAGGAACTGAAGCCCCCGGCTTCCGGTTTCTTTGTGGCGGCTCAGAATTCGCCGCTGCGTGGCGCCCTGAAGGGCAGCGTGCTGGAGCTGCGCTGCGCCAATACCTTTGTGGCCCAGACGGTGGACCGGCCGGACATTCTGGAGGTCGTCAGCCTCAAGGCCTCGGCCCTGTTGGGACGTCCCGTTTCCGTCCGGGTGGTGGACATGTCCGCCAAACCCGTCAACAACCCTCATATGGAGCAGCTGATGAATTTCGGCAGAGCCCATTCTGATATTGTAAAAATCAAAGAATAATAAGATTGGAGATCATAAACTATGGCAAAAGGTGGATTCCGGGGTATGCCCGGCGGCATGAACCAGGCCGCAATGATGAAGCAGGTTCAGAAGATGCAGCAGGATATGCTGCGCATGCAGGAGGAGCAGGAGGCCAAGACCTACACCGCCAAGGCTGGCGGCGGCATGGTGGCAGCCACCATCAGCGGCAAGAATGAGCTGGTTTCTCTGGAAATCAATCCCGAGGCTGTGGATCCCGATGATGTGGAGATGCTGCAGGACATGATCATTGCCGCTGTCAACGAGGCAATCCGCGCCGCAGAGACCGACAAGGCCAACAACATGTCCAAGCTCACCGGCGGCCTGAATCTGGGCGGCCTGTTCTAAGGGATTATGCAGTATTTTCCCGCTGCATTGCAGAATCTGGCCGATCAGTTTGCCCGGCTTCCCGGCATCGGCGGAAAGACCGCCCAGCGGCTTGCATTTCATGTGCTGAGCCTCCCGCTGGAGGATGCTGAAGAGTTTGCCCAGGCCATCGTCCAGGCAAAGCAGGAGGTCCATACCTGTCCTGTGTGTCAGAATCTGACGGACCGGGAGCTTTGCCCCATCTGTGACGACGACATGCGGGACAAGTCCCTCATCTGCGTTGTGGCAGAGGCCAAGGACGTCATCGCCATGGAGCGCAGCCGTGAATTCCGGGGCGTTTACCATGTGCTCCACGGTGTCATTTCCCCTCTGAACCATGTGACTCAGGACGATATCCGCATCAAAGAGCTTCTGATGCGGGTGGGCTCCGGTGAGGTCCGTGAGGTCATCATGGCCACCAACCCCGATACCGAGGGCGAGGCTACGGCCATGTATATTTCCCGGCTTCTGCGGCCCATGGAGGTCCGTGTGACGCGCCTGGCCTACGGCGTGCCCGTGGGCAGTCAGCTGGAGTATGCCGACGAGGTGACCCTCTCCCGTGCCCTGGAGGGCAGACAGGAAATTTAAAGTCAAAGGAGACGCTTGTTTTAAGCGTCTCCTTTTGCTATACTGGAAAAAAGGGGGTGGCTCCATGAACCATCAGGAATACATCCGGGAAGTACCCGGTGCGACAGCGGCAGTTGTCTTTATCCACGGAATTTTGGGAACGCCGGATCATTTTGATGATCTGATCCCGCTTGTTCCGGCGGAGTGTTCCGTTTACAACATTCTGCTGGAGGGTCACGGGGGAAGTGTGATGGACTTTGCCCGCTCCTCCATGAAAAAATGGAGAGATCAGGTGGAGCGTCTTTATGAAAGGATCAGCCCCCGCTATGAAAAGATCGTATTTGCGGGCCACTCTATGGGCACGCTGTTTGCCATTCAGATGGCGGCGGCCCATCCGGATCGGATCCCCTTTGCGTTTCTGCTGGCCTGTCCCATGCAGGTGGGGCTTCGGGCGGTGATGGTGGAAAATGCCCTTCGGGTTGCACTGGGCAGAATTGATGAAACAAACCATCAGCAGGTTGCCACCCGGAATGCCACCAGCATTCGGCCGGATCCGAGGCTGATACCCTATGTGACCTGGGTACCCAGATTTCTGGAGTTGTTCCGGGAAATCCGACAGACGAGAAAGCTGCTTCCCCGCTTGGAGGTTCCGGTTTATGCGGTGCAGTCCGCTCGCGATGAGATGGTTGCTCCCAGAGCCGCAAAACTTCTGCGGGAGAGCAGTAAGGTCCATGTGACGGTCCTGCCGGAGTCTGCCCATTTTTATTATTCCGACTGTGATAAGGCGGCAATGCTGGCGCATTTTTCTGATATCTGTGAAAAATTCTTATAAAAAAGAAGGCCGTCAGGCCTTCTTTTTTACTGGAATTTGGGATAGGATCACCGCGGCGAATACCAGCAGGCAGCCCAGAAGCTCCGGGCCGCTGAGGGATTCCTTCAGCAGCAGCCAGCCGAAGACGGCAGCAAACACCGACTCCAGGCTCATGATCAGCGAGGCGGGAGTAGGCTCCACATACTTCTGGCCGATGATCTGCAGGGAGTAGGCAACGCCCATGGACAAAATGCCCGCGTAGCACAGAGGAAGCCAGCAGGACAGGATATTTTCCATGGCTACGGTTTCCGTCAGGGCCATGGTAACGGCGGACAGCGCCGCGCATACAAGGCTCTGGATGCAGTTAAGCCGCAGGCCGTCCAATTGCCCCGCCAGCCTGTCCACCAGAGTGATCTGTACCGCGAAGGCCACGGCGCAGCCGATCAGACACAGATCGCCCTTGTTGATGGAGCTGACCCCCACACAGCTGAGCAGATAGAGTCCGGCTGTCGCGATCACCACACTGATCCAGGCAGTGATGGGAGGTACCTTTCGGAAAAACAAGCCCAGAAACGGCACGATGACAATGTACATGGCAGTGATAAAGCCTGCTTTGCCCGCAGTGGTATAGATGATGCCCACTTGCTGCAGGCCGCCGGCGATGAACAGGGCAATGCCGCAGACGATGCCGGTTTTCCACAGCCCCGGTTGGGCCCACTGCCGGACATAGCTCTTTTTATCCCTGTCAAAGAGAAAAATCAGAGGGATCAGGAACAGCACCGCCAGGCCGCAGCGAAGCGCCTGGAAGGTAAAGGGTCCGATGTAATCCATACCCACGCTCTGGGCGATGAAGGCGGAGCCCCAAATGATGGTCGCAAGGAGCAGACTGATGCTGCCCCGGAATGTCTTTTTCATAAATCAATCACCGGGGATTACTATATCACAATCGACAGTATTTTGCAATCTTGTAAATGCTTTGCTTTTTGGGCTTCCTGTGGTATAATACAAAAAATGATTACTTGGAGGTAACCAAATGGAAGAAAAGAAGATACCTCAGCGCGCTGAGATCTCTCAGGAGGACAAGTGGGCCCTGGAAGATATGTATGCTTCCGACGCGCTCTGGGAGCAGGAACTGGCATCCTTGAAGGATGATCAGCAGACGCTGGCAGCCTTTGCCGGCAAGCTGTCGGGCAGCGCCGATTCTCTGTACAATTATCTGCAGATGATGGAAAAGACCAACGTCAAAGTCAGAATGCTTGCCAACTACTGCATGAGAAAGGCCGACGAGGATACCCGGGATGCTGCCTGCCAGGCCATGTCCGGCAAATGCATGTCCACCGTGGTAGCCCTGGGCGCTGCAACCAGCTTTGACACCCCCGAAATCATGGGCATTACAGATGAGACGCTGGATGAATTCTACGCCGCACAGCCTAAGCTGGAGCGCTACCGCCGGTATCTGACGGATCTGCGACGGATGAAGGAGCATATTCTGTCCCCTGCGGAGGAGAAGCTGCTGGCTGCTGCCGGGGAAATGTCCCAGGCTCCCAGCAAGATCTACGGCGCCTTCTCCAATGCGGACATCACCTTCCCCGATGCCATCGATTCCGAGGGAAAGGCCCATCCTCTGAGCCAGGGCACCTTCGTCCTCTGCCAGGAGAATACCGACCGGGTTCTGAGAAAATCCGCCTATGAAAACTTGTACCATGGCTTCGCCGCCTACAAGAATACCGCCGCCGCCATGCTCAATGCCCAGGGCAAGCAGCTGCAGTTCTTCGCCGACGCCAGAAAGTACGGCTCCGCCCTGGAGGCCTCCCTGGACGGCAACAATGTGCCTACCTCTGTGTATCTGAACCTCATAGAGGCAGTCCACCAGAATATGGACAAGATGCACCGCTATGTGCGCCTGCGCAAGAAGCTGCTGGGCGTGGAGGAACTCCATTTCTACGATGTCTATACCCCGCTGGTTGCTGATGTGGACAAACATATTCCCTTTGCCGAGGCGAAGCAGACGGTCTACGACGCTCTGGCCCCCTTAGGTGAAAATTATCGGAAGATTCTGAAGGAGGGCTTCGAAAACCGCTGGATCGATGTCTATCAGAATGAGGGCAAGCGCAGCGGTGCTTACTCCGCCGGTGCACCCATCCATCCCTATGTGCTGTTGAACTACACCGGCACTCTGGATAGTCAGTTCACCCTGGCCCACGAAATGGGTCATGCCCTCCATTCCTACCTGTCCAATCATCACCAGAATCCCATCGACGCGGATTATGTGATCTTTGTGGCAGAGGTGGCCTCCACCTGTAATGAGGCGCTGCTGATGGAGCATCTTCTGGGTAAGACCCACGACAAGCGGGAGCGGGCATACCTCATCAACCATTTCCTGGATCAGTTCAAGGGCACTCTCTACCGCCAGACCATGTTCGCCGAGTTCGAGCTGATCCTGGGCCGCATGATCGGCGAGGGCAAGACCCTTACCGCCGAGATCCTGTGTCAGGAGTACAGGAAGCTCAACGAGCTGTACTTTGGTCCCGATATGGTGGTTGACGATGAAATCGCCATGGAATGGGCAAGAATTCCCCATTTCTATTTCGACTACTACGTCTTCCAGTACGCCACCGGCTATTCCGCCGCCATTGCTCTGTCCCGGAAGATCCTGGCAGAGGGCGAAATGGCCGTGAAGGACTATATGGACTTCCTCTCCGGCGGCTGCTCTTCCAGCCCCATCGAGCTGCTGCGCCGCGCCGGCGTGGATATGACCACCACCGAACCCATCAACCAGGCGCTGCAGCTGTTTGGCGAGCTCCTCGACGAGATGGAAGAGCTGACAAAGGATCTGTAAGCTATGGCAGAAGTATTTATTCCGACCCTTCACACCTTTGCCATGAACAACATCTTCACCGGCTCCTGCGGCCTGTTCCGGTTTCGGGCCGAGCCCCATGTGGTGATGAAGACGGCGAAGGAAGTGGATTTTGAAGAGAGTACCATCCACGCTGAGTACTGGCACGGCCTCTACTGCTACGAAAAGAGCGAGATGGAAGGGGAGCAGACCTTCCCTTTGACCGAAGAAGGCCGCGCCGCCATGAAAGCCTGGCTGGAAAGCAAAATCTGATACGTTCTTGCAGGGGCCACCGCAAGGTTCGCCCCCGCATAATACCCCGTTGGCATGCAAAAACCGTCCTCTGAAAAGAGGACGGTTTTTTATAGAATTTAGTGGCAGCTGTGGCTTCCGCAGCCGTGGGAGCCGCAGGTATGGTCTTCGCCGTGGTCGTGATGATTGCAGCGGACATTGGGGTTGTATTCCAAGTCACCTGCCAGCAGGGCTTCCACTGCTGCGTCGGCTTCGCCGCAGACGCCGCCGTAAAGCTTGATGCCGGCCTGTGCCAGAGCCATCTGGGCGCCGCCGCCGATGCCGCCACAGATCAGGGTGTCCACCTGATGCGCTGCAAGGAAGCCTGCCAGAGCGCCGTGGCCGCTGCCCAGGGTGTCAACCACCTGGGAGGAAACGACAGCGCCGTTTTCCACCTGGTAGAGCTTGAACTGGGCGGTGTGACCGAAGTGCTGGTAAATCATTTCGTTTTCATAAGTAACTGCAATGGTCATGGATATATCTCCTTTGTTATGATTTTTCACTGATATAGGCGGCGCCCAGAATCAGGACGGCACCGAAGATTTCGAAAATTCCGATGGCTTCGTGGAGGATCAGCGCGGAAAGTGCGATGGCCACAATGGGGTCGAGATAGCTCAGCAGTGCCACGGTCTGGGAGGGAAGTTCCTTGGCGGTGCTGAAATACAGGGCATAGGGAATGCCGGTGTGGACGATGCCCGCCACGATCAGCAGCACCACGGCAGAGGTAGTGAAGGTAATACTGCCGAAATCCTCTGTCAGAAAAGTATAGGGAAGCAGAATCACCGCTGCCAACCCCAGCTGGATGATGGTCCGGTCAAAGGGGGAGCGGAGGCTGATCTTTTTATTCAGGAGCACCGTAGTGGCATACAGTACCGCGCCGCCCAGGCCGAAGAGAATGCCCTTGAGCTCCGCCAGAGAGGGAATACCTGTCTTGATGATGCCGGAAACCAACACCATGCCTGCCAGGGCAACCAGCACACATATTCCCTTTTTCGGCGTGATCCGCTCCCGAAAGAAGAAGTGGGAGCCCAGAACGATCAGACTGGGGGCCATGTAGTAGCACAGCGTAGCGGTGGTGACGGTGGTATAGTTGTAAGCCTCAAACAATATGATCCAGTTAAAGCCCAGGGACATGCTGGACAAAACCAGAAGGGGCAGATTCTCCCGGATCTCGGAAAAGCCGGGCCTGCGTTTGGTCAGCATCAGAACCAGTGCCAGAAAAGCGGTGCCGATAACGGCCCGGCAAAGGGCGATAAAGCTCGACGGC
Organism: Oscillospiraceae bacterium; assembly: GCA_017622295.1. Taxonomy (GTDB): domain Bacteria; phylum Bacillota; class Clostridia; order Oscillospirales; family Oscillospiraceae; genus Faecousia. The sequence continues at coordinate 18,159 of JAGARK010000056.1, forward strand.
ATGTCAATATAACGCCGGATGATGCCGATGGTGCCGAAAATAACGGTTGCCAAAAGAAGCCCCGAAATGCTGGATCGTTTCGATTTCATGGTAATCACCTCATGTGCTCCATTATAACTCCGAAGGCCGGAAATGTAAAGCGGACTGCCTGTTGACAGTCCGCTTTTCGTATCACTTGTTTAGCGCAGGCTGTCCACAAACTGCCTGGCAGCCCGGGCAGACCGTCCGCCCCGGCTGAGGACGAAGCGCTCCGCCAGCATATCCAGCTGTGCGGGATCCATTTCGATGCCCTGCTGGGCCGCCAGATGGTGGACGATGTCCAGATATGTCTGCTTGCTCGGCTTCTGGAAGGTGATCTGAATACCGAACCGTTCCGACAGGGAGATGATCTCCTGCATGGTGTCGTTGCGGTGGATGTCGTCGCCCTCCCGGTCGGAGAAGGTCTCCTTCACCAGATGGCGCCGGTTGGAGGTGGCGTAGATCACCACATTCTGGGCCCGGGCGGAGACGGAGCCTTCCAGGATGGCCTTCAGAGCGCTGAAATTATCGTCATCGCGCTGGAAGGACAGATCGTCGATGAAGAGAATGAATTTCAGGGGATTGGCGTTGAGTTCATCCAGGATCTCCGGGATCTGGTGGAGTTGTTCTTTGCGGACTTCAAGGATCCGCAATCCCAGATCGTGCAGCTCGTTGACCACGGCTTTGACAGTGGAGGATTTGCCGGTTCCCGCGTCGCCGGTCAGCAGGATATTGGCGGCGGGCTTGCCCTCCAGCAGCGCCATGGTGTTATCCAGAATGATCTGCTGCTCCCGCCTGTAGTCGATGAGGGAGGACAGACGGGTGCCGTCGGGATTCTTCACGGGAACGATCTTTCCCTGGGGATTCAGGTAGAACATGTGATATTTGGCATAGATGCCGTAGCCCAACCTGCCGATATTGGAGCACCGCTCCCGGTAGCTTTCGGCAATATCCAGCTTCTTAACGGCGAATTTGGGAAGATACCCATCCCAATCCAGGCCCTCCCGGAGGGTCTCCGGGGTCAGGTCTGCAACGGCCTGTAATACTTCCAGCTCCGCCCGTAGGTCTTCCTCCAGCTCAGGCCATGCCTTGGCGCCCCGGCCAATGATGCGGATGTAGGCATTCTCGTCGCAGCCGGTGATGCTCTGAATGTAGCCCGCAAGAGTCCGCTTTTCGGTGCCATAGAGGCAGCTGACAAACTGAGCGTACCGGGAAACGGACTCCGGGCTATTGTCAGCACCGGTAGATTCCAGATACTGGCACAGCGCTTCGATCACGGGGTCATCCAGAAGACTCCGGAAGATGGCAAGAGACTTCAGTCGGATACCGAGCGTATAGAGCTTCGGGCTGCTCATATATTCAGAATTGCGCCCTTGGCGCCGGAGGATACCAGAGCCGCGTAGCGCTTGAGGTAGCCGGAGAGTTCCTTCTTCCTGGGAACGAAATTGGCCATGCGCTCGGCCAATTCCTCGTCGGAGATCTTCAGCTCCAGCTTGTTATTCGGAATATCGATGGAGATGATGTCGCCGTCGCGGACCACGCCGATGACGCCGCCGGAAGCGGCCTCGGGGGAAACATGGCCGATGCAGGCGCCGCGGGTGGCACCGGAGAAGCGACCGTCGGTGATCAGAGCGACGGAACCTCCCAGACCCATGCCCATGATGGCGGAGGTAGGATTGAGCATCTCGCGCATGCCGGGACCGCCCTTGGGGCCTTCGTAGCGGATGACCACCACGTCGCCTGCTACGATCTTGCCTGCATTGATGGCCGCCTGCGCGTCCTCTTCGCACTCGAAGACCTTTGCGGGGCCCTCGTGGACCAGCATCTCAGGCAGCACGGCGGAGCGCTTGACCACGCCGCCGTCCAGCGCCAGATTGCCCTTCAGCACGGCAATGCCGCCGGTGGGGGAGTAGGGGTTCTCCACGGTGCGTATAACGGAAGGATCCTTATTGATGACGCCCCGCAGATTATCCTCCATGGTCTTGCCGGTACAGGTCAGCACGGAGGTGTCCAGCAGGTTCAGCTTCGTCAGCTCCTTCAGCACCGCGTAGACGCCGCCTGCCTCGTTCAGGTCTTCCATGTAGGTGGGGCCAGCGGGAGCCAGATGGCAAAGGTTGGGAGTCACTGCGGAGATGTCGTTGGCCATGTCCAGGTCAAAGTCCACGCCGCATTCGTTTGCGATGGCGGGCAGATGGAGCATGGAATTGGTGGAGCAGCCCAGAGCCATATCGGCAGTCAGGGCGTTGCGCAGGGCGGCGGCGGTCATGATGTCCCGGGGACGGATGTTCTGCTTCACCAGTTCCATGACCTGCATGCCGGCGTGCTTGGCCAGCTCGATGCGGGCGGAGTAGACGGCGGGGATGGTGCCGTTGCCCTTGAGGCCCATACCCAGAACCTCCGTCAGGCAGTTCATGGAGTTGGCGGTGTACATACCGGAGCAGGAGCCGCAGGTGGGGCAGGTATTTTCTTCGCAGAGGGTTAGTTCGGCCTCATCGATCTTGCCGGCGGAGTAGGCGCCCACGGCTTCAAACATGGAGCTGAGGCTGGTCTTCTTGCCGTGGACCCGGCCTGCCAGCATGGGGCCGCCGGAGACAAAGACGGTGGGGATATTGACACGGGCTGCGGCCATCAGCAGGCCGGGCACGTTCTTATCACAGTTGGGAACCATCACAACGCCGTCAAAGCCGTGAGCCCGAAGCATGGACTCGGTGGAGTCGGCGATGAGGTCACGGGTGACCAGGGAATACTTCATACCCTCATGGCCCATGGCGATGCCGTCGCAGACGGCGATGGCAGGGAAGACGATGGGGGTGCCGCCGGCCATGGCAACGCCCAGCTTCACGGCGTCCACGATCTTGTCCAGATTCATGTGACCGGGTACGATCTCATTGTAGGAGCTGACCACAGCGATCAGGGGACGCTGTTGTTCCTCCCGGGTCAGACCCAGGGCGTGATAGAGGCTGCGGTGGGGCGCGTTCTGGGCGCCATTGACGATGGTGTCTTTAATCATAACAGCATTCCTGCTTTCTTTATTGGGATGAAATAAATGCGTTGCAGGGGAGGGGCGATGCCCCTCCCCTTAGGTTTTGATTAGTTGTTGATCAGCTTGTCCTCGTCGTTCCAGCTGTACAGCTCGCGGATCTCCTTGCCCACGACCTCGGCGGGATGCTCGGCGGCCAGCTTGCGCATGGCGTTGAAGTGGACCTGGGAGCCTGCGTCGGACATATCCAGCAGGAAGTCCTTGGCAAAGGTGCCGTCCTGGATGTCGGAGAGGACCTTCTTCATGGCCTTCTTGGTCTCCTCAGTGATGATCTTGGGGCCGGTGATATAGTCGCCGTACTCAGCGGTGTTGGAGACGGAGTAGCGCATGCCTGCAAAGCCGGACTGGTAGATCAGGTCGACGATCAGCTTCATCTCATGGATGCACTCGAAGTAAGCGTTTCTGGGGTCGTAGCCGGCCTCAACCAGGGTCTCGAAGCCTGCCTGCATCAGAGCGCAGACGCCGCCGCAGAGGACAGCCTGCTCGCCGAAGAGGTCAGTCTCGGTCTCGGTGCGGAAATTGGTCTCCAGAACGCCAGCACGGGCGCCGCCGATGCCGGCAGCGTAGGCAAGACCGATGTCCAGCGCGTCGCCGGTGGCGTCCTGATGGACGGCGATCAGGCAGGGAACGCCCTTGCCCACCTGGTACTCAGAGCGGACGGTGTGGCCGGGGCCCTTGGGGGCGATCATGATGACGTTGACATTCTTGGGAGGCTTGATGCAGCCGAAGTGGATATTAAAGCCGTGTGCGAAAGCCAGAGTCTTGCCCTCAGTCAGGTTGGGCTCGATGCTCTGCTTGTAGAGCTTGGCCTGCTTCTCATCGTTGATCAGGATCATGATCAGGTCGGCAGCCTTGGCAGCATCTGCAGCGGTCATGACGGTCATGCCCTGTGCTTCAGCCTTTGCCCAGCTCTTGGAGCCCTCGTACAGGCCGACGATGACATTGACGCCGCTTTCCTTCAGGTTCAGCGCGTGGGCGTGGCCCTGGGAGCCATAGCCGATGATGGCAACGGTCTTGCCGCTGAGCTTCTGGATGTCGCAGTCCTGCTGATAGAAAATTCTGTTCATAATCAATACCTCTTTTTTAGAATTTTTATGGGATTTCTTTAGAAATTGGTAACGTTTCGGATGGTACTGCTGCCGCGCTCCAGGGCGACCACGCCGGTCCGGCAGATCTCCAGGATGTTGTAGGCCAGGAGAAGATTGATAAAGTCGTCGGTCTTGCGGCTGTCACCAACCATCTGGATCATCATGGACTCCTGGTTGTAATCGAGGATCTTTGCCTCAAAGGCGTCGATGGCCGCCCGGACGTCTGCACGGTTTTCGGCGTTGTTTGCTACCTTGATCAGCAGCAGCTCCCGGCTGACGGTCTCCTCGGGGTCCAGCTCCGCCACGGAGACCACCACGGGCAGCTTATAGAGTTGATTGATCAGCTGCTGCTTGACGATCTCATCGCCCTCGGAAAGGATCGTGATGCGGGAGTACTTGTCTGACTCGGTTTCGGACACGGTCAGGGAGCGGATATTGAACTGCCTGCGGCGGAACATGCTGGTAACCCGGTTCAGAACGCCGAACTGGTTGTGGACCAGAATTGCTACGGTAAATCGATTCGTCATATCAGTCACCAACCTTTACGATAATGTCGTCCATGGAACCGCCAGGAGGCATCATGGGAAGGACGAATTCATCCTTGTCCAGGATGCAGTCGATCACATAGGGGCCGGAGCTTTCGAAGGCCTTTGTCAGAGCCGCATCCAGCTCCTGAAGGGTGGTGGCACGGCTGCCTGCCGCGCCGAAGGCTTCGGCCAGCTTTACAAAGTCGGTCTTGCGCTTGTCGAGCATGGTGTTGGAGTAGTGCTTGTCAAAGAACAGGGTCTGCCACTGGCGAACCATGCCCAGCACGCTGTTGTTGATCACCAGGATCACCAGGGGGATATTCTCTGCCACAGCGGTGGCCAGCTCCGTCAGATTCATGCCGAAGCTTCCGTCGCCGGTGATCAGCACGGTCTTCTCGCCGGTGCCCAGCTGGGTGCCCATGGCGGCGCCCATGCCGAAGCCCATGGTGCCCAGACCGCCGGAGGAAATGAACCGGCGGGGGTTCTTGAAGTTGATGTAACGGGCGGCCCACATTTGATGCTGACCCACGTCAGTGGCAACGGGTGTATTTTCGCTCAGATGCTTATTGAGGGTCATCATGATATTTCTGGGGGTGATGCCGTCGCGGTGGTCGAGACCTGCTTCCTCTGCGTCCACCAGGGCCTGAACCTCCGCCTGCCACTGGGGGCGGCTGGCCTTGTTCAGCAGGGGAATCAGCTTCTGCAGGGTCATCTTGATGTCACCCCGGAGGGCGTGGGCGGCGGAGACAGACTTGTTCAGCTCGGCGCCGTCGATGTCGATGTGGACGATCTTGGTGCCCACGGCGAATTTGAAGCGGTTGCCGGTGGCACGGTCGTTAAAGCGGCCGCCCAGGGCGATGATGCAGTCGGAATGGGCCATGGAAGTGGTGCAGGCGTAGTGGCCGTGCATGCCCTGCATACCCAGAAATCTCGGATAGTCGCTAGGGATTGCGGAGACGCCCATCATGGAGCAGCCGATAGGCGCGTCGATCAGCTCAGCCAGCTGCAGCAGCTCATCCTGGGCGCCGCTGGTGTTCAGACCGCCGCCGAAGTAAATGAAGGGCTTCTGGCAGGAGTTGATGCACTCAGCCGCCTGCTGGATGCGGATGTCCTTGGCAGCCCAGGGCTCATTGGGCTGGGCGGGGGGCTTGGGCTCGTAATCATACATGGCCACCTGGACGTCCTTGGGCACGTCCACCAGCACGGGGCCGGGACGGCCGGAGGCCGCCAGAGTGAAGGCCTCCCGGATGGTGTCCTGCAGGTCATCGATAGCACCGACGAAGTAGTTGTGCTTGGTGATGGGCAGGGTAATACCCGTGATGTCGATCTCCTGGAAGCCGTCGGTGCCGATGATGCTCTGGGGAACGTTGCCGGTGATGGCAACCATGGGGATGGAGTCCATGAAAGCGGTGGCGATACCGGTGACCAGATTGGTGGCACCGGGGCCGGAGGTTGCGATGCAGACGCCCACCTTGCCGGTGGCACGGGAGTAGCCGTCGGCGGCGTGGGAGGCGCCCTGCTCATGGGCGGTCAGCACATGGCGCAGCTCATCCTGATACTTATACAGGGAATCGTAGATGTTGATAACCTGTCCGCCGGGGTAACCGAATACCACGTCAACGCCCTGATCGATCAGGGTACGGACGATAATATCAGAACCGGATAGTTTCATTCGATCACTCTCTTTTCATTTTTTCGATAATCAGTCTGCCCATTTCCGTGCAGCCGACCTGGATGCAGGCCGGATCACCGGAGAGGATATCGCCGGTGCGGTATCCTTCATCCAGGACAGCGCTGACTGCGGATTCAATGCAGTCGGCTTCCGCGGCCATGTCGAAGGAGTAACGAAGCATCATGGCGGCGGAGAGGATGGTGCCGATGGGGTTGGCAATGTCCTGTCCCGCAATGTCCGGGGCGGAGCCATGGATCGGCTCATACAGGCCGCAGCTGGACGCGCCCAGGGAAGAGGATGGGATCATGCCGATGGAGCCTGTAATCATGGAGGCCTCATCGGACAGGATATCGCCGAACATGTTTTCCGTCACGATGACGTCAAACTGGCTGGGATTCTTGACGATCTGCATGGCGCAGTTGTCAACCAGCATATCGGAAAGCTCCACATCGGGATATTCCGCAGCAAGACGGTGCATGACCTTCTTCCACAGCCGGGAGGAGTCCAGCACATTGCTCTTTTCCACGGAGCAGAGGCGTTTGCTCCGCTTTTGGGCGGTCTCGAAGCCGATACGTCCAATGCGTTCAATTTCCGACTCGGAGTAGGTCAGCTCGTCGATGGCGAGGAGCCGGCCATCTTTGGTGATGGTATTGTGGGCACCGAAGTAAATACCGCCGATCAGCTCCCGGACGATGATGAAATCGATGCCCTGGGCTACAATAGACGGTTTCAGGGGAGAGGCGTCCGCCAGCTGGGGCCAGATCTTGGCAGGGCGGTTATTGGAGTAGACGCCCATATCGGCCCGCAGCCGCAGCAGACCCTTTTCGGGCCGCATGGGGCCGGGAACATCATTCCACTTGGGGCCGCCTACGGCGCCCAGCAGGACGCTGTCGGAAGCCAGACATTTGTCAAGCTCCGCCTGGGGCAGGGGATCGCCGAAGCGGTCAATGGCGCAGCCGCCCATGTCCACATCTGTAAAGGTGAATTCATGGCCGTAAAGCGCGGCGATTTTATCTAATACCTTCAGCGCTTCGCCGACGATCTCGGGGCCGATACCGTCGCCGCGAATAACCGCGATATTTTTCTTCATAGTATATCACTCTTCCTTCAAAGATGCAAGCAGTCCGCCCTTAGTGATGATGTTCTGGATAAAGGGAGGGAAGGGAGCTGCCTGATAGGTCTTTCCGTTGGTGAGATTGGTAATGATGCCGGTGTCGAAGTTGACGTTGACCTGATCGCCCGCCTGGATCTCTTCCGCTGCCTGCTCGCATTCCAGGATGGGCAGGCCGATGTTGATAGCATTGCGGTAGAAGATCCGGGCGAAGGATTTTGCGATGACGCAGCCGGTGCCGCAGGTCTTGATGACCAGGGGAGCATGCTCACGGGAGGAGCCGCAGCCGAAGTTCCAGCCTGCTACCATCACGTCGCCGGGGCTGACCTTATTCACATATTCGGCGTCAATGTCTTCCATGCAGTGCTTTGCAAGTTCTTTGGCATCGGAGGTATTTAAGTAGCGGGCGGGGATGATGACATCGGTATCCACATTATCAGGATATTTGAAAACCTTACCTTCTGTTTTCATCTCACTACCTCCTTGGGTGCGGTGATGTAGCCAGTGAGGGCGCTGGCTGCGGCGGTGGCGGGGCTGGCCAGATACACTTCGCTGTCCACATGGCCCATGCGGCCGACGAAATTGCGGTTGGTGGTGGCGACGCAGCGTTCACCCGCTGCCAGGATGCCCATGTAACCGCCGAGACAGGGGCCACAGGTGGGGGTGGAGACCACGGCGCCTGCGTCGATGAAGGCGGTGACGTAGCCCCGCTCCACGCATTCCCGATAAATCTGCATGGTGGCGGGAATGATGATGCAGCGGACACCGGGAGCAACCTGCTTGCCCTTCAGGGTCTCGTAGGCGGCTTCCATATCTTCCATCCGGCCGTTGGTGCAGGAGCCGATGACCACCTGGTCGATCCTAATTTCACTTAATTCAGCGGCGGGATGGGTGTTTTCGGGAAGATGGGGGCAGGCCACGGTGGGAACGATCTTACTCAGATCAATTTCAATAACCTTTTCGTATTCTGCGTCCGGGTCTGCGGTGTAAACAACGGGAGTCCGCTCGCATCGGCCTTCCATATAGTTCTTGGTCACATCATCCACGGGGAAGATGCCGTTCTTGGCGCCGGCCTCGATGGCCATGTTGCAAATGCACAGCCGGTCGTCCATCGTCAGGGAGGCAACGCCGGAGCCGGTGAACTCCATGCTTTTGTACAGCGCGCCGTCCACGCCAATCATACCGATAATGGTCAAAATCACGTCCTTGCCGCTGCAGTTGGCGGGAAGCTGACCGGTGAGCTCAAAACGGATGGCAGAGGGTACCTTGAACCAGGCCATGCCCGTTGCCATGCCGGCGGCCATGTCGGTGGAGCCGACGCCGGTGGAAAAGGCACCCAGGGCGCCGTAGGTGCAGGTGTGGGAGTCGGCGCCGATGATGCAGTCACCTGCGGTGACCACGCCCTGCTCAGGCAGCAGCGCGTGCTCGATGCCCATCTTGCCCACATCGTAGAAGTGGCTGACACAGTGGGAACATGCAAATTCCCGGCACTGCTTGCTCTGCTCGGCGGCCTTGATGTCCTTGTTGGGGACAAAATGGTCCAGGACGATGGCAATGCGGTCCTTGTCAAAGACCCTGTCAAAGCCTGCCTTTTTGAATTCGTTGACGGCCACGGGGGTGGTGATGTCGTTGCCCAGCACGATGTCCAGCTTTGCGTTGATCAGCTGACCGGCTGTTACAGCATCCAATCCCGCGTGGGCGGCGAGGATCTTCTGAGTCATTGTCATACCCATGGCTTATTCTCCTTTGATCATATTGTTGTAAGCGCTCAGCAGCGCGTAGATACTGGCGCGGGTGATGTCAGTGTTGGTGCCGGCGCCGTAGTGCATCTTGCCAAATTCGTCCTCGATGCCGATATAGGCGGCGGCGGTGGAGTTGGAGGCCTTCTCCTGGACGGAATGTTCGGTGTAGATCTTCAGGGTGTATTTGGAGCCGGTGTAGTCATGCAGCGCCTGGCTGACGGCGTCCAGAGAGCCGTTGCCGATGGCGGCGATGGTGGTGGGAACACCGTGGCGGATGAAGGTCACGCTGGCGTGGACCACATCGATGGCGGAGCGGGTGATGTGCATCTCACTGATGCCGATGGGGGAGTGGACATTCAGGTAGTGCTCCATGAAGATGCCCAGCACATCCTCGCCCTTGAGCTCCCGGTGGTCGTGGTCGGAAATGCTCTTGCAGAGGTAACTGAAGTGCTCGCGCATCTGGGGAGGCAGATTGTAGCCGTAGGTCTGCTCCAACAGATAGCCGATGCCGCCCTTGCCGGACTGGGAGTTGACCCGGATGACGTCGGCGTCGTAGGTGCGGCTGATATCCTTGGGGTCGATGGGGATGTAGGGAACGGTCCACCGGTGCAGATTATTTTCCTCGCGCCACTTCATGCCCTTGGCAATGGCATCCTGATGGGAGCCCGAGAAGGCGGCGAAGACCAGGGCACCCGCGTAGGGACTGCGTTCATAGACGTGCATTCTGGTGCATTTTTCATAGGTTTCCACGATGGCAGGCATATTGGAGAAGTCCAGATTGGGCTCCACGCCGTGGGAGTACATATTCATAGCCAGGGTGATGATGTCCACATTGCCCGTCCGCTCGCCGTTGCCGAAGAGGGTGCCTTCGACGCGATCCGCGCCGGCTAGCAGCGCCAGCTCCGTGTCGGCCACGCCGGTGCCCCGGTCGTTGTGGGGGTGCAGGGAAATGGTGACGTATTCCCGGTACTTGAGGTTTTCGTGCATGTATTCGACCTGACTGGCGTAGATATGGGGCAGGCTCATTTCCACGGTGACAGGCAGATTGATGATGACATTGTTGTCAGGGCCGGGCTCCAGAACATCCAGAACCGCGTTGCATACCTCCAGAGCGTATTCGGGCTCTGTGCCGGTGAAGCTTTCGGGGGAGTACTCAAAGCGGAAATTTCCCTCATATTCGGCGGCCAGCTTCTTGACCAGCTGCGCGCCCTCTACGGCGATCTTCTTGATCTCCTCTTTGGACTTCCTGAAGACCTGCTCCCGCTGGGCAACGGAGGTGGAGTTATAGAAGTGGATGATGGCGTTGGGCGCGCCCTTGCAGGCGTCGAAGGTCTTGCGGATGATGTGTTCCCGGCACTGGGTCAGGACCTGAACGGTCACATCCTGGGGAATCATGTCATTTTCGATCAGCGTCCGCAGGAATTCGTATTCCGTTTCGGAAGCGGCGGGGAAGCCCACCTCGATCTCCTTGAAGCCGACCTTCAGAAGTAGTCGGTAGAACTCCAGCTTCTCTTCCAGACTCATGGGGATCACCAGACTCTGGTTGCCGTCGCGCAGGTCAACGCTGCACCATGCGGGGGCCTTTTCGATGTGATCCTTCTGAACCCACTTGTAGTGGTTACCCGGAGCCGGGTAATAGCCGATGGAGTACTTACTGGTATTCATACTGACTTTCTCCTTTGCCTGAGATTTTATACGAGCCGGAAGCCCTCGTTTTTCAGGGCCCGGACGATTTCCTGTACATGGTCGTAATTTCGGGTTTCGAGGCTGACACGCAGGTGGCAGCCGTTGATGCTCTCGGTGTCACCGGAGCGCTCATGATAGATGCGGGTGACATTGCCGCCGCACTGGGCAATAATTCGCGAAACCTCCATAAGCTGACCGGGTTTGTCAACCAGCTCGATGAGCAAGGTAGCGGTGCGGCCGGACTTCATCAGGCCCCGCTCAATGACCCGGTTGAGGCTGGTGACGTCGATGTTGCCGCCGGAGACCAGGCTGACGACCTTCTTGCCCTGGATGGGGAACTTGTTGAACATGGCCGCTGCCACGGAGACGGCGCCTGCGCCCTCGGCGATCATTTTCTGACGCTCAATGAGGGCCAGGATGGAGGCGGCGATTTCGTCCTCGGTGACCAGGGCGATGTCGTCGACATATTTATTGATCATGTCGAAGGTGATGTCGCCGGGTTTTTTGACGGCGATGCCGTCGGCAATGGTGGAGACGGAACTCAGCGTTTCAATGGTGCCATGCTGAATGGAGTTATACATGCTGGGGGCGCCGGAGGCCTGAACACCGTAGACCTTGATGGAGGGGCGGATGGACTTGATGGCGTAGGCAATGCCGGAGATCAGGCCGCCGCCGCCGATGGGAACGATGACTGCGTCCACATCGTCCATTTCGTTGACGATCTCCAGACCAATGGTGCCCTGACCGGCGATGACGTTTTCATCGTCGAAGGGATGGACGAAGGTATAGCCCATTTCGTCCCGCAGCTCCAGCGCTTTCTGATAGGCGTCATCGTAGACACCCTCCACCAGGCACACATCGGCGCCGTAGTTCTTGGTGGCCTCCACCTTCGAGATGGGGGCGGAGTCCGGCAGGCAGATCAGGGACTTGATGCCGCATTTGCTGGCGGCCAGCGCCACACCCTGGGCGTGGTTGCCGGCGGAGCAGGCGATGACGCCCTTGGCTTTCTCCTCGTCAGAGAGCATTGCAATCTTGTAGCCGGAGCCCCGGAGCTTGAAGGAGCCGGTTTTCTGCAGGTTTTCAGGCTTTAAGTACAGGTCACAGTCTGGGGCAATGCGGTAGGCCTGTGCCAGGGGTGTGGGGCGGATGATGCTTTTCAGAACCACGGAGGCGTGGAAGATTTTATCTATGGTCATCGTATTGCCTTCTTTCGGATGATATTAAAAGAAGCCCTGTCTCCGATGAAAGAGACAGGGCCTTTACATGTCGATAAAGAACCTTGCGGTACCACTCTTCTTGCCGCGCAGGCGGCCACTCTGTGTGACGGGGTCGTCACGCCCGGGGTAACGGTTGGGGCTCCGTTCGATCCTACTGAGAAGAATCCTCCGTTCAGACCGACCGCTCCGAGGTCAGTATACAGATTCTCCGATGTCTGACTCGCACCGACCGTCAGCTCTCTGTCACCGGTAGTTGAACCTGCTTTTTCCTCATCCTCGCGTTTGGTATGGACTTTGCAAGATTATATCATTACTTGGTTAAAGTGTCAAGTCAGCGAGCACAAAAGTCTGCGCGGGCGGTACACATTTAGGCAAATATCACAGAATTTCCATGATCCAGCCATCGGGGCTGGTGATTTTGCCCATCTGGATATCGCGCAGGGTGTCGTACAGCTTTTTGGTGACAGGGCCCATATCGTTCATGCCGGAGGGGAAGATAATCTCCCGGCCATGATCGACGATCTTACCCACGGGAGAGATGACTGCGGCGGTACCGCACAGGCCGCATTCTGCGAACTGGTCGATCTCAGACAGGGCCACGGGACGCTCTTCGACCTCCATGCCCAGGTAATCCTTTGCCACCTGCACGATGGAGCGGCGGGTGATGGAGGGCAGAATGGTGTCGGACTTGGGGGTCACCAGTTTTCCATCCTTGGTGATGAAGATGATGTTGGCACCGCCGGTTTCCTCAATATAGGTCCGGGTGGCGGAGTCCACATAAATGTTTTCATCGTAACCCTGTTCATGGGCATCTACGATGTTGTACAGGCTCATGGCGTAGTTCAATCCTGCCTTGATGTGGCCGGTACCTCTGGGGGCGGCCCGGTCCAGGTCGGAGATGCGAACGGTCAGAGGCTTGACGCCGCCCTTGAAGTAGGGGCCGACGGGAGTGACAAACAACCGGAACTGATATTCGGTGGCGGGCTTGACGCCGATGACGGGATTGCTGCCGAACATATAGGGGCGGATATACAGAGAAGCGCCGGAGCCGTAGGGGGGAACCCAATGGGCATTGGCCTTGACGGTCTGCCTGACCGCATCCAGGAACCGCTCCTCAGGGAAGGGAGGCATCTTTAGTTGGAGGCAGGAGTCGATCATCCGGGCGGCGTTCAGGTCGGGGCGGAAGCAGACAATGCGGCCGTCGGCGGTGGTGTAGGCCTTCAGACCCTCAAAGCAGGTCTGGGCATACTGCAGAACGCCGGCGCATTCGTTCATGGTGACGGTGGCGTCCTTGGTCAGACCGCCCTGGTCCCACTGGCCATCCTTGTAATTGGACACATAGCGCAGTTCCGTCTGAATGTAGCCGAAGCCAAGGTTGCTCCAGTCGATGTTGTTTCTTTCCATAATCAAACACCTCTGTTGTTTTTTGATTAAACCCTATTTTAGCACTCAAATTCCCGGTGGTCAATATCCATAATGACAAAATGTTTTTGCTGTGCGGGCAAATGTCTTTGTGAAGGCTGATGGATATCAGTTTTCGGGCTCGGAATACTGGGCGTTATGTGCCGAACGGACCAGGTTTGCCAGTTCTCTTGCGATCAGCTGGCGCTTGGTGTCGTCACTTTGGAGAGTTTTGATATAGGTGATGAGATTCTGTGGTTTGATGATGTCCTTGGGTTTGCTGGTCTTTTCCACCATCAGCAGGTCGAAGACATGATCAAAGAAGGTATTTCGCTCCTCCCTGGTCATCTGGGCAAGCCAGCTGCGGAAGGTGCGGTCCAGGAAACGGGAATCGGAACTCAGATCCTCGCAGGGAATGAAATTGCCGCCCATCACTTCCCAGGAATATGGATCATGCTGCATCAGGCCGATCTGCTTGCTCTTGATTATAATATAGGGCTCCTCGTGCTCCAGCAGCATTCCGAAGATTGAAGACTGGGGAACATAGGTCCGGATCTTCGGCACGATGTTCAGGTATCCCGGATCATCCATCATTTCTTCGGAAAAGCCGGGGCCGTCCTGGTTGTATACGGTGATGATCCGCTTCTGGATCAGGTAATCGCATTTTGCCGCGGCATAGACTGCCAGATTGCCGCCCTTGGAATGGCCGCCCAGATGCATGGGAGCTTTGCTGGCGGCGCAGAAGTCCTGCACATACTGAAGAGCAAGCCGTTGGGCGGGGATGCTCTGCTGGAAGGTCATGTTGAAATCCTCCTTCCAGCCGACCAGGGTGTTGTCGGTACCACGGAAGGCGAGGAAGGCTGTTCCGTCTTCCAGAAAAAAGGTCATCGCTGCAAACTGCGTATCCGCCTCAGGATCAAAGACATCCCGGTACATCGATAGTCCGACCCGGCCGAACCGGTCGGTGGCGGCGGCGGAGCGGAGCAGATCCAGGTCAGCTTTTACCCGCACCTTCTGCTGGGCGTCCTCCATGTCATCGAGGAGCATCATTGCTGCATCCCGGAGGGTGATGTAGTGCTGCAGATCCTCCGGCACGATGCCGGTGAACTGGATATAGGATAAGGTGGAAAAGATCAGCGCATCCACGGGATTGGGAGGGAGCTGGGAAAACAGAATGTCTCCGCGCCAGCTCAGATAGTCAAACATATCACTCATGGCCTTACGCTCCTTTCGGATTCGATACAGATATGGTAGCATATTTATTGAATAATGTCATGAAATATCGATGAACACAATGAATTGACCTGTTGAAAACCGTTAACGGGCCTGAATATGAACTACTTTCGTCGAAACGTAAAAAAACAACCCGGATTTTTTGAACAATATGTGAATTGAATAGGTTTACATTGTTTGATATACTGTTACATATGACGAATGGAAAGGTTTTCACATTGCAAAGGTAGGTGAGCATACTGCATGATGGCTACTGTTTTTGACGTCGCAAAAGAAGCCGGTGTATCTATCGCAACGGTGTCCCGGGTCATGAATAACAGCCCCCGTGTTTCTGCAGCCACTGCCGAAGCGGTCCGTGCTGCGGTCGAGAAGCTGGGCTATGTGCCCAATCAGCAGGCAAGAAACCTGAGAAAGAATGAAAGTAATTCCATTCTTGTCATGATTCCCGATGTGACCAAGCTTTCCTATGCCCGGACTTTGGCCGGTATCAATGAGAAAGCTCTGGAATACGGCTATACACTGCTGATGAACAACGCAGTAGGGGAGGAGCAGGAGATTGTTCTGAACCGGATGGCCGAAACCCAGCGCTGTGCCGGTGCAATTCTGCTGAATGTGATGCTGGGGGATGAGTGGCTGCCGGATGTGGACAGCAGACTGTCCCTGGTGCTTTGCAGCGAGTATGTTTCCGGATGCAATATGCTGTCCGTCAGTGTCGATGACCGCAAAATCGGACGGGAAGCTGCGGATTATCTTCTGAAGCTGGGTCATCGCCGGATCGGCTATATCGGCTCCTGTGTCAGCTGTTCCTCTGCGTTTGAGCGCAGGGAAGGCTTCCTGAGCCGTCTGAGTGAGGATGGAATCGAGCCCGATGTCAGATTGGTGGCATATACGGATGTCAGCACCAATTACCGGGAGGGTTACCGCGTTGCCCGGGAACTGCTGTCCCGGCCTGACCGGCCTGGTGCCATCTTCTGTTACAGTGACATTCTTGCAATGGCAGCTGTGACGGTGGCGGGGGAGCTGGGAATCCGGGTTCCGGAGCAGCTGTCCGTTCTGGGCGTTGACAATAATGTTTATGCCGAGATGGTTCACCCCTATGTAACCTCTTTTTCTCAGCCCTTTGAGGAAATGGGCCGACGGGCAATGGAATTGCTCCATCTGAAGATGACCGGGCAGACGATTCCCACAGGACGGGTGATCGCAGAGCATGAGCTGAAGATCCAGGAGTCCACAGGACCCGCGTTATGATTTGAGTCAGGAATGGCCAGCCAATGAAGCCGACCTCTGTATTACTAAACATATAAAGGAGATCTGAAACAATGGAACAGGAATTTTACAAGACCAGTCCGGAATTGATCACCACTCACTACGGTGAGGAATATGAGAGATATTACAATGCGATCATCCCTCCCATCTATATGAACTCCCTGAATATTTTCCCCAACATCGACGCCTATTTTGACGCCGACAAGTTTGACAAGCATACCTATATCTACGGCCGCGTTCAGAATCCCACTGTCCGCATCCTGGAAGAGAAGGTTGCTGCTCTGGAGCATGGCTGCGCTGCTTACGCCTTTGCATCCGGCATGGCTGCCGCTACCACCGCCGTCCAGTCCACCGTCACCGCAGGCGGCAACATCGTGTGCGTGCGCAATGCTTACGGCCCTCTGGCAAACTATATTTCCACCCATTGCCCCGAGACCATGGGTACCACCGTTACCTGGGTCATCGGCGACACCGTGGAGGAATTCAAGGAAGCCATCACCGGGAAGACCCAGCTGGTCATTCTGGAGAGCCCCGCTTCCGTCACGTTCACCCTGCAGGATATCTCCGCGGTCTGTGAACTGGCCCATGCTGTCGGAGCCAAGGTCTATATTGACAATACCTTCTGCACGCCTCTGTACCAGAATCCTCTGGATCTGGGCGCAGATATCGTCATGCACACCGCTTCCAAGTACATGGGCGGCCACAGCGACGTTATCGGCGGCTTCCTGGCAGTGAAGGATCCTGAATTCGCCCACTATGTCGCTGACAAGCGCGAGCTTCTGGGCGGCATCATCGGTCCCATGGAGGCATGGCTGATCATCCGGGGCCTTCGTACCCTGACGGTCCGCGTTCCTGCCCATGCAGAGGCTGCCCTGAAGGTTGCCAAGTTCCTGGAGAACCATCCCAAGGTCCGCAAGGTCAATTATCCTGCTCTGGAGTCCTTCCCCCAGCACGAGCTGTACAAGAAGCAGATGCGCGGCTGCACCGGCTTGCTGAGCTTTGAGATCGAGGGAACCAAGGAGCAGGCAAAGCAGATTGTCAATTCCCTGAAGGTCTTCAAGATCGGCGTTTCCTGGGGCGGCTTTGAGAGCCTGGCCTGCATGCCGATGCTGCGCATGACCGACGAAAAGGCCGCATGGGTGGGCGGCGACCAGAATACCATCCGTCTTCACATTGGATTAGAAGGTGTTGACGCCCTGATCGCAGATCTGGACGACGCACTTGCTAATATTTAAGCACATACCCATACGCAAAGACCCAAAAAAACGAGGAGGAAAACAACATGAAAAAATTCCTGGCAATCCTGCTGGCAATCGCAATGCTGGCAACCCTGTTCGCAGGCTGCGGCGCTAAGGAAGAAGAGAAGGTCACCGTTACCATGGTCGAATCTCTGACTAGCCCCGAGCGTACCGCAACCATCCAGTCCATCATCGACAAGTATGAGGCTGCAAATCCCAATGTCCACATCGAGCTGATCTCTCCCCCCCTGGAAAATGCTGACGCAAAGATTTCCCAGATGCTGATGAACGGCGAAGCCGACATCGTTGAGGTCCGTGACCAGACTGTCTCCCAGTACGTCAACAACGAGTGGCTGGAAGACCTGGATCCCTACATCGCTGACTGGGAAGATCTGGACACCCTGTCCGGTGACTCCTGGACCTGCATGCACCAGCTGAACGGCAAGTGCTGGCTGATCCCCTCTGGCTTCTATCAGAGATGCCTGTACTACCGTGAGGACGTTCTGGCTGAGGCTGGCGTTGCTGTTCCCACCACCTGGCAGGAACTGCTGGAGGCTTCTCAGGCTCTGACCGACGCTGGCAGCAACTTCTACGGCTACTCCTTCCGTGGCGGCACGAGCGGCTACCAGTATGCTGACACCGTTATCTGGTCCTACATCGGCGTTGACATCCTGGCCGATCCCAATGCCGGCTACTACCTGAAGGACGGCAACGGCGCTACCATCTTCACTCTGCCCGAGACCAAGGAAGCTCTGGAGTACCACAAGGAGCTGTTCAAGGCTTCTCCCACCGACTCCGTTGCATGGGCATTCTCCGAAATGGTTGAAGGCTTCATCGGCGGCACCACCGCATTCCTGATCCAGGACGCTGAAGTTATCGCTAACTGCCAGGTCGACATGGAAGAAGGTACCTGGAACACCGCTCCCTTCCCCATCGGCCCTGCCGGTGAGGCTGTCTTCCCCAATGGCTTCGGCGGCTGGGGCATGGCTGCTGCTTGCGAGAACAAGGAAGCTGCTGCTGACTTCCTGATGTTCCTGAGCAACCCCGAGAACAACACTCTGTATGCTGCTAACCACGCAATGGTTCCCATCCACACCAACGCTTCCGAGTACTCCGATGCATTCGCAAAGGGTTACTTCGCTTGCTACTCCGAGATGGCTGCTGAGCCCGAGGTTTACCGTCACGCAACTCAGCCTCAGATGTACGTTGCTTTCGCAACCTACAAGACCGAGGTCGACGCAATGTACCAGAAGTACCTGCTGGACGAGATCACCGTTGACGAGCTGCTGAAGTGGCTGGACGATTTCTGGGTCCAGGCTTACGCCGACGAGGGCCAGCTGTGGTAATCTGAGTTTAATCTCTGATTTTCACTGATTGACTAACCCGCGACAGGGGGCAAAGTCCCTCGGGACTTTGCCCCCTGATTTATACCAGTCTGATCCGAAATGGTTTCGGCGCGTTTTGCGGTGAAATCGCTTGAATATGCCAATCATGGCTGGCCTCCGGGCCAATGAGTGGGCCTCAGGCCCCGGCTCCGTGCCGAACTATTTTGTCTTTTAACATGCAGGAGGAACTATAATGAAGTCTAAACAAAGACTCGGCCAGAGAAGAACACTGTTTATCTTCCTGATGCTGCTGCCTTCCATGCTGTTGCCTTTGATCTTTACCTACTACCCCCTGATCAAGGGCGGTGTCATGGCTTTCCAGAACTATACCCTGATGAACATCAAGAATGTCAGCTGGGTTGGTTTCCAGAACTTTAAGGATATTCTTTTCAATACTGCCGGCGTCGATTTCGGTCAGATCGCCTGGAATACCGTGAAATGGGTTCTCATTTCTCTGACCCTTCAGTTTACCCTGGGCTTCGCCCTGTCTCTGATGCTGAAGAAGAAGTTTGCCGGCGCCGGCGTTTACCAGGGCCTGGTCTTCTTCCCCTATGCCGTTTCCGGCTTCCTGATTGGTATCATGTGGCGCTGGATGTTCAACGGCTCCAACGGTGTTATCAATGACCTGCTGATGAATCTGGGTCTGATTGATGTCAACGTTGGCTGGCTGGCACAGAAGGAAACCGCTCTGGTGTCCTGTGTCATCGCCAATGTCTGGTATGGTATTCCTTTCTTTACCATCATGATCACCGCTGCTCTGCGCGGCGTTGCTCCCGAACTGTATGAAGCTGCCGACATGGACGGCGCCAACAAGATTCAGCAGTTCTTTAACGTTACCGTTCCTTCCATCAAGTCCGTTCTGCTGATGACTGTGCTGATGCGTGTCATCTGGATCTTCAACTTCCCGGATCTGATCTATTCCATGACTTCCGGTGGTCCCGCAAACTCTTCTCAGATCATCACCTCTTACATGATGACGCTGGTTTACAGTATGGACTACGGCAAGGCCTCCGCTGTCGGTCTGCTGGTTATTGCATTCCTTGCAATTTTCTGCCTGATCTACATGGCCGTCACCAACTACACAAGTGAGGACTAATGCTATGGCTAATAATCTGAATACGAGAAAAGCGAAGCAGAAGACACTCACCGCTTTGAAGTTTGTCGTTCTGTTCATCTATCTGGTGGTCGTTATGTTCCCGTTCTTCTGGATGCTGACCACCTCTCTGAAGCCCTCCAATGAGATCAACGGACCTGTTGATTACATTCCCAACAACCCCACCTTTGAGAATTACATCAATATGCTGTTCAAGGGCAACTTTGCAAAGTATATGCTGAATTCTCTGATCGCATCTACCTTCGCCGCTGTTGTCGCAACCTTCTGCGGCATCCTGGCAGGCTATGTTATCTCCCGCTTTAACTTCATGATGAAGACCCCTGTGTATCTGTTCTTCATGATCACCCAGATGATTCCTTCCTTCATCATGCTGGCACCTCTGTATTCCATGCTGTCCAAGGCAGGCATGACCAACAGCCTGTGGACTCTGGCATTGCTGTATGCCAACATGACGATTCCCTTCTCTGTTGTGACCATGAGCGGCTTCTACGCCGGTGTCTCCAACTCCATTGAGGAAGCTGCCTGGATCGACGGCTGCGGCTACGTCCGCGCTCTGTTCAGCGTCATCGTTCCTCTGCTGCTGCCCGGCATCGCTGCCACCGCAATCTTCGCCTTCATGAACTCCTGGAACGAGCTGTTCATGGCTGTTATGTTCGTCGACATGGACAAGTTCAAGACCATCACTGTCGGTCTGAACTCCCTGATCCTGAAGTACAACATCAAGTGGGGCGAAATGGCTGCCGGTACCGTTCTGGCTCTGGTTCCCACCATGGTCCTGTTTGCATTCGCACAGAAGTACATGATCGAAGGCCTGACCGCTGGTTCCGTCAAGGGCTGATACCTTTTTAAAGAAAGCACCATTCTTCTGAATGGTGCTTTTTTATTTGAATTCTTTTAAAATTTTGTAAAATTGTGATAAAGTACTGGAAAAATGATGAAGCAGGATGTATAATCGGGAAAGGTATCACTGATTACCGAAATTGTATGATATTCAGATTGAGAGAGATTCTATGAAATATGATTATCTGGTTGTAGGTGCGGGTCTTTTTGGTGCGGCTTTCGCCCAGCAGGCGATGGAAGCCGGTAAATCTGTCCTCGTGATCGATAAAAGAGACCATATTGGCGGCAATGTCTACACCGAAGAGGTGGAGGGAATTCAGGTACACCGCTATGGCGCCCACATCTTCCATACCAATGATAAAACAGTGTGGGATTATGTTTGCCGTTTTGCGGAGTTTAACCGATATATAAATTCTCCCGTGGCCAATTATCATGGTGAGCTTTACTCGCTGCCTTTCAATATGTACACCTTCAATAAGATGTGGGGTGTGGTCACACCGCAGGAGGCCCAGGCCAGAATTGAGGAGCAGCGGGCCGCTGCAGGCATCACAGAACCCAAAAATCTGGAGGAGCAGGCAATCTCCCTGGTGGGCACGGACATCTATGAGAAGCTTGTGAAGGGCTATACGGAAAAGCAGTGGGGAAGACCCTGCACTGAATTGCCTGCCTTCATCATTAAGCGGCTTCCGGTTCGCCTGACCTTTGACAATAACTATTTCAACGCCAGATACCAGGGTATCCCCGAGGGAGGCTACACTCGGATGGTAGAAAAGATGCTGGAAGGCATCGAAGTCCGTCTGAACGAGGATTATTTCAACGATAAAGCTTTGTGGGATGCAATGGCAGATAAGGTAATATACACCGGATCCATTGACAGCTATTTTGATTACTGCTACGGCCACCTGAGCTACCGTTCCGTCCGTTTTGAGACGGAGGTGCTGGATACCCCTAATTATCAGGGAAACGCCGTGGTGAACTACACAGACGCTCAGACACCCTATACCAGAATCATTGAGCATAAGTTCTTCGAATTCGGAACACAGCCCAAGACCGTCATTTCCCGGGAGTATTCCTCCGAATGGCGGCCCGGGGTGGAGCCCTATTATCCCGTCAATGATGAGAAGAATGGCGCCCTCTATGCCCAGTATAAAGCCCTGGCGGACAGGGAAAAGAGGACCATCTTCGGCGGCAGACTGGGCGAGTATCGCTATTATGATATGGATGCAGTGCTTCGTTCGGCACTGGATCTGACAGCACATGAATTTAAGAAAGAGGAAACCCCAAAATGAAACTCCTTACCGTAACGGTTCCCTGCTATAATTCGCAGGATTACATGGAAAACTGCATCAACAGCCTTCTGGTCGGCGGCGACAAGGTGGAAATCATCATCATTGATGACGGTTCCAAGGATAATACCGGCCGGATTGCCGATGAATATGCCGCTAAATATCCCAACATCGTCAAAGTGGTTCATCAGGAAAACGGCGGTCATGGCGAAGGCATCAATCAGGGTCTTGTCCATACCACGGGCACCTATTTTAAGGTTGTGGACAGTGATGATACCCTTAGCGCCGATTTTCCCGCATTTCTTGAAAAGCTGGAAGAATGTGAGCGCAGCGGCGGCGTGGACCTGATGGTCACCAATTACTACTATGTTCATTCTGACGGGGTGGGGGACCGGTCCATCAACTATTCCTCCGTTTTGCCCGAAAACCGGATCTTCCAGTGGAAGGATACAAAAGTATTCCGTCCCCATCAGATGCTGACCATCCATTCCTGCACCTTCCGGACGGAGGCCATGCGCAAATGGGGTGAGGCTCTGCCGAAGCATGTGTTCTATGAGGACAATCTGATGGTCTGCAAGACCCTGCCCCATGTTTCCAGAATGTATTATTTCAACGCTGACCTCTACCGCTACTGGATCGGCCGTCCCGATCAGTCTGTTCAGCAGAATAACATGTCCAAGCGATATCATCATCAGATTCTCGTCACGGAAAAGTGCTTTACCTCCTTCCGCATGGATGAAATTACCGATCCCATGCTGAAAAAGTATATGCACCATGAGCTCTTCCTGATGTTCGGCATTTCCATTCTCTTCACGCGTCTGAACAAGAGCGCTGAGACAGACGCCGCGCTGGATAAGATGTGGGAGACCTGCAAGGCCCATGACCCCAAATGGGGCAATCATTTCCGGCACCGGACCCTGCTGAGTTTAATCTGTATTCCTGGCATCTTCGGCCAGAATTTCTCCGGCCTGGTGTACAGAACCTGTAATAAAATCGTTCGGTTTAATTAAGTAAGAAAAATGGCTGCCCAAAACGGGCAGCCATTTTTGATCAAAAAAACGGCAGCACCGGTTTCGGTGCTGCCATCTTTTGTAACAGGGGAGTGGAGCTTACTTCTTCAGCATTGCGGCTGCAACGCACAGAGAAAGGTAAACACGCTCCACGGAGCTTGCACGGGAGGTCATTGCAACGGGAACCTTGGTACCGGCCAGAACGCCGCAGGTGTTGCAGTTAGCGGACATACCCAGAACCTTCATGGTCAGGTTGCCGGCGTGGACGTTGGGCATGACGACTGCGTCGAACTCGCCGCACATGTCGCACTTGAAGTCCTTGGCAGCAGCTGCTTCCTTGCTGACGATCAGGTCCCAGGTGATGGGGCCGGCCAGGTTGCAGTTGGCAATGGGATCGATCTCGTGGGCACGAACAATGTTCTGAGCCTCGACGGTGTCGCGCATGTGGAAGCTGGGCTTCTCAGCCAGAGCCAGAACTGCCACATTGGGGTTCTCTTTGCCCAGAGCATTCAGAACCTCGACAGTGTTCTTGACGATTTCCTTACGCTGTTCAACGCTGGGGTTGACAGAGACGGAAACGTCGGACAGAGCCAGAACGCGGTCATAGTAGGGAACCTTGACCAGAGCGACTTCGCTGACGAAGCCCTTGACCAGGTTGTTGTCCTTGTTCAGAATGGGCATCAGGAAGCTGCGGGTGGAGGTGTTGCCGCGCATCAGAATGTCGCCCATGCCTGCGTTGACCACATCGATGGCGTGCTGAACCAGGTCATCACCTTCGTCAACATGGCAGATGTCATAGGTGCGGTCCTTCAGACCCATGCGCTCCAGGATGGCCAGAATGCGGTTTTCGGAGCCAACCAGAACGGGACGGCAGAAGCCCTCGGCTTCAGCCTGGAACACGGCGCTGAGAATGTTCTCAACGTATGCACCGGTAACGACCACGCGGGCAGGCTTCTTCAGAGACTTTGCACGGTTGATAACAAAGTCAAAATCCTTAACAAATTCCATTATTGTGTGTCTCCTTTCGGATGATTAGAACAGGCCTGCGCCGCTGTTGATCATCAGGAACAGAGGTGCAAAGACCAGAGCCACGACGGTCATCAGCTTGATCAGGATGTTGATGGAGGGACCGGAAGTGTCCTTGAAGGGGTCGCCGACGGTGTCGCCGACAACGGCTGCACGATGAGCTTCGCTGCCCTTGCCGCCGTGGTGACCGTCTTCGATGTACTTCTTAGCGTTGTCCCATGCGCCGCCGGCGTTGGACATGAACAGAGCCATCAGAACGCCGGTGACCAGACCGCCGGCCAGCAGACCACCCAGAGCACCGGTGCCCAGGATGATGCCAACAGCCAGAGGAGCCAGAACTGCCATAACGCCGGGAACCAGCATTTCCTTCAGAGCAGCCTGAGTGGAGATGGCAACACAGGAGGTATAGTCGGGCTTGCCGGTGCCTTCCAGGATGCCGGGGATGGTGCGGAACTGACGGCGGACTTCTTCGATCATCTTGTAAGCAGCCTTGGAAACGGAGTCCATGGTCAGAGCGGAGAAGAAGAAGGGCAGCATGCCGCCGATGAACAGGCCGACGATGACCTTGTAGTCCATAACGTTGATGATGGACAGGCCCACAGCCTCGGAGTAGGAGACGAACAGAGCCAGAGCAGTCAGAGCGGCGGAGCCGATGGCGAAGCCCTTGCCCATTGCAGCGGTGGTGTTGCCGACAGCATCCAGCTTGTCAGTGATGTTACGGACGGAGTGGGGCAGGCCGGACATTTCGGCGATACCGCCGGCGTTGTCGGCGATGGGGCCGTAAGCGTCAACGGCGACGGTGATACCGGTGGTGGACAGCATGCCGACAGCAGCCAGAGCGATGCCGTACAGGCCGGCAGCCATATAAGCGCCGATGATGCCGACAGAGATCAGCAGGATGGGAATACCGGTGGACTCCATGCCGACAGCCAGGCCGGAGATAACGGTGGTAGCGGGGCCGGTCTCGGACTGCTCAGCGATCTTCTTAACGGGACGGTAGTCGCCGGAGGTGTAGATCTCGGTGATGATGCCGATCAAAACGCCCACGACCAGGCCGCAGATGATGGCGATAGCAGCGCTGAAATCACCGAAAACGACCTTGCTCAGAATCAGAGACAGGACGATAACGATGGCGGATGCAGTGTAAGTACCGGTCTTCAGAGCCTTGTGGGGGCTGGACTTCTCGTCGCCCTTGACGAAGAAGGTACCCAGGATGGCAGCAGCAATACCCACAGCAGCCAGAACCAGGGGGAACATGGCACCCTTGCCGCCGAAGGCGATCAGGCCCAGGGTGATTGCGGAGACGATGGAGCCGACATAGGACTCGAACAGGTCAGCGCCCATGCCTGCAACGTCACCGACGTTGTCACCGACGTTGTCGGCGATGGTAGCGGGGTTACGGGGGTCATCCTCGGGGATACCTGCTTCGACCTTACCGACCAGGTCAGCGCCGACGTCAGCAGCCTTGGTATAGATACCGCCGCCGACACGGGCGAACAGAGCGATGGAGGAAGCACCCAGAGAGAAGCCGGACAGAGCACCGGGCTCACCAGTGATCAGGTAGACAACACCTGCGCCCAGCAGGCCCAGGCCGACAACGCACATGCCCATGACAGCACCGCCGGAGAAAGCGATGGACAGAGCCTTGTTCATGCCGGATTCCTTGGCAGCTGCAGCGGTACGGACGTTAGCCTTGGTGGCAACGTTCATGCCGCAGTAGCCGGCGATGGTGGAGAACAGAGCGCCGACAACAAAGCAAATGGCGGTCATCCAGTCGATGCCGAAGCCAATGGCGATGAACAGCGCGATGACGAAGAAGATCAGAATCTTGTATTCAGCCATCAGAAATGCCTGAGCACCCTCATGGATGTAAGAAGCGATCTCCTTCATGCGGTCGGTTCCTGCGTCCTGCTTAGACACTTTGCGGGACAGGACGAACGCAAAGAGCAAAGCCAGTACACCCAGAACAGGCGCAAGAATTGCGAGTTTTTCCATATTTTTTCATTCCTTTCATTCTTCCATCCATTGCGGTCAAACCGCAGCAATGGATTTTCCATATTATATTACATGTACGGAAATATATCAAGTTTTTTGTTCACAAAATATAAAAAACTTTTCTCAGAAGGCACTCTCTTTGTCATACATTGCGTAAAACAGCTGCTGTTCAGTGGATGGAATATGACACAAAAGGGAAGGATTTGGTTATTGAAACATGGCGATTATTATGGTATTTTGTAGTTGGAAATTCGGAAAGGAGCGGCAGAAAATGGCAAAAATTTGCAATTCAGAGCTGACTGCCCAGCGCCAGTATGATCTTCAGAACGGACTGCTGCAGCTGATGCGTGTGATGCCCTATGAAAAAATAACCGTCAGTGGGATCTGTGAAAAGGCTTCCATTCCCCGCAGAACATTTTACCGCTATTTTGAGTGCAAGGAAGATGTGCTGAAATGGACTCTCAACAATTTGCTGGAAGAGTTTTATCTTCAGGTATTGTTTGATTTCCGGATGGAGCCCTCGGCAGTAAGGGAGAGCCTTGTGCGTTTTTTCGGATTCTGGTATCAGGAGGAAAACCGCTGGAAGCTGGAATGCCTTCTGGAAAACGGTCTGGAAATGCAGCTTGTGGCATGTTCGATGCAGAAGAAGAGCAATGAACTGGCGGTGATCTGTTCGTCACAGGATGACCGGCTGGAACGGTTGACCATCTCCGCCATCATGGGTACGACGGCCTTCTTTTCCGTATTATTCTATTGGTGCCGGGATAAATTCCGGCAGAATCCTGAGCAGATGGCTGACCATACGGCGCACTATTTGACTTCACCGTTGTTCTCCCTCCAGAGATGATGAGTCGTGATCATTTGATACAATATTACGTGCCGATTTTTGTAGACGAGTGACACACTTGAGCAAAAATGCGCGTTGTGTTCATATTATTTTAATATGTATAATAAAATGTGTACATTTAGATACATATAGGAGGAAAAAACATGAATGAAAAGAAGCTTGAGAAGCGGTCGCTAAAAAAGGCCTACAAGCGAGCAAAGCGCCGCTGCATCGCTCCCTGGAAGGGAATCTGCATTATTGGCGTTGTGCTGGCGCTCATTATGACTCCTGTTACCCTTGTTCTGAACATGTTTGACAACACTGTCGCAGCGTTTGTCGGCGGTTCTTTCTGGGAACTGGAAAATGAAGATCCCAATGCAAACTACTTCCAGATGGATTTTGCATCCAATGAAGAAATGTACGCCTACGGCGATGACATCTGCTATCAGGTGGAAGCAGAAGGCGCTGTTCTGCTGATGAACAACGGCGCGCTGCCTCTGGCTGCCGGCTCCAAGGTCAGCACCCTGTCTTCCAGCTCTGTTAACATCGTTTACGGCGGCACCGGTTCTGCCAACGTGGACGCTTCCAAGGCTGACAATCTGAAGGTCGCTCTGGAAAAGTCCGGCTTCGAGGTCAACCCCACTCTGTGGGATTGGTACCTGTCTGAGGAAGGTGCTGTCTATAACCGCAGCGCTGCTGCCGGTGAGAGCGCTGTCCTGGCCGGCCAGGCTTCCATTGCAGAAGTTCCCGTGGATGTTTATCCCCAGGACGTCAAGGATTCCATCGCTTCCTATGGCGATGCTGTGATCATTACCTTCTCCCGCGTCGGCGGCGAGGGCTATGACCTGGAATTCCAGAACTACAACTACCTGGCTTTGAGTGATGAGGAAGTTGAAATGATGCAGTGGGCCTCTGAGATGAAGGCCAACGGCACGATCAAGAGCATCATTGTTCTGATCAATTCCTCCAATGCACTACAGGTGGACTTCCTGAAGGAAAACCCCTACAATGTTGACGCCTGCATGTGGATCGGCGGCGTGGGCATCAGCGGAACCAATGCCGTTACCGACATTCTGGCCGGTAAGGTCAATCCCTCCGGCAGCCTGGTGGATACCTATTGCTACGATAACTATTCCTCTCCCGCCATGCAGAACTTCGTTCCCACCATCTACGGCGGCTACGACGGCGTGAACATTCCTTCCAACGCCAAGTCCTACATGATCTATCAGGAAGGCATCTATGTGGGCTACAAGTATTATGAGACCCGCTACGAAGACTACGTTATGGGCACCGGCAACGCAGGCGAATACGCTTACGGCGACGACGTTGCTTTCCCCTTCGGTCATGGTCTAAGCTACACCACCTATAATTACAGCGGTATGGATGTCAGCTATGACGTCGGTACCGATACCTACAATGTTAATGTCACCGTCACCAATACCGGTGATGTGGCAGGCAAGGAGACCGTTCAGGTCTACGTTCAGTCCCCCTACACCCAGTATGACATCGACAACGGCGTCGAGAAAGCCTCTGTTGCCCTGGTGGGCTTCGGCAAGACAGACATTCTGGAGCCCGGCGAAAGCGAGACTCTGACCATCAGCATCGACAAGCGCGACATCGCTTCCTATGACACCTACGGCGCAGGCACCTACATCCTGGATGCAGGCGAGTACTACCTGACTGTTGCAACCGACGCTCACAATGCTGTCAACAATGTTCTGGCAGCCAAGGAGTACACCGTCGAGAGCACCGACGGCCGTATGGACGCTGACGGCAATGCAGATCTGGTCTATGGCTGGACTGAGGACGAGCTGGACACCGAAACCTACGCCACCTCTCTGAACGGCACCGAGATCGTCAACCAGCTGTCCGACGCAGACCTGAATCTGTATGATGGCTGTGATGACACCATTGTCTATCTGTCCCGCAGCAATTGGGAAGGCACCTGGCCCACCGAGATCCATCAGATCAATCTGACCGACGCTCTGATCGAGGGTCTGCAGGATGTGCAGTACGATCCCGCTGACTACGAAGCCATGAACCTGCCCAAGATGGGTGCCGACAATGGCCTGACCCTGTATGACATGATGGGTCTGGAATATGACGATCCCAAGTGGGATGCCCTGTTGGACCAGCTGACCTTCGACGAGATGGTCTCCCTCATCGGCGACTCCTTCCACTGGAGAATGCCCGCCCTGTCCGTTCAGGCTCCCGGTACCCGTGACGAAAATGGTCCCCAGGGCTTGACTGCAGCGCTGCTGGGCTCCGGTCTGGGTGACATCGAGCCCACCGCATTTACCTCTGAGGACGTGATGGCTGCCACCTACAATGTGGAGCTGATGTATCAGGTTGGTAATGTCATCGGCAATAACTGCCTTGCAGCAGACGTTGTCTGTCTGTATGGCCCCGGTGCCAACACACACCGTACTCCCTATGGCGGCCGTAACTTCGAGTACTACTCCGAGGACGGTTTCCTGTCCGGCGAGATGGGCGGCGCAGAAGTTCAGGGTATCCAGGACAAGGGTGTCGACGTTGTTATGAAGCACTTTGCTCTGAACGACTGCGAGCAGGACCGTCTGGGTCAGGCTGCGTGGATCGGCGAGCAGGCTGCCCGTGAGATTTATCTGAAGGCCTTCCAGAAGTCTCTGGAAGAGTGCGGCGGCAACGGCGTGATGACTGCTTACACCCGCTGGGGTACCATCTGGTCCGGTGGCCACAAGGGTCTGATGACCGGCATCCTCCGCGGCGAGTGGGGCAACCAGGGCATGTCCATCACCGATAACGTCCTGGTCAACTACAGCAACGGTGTTGACGGTATCATGGGCGGCGGCGTCACCACCTTCGATGCCATGCTGTGGTACGTTACCGAACAGCTGCCCAATTATGAAAACGACGGTGTTGTGGTCAATGCAATGCGTGAGGCCTGCCACCACAACCTCTACGCCCTGGCCAACTCTTCCGGCATGAACGGCATTGGCGCTAATACCACCATCAAGCTCATCAAGCCCATGGTTATCACCATTGTTATGATCATCGCCTGCGCAGGCTGGTTCTTTGGTCTGCTGGGCATGGTTCTGTGGATCATTGGCACTGTCAAGTTCAAGAAGACCGAGGAATATATTGCTTACAAGGCTTTTAAGAAGAGCAAGTAATTTCTGCGAGTGAAATCCGGAAAGCCTCCCTGTCGGATTGCATCTGACAAAAGGGCAGGGAGGTTTCAAAGACCTACAAAGCACCGCCGAGTTTCTCGGCGGTGCTCAGACATACATTCAGGAGATTACGATGAGAAATGAACAACTGCTAAATCAAAACTGGATTTTCAGCCAGCCCGGCCATGATGCCGTTCCAGTCAGCATTCCCCACACCTGGAATAATCTCGACGGTCAGGACGGCGGCAATGATTACTGGCGCGGCACCTGTGTTTATGAAACGCGCTTCTGTGCCCCGGACTTCGGTAGCGACGAGCGGGTCTATCTGCAGTTTGACGGTGTCAATGCCTCCGCCAAGGTCGTCCTCAATGGCGCCACCGTCATGACCCACGACGGCGGATATTCCACATTCCGCTGCGATGTAACGGAACACCTGCAGCCCGAGAACAGTCTGATTGTGGAAGTCGATAACTCCGTCAACGACCGGGTCTATCCTCAGAAGGCGGACTTTACCTTCTACGGCGGTATTTACCGTGCTGTGAAGCTGATCACCGTCCACAAATACCATTTTGATATGGATCATTTCGGCGGCCCCGGCATCAAATACTGGGCCGAGGTCAATGGCAGCGATGCGACGGTGAATGTCAGAACCTTTCTGGGCCGGGCTGCCAGAGATGCGTCTGCCTATGTCAAGGTCTGCCTGTATGACGGCGATGGCAATGTGGTCGCCAAGTCTGACGGCCTGCATGTGGAGTTGCCTGTCAAGAATGTCCACCTGTGGGACGGCATCGATGATCCTTATCTGTACCACGTTACCGCAAGCCTGATGGCTGATGGAAAAGCTGTCGATGAGATCAGCTGCAATGTGGGCATCCGAACCTTCAAGGTCGATCCCCAGAAAGGCTTCTTCCTCAACGGCAGAAGTTACCCCCTGCGGGGTGTCTGCCGGCACCAGGACTGGAAGGGCATCGGCAATGCACTGTCCAGGTCACATCATGATACGGACATGGCTATGATCCGTGAAATCGGCGCCAATACCATCCGCCTGGCTCATTATCAGCATGATCAATATTTCTATGATCTGTGCGACAAATACGGCATGGTCGTCTGGGCTGAGATTCCCTACATCTCAGAGCATATGCCGGGTGGCCGTGAAAACACCATCAGCCAGATGAAGGAACTGATCACCCAGAACTACAACCATCCTTCCATCGTTTGCTGGGGTGTTTCCAACGAGATCACCATCTCCACCAAGGACAACAAGGATATGCTGGATAACCATCATGTTCTGAACGATCTGTGCCATGAGATGGACCCCACCCGTTTTACCACACTGGCCTGCTACGCCATGTGCGGCCCCTTCAACAAGGTAGCCCACATCACCGATGTTGTCAGCTGGAATCTGTATCTGGGCTGGTATGTCCCCGGTATGAAGCTCAATGATGCCTGGGTGGATTTTTTCCACGCAAAGTACCCGGACCGCTGTCTGGGTTATTCGGAATACGGCTGCGAGTGCATGCCCAATCTCCACAGCTCCCATCCCAGAAGGGGAGACCAGTCCGAAGAGTATCAGTGCCTGTATAACGAATACATGCTGGACTTCTTCGAGAAGCGTCCCTTCATGTGGGCGACCCACCTGTGGAATATGTTCGATTTTGCGGCGGATGCCCGGAATCAGGGCGGCGAGCCCGGCATGAACCACAAGGGCCTGGTCACCTTCGACCGCAAAATCAGAAAGGATTCCTTCTATATTTACAAGGCTTATTGGACCAAGGAGCCCTTTGTGTATATCTGCGGCAGACGCTATGTGGACCGCCCGGAGAAGCAGACCAGTGTGAAGGTCTATTCCAACTGTCCTGAGGTCAGCCTCTATGCCAACGGAGAGCTGCTGCAGACCAGGACGGGCAATAAAGTGTTTACTTTCCAGGTTCCCCTGGATGGAGAAGTCAGGCTGGAAGCCGTTGCGGGCGGCTGCCGCGATGAAGCCACTATCCGTTATGTTTCCAAACCCAACCCCGCTTACAAGCTGGGCAAGGATGGTGGAAACGGCGGCAACTGGACTTAATACGATCTTCATATTAAAAGCTTCGATCCTTCGGTTGAAAGCATTTTAATTGAATATCAGTATAAGAGGAGAATCAACCATGAGCAACAACACCGGTATGAACCGTGCCAAATTCTATCAGCTGGCCCTGTTCCCCATGAACAATGGCGCCACCAATGTCTATTTTGTCCTGATCCTGAGCTACATCGCCACCTTCGGTGAGAATATCCTGGGTCTGATCGGCTTTGCCTCCATCATGGTCACGCTGATGCGTCTGTTCGATGCCATTACCGACCCCATCATCGGCGCTCTGATGGACAAGACCAATACCAGGTTCGGAAAATTCCGTCCCTTCATGGTCATCGGCAACGTGATCATGGCCCTGTCGGTCATCGTTCTGTATGTCCTGACACCCCATATTCCCGCAACTATGATGTGGGCCCGGTATGCCGCCTTTACAGGATTGTATGCAGTCTGGGTCATTGGCTACACCTTCCAGACCTCCGTCACCCGCGCGGCGCAGCCCGTTCTGACGGATGATCCCAATCAGCGTCCTCTGTTCACCATCTTCAACACCATCGGCTCTCTGGCAGGCATGGGTGTCATGCAGTTCATCGGCCCCATCCTGGCTGGCGACAAATTCTTCGGTGACTATAATGCCAGCTGGTTTGCGGTCATGACCCCCATCGGCATCGTCATGAGCGTGATCCTGACGATCCTTGCCATCATCGGCATCTGGGAGAAGGACAATGAGAAGTATTTCGGCCTGGGCGGCAAGCAGGAGAAGGTCAAGATCTCCGAGTATGTCCAGATCGTCAAGACCAACAAGCCTCTGCAGCGGCTTATGGTTGCCGGCGGCGGCTGCAAGCTGGCTCTGGCCATTGCCACCAATGTCACCGTGCTGTGCATGCTCTACGGCTCCATGATGGGCAACTACGACGCGCTGTATCTTCCGATGATGGTGCTGGGCTATGTGTTCTCCGCACCCTTCTTCGGCCTGACGGTCCGTACCTCCCAGAAGCACGGACAGAAGCGCAGCCTGATGACCTATGTGGCTGTTGCACTGTGCTGCTATGTGGGCGTTCTGGCTTTGCTGCTGCTGTGGCAGCCCGGTAATCCCGCACTGAATCTGAGCTTCATGACGGATGGTAAGCTGACGATCAATCTGTATACCATTGCCTTCCTGCTGTTCTTTGGCATCGGCTATGGCGCTTACTATTCTACCGCCGATATGCCCATCCCCATGGTTGCCGACTGCGCCGACTATGAGACCTACCGCTCCGGCAAGTTCATTCCCGGCATCATGGGAACCCTGTTCAGCCTGGTGGACAAGCTGGTGTCCTCTCTGTCCGCAACGGTGGTTTCCATCGCCGTTGGTTTCATCGGTTATCAGGGCCTGCCCACCAAGGCAACGCCCTACATGGATGGCATGAACTGGGTAGTTATCGCATTGTTCTGCGCTGTTCCCATGGTGGCCTGGGCGCTGACCCTGATTGCTATGAAGGGCTATGAGCTGGACGGCCAGCGTGTCAAGACGGTGCAGGCAGTCAATGCAGCCCGGAAGGCTGCCATTGCAAAGGGCATGTCCATGGAAGAGGCCATGGCATCCATCACCGACGAGACGGTTGCAAAATTCTGATCTGCAATCTGAATAAGAAATAAGAACCAGAGTTATCAGAAGGAGTTCTGATAACTCTGGTTTTTGCAAAAGGGATTGTATCTGGTGCCATTACTTACGGCACGATGACAGCATTCCTTTCGCTTGTGAATCAGATCAGACACCGGTTCTCAGCTGATTTGTATTGCGGCATCTTCAAGCAGGCTGCGGTACATGAAGGTGACGACGATATGCTGTGTGCCGACTGCGGCATTGAGGCCTGGAATCTGGATGACGGTTAGGTCGACGTCTCCGTATGATGAATACAGTATTTTCTGAAGAAGATATCATATGCCCGTGGAGATACAAAGTAAAGGTGACCGATTCTCACAAGGCTAATCTATAGGATCAAAAAGAGCTATCTGATTGATAACAAATCAGATAGCTCTTTATTTTTGGGATAATGAAGAAAATGTTGCCAAAACGTTGCCAGTTAATTAGAAAACTGGCACTTTCTCAGGTCGTAACTTGGGAAAGTCTGGTTTTGGTATTATTCCCACTCGCTTAAGTACAAATTTGCAATGGTTATTCTGCGTGATAAACTGCCGGATTTCCTGTGTAAAACAGGCGATAAATCTCTACAGTCTATGGTGTTCCACGATTTATAGTATCAAAATCGTATCAACCAGCTACCATCAAATCTATGTACAAAGGAGTGGTTTCCACATATCTATTATACCAGATTTTGATAAAAATGCGAGCCAAAAGATTATTTTTTATGAAAGAATCGCGACTAAAGTGATAAATTCAAATTATAAACAGATACTATGCTCGGTGATAAAAATGAATAATTCAGTATGGACAAATGATGTGCAGATGCCTACTTTCGGTAAATTAGAGCAAGATCTGAAAACGGATGTTCTCGTTGTTGGTGGCGGTTTGGCCGGCATCCTGTGTGCCCACGGATTGGCCAGAGAAGGTGTTGACTATGCGCTAATTGAGGCGGATCGAATTTGCGTTGGTGTTTCCCGAAATACAACTGCAAAAATCACATCTCAGCATGGATTTATCTATGCAAAGATTTTACGGATGTTTGGTCCGGAGAAAGCACAGAAATACTATGAAGCCAATGAAAAAGCGATTCAGGCATACTATCAATTAAGCCAATCGATCCCCTGTGATTTTGAGTGGAAAGATAATTATATCTATTCCAAAGAGTCAAATCATGATCTGAATGCTGAGATAGATGCGTTGTCACATCTAGGAATTCCTGTAGAATTGTCAAAGAACATTCAATTTCCGTTCTCTGTGGAAGGGGCAATTCGATTCCGCAAACAGGCACAATTTAATCCGCTGAAGTTTGTCGCCGGACTCACAAAGGATTTACGCATCTATGAGCATACCACAGCACGTGAATTTTCAGAGCATACTGTAATCACGGACCATTGCAAAATCACAGCATCTAAAATCATTATCGCCACCCATTTTCCAATCCTTAATAAGCATGGCAGCTACTTCTTGAAGATGTACCAACAGCGCTCTTATGTATTGGCGTTGGAAAATGCGGCACAGGTCGACGGTATGTTCCTTGATGCTGCAGAAAACGGTCTTTCTTTTCGTAACTATGGTGATTTACTCCTTCTTGGTGGCGGAGGTCATCGAACCGGAAAGAAGGGCGGCGGTTGGGCGGAACTCGAAAGGTTCGCAAGAATTCATTATCCAGGTGCCCGTGAGGTTTGCCGTTGGGCTACGCAGGATTGTATGACGCTGGATGGTATTCCCTATATCGGACAATACAGTAAACGGACACCGGATCTTTATGTGGCGACGGGCTTCAATAAATGGGGAATGACTTCCGCAATGGTATCTGCAATGATTCTTGGTGATTTGGTGCAGGGAAAAGAGAATCCTTGGACACAGGTTTTTTCGCCTTCAAGATCGATCCTGAGGGGACAGCTTTTGAATAATGCTTTTGAGGCAACGGTGAATCTTCTAACCCCAACTAAGCCTCGCTGTCCGCATATGGGATGCGCATTGAAATGGAATCCCTTGGAGCACTCCTGGGATTGCCCGTGTCACGGTTCCAGATTTACAAATGATGGACGATTACTGGATAATCCAGCAACGGGTGATTTGAAAAAATAAATGTTAGGGTATTGCTCGGATAATGATATGCTCCCTATAGAGTAGACACTCGAAATAACAAAAATTTCGAGACTACACTATAGGGAGTATTTTTATGTCCAGGATATCGGATACCGAAAAAATAATAGCTGTAAAAGATTATCTGCAGGGAAAAGGAACAACGCACTCACAGGCGGACCGATTGGGTATTGCAGAACCGACTTTCAGGGAGCGGGTCACAAAGTATAAGACCATTATTTTTCAATGAAATATTAACACCTTGTATGTATAAATATGTTGCACAAGGGGGTTAAATATGGTATAGTATATACAAGGAGTGGGTGTTATGAAGTATCGTGAATTACTGGATGAATATAAAGGCCTATTGGATCGTGATGTTGCTTTGCGAATTGAGCTTCATCAGATCCCTAAGGGATATTTGGTTACCAAGAAGATATCCGGTAAGGAATATCTGTATCTCCAATACTCTGTGCAAGGTAAAAAGAAAAGTGAATATGTGCGCGATGAAGATGTTGACCGAATGAAGGCTGCGCTTGCCCGCAGAGATCCAATGAAAAAGGAAATGGATGCCATTCGCCGGGAGCAGGTGCGCTTGGAAAGCGCTGCAAAAATTCTGGATATCAATTTGTACCGGGCATTTTTCTTTCTGAAGCAGTGCTCTGAGATGGATGCCCTGCCCAAGGAAAAGCGCCATGATGCACTGTCCTTTGCAAGAGCAATGACCGCTTTGGAAGGATTGCCTGCTAAGGAAGAGACAGAGCAGAACCTGCTTCTTTGGGTTAACGGCGAAAAGCAGTTTGCTGATTTCTATATGAATGCACTTCAAGCTTATCATGTTTTGGAGGTTATGTGATGGGAAGAAGAGACCCATACCTGTATGAAGATGTTCCGGTTTTGAGGAACCTGCCGGGTATTAAGAACAGTGAAGACCTCAAATTGATTGAGGGCGATCTTACTCGTATGAGTATGGCCATTGTCTATGCCAAGGAGTATGAAAAGTTTAATACAGATACACTCTGTGACATCCATAGAACCACTTTCGGTGGTCTGTATGATTGGGCAGGAGAATTCCGTACCATCCCGATTATGAAGCCAGAAGAGGTTCTGGGCGGTGACACAGTACGCTATGCATCTCCTTCTGAGATCAAGAAACAGCTGGACATGGCATCCAAGGAAATCTCCAAACTGAAATCCACACAGTCCAAGAAGGATATCGTTTTCAAAATCGTCCGTATCACAGCAGCTATCTGGCAGACCCATCCTTTCCGGGAAGGTAATACCCGTAGCGTTGTTGCATTTTCAGTTCTGCTGGCTGTTAAGCTGGGTGTCGAACTGGATTTTGATCTGTTTGCTAAGCATGCGGCCTATGTAAGAAATGCTTTGGTCTGGTGTACGCAGGGTATCTATTCCATCTATGACTATTTGGAACGAATCTATTTTGATGCAGCAGGTTTCCTGGATGAAGAATCTCAGCAGGATGTTTCCAAACAGAAGGATTATTCCGTAATCGAAGGATATCGAGTGGCTGAATATAAGGAACAGCCCCATTCCTATGCTGAGGATCAGGAGTAACACATTTTCACGAAGTGCTTAGAGGCGGGGAATCCCTATGAAAATCAATAAGAAGTTAATTGCACCTTTTATCCTGGTGTTGGTTTTGATTCTGACAGTCCGGATCCTCTGGGGTAACACCGCATTGGAAGTAAATGAGTATGAGATAACCAGCAACCGGATCCCGGAGGCGTTCTCTGGCTTCCGGATCGCTCAGGTTTCGGACCTGCATAATGCCGAGTTCGGGAAAAGCAATGAGAGGCTCATAACCATGCTTTCCCTTACCTGTCCTGATATTATCGTGATCACCGGCGACCTGGTCGACTCCCGTAATACTGATATTGAAATTGCTCTGGAGTTTGCCCGGCAGGCGATTAAAATATCTCCCGTGTATTATATTACCGGTAATCATGAGGCACGAATTTCAGAATACGAAGAATTGAAAATGGGTCTGGAGGAAGCCGGGGTTATTGTTCTGGAGAATGAGAAAGTAACCATGGAACGGGAAGGGGAAAGCCTCACCATGATCGGCCTTGACGATCCGAGTTTCCGGGAGGACTATCTTTTCGGTGACGCGGTGTCGGTTACGCAATCTGCTTTGACCGAATTACATAATGAGTCTGATGGCTATACGATCCTGCTCGCGCATCGACCGGAGCTGTTCGATACTTACGTCGATGTGGGTGTGGATCTGGTGTTTAGTGGTCATGCTCATGGCGGCCAGTTCCGTCTGCCCTTTATCGGCGGCCTGTTTGCACCTAATCAAGGGCTATTTCCAGAGTATGATTCTGGACTGTACACAGATGGCATCACCAATATGCTGGTCAGCAGGGGGGTGGGCAATAGCCTGATCCCATTGCGGATTAATAACAGGCCAGAGATTCTCGTTGTTGAGTTTCAGTCTGCTGGCCAATCGTTCCCTCGGAGGAGGTAATACCATGAAGAAGAAACATATCATTACGTCTTTTCGTACAAGTACGAGGACTATATCGACCTGATGTTTACTTGGCGGCACATGGAAGATGTAACGGTCTTTGGTGAAAGCTACAGCGAAGCCGCAGAGGAATGGCTTGCGGGAATCGATGTGGAGGATGAATGGCATCCCGATTATGAAGACTGTCTCTACTGGTACCGATCACAGGAAGATAACAGCCAGCTGCTCCGCAGTCAACACTTCCGGAGGCGCAGAGAAATCTCATTTGCCATGGCGGGCTCCTCCTTTCCGCAGAAAAAACAGCAGCCACAAAATGTGACTGCTGACTGACATTCGTATTTTTTTGGGGGGGGTCCTCCAGAAATTTCTGGTATTCCTTTGTGATAAAATCCCCGTAAATTCTGGTGATCTTTGCAATACGATTATGCAGGGCACTGGAGATTTTATAATTTGTCTTGTCCACAATTTTCTGCTCCCAATCATCACAAGTCAGAAACGCCCCATATTACGCATCCGCAAAGGTTATTCTGCCAAAGCGGATATAATATTTCTGGCAACATAAACACCGCTGGCAGAAGCGTGGGACAGGGAGTGGGTGATCCCGCTGCCGTCACCGATGATATACAGCCCGCGGCAGCTGCTCTCCAGCTTCTCGTTGACCTTCACTT
This sequence comes from Oscillospiraceae bacterium, assembly GCA_017622295.1. Classification (GTDB taxonomy): domain Bacteria; phylum Bacillota; class Clostridia; order Oscillospirales; family Oscillospiraceae; genus Faecousia. The sequence goes on from JAGARK010000056.1 coordinate 56,968, forward strand.
CCATATTGTAGAACTTGATCTCCACGCCGTACAAAAGCGTATCATCGTTGGCAGTACCTGGCGCCAGCTTGTCCAGCGCATAGATCATTTCGATGATGCCATCGAGGATCCGTTTGGGGAGAACCAGACTCAAATCGCCGGGGGTCGCGTTCAACGTCGGAGTGATGAACGCTTCCTCAATACGGCTGGGAGTAGAACGGCGGCCCCGAATTAAATCACCGAAGCGCTGGACGATGATGCCTCCGCCCAGCATATTGCTCAGCCGGGCAATGGACTCGCCGTAGCCATTGGAATCCTTGAAGGGTTCGGAAAAGTGCTTGGCTACAAGCAGAGCAAAGTTTGTGTTTTCCGTCTGTCTGGCGGGGTCCTCATAGCTGTGGCCATTGACAGTGATGATCCCATTGGTATTCTCGGTAACGACCACGCCTTTTGGATTCATGCAAAAGGTGCGGACCTTGTCGCCATACTGCTTGGTGCGGTAGAGAATCTTGCTCTCATAGAGCTCGTCCGTCAAAGGGGAGAAGACTTCCGCAGGCAGCTCCACCCGGACGCCGATATCCATACGGGTGGATTCGGTGGGGATCTCCAGTTCTCTGCAAACCTTCTCCATCCACTTGCTGCCGCTGCGGCCGACAGAGATAACGCACTTTGAACAGGTGAAGGAAGCGTCCCCGCACCGGATCTCATAGCCGCCCTCGACGGATGTCACGGCTGTCACTGGCGTATCAAAGAAGAAATCAGCTTTGTCCTTCAGGAAAGCATACAGATTTTCCAGAACCACATAGTTGATATCGGTGCCGAGATGGCGCACAGAAGCGTCCAATAGATGCAGATCGTTCTGCATACACAGCTTCTTGAGTCTGGTGTCGGCAGTGGAGTACAGCTTGGTACCTTCTCCGCCGCAGCGCATATTGATCTCATCCACATAGCGCATCAGGTCAAGCGCCTGCTCCTTGCCCAGAAATTCATGCAATGCACCGCCGAAGTCGTTGGTAATGTTGTACTTTCCGTCGGAAAATGCACCTGTACCGCCGAAGCCATTCATGATGGAGCAGCTTTTGCAGCCGATACAGCTTTTAATTTTATCGCCGTCGATGGGGCAGTGCCGCCTGTCCAGGGCATGACCTGCCTCAAAAACCGCCACCTTCAGTTGAGGGCTTTGGTTCACCAATTCATAGGCGGAGAAAATACCGCCGGGACCGGCACCAATAATAATGATGTCATATTTCATGTGATCTCTCCAAAAGGGTATGCTGATTTCGATATTTTCAGGTGTGGATTGCAGCGCTTATTTTTTCTGGAAGCGTCTGCGGTACTCCTTGGGCGTCATGTGATAAGCCCGGTCGAACTGACGGCCGAAGGATCTCAGATCCGGGAAGCCTGCCTCCAGGGAGATTTCCAATGTGCTCTTGTTCGTATGCAGAAGCAGTCTGCAGGCATGGGTCAGGCGGATGCTGTACAGGTATTCCTTAAAGGTCAGTCCAAGTTTTTTCTTAAAAATACGGGACAGATGCTCGCAGGATATGTTGTGCAGCTGGGCAATATCCTTCAGCGTTAACTGCTCCGTGTAATGCTCGTTGATATAATGAATGATTTCCTGCAGATATGTTTCCTGCAGCGCCAGCCTGTTGAAAGGCGGGACGGTTCTGGGACGGCTGAAATATTTCATCAGCGTGTAATAGATCATACAGATCAGTCCATGCAGCTGCATCACCTCGTAACTGACAAAGGTGCCCTCCAGATTACTGACCTTTTCCTGATAATAGGTTCGGCTGCTGTCATAAAGATGCATCATCAGCTGCTTCAGCTCCGGTATCTTTTCAGGGCAAATGGAAAGCTCAAATTCCAACAGATTCAGATCCGGGCAGATATTTTCCCAGAAATCCATATCCGCTACCAGCGTGATGCCCTTGTCCTCGCCGACAGAAAGCTCACCCAAATAGTGCATCTGACCGCTGTTGACCAGAAAAAGCTCATTATCGCGCACAGTGAAGCTCTGATTGTCAATATGGGCCCGGAAACCGCCTCTCAGGAAGAAACAGATCTCAACGCTATTGTGCCAATGGGCCGGCAAATGGGTGTTTTCGTCTTCCCTGAAAAGGATCTTTCCGGGGACTTGAGGATTATTTAGTTTTTCACTCAGAAACATCATATGATTTGCCTCGAAACTTTCTGTTTTATTTCTGCTTCGATCATTATATCCCATTTTCCGTCCCAGCAAGCGAAAACAGGGCATCGGTTGCACGATGCCCTGTTCTGCGCGGCTGAGAAATAATCAGTACTGCCAGCAGTTATAGCTGAAAGGCTGTACCTCGGGAGCGCCTTCCATTTCAGCCTCGTGCTTGCAGAATTCGATGTACTCCTGATGGATCCGGACAATGTCTTCGCCTTCCATCTGGGGAATGACGCGGCTTGCCTCGGTCAGGAAATGCATCTCATCGCGACCCATTGCACGGCCCTTTCTGGTGTGCAGGTCATAAGCATAATCGGGGACTTCCGGCTTCTTACCGTGCTCCCATTCCTTCATGATCTGGTTCTTGATGTTGTCAGTGGTCCGTTCCTTCGTGCAGCGGCACAGATAACGGATCGCGTGCATGAAGAACATGGGCTGGTCACCGTCGGAATAGGGGAATTCCTGAGACATTTTGAAGAGGGTATAGACCTGTACCGGTGCGTCGGAATTGCCGAAGCCGATATCCTCCACAGAGATGGCCAGCAGCCGGCGCCACAGCTTTTCGTAGAACTGGGGGCTGGTGATGTACATCTCATAGGCAGCGGCCAGAGCGTTCTCCTCGATGCCGCGGCGAATGGACTTCTGCAGCATGGAGATCAGTTCATCGCCGGGGATGCCGTTTCGGGACATGATATTGGACCAGGGATCATAGGACATAAAGTCTTTTGCCATTGTTGCTACCTCCGTTTTCCGAACTTACTTGAGCTGAGCGATCAGAGCCTCCAGCTCAGTTCGAACATCGGCGCTATTATTCAGAATATTATCCATAGCGATCACGACGTAGTCATGCAGACCACTGGAGGTGTATTTTTCAGTGACGAAACCAGGGTATGTGTAGAAGTAATCCTGCTGCACGACACCGGCCAGCTGGGCGGGGGATGCATTGTCCAGGAACTCATCGCTTGCGGCAACAGACTTCAGGAAGGGCAGACGGGATTCGCCGGAGTTGATCATCTGGCAAGCCTCGTAGGACTGCAGGTAGCGGACGAACATCCAGGATGCCCAGCGGGTCTCCAGATCGCCTTCGCCTTCCAGGATGGAAACCAGGAAGCCTTCGCAGTAGTCGGCCTCGACGCCGTCTTCAAACTGGGGAACAGGAGCGCAGGACCACTCGAAAGAGTTGTCTTCGGGGATCTTCATGTTGATGAACTCGCCCTCGTTGCCGGAGCTGATATACAGCTGGACCTGCTGGTTGGCGAAGGGACCGGAGAAGAAGAAGTCCTCGCCGGGGGTGCGGATGATGCCCTTCTGGACCATGCTCTGGTACCAGGTGATGACTTCGGTGGTTGCGGCCAGGTCATTTGCGAAGAGCAGATTGCCCTCACGGTCGGTGTAGCCGATGCCCTTCTGCTCCACCAGGGTGGAGAAGCACTTGACACCTTCGTCCCAGCCTGCGGCGGGCTTGCCGGTGATCTGGCTGATGGTGGTGCAGACTTCCTCGAACTCTGCCCAGGTGGTGGGAACGGTCAGATTGTTGGCTTCAAAGAAGTCGACATTGTAGTACATAACTTCGCCGGCCACATAGACAGGCAGGCTGTAATAGCCCTCGACGGGGTAGTTGCAGCTGTCCTCAATGTAGACATCGTAGTAGTCGGTCAGATCCAGGCCATAGTTTTCGTTCTCGATATAGGGGGTCATGTCCACGACGCAGCCGGCCTCCAGCCAGTCAACGACGCAGGCTGCCTCGGTCAGGGTGACATTGGGCATATTGCCGGCCTTGATGGAAGCGGTGACGGCGTTCTCGCAGTCGGGCATTTCGCCCTTGGCGAAGACTTCGACGGTGATGCCCATTTCGGCACCGATGCCGGTGTTGAAGTTATCGACGATCTCGTTCAGGGTCTTCTGCATGTTCTCCTGGACGATGCCGTGCCAGAAGGAGATGGTGATGGGCTCGGACAGTTCGACTTCCACGCTTGCGGGGTCGGTGGGGGCGGCGTTGCTGTCGGGCTGGTCGCCGCTGCCGCAGGCCACCAGGCTCAGCAGCATGCAAACTGCCAGAAGAATGCTAAACAACTTTTTCATAATGTACCTCCTGAATTTTGATATTTTTAAGGGTTATCAACCCTTGGTTCCGCCGGAAGCGACGCCTTCCATGATCTTCTTGTGGAAGATGATATAGAAGACGACCATGGGGATCAGGACGATGCAGGCTGCTGCCATCTGATTGTGCAGGTTGGAGCTAGATGCCTGACGGAATCGCAGCAGACCAACGGAAAGCAGCGTGTGCTCGTCGGACATGGTCACGATCAGCGGCCACATGAAGGAGTTCCAGGCCGTGATGAAAGTCAGAATAGCCACGGTCACGATGGCGTTTATGTTCATGGGGATGACGACCGTGACCAGGTACTTCAGATTGCTGCAGCCATCGACCTTCGCTGCCTTGAAAAGAGACGGCGGGGTCTGCATGAAGTATTCCTGCAGCATGAAGATGTAGAAACCGTTGGCGACTGTGGGAAGCACGATACCCGCGAAGCTGTCCAGCATGCCCAGCTTGCTGCAGGTGACGTAGTTCTGGATGATGAGGATCTCGTTGGGGACCATCATCGTCAGCATGAACAGGTAGAAGCAGAGGTTATGGCCGGGGAAGGAGTAGATGCTGAAGGCATAGGCACCCAGGATGGACAGGATCAGCGTCACCACGACGCTGAGGATGCCGACCCAGATGGTGTTGCGGAAATACATGCCAAAGGGGACCAGGTTCCAGGAATACTCGTAGTTATTCCACTGGGGGTCGGAGGGCATCCACTGAGGCGGGATGGAAATGGCCTCCGGCAGGGTCTTCAGGGATGTCAGAAGCATCCAGATAAAGGGGAACATCATCACCAGAGCGCCAATGGTCAGGACCATATATTTGACGACGGTCAGGGCGGTAAGGCCGGAATCCCGGATCTGCCGCTCATTTGCGTTTTTCTTGCTCATCTTGCTCCCTCCTTACACATAGTGGACGAACTTCTTGGAAACCACCCGCTGTACCACCGTGATGAGGATGATCACGATAAGGAACAGGATTGCGGCGGCAGCGGCGTAGTTGACCTTGCCCTGATCGTAGAACATCCAGTAGATGTAGTACATGATGGTGATGGCCGCGTTGCCTGTGCCGGCAGCGCCGCCGGAGTAGGAAACGAACATGGCATACACTTCATTGAAGGTCCGGGCCACATAGATTACGGAGACCAGGATCACCATCCAGATAGTGGGGCTCAGCAGGGGAAGTGTGATGTGGAACAGGGTCTTGGCGTGGGAGGCTCCGTCGATCCGGGCGGCTTGATAGACCTGCTTGTTGATCTTCTGAAGACCTGCCAGGAACAGCAGGATCTTAAAGGCCAGACCGTTCCAGACGGAGAAAATGGAGAGGGTCACGATCATCAGATTCGGATCGGTCAGCCATTTCTGGGGCGAAATTCCGAACAGCTCCAGGAAATAGTTGATGTAACCATAGTCCGAATGGAACAGCCACAGGAAAGCCATACCGATGGCGATGGTGGAGGTGACATAGGGCAGGAAGTAGATGGTCTGGAACAGGCCCTGCAGTTTCTTGATGGAATTGATGAGCAGTGCCGCGCCCAGTGCAAGCACCAGGGTGATGGGCAGCGCGATCAGCAGCAGGATCAGGGTGTTTTTGCAGGCCATCCAGAAGGTCGGGTCCTTCAGGACCCAGACAAAGGAGGAAAGGCCGAAGCCGGTGCCGGTATTTGTAATGTAGATGTACTTCTGATAAAACGCCGTGCGGAGCACCATGGCCAGAGGATAGATGGTAAACAGAAGCAGCAGGGCCATTGCGGGCAGAATGTAGGCATAGGCCCAGGCGCTGCGTACCCGGAGGGTACCGTCGGACATCTCGACCAGCCGATACTTGGGCTGCTTTTCCTTTTTGGGGGTCTTTACCTTTTCCTTGTTCATAATTAACCCTCCTTACAGGCGGGCACCCGTCTCGGGATCGAACAGGTAGCAGCGCTTCTCCAGCAGCCGCAGGCCGATTTCCTGACCGGAACGCACATATTCTTCCGCGTTCAGGATGGCGCGAATCCGGCTGCTGCCCAGATCAAAGGATACGACCTGGTCCTGGCCGCGCATCTCCACATCGGACAGATTCACGGCAATGTCACCGCCCGGAGCCCATGCTTCGGGCCGGATGCCCATTTTCGCGGGGCCGGAATAATCAGTGTGGTAAGGCAGCTGCATGCCGTTGCTCAGCAGGGCGATGCCGTCCTTAATCTGTACATCCACATAGGAGATGGGCGGATTGCCCATGAAGGAGGCGACGAAGCTGTTGGCGGGTTTCAGGTACATTTCGTGGGGATCAGCGATCTGCTGCACCACGCCATGCTTCATCAGCACGATCTCGTCGGTGATACTCATGGCCTCTTCCTGGTCGTGGGTGACGAAAATGGTGGTGACCTTGGATTCCTGCTGGATGCGACGGATCTCCGTCCGCATCTCCATGCGCAGGCGGGCATCCAGATTACTCAGAGGCTCGTCCAGCAGCAGGACATCGGGCTTTTTCACCAGCGCGCGGGCAATAGCCACACGCTGCTGCTGGCCGCCGGACAGTTGGCCGGGCTTGCGGTCCAGCATGTTCTCGATCTGCACCAGCTTGGCGATCTCTTCGACCATGGCATTTCTCTTCTGCCGGGTGTACTTCTTGCCGGTTTCGGGATCCTTCATGTTAGACAGGGGGAAGGCGATATTTTCGCGAAGGGTCATGTGCGGATACAGCGCGTAGTTCTGGAAAACCAGTCCGATATTGCGCTTTTCGGGCATCCAGGTGGTGACATCCTGATCGCCGAAGATGATCTGGCCCTCCGTCGCGCTTTCCAGACCGGCGATCATGTACAGCGTGGTGGACTTGCCGCATCCACTGGGGCCAAGAAGGCCTGTCAACTTACCATCTTTGAATGTAACGTTGATTTGGTCGACGGCAGTCGTCTTGCCAAACCGCTTTGTCAGATTGTTTACACGGACTTCCATAGTACACATCTCCTTTTTTGGGGGGTTACAGTTGTATTATATATCAAGTTTCGCCGCTTTTCTCCACCATTATTGACCTGTTACTTACATAAGTTGATTTTGTAAAATCAAAAAAAGTAATTAACCGGTGATCGTAAAATCCCGGTCACGCTGCCGTGCACCATCTAACCGACCCCTGCGGACGTCTTTTCGAGTCTGCCAACGATACCAAAAACGGATGCCCAAAGGGGTGAAATAATATAAAGATGGTAAACACAAAAGTGTCTGCCATCTTTTTTTATATGCTTAGAAAAAAGTGGGATATATCGAGATAATATACAATACGTTCCAAGGAAGAAAAGCCGTGCATTGTCAAAGGAACCTTGCCGGAGGCTTTGTCCTGTCTCTATCCAAAGAAATGGGCAGCAGTGGCTTTCTGAGCCTTTATGTATGGTATATTGTGCAAAATCATCTGATCTGAGCTTGTGATCAAGCTATAGCGTTATCACTGTTCAACTTAATATTTAATAATATCCCCACGATCGTATGATCCGATCGTGGGGATGGTTTGTACCTTGTGTAGCACTCAGATATTGTTCAACAGAAATGCCATATAAAGCGGGAGCGTCAGCAGCTGCTCATTGCGTCCGACATTGTAATCCCCCAGCTTGATGGCATGATACACACGGTATTTTCCCGGGTGCCGAAGAATGTATTTTGTGTTCTTGGTATTTTCGGTAGCGGCTTTCACTTCCAGCAGTGTACATTCTCCCTTGTAGCGGATTACAAAATCCACTTCCAGCCCGGAATCCTTATTGAAATAATTGAGCTTGTGGCCCTTTTTACCAAGGATATCGGCGATCAGATTCTAGCGCACGACGATGGATATGGACACAACCGTTCGTGGCATCCAGATGAAAGAAGATGAAATTGTTGCTGCGGTAAATGAGATTCTGGAAGTTGATGTTGGTGACGGCATCACCTTTGAATACAAAGGTATTGAGCCGATCTGGGAAGAAGATGCCTACAATAATTTCCGTGTGCATCTGCGTGCGACGTACGGAAAAATTGATAGCCCGATGAAGATTGATGGACTCTCCATCATAATGAAGGCTGAAGTTTATTTGTTTGTACAGTGCCGGTGAGATAACAAGAAGCGAAGCACCCAGCAATAACCACCGGACGAACTGTTCACTTGCTTTGGGATGCCGTTTGCAAAGAGTGACTCCAATCAAAATGGAAGCAAAAAGAATAGAATATGAAACCATCCGTATGGAACAGGAACTTCCATCTTGGTATCCAGTATGTTCAATAGGCTGCCGAGATAATGCATATATAGCACCTCCTCATTCAAGCTACATAATCTCTATATGAGCCTGGAATTACGTCAAATTAGGAGCGAAAAACAATATCACTGAGATATGTCCAATTTATTGCCGGGGCCATTAAGATTGATTTAAGTTTTGGAATCATTTGGATTTGGATAACAGATTCATTGATTTTTTACCCATCTGCCCCTATAATGAATCTACGGTAGGTACATACCTACAGGTTCGTATTGACTTGCCGTGCAGCGATGTGCTGCGCGGCATTTTCCATATTTACAGCAAGGGGAAATGTTATGAAAATCACCGAGCAGTATATTCTGCTGTTGGCACCGAATGCCGCGGCAGCATCCAATGGCCGGAACTTGTCCAGAAAGGGCAGCTTCGCAAATCACGGTCGGAATAGCGATGCAAACGTATTTTGGGCAGAGTGTGCAGGCAGCGGTAAGAATCCTTATCGAACCTCTATTGACTTCAGTATCTCTGGAAATGCTCCAACCTGCCGGTGCAGCTGCCCCAGCAGACAGTTTCCCTGCAAGCACGCGCTGGGCCTGATGTTTGAGATCATGGCGGACAAGGCATTCACGGTCGGTGAGCTTCCTGCTGACTTGGCGGAGAAGAAAGCGAAACAGGAGGCCCGAGCCGCAAAGAAGGAAGAAAAGGAAGCGGGGTCTGAGAAACCCAAAAAGACAAATACTTCCGCACAGAAAAAGAAGATCGCAAAGCAGCTCGAAGGTTTGGATCAGGCAGAAAGATTAGTGGATGAGCTGCTCACTTCTGGAATCGGAACTCTGGCAGGCACATCTGCCCAGTCCTTTGAGAAAGTTGCCAAGGACCTTGGAAATTACTATCTGACCGGCCCTCAGAATGCCTTCACCCGGATCGCACTTGAGGTGCGAAAGATCCAGCAGAACCCGGAAGCAGCAGGCGAGCATTACGCGGAAGCCCTCCGGATCTTGATTTCTCTCCATGCAACCATCAAAAAGTCCAGGGTGTTTCTGAACAGCAAACTGGAGGCAGGTAACTATTCCTCCGAGGACTCCATTCTGTATGAGGCCATGGGTGGTATCTGGCGGTTGGAGGATTTGCGGGCCATCGGTTCCTATCGGGAGAATATGCGGCTGATCCAGCTTTCCTTTGACGTTTCCTGTGACGAAGCGAAGAAAGAGTATGTGGAACGGGGATTCTGGTTGGATCTGGATCATGGCAGTATCGGTCAGACTCTGAATTACCGGCCTGTCAAGGCTCTGAAGTATGTAAAGGCGGATGACAGCTGCTTTGATGTGGTGGAGGTTCCTGTTCTGTATGAATATCCCGGTGAGCTGAACAAGCGTATTCGTTGGGATGGCTGTACCACCCGCCCGGTGACCGGTGAGGAAATTCAGAAGATCGCTTCGCTGGCATCTTCCGGCATTGCAGAGGTGGTAAAGGTTGCGAAGGGCCAGATGAAAAATACACTTCTTCCGAAGTATATTCCTGCGTTGCTTCCCATTGGCAAAATTGGCACGGTAGGGGACACCGTAGTGCTGGAAGACCCAGCGGGCAGCCGCATCGTCATCAGGGACCGAAGAGAAGAAGGTGTGGATCACGCTTGTGTGCATCGCCTGAAGGCACTCCCATTTGAGATACCTGCTCTCAGCGCACTGTTTGGCCTTGTTTTTTATGATGCAGCCGATCACCGGATCTGTGTGCATCCGTACAGCATCATAACTTCGGATGAAATCGTCCGGCTCCGGTATTAAGGGGGTGCGCAGATGAACTTACAGGCACTATATGACTTAAAAGAGCGGCTGGAATATGCCGCCATTGCAGGCACCGGTCTGATGCAGGAGGATTTCCGCCTGAGACGGGCCGTGGATGCTCTGGCACCCCTGGCCGCCGCAAACCCGGTATTCGGTAAGATCAGCAACGCCGCAAAGGCACTGATTGCAGTACCTCAGGAGGAGCGCAGTACCCGGCTGTTGGACGTACTAAGCCTTGTGGATGCGGTGGTGTACACCCAGGGTGTAGCCAATATCCCAGGTGCATTAGAACCAATGGAACAGGGGACAGGTAAATATGTACAGGCGTCTTATGGCGAATTGCAACCCTTGCTGACGGCTCTTTCCGGCCGTGGAAGCGGCAGAACGTCCCTGATCCAGAAATACTGGGCAGAACATCCCGATTATTTCAGTGATTTCCGCATCTTGCCCCACGTTGTAAAGGCATTGGGGGATAACTACGGAGAACTGGCTGATTTTATCGCCACGATCCTTGCAAAGCAGGGTGCTTCGGTGA
>JAGARK010000057.1 GCA_017622295.1 Oscillospiraceae bacterium
CGGTTTGCGTCGTCGTTCTGCAGGAAGGGAATGAAAGAGGTTGCGATGGAGATCATCATTCTGGGGGAGACGTCGATATAGTCGATGACATCACGGTCAACCTCGATGATCTCGTTACGATGACGGCAGGTGATACGGGCGTTAGCCAGGCAGCCGTTCTCGTCCAGGGGCTCGTTGGCCTGACCGATGTAGAAATCGTCTTCCACGTCAGCGGTCATGTACTCCACATCCTTGGTGACGAAGCCGGTGGCCTTATCGACCTTGCGGTAGGGAGCTTCCACGAAGCCGTATTCATTGATCTTGGCGAAGGTAGCCAGATAGTTGATCAGACCGATGTTGGGACCTTCGGGAGTCTCGATGGGGCACATACGACCGTAGTGGGTGTAGTGAATATCTCGGACATCGAAGGATGCACGGTCTCTGCTCAGACCGCCAGGGCCCAGTGCGGACAGACGGCGCTTGTGGGTCAGCTCAGCCAGGGGGTTGTTCTGATCCATGAACTGGGACAGGGGGCTGGAACCAAAGAATTCCTTGATGACAGCGGTCACGGGACGGATGTTGATCAGGCTCTGGGGCGTGACAGCATCCAGGTCCTGAACGGTCATACGCTCGCGGATGACGCGGTCCAGACGGCTGAAGCCGATGCGGAACTGGTTCTGCAGCAGCTCGCCCACGCAGCGCAGGCGGCGGTTGCCCAGGTGGTCGATATCGTCAGCGATGCCGACGCCCATGGCCACGCAGTTCAGGTAGTTGATGGAAGCCATGATGTCATCGACGATGATGTGCTTGGGCAGCAGGTCATCCATACGCTCGATGATGGCATCCTCCCAGCTCTCCAGGGAAGCATCCTTCAGCTCTTCGAGCATCTCCTTCAGAACGGAGAAGCGGACCTTTTCCTTGATGCCGAACTGAGCGGGATCGAAATCCACGAAGTTCTCCATACGAACCATGTCGTTGGAGAAGATCTTGACGTTGACGTCGCCGACCTTGACGGTAGCCTCATTGACGCCCTTGTCGCTCAGCTCGTGAGCACGGGTGCGGGTGATGATCTCACCGGGCATTGCCAGAATCTCACCGGTCATGGGATCGGCAATGGGCTCCGCCAGCTCCTGACCGGACAGACGGGACCAGATGTCCATCTTCTTGTTGAATTTGTAGCGACCGACGGTGCTGACATCGTAGCGGTGTGCGTCGAAGAGCAGGCCTTCCAGATGTGCGGTGGCAGTTTCCACCGTGGGAGGCTCACCGGGACGCAGACGGCGGTAGATCTCCAGCAGAGACTCCTCGCGGGTCTTGCAGGGATCCTTCTCGATGGTGGCGAGGATTCTCTCGTCCTCACCGAACAGAGCCTTGATCTGCTCGTCGGTGTTGACACCCAGAGCACGGATCAGGCAGGTAATGGGCAGCTTGCGGTTCTTATCGATCCGCACCCAGAACACATTGGAGTTATCAGTCTCGTACTCCAGCCATGCGCCGCGGTAGGGAATGACGGTGGCGGAGTAGGTATGCTGGTCGGCCTTGTCCACTTCATGGCCATAGTACATACCGGGAGAACGAACGATCTGGGAAATAATGACACGCTCCGCACCATTGATCACAAAGGTGCCGCCGTTGGTCATCACAGGGAAATCACCCATGAAGATTTCCTGTTCCTTGATCTCATCGGTTTCGGTGTTGCGCAGGCGAACCCGAACCTTGATGGGTTTGGCATAGGTGGCGTCCCGCTCCTTGCACTCCTCGATGGTGTACTTGGGCTTATCCTCCATGGTGTAATCCAGGAAGCTCAGCTCCAGCTTGCCGGAGAAGTCGGAGATGGTGCCGACATCCTTGAAAACCTCCCGCAGGCCAGTCTCCAGGAACCACTGATAGGAGTCCTTCTGGATCTTCAGCATGTTGGGGATCTCCAGGATCTCTTCATACTTCGCGTAAGACTTACGCATGGTCTTGCCGAACATTACGTCCTTGACCATTGCCATATGGATCATCACAGCCTTTCTTTCAGTATCATGCAAGAATTTGTGTGTTGCTTAATACGCAAGGTTCCGTTGTCAATTTTATCTAACTTTGTACTTGACAGCGGCCCCCATCTGTGCTAATATGTCCACACGAAGGTGGAAAACCATAAATAGGCATACTATCACAGTATGGAATATCATGATATCATATCCGATTGGCGTTGTCAATCGGTTTTTCGTTTTTTATACACAAAAAAATCGCTCATCTTACCGATGAGCGATTTTCTTTTTTGTTCAATATACCAGTTTTTCTTACAGCCAGGAATAGCCGTGGGAATTGACCAGAGCATCCAGTCTTCTGCCCTGCTTGCAGTAGGGGCACTCTCTGTAATCGTAGCTGGCATAATCAGGCAGGTCTGCCAGATTGTAAACGGAGCTCACAGGCTGGCCACAGACTTCCTTGACCATGCTGTACAGAGCGGAAACACCGACCACCTCGCCACCGTAATATGCAACGGTCTCGATACCCTTCTTGGCGGTGAAGCCCGTGGTGCAGGAGGCCATCAGCACCAGAACATGCTTGTTGCGGATCATAGGCTGGATGTTGTCCCGGAAAAGCATCTGATTGTTGACGCCGAATTCGGGCTCCACCACATAAACGGTCTTGTGGGTGTTGATACTCTGGAAGCCGCTCTTGGTCAGTTCATCAGCAAGACAGGTGCCGATGACCGCCGTGCCGTCCAGGCAGAGGATCGTGTCGATGGGAGTATTATGCTTCAGAGTCTTAACCAGCTGCTTCGCCACATCCTTGGCCTCGCTGAGGCGGGTCTTGGGATAGGTGATGTCGATGTAGTAATTGATGTGGCTGTGGTTCGTGGCAAAATGGCCCCGGGCCACACGCAGGGGGACGTTTCCGCGCTTGACATTCAGATTGGTAAGTTCTAACATAATTTTTATCCTCCATGCTGATAGAATAAAAAGAAAAGCGTTTACAGTTACCCCGGCGCAGCGTTTTTGCCGGGGTAAGTGAAAAACGCTTTTTTTCATTGTACCCTGTTCAGCTTATTTTTGCAAGAAAAAAATTGTTTTAGATACATCCAAAAATTACCTTTTAATCTTGTGCAGATTGACGCCGCAGAAGCTCCGCCTCCTGCCGCAGGAACTGGTTGCCGATGATCTTGCAGATCTCCCGCTTGCGGACCATCTCCCGGACATCCTCCATGCTGGCCCACTGAACGCCGTCGGTTTCACCGGGCAGCAGCACGATCTGGGTCAGAGGTACGGATTTCTTCAGGCAGTAAAAATCATAGTGGGTGCAGCGGTCCCGGTCGGAACCCAGGAACTCAAACTCTTCTTCCCCCGCCCGGATGCCGGTCTCCTCAAAAAGCTCCCGGGCAATGGCCTGCCGGCTGGTCTCGCCAGCCTTGGCGGCGCCGCCGGAATTCTCCCAGGTGCCCGCAAAGCTCTTGCCCTTGGCCCTGCGGGTCAGCAGGAGATTGCCCTTGCCGTCATAGACCCAGACACAGACCACCAGACCATATTCTCCGGCCTTCCAACGGGTACCCCGGCGATGGACTCTGCCGGTCAAATTGCGGTTGATATCATAAATGTCATTGAACTCCACAGAATCCACCCCCTGGTGATAGTTTAATATATTTTATCATATTTTCCACAAAAAGGCAACAGCAAACGGGTGCTGAAACTCAGCACCCGTGATGAATTATCCAAAAAACATCGCCACTCCCTGAAGCACCGCCAGATGAACAGGGTAAAACACATAGAAGAAATACTTCATCTTCCATTTTCCCCGCTGCCCGGAATACGCCATCAGCAGCGGCAATGCCGCCAGCGAGAAGATCTGCACTCCGCCCCGGTCCATGGAAACCAAAAGCACGCCGATCCCCAGCATCAGCACATGGACGCCCTTGCGGTCCCACGCACCCGCAGCCGCCTTTCCCCTGCCCTGAAACAGCGCGGCAAGCACCGGCATCATGCAACCCCAGAAGCCATAGTCGATGACCAGCCACCGGTTCAGCAGCCACACCCCCACCACTGCCAATGCTGTCACAATCGCCCAAATGGCGCGGCCAGCGGCCGTTTGGGCACCCTTCAGATTCTGCAGCGGATAGATAACCAGAATCGACAGCGAGAAGGTCACCAGGATGCACATATAAAGATCCCGGTCATACACATAATAAATGATCTGGCACAGCGCACCCAGGCCGAAAACCATCAGAAAATACCGCAGCCGTTTTTTGGTATACCGGCAGCCCTCGGCGATCATAAACGCAAAGATCGGCAGTGCCAGACGTCCCAGAACCCGCAGCATCACCACACGCGGAAAAAGCACCACGCCGATATGGTCAAGCAGCATGCTCACAGCAGCGATGATTTTGAGTGCATTGCCGCTGAAGCCCGTCCATTGCGACATAATCTTCCTCCTTCCGGGCTTTTCTGGAAACATTATATCCCGGAACAGGAATAATTGCAAGAGCGCAGGCTGTCAGCCTCTGTTCTTCATCTGCATCCGAAGGGCCGTCAGAGAAACCGCCAGATTCTCCGACTGGATCACAACATGCTCGGGCACGCTCAGATGCACCGGCGAAAAATTCCAGATGGCTTCCACATCGCATGCCACCAGCTGGTCGCAGACCTTCTGGGCATGTTCCGCAGGCACCGTAATGATGCCGATGGTCACATCATTGGCCCGGCAGTAGGCCTCCAGTCTGCTCATGGGAAAGATCGGTTTTCCGCCCCCAGTCCTTGGGCCTCCGGGGCAGATGTCAAAGCCCGCCAGAATCTGCAGGCCGGACTTTTCAAAACCATCATAATCCAGCAGCGCCTGACCCAGCTTACCCGCGCCCACGATGACGGCGCAGGCCGTGCGGTTGACATCCAGGAATTCTTCGATATCCCGGATCAGATCCTCCCGGACATATCCCAGCTTCCGGCGGCCGCCGTCGGAAACCTTTGCCAGGTCCTTACGCACCAGCACATCGCCCAGATCAAGGGCCTTCGCAATCTTTGTGGCGGAAATACTCTCCGTATGCTCAGGCAGGGTCTTGATGTAATTCAGGTACACCGGCAAACGCTTCAACAGCGTTTTGGATACTTTATTCGTGTTCATGTCATTCTTCCGCGTTCTCATACGCACCACGGATCCCCTCTTATTGATAACACGGCATGGATGCCATGCAAATCGATAAATAATTATCGTATAAAAAGCAATCTGGACGTCCCTTTATGATTGGGATGCCCAGAAAATCGGCATATTAATTTGGATATTTACCCGGAAAAAGCCCACAATATGCCTCCATTTTCTTTTTTATCTATAAAATTATATATCTTCCCCTTGCGAAAACCAATATAGTTATGATATTTTATTTATAATTTGTATCTATGAATCAGGAGAATTCTAAAAATGAACTACAATGTTCTGCGTTATTTTTCCGTACTTGCCCAGGTAGAGCATTACACCATCGCCGCCGCCCGGTTGGGCATCTCCCAGCCCTCCCTGAGCAGCGCCATCCACAATCTGGAAAACGCCCTGGGCGGCGTGAAGCTCTTTGAAAAGGTGGGCCGGAACATCCGGCTGACGGATGAAGGAAAATTTTATCAGGAAAAAGTGGACGCCGCTCTGAATGAGCTGCACAAAGCCTCCCTGACGCTGCGAGACAGCAAGAACAGCGCCCCCATTGTGATCCGCATGGGCTTTGTATCCGGCACGCTGGAGGGTCTTGTGGCGGAGCAGATCGCTGCCTATTCCCGAAGCAACCGGCGGATCCGTTTCCATCTGACGGAAAGCTCAGCGGAAAACCTGATGGATCTGGTGCGCCGGGAGAAGCTGGACATGGCCATCGTGGACTCCACGGATCGGGACCGGAGCCTTCATTTCCGCAAACTGAACCAGAGGGATTTCTATGTAGCACTTCCCGACAGCCATCCTCTTGCGGACCGGAAATTTGTTGTCCCCCAGGAGGTTGTCCACGAACCTCAGGTGGTATTCAACTATAATGTGGGAAAAAGCTTCAAAGAGTGGACCACCGGCTCCCCTTCCGATGAGAGTGTCATCTGCACCGTGGATACGGCGCAGACCGCACTGGATCTGGTTGCCGCAGGTGTGGGTATCGCCTTTATCTCAGACAAATGCCTCCGGGAACGTCCGGGGGTTCACTATGTTCCCCTGCAAAACTGGCATCAGGCCCTGTACATGTGCATCCTCTACGACAAATGGCTGGAGCCGCCGGTATGGGACTTCGTGGAGCTGATCGTCAAAACCGTACGAAATGCCGCCGCGGAAGGGTGAGAACGTCTTTCATCGCCATCCCAGCTCCCGCCGCTGCGTCCCGGCGGGCAATTAAAAATCGCAGCCTTGCACAATCTCTCTGTGATCTCGTAGGGAACGGCCTGTGTGCCGCTGCGAAACATCGCATCAACCACCGAGATTTCAGATTACGCACCCGCATCCCGGCGGACCGTCCGGAGGCCGGTCCCTACATTCAAACCGAAGCAATTTGCAAAACACCGCTTCGATGCACCGGCGGAAAAATCTTACAAGGGCAGCTTCGAAACCCGGGAGCCAAGGGCGCTCCCGCATCGGAGTACAACAAAAAAAGACCATCCTTTCGGATGGTCAGCATTGTACCGCAGCGGAGGATGAGGGATTCGATCTGCATTTTCATTCCCGGTGGGAATGAAAATTATGGTGTTGATGCCGTCGAGCCGGCATCAAGCAGATGTCCACCGGACATCTGCATTTAATCGGTTCGAATCCCTCAGCCGAAGCTAAAAAATCCCCAACCGCGTTAGCGGTCGGGGATTTTTTGGCAGAGGATGAGGGATTCGAACCCCCGCAAACGGAGTCAGAGTCCGGTGTGCTACCGTTACACAAATCCTCTATCTGTGGAACGGTGTTATTATACGCAATCTGCGGAAAAAGTCAAGCCCTTTTTTGAAAATTTTTTAAAAAATTTATCACAGGTCCTCCCGCTCACATTCCCACGGGAACGGCTTGCCGGTCAGGACCTCCTGCCGCAGGAAGCGGAAGGTCTCCTCCTCCCCCTGATCCCGCAGCATGGTCAGGATGTATTCCAGCTGCTGCTGGGTTTCAGGATGCATCAGATACCGTTCCTTACTGCTCAAATAATAATTCAGCGGCGAAGCGGGGGTATAATTCTTCCCCTGATAGGTCAGGCAAGCCGCCCGGCGGTCCATGACCATCTCCACCAGGAATTTGCGGGGCATGGGGCAGGATTCATATTTTCTCGTTACCAGGCTCAGGTCTGTCCAGTATTCGTAGTGATGCTTATTGCGGCCCTTGTGGTGCATCCAGGCCTCGCTGTAGCCCTTGTCCTCCCGCTCCGCTGCATTGGGGCTGCGAACGCCCTGGTAGTACCGGACACCGGTGAGGAATTCCGCCGGAGAGTATTTGGACAGATCATGGGTCAGTCCCTGAAGGTACAGCCCCACCCGGAAGCAGCCGGTCAGCACCAGCCATCTGTGATGAGTGATCGTCTTGAAATGCTGCCAGGCTTTCATATCCCCACTCCCCTTTCATACACAAGTTATTATTTATTATATGCCCTTTTCCCGCCGATTGCAAGATGGCAATCCGGCATTTGCTCCATGAGGCATCATGATTGCCCGACAAACTGCAATTTGATATCCACGCAAAAACAGCCCCTCTGACGAGGGGCTGTTGGGAAGTCAAACATTCTCGGGATTGCGGGCCAGAGTATAGCCCTTGCCGTTGACATTGGTCACATCCGCCGCCACAATGAAGGCATTCTTGTCAATCTGCAGAGCAGTCTTGCGGATCTCGGGATACTTGTTTGCATAGACCACACTGAGGATCGCCTGCTGCTTCAGGCCCTCATAGCCGGTTTCGATATCCAGCATGGTGACACCGCAGTCGATCTTGCCCAGAATCTCCCGGCGGATCTTCTGGTATTCCGGGGACACGATGATGATCTCAATCTTCTTCTCACCGGAGACCACGACCTTGTTCACCGTAAAGGAGATCACCATGATCACCAGCAGGCTCAGCAGGATGCCGTCGGTGCCCTTGATGAGCACCTGAACCAGAACCACCAGCGTATCAAAAACCATCAGGGACGTACCCACAGGAATACCCTTGTACTTCTGAAGAATGCAGGGCGGAATGTCCATGCCGCCGGTGGAGCCGCCGACCCGAATCACCATACCGATGCCGCAGCCACAAAGAATGCCACAGAACAGGGCGCTGATAACGATATTTTCATGGAACAGCGTCTGCAGGGGCAGGGTCTCAAACACAGCCAAAATCAGAGGGTATACGATGGTAGACAGTATTGATGCGCCCGCAAATTTCCAGCCCATGAAAACCAGGCCCAGCAAAAACAGTGAAACGTTGATCACCGCGGAAATCACCGACAGCCGGATGGGAAGAAAGTGCTGAATCGCAAAAGCAATACCGTTGCTGCCGCCCAGCATGATATCGTTGGGCACTACGAAGGCGCAGATGGAAAAAGCCAGAATGGCATTGCCTGCCAACACGGACAGAATGAATTTCAGATTCTGTTTCATCTCTCTCCCGCTTCTCAGCCCTCGGCAACCACGATCTCGCTAAGCTGCAGACCAGGGTTCTTCCGGCAGGTGAAGTCAATGGCCCAGTAGCTGGAGAAGACCAGCAGACTGCGGCCCCGGTAGTCCTCCAGAAGCTCGGCATCGCTGCCCAGATTCAGGTCGCTGAAGCTGCCGGGGTAGCTGTCGATCAGGCGGATCTCCTCGTAGGGCAGATTCTCCATCCGCAGATCCACGCCGTATTCGGTCTTCATGCGGTACTGGAACACTTCCAGCTGCAGAACACCGACGACGCCCACAATGACCTCCTCCATACCGGAGCCCGGGACCTTGAAGATCTGGATGGCGCCCTCCTGGGCGATCTGCTCGGTGCCCTTGACGAACTGCTTGCGCTTCATGGAGTCCTTGGCGGACACGCGGCAGAAATGCTCGGGGGCGAAGGTGGGGATGCCGGAATAGGAAAACTTCTTGCCGGGGACGGTGATGGTGTCGCCGATGGCGAAAATGCCGGGGTCAAAGACGCCGATGACGTCGCCGGCGTAGGCTTCCTCCACAATCTCACGCTCCGCAGCCATCAGCTGCTGAGGCTGAGACAGGCGCATCTTCTTGTTGCCCTGGATGTGGAAGTATTCCTTGTCGCGCTCAAACTTGCCGGAGCAAATACGCATAAATGCCAGACGGTCGCGATGGGCCTTGTTCATGTTGGCCTGGATCTTGAAGACGAAGGCGGAGAAATCGGGGCTAAAGGTGTCGATGGTGCCGCAGTCGGCGGTTCTTGCCAGAGGGGGAGGCGTCAGCTGCAGGAAGTTCTCCAGGAAGGGCTCAATACCGAAGTTGGTCAGAGCGGAACCGAAGAACACGGGGGACAGCTGGCCGTTGCGGACAGCTTCCAGGTCCATCTCGCGGCCTGCGGACAGCAGCTCCACGTCGTCGATCAGCTGCTGATGCTTCTTCTCGCTGTCCAGCAGCTCGGCGACCTGGGGATCGTACAGATCGACGGTCAGCTTGTCAGCCTTTCTCTTGCCGTTGATGCCGGAGAAGAACTGCAGCTCCTCCTTGCCCCGGTCGTAGACGCCCATAAAGTCCTTGCCGCAGCCGATGGGCCAGTTCATGGCGTAGGTCTCGATACCCAGCTCCCGCTCCACCTCGTCCAGCAGGTCGAAGGGATCCTGGGTCTCACGGTCCATCTTGTTGATGAAGGTGAAGATGGGAATGTGGCGCATGGCGCAGACCTTGAAGAGCTTCCGGGTCTGGGGCTCAACGCCCTTGGCACCGTCGATGACCATGACGGCAGAGTCGGCGGCCATCAGGGTACGGTAGGTATCCTCAGAGAAGTCCTGGTGGCCGGGGGTATCCAGAATGTTGATGCAGAAGCCGCCATACTGGAACTGCATGACGGAAGAGGTAACGGAAATACCACGCTGCTTTTCGATCTCCATCCAGTCGGAGGTAGCGGCACGGGAATTCTTCTTGCCCTTGACAACGCCGGCCTGGGCAATGGCGCCGCCGTAGAGCAGGAATTTTTCGGTCAGAGTGGTTTTACCGGCGTCGGGGTGGGAAATGATCGCAAAGGTCCGGCGGCGGCTGATTTCTTCAATTAATGTAGACATAACAGTCCCTCCATAGATTCTCAGAAATAAACAAAATATCAGGGAAAGCTACGTCGGAGCATGGAAGTTCATAACGGCCTCCTGAAAAGGTATTTTTCAAACATATCCGATTCAGTTTAACATATATTCCCCCAACTTACAAGGGGGAATCCGAAAAAATTCCGGCGCCCGGGAAGATTGCCCCGAAGCGCCGGATTTGTATTTTGTTATTGTTCCGCAGCGGTCAGGCCGGAGAAGGAATTGACCTTGTCGCCCATGTAAAACAGGGTCTGGGGATCAAACCTTTCACCGAAATCGCCCTCCATCACACCGGGATCAAAGTCCTCAGGCCGTTCAGCCTCAAAGCCCTCAGGCATCGTGAAATCTTCGGGCATTTCTCCGGTCGGCATCTGGCCCCGCTCGCCGAAATTCTCAGGCATTGCAGGCATTTCACCGTCAGGCATGGCAGGCATCTCCATTCCTTCCGGCATTTCGCCGCCGGGACGCTGGCCGCCCATGCCGCCGCCAAAGGGACCTCTGCCTACATCGGTACCGGTGTACATCATCTGCGTACCGCCATCGAAGCCCGTAACGGTGGTCACATCGTAGATGCCGCCGATTTTGCTGCCGCTGACGGTGCCGCCCGTGTAAACATAGTAGCTTTCGCCCACACCGAAGTTGGCGCAGGAGATCACCGCGCCCTGATAGCGGCGGGCATTGTCCCCAAGGATTTCATCTTCGCCGGGATCATAGGCAAAAATCACGGTTCCATCCTCCCGGGTAACCACCAGGGCGCTGTCACCGGACTGATCGTCCGTAAACTGCAGATTCATGGTGACCTGTTCGGAATCACTTTCCGCCCAGTCCATGGTGGAGCCCAGGGCGATGACCGTGCCGCCGTTGATGTAGGAGCCAAGATCGGAGTCCAGGCCCGCGTCAGAGGCAGGATTCGCCGCAGAAACCACGATGCCGCCGTTGATGACCAGATAGCCGTTGGAGTCGATGCCGTCGCCTTCCTCCCCCAGGCCGGCGATGATATGGACACTGCCGCCATTGATGGTGGTGACAGAAACGCCGTCCTCATTGGTGTTGATGCCGTCGTTGCCGGAACGGATATTTAGATTGCCCCCATTGATGGTCAGATGCAGTTCCGTATCCAGGCCCTCATTTTCGGCTGTCAGATTCAGAACACCGGCGCCTTCCACATTCATGGACATGTAGGAATAAACAGCGCCGTCCTGCTTCCACAGCTTCTTTTCCTTGTCGTTGTCCTTGAATATCTTGGCGACATAGGAGCCGCTGACGTTATTCTCCCCTTCGAGCACCAGCACGGCGCCCGCAGCAGAAGTATCCACATCCGCGCTGGTGTTGTCGGCGTCCCAGTCCCCATCGCATTCATAGACGTTTTCAAAGAGAATTGCGGGGGCAACGGTGCAGGTAATGTCCGCGCCGTCCAGAATCAGCTCCACCACCGCATCCTTGTCGTAATAGGCATTCTCCCCCAGATCGATGCGAATCTGACCGGCGGACAGCTTGCCGCTGATGCGATAAGAACCGGGCTCGGTGATGTTTACCACGGTGTGGGCATCAGCCTCATCGGCGGTATGCTTGTCGGCGTCGGCACCTTCTCCGTAGCGATTGCCGCTGGGGTAGAAGTCACGGTCCTCATAGTAGACGATATCATGGGAGGTGTAGACCCCCGGGGTCTGCCCACCGCCGTTGACGGTAATGCCGTCATCGGACAACACGATGACTGTCTCGCTGTCAAAGCGGGAGGTGTAGGGAATCATTCCCGCCTCAGCAGCCGCCGGCTGTGCGTATTCAACAGCAGCAGACTGCCCGGAAGCGCCTTCCGTAGCCGCAGGAAGCTGGGCTGCATTGCCGCCGCAGCCGGACAGCAGCGCCGCCGCCAGAAAAAAAGGTAATATACGTTTCATAATGATCTTCCTTTCGGATATAAAGCTATTATCATAGGTTCATGAACAGTATATAACATCCGGCTGAAATCACCCTGAAATATCCGGCAATAAAAATGGGCTCCCGATTGCTCGGGAGCCCTTGCGTTAAGTAAGGATATTCGCTTAGGCCTTGCCTGCGCAGCCCAGGACGTTGATCAGCTTGTGACGAACGATCTCCTTGATGTTGGAGCGGGCGGGCTTCAGGTACTGACGGGGGTCAAAGTGAGAGGGGTTCTCAGCGAAGTGCTTACGAATGGTGCCGGTCATTGCCAGACGCAGGTCGGAGTCGATGTTGATCTTGCAGACAGACAGAGCTGCAGCCTTGCGCAGCTGCTCTTCAGGAACACCGATGGCGTTGGGCATCTTGCCGCCGTAGGCGTTGACCATAGCGACGTACTCCTGAGGAACGGAAGAGGAACCGTGCAGGACGATGGGGAAGCCGGGCAGACGCTTGGTGACCTCTTCCAGAACGTCGAAGCGCAGAGCGGGAGGAACCAGGATGCCCTGCTC
>JAGARK010000058.1 GCA_017622295.1 Oscillospiraceae bacterium
GGTCCTTGCCGGAGAAGGCGCCGCCGCCATGGGAGAAATAGCCGCCGTAAGTATCGACGATGATCTTACGGCCGGTCAGGCCGGTATCGCCGTTGGGACCGCCGATGACGAAGTTGCCGGTGGGATTGATGTGGATGTGGGCGACCTCATCGATGTTGAAGCCATACTTGCTCAGCACGGGAGCGATGACGCCCTCGCGGACGTAGCGGCGCAGCTCACCAATCTCAAAATCTGCGCTGTGCATGATGGAGACAACCACGGTGTCGATACCCACCACATTGCCCTTTTCGTCATACTCAACAGAGACCTGGGTCTTGCCGTCGGCACGGAGCAGATCGTTGGAGTGGACGCACTCGGTCAGGCGGTTTGCCAGAGCACGGGCCAGAGCCACGGGCAGGGGCATCAGCTCGGGAGTCTGGGTGCAGGCGCCGCCGAACATCATGCCCTGATCGCCTGCGCCGCCGACTTCATCATTGGTGCCCAGAGCGATATCCGCGGACTGGGTGTGGATGCGGCACTGGATCTCCACAGTGTCGGCGTCGAAGCCGTCGCCGGGGTAGACATAGCCGATCTTGCGGATGGCCTCGCGGGCAACAGCCTTGTAGTCCACCTCAGCCTTGGTGGTGATCTCGCCGCAGATCAGGCAGAAGTCGGTGGTGACCATGGTCTCGCAGGCCACGCGGGAACCGGGGTCCTGAGCCAGGCATGCATCCAGGATGGCGTCGGAAATGGAGTCGGCAACCTTATCGGGGTGGCCGTTGGTAACACATTCGGAAGTAAACAGTCTCTTTTCCATTGTACATTGTCCTTTCAAAAATCGTCAATATATGCAAAAACACACATCGAAGGACTCGATGTGTGTAAAAATCGAATCCTCATCTTTCGTCTGCCGCCGGATTTGGCACCTTGCACGTTAGAGGAATCACTGAATCAATCTGTCGTGCGCTTCGTCGGCATCTTTTCCCTGTGGACTTCACAAAATCGCTTGCAATACACAAAGTATTCCAGCGCTCTTTTTGTTTGCCACAGAAAAAATCTGCTCGCCGAATCACACAACCGATTCATTCAGAAATTCCTCTGCAGGTTGCCGGGTTTCATCGGGCCGTTCCCTCCACCACTCTTGATAAGGCTTGTATGCAGTTTGCGATTAAATTATACTCATTTCGCGGAGTTTGTCAATACCTTTTTCGATTATTTTCTCTCCAAATTGTTAACAATTCCGCTATGGACTTTTTTACCGGGAACTGGTAGAATAAAACAAGCTAATCGTTAGGAGTTGAGTATATTTTGAAGAATCTTCGCAGACGCTTTGACGTCTTCTGCTTCCGGCATCGGGACAAGGGTATCCCCAATCTGATGCTTTATATTTCCCTGGGCTGCGCTCTGGTATATCTGATGACCCAGTTTACCCAGAATACGATCCTGTATGACCTTTTGATCTTCGACCGGGCTTCGATCCTGCGGGGTCAGGTCTGGCGGTTGATTTCCTATCCCCTTACCTTCTATAACGGAAATCTGCTGCTGATGTTCGTCGCCCTGTTCTGCTACTATTCTCTGGGACGAGCCATCGAAAATGTCTGGGGCACCCTGAGATTCAACCTGTTTTACCTCTGCGGCATCCTGATGATGGACATCTGGTGCATAATCTTCGGTGGACGGGCAGATGTAAGCTATCTGAATCTGAGCCTCTTCCTCAGTTATGCCACCATGTATCCCCAGTCCCAGTTCCTGCTGCTGTTCATCATCCCGGTAAAGGCCTGGATCTTCGCCCTGTTTGATCTGGCGCTGGTAGTCTATGGTCTGCTTGTGTATCCCTTCCCCTATAATTTCTTCTCCGTCATTTCTCTTGCAAACTACTTCCTGTTCTTCGGCAAGGATGTGCTGAACGTGGTCCCCGTTTCCTGGCGCCTCAATGCCCGGCGGCTGTTCCGGAAATCCAAAAAAACCTCCGGACAGAAGCCGAAGGTCGTCCCTTTCCCCAGTGCCGGTTCCTATGAAGCCACCGTTGCCAAGCCCGAAGCACCCTATACTCACAAGTGCACCGTCTGCGGCCGTACCGATGTGACCAATCCGGAGCTGGAATTCCGCTACTGCTCCCGCTGCAAGGGCTACTACTGCTACTGCGAAGACCATATCAGCAATCACAATCATATTGAATAATGAAGGGGTTGTTGCATCATTCCAAATTGTAACTACCGGAACCCGTAGGGGCGACCTGTGGTCGCCCGCGGGCGGTCAAAGACCGCCCCTACATCCAGACTTTTATAATGAATCGGCGTGCTGCGATCTTTTGCAGCACGCCTTTTTCTTGACATGGGAGCATTCTTATGCTATTATATATTTAACAATTAGGTTAAATGTTAAATAAGGACGGTGATAGCATGAGTCTTCAGGTAACCCTCCGGGCCCTGGCCGACCCCATCCGCCGGGAGATCCTGAATCTTCTGAAAAACGGCCGCCTGTCCGCCGGCGAGATCGCGGACCATTTCCCCGTCACCGGCGCATCCATCTCCCGGCATCTGTCGGTGCTGAAGGAGGCGGACCTGATCCGGGACACCCGGGAGGGAAAATTCATCTATTACGATCTCAACGCCTCCGTGCTGGAGGAGATCATGCTCTGGATCACGGATCTGAAAGGAGAATGAACCATGATTAAGGAGAATAAAAAGCAATTAATCATTTCGTCCATCATCATTCTGCTGCCCATTCTGGCAGGATTGCTGCTGTGGGATCGCCTGCCCGATACCGTTGCCACTCACTGGGGCTTTTCCGGCGAAGCAGATGGTTGGAGCAGCAAATCCTTTGCCATATTCCTGCCCCCTGTCTTTATGCTGATCACTCACTGGTTCTGCGTGCTTGTTACTGCCTCCGATCCCCGGAATAAGAAGCGAAACAGAAAAGCACAGAAAATGGTTCTGTGGACTATCCCCTTCGTATCTCTCTTCTCCTCTGCCCTGCTCTACGGAACTGCATTGGAAGCAAAGCTAAACATGACTTCCATCACCTTCGCCGTGGTCGGTATCATGTTCACTTTCATTGGCAACTATCTGCCCAAAACCACACAGAACTTCACCATCGGCTTCAAGGTCCCCTGGGCACTGGCCAGTGAAGAAAACTGGAATGCGACTCACCGCTTTGGCGGCAAGGTCTATGTGGCAGGCGGATTGGCACTGGTACTTCTGGCTTTTCTTCCCACGAAACTGACCATCGGATGGATGGTAATCATCCTGTTGGTTATGGGCTTTGTTCCCATGCTGTATTCCTGGCTGTACTACAAAAAGCAGCTCAAAGCCGGAACCGTGGATTCTTCCAAGCCTCAAAGCAAAGAAGAAAAATTGAATTCCGCCATTCTGAAAGGTACGTTGATCTTCGTTGCAGCTGTCTTCCTCCTTGTAGGCTTTCTGCTCTTCAGCGGCCATATTGATGTCACCTACGGCTCCGATTCCTTCACCATGGATGCCAGCTTCTGGAATCCTCTGACAGTCAAATACGATGACATCGAATCCCTGGAATACTTCCCCGGCAATGTGGAGGGCACCCGGACCTGGGGCCTGGGCAGCTTCCGTCTGCTGCTGGGTACCTTCAAAAATGCCGAATTCGGCTACCACACCCGCTATACCTATTATGACCCCGAAGCCTGTATCGTCCTGACTGCCAAAGGAAAGACACTGGTCATCAGCGGCCGGGACGCAGCGGAAACAATGAGCATCTTCAACGAACTGACCGCAAGACTGGAGGGATAATATGGGCTACTGGATTTTCATGACCGCCATGTGTCTGCTGATTCCCGGCATCCTGGTGGGCTTCGGCAGCATCATAAAAGACAAAGCCCCCAAAGACATCAACCCCATCTACGGTTACCGCACCACCATGTCCATGAAAAATGCAGACACCTGGGAGTTCGCCAACAAATACTGGGGAAAGCTGGCCTGGAAATGGGGCATGATCATGCTGATCATTTCATTGATTATTATGCTGGCAGTGATTTTTGCCGGTGAAGATGTGGTTTCCATCCTCGGATCCGTGCTGGTAATGCTTCAGCTCATCCCGGTGCTCGGCACGATCCCGGTTGTGGAAAAAGCGCTCCGCAAAGAATTCGACAACGACGGCAACCGCCGCATAAATGAAAAAGGAACGGCCTAAGCCGTTCCTTTTCTTTCATATACGCACATTTCGTAAGCGATCCCGTTCTCCTCGCCGGACCGGAGAATCTGGGTCATATCCCACTCAGGCATCTGATCCAGATTTGGGAAATAGGTATCGGACTCCGGGGTAATGTGGACTTTGGTGATAATCGCCCGGTCACACATGGGGAGCATCTGGCGGTAAATGCTGCCGCCGCCGATGACGAAGGCCCGCTGGGCGTCCTTCGCAAGCTCTACCGCCTCCTGGGGGGTATGGCAGAGGGTAAAGCCGGGAATCTCCTGATTTCCGCGGCTCAGCACAACATTCACCCGTCCGGGCAGGGGCTTCTGCCCCGGAAAATCCCCCACCGT
Organism: Oscillospiraceae bacterium; assembly: GCA_017622295.1. Classification (GTDB taxonomy): domain Bacteria; phylum Bacillota; class Clostridia; order Oscillospirales; family Oscillospiraceae; genus Faecousia. The sequence goes on from JAGARK010000058.1 coordinate 4,497, forward strand.
CCGTCTGCCCACGATAACCATGGCGCCCCGGGTCATTTCCCGGAAGAACTTCCGGTCCGCGCTGAGGGCGATGGGCTGGGTACCGTCCCGGCCGATGCCCCAGTCATCATATACCGCAACAATCAATTCCATAGGAACACCTCAATTGTGGGGGCCGATGTAAGCACCGGCCCTTACACAGATTTTCAATCAGATAGCCATGGGGATGTCGAACTTGAACTCGTGGAACTTGTAGTTCTCCATGGAGAAGGAATCCTTGGTAAAGGCATAGAAATCGGTGATGGACTTATCCATCTTGAAGGTGGGAGCCTCGAAGCCCTCGTTTTCCAGCATGGCCTTTACGGCGGGGATGTGCCGGTCATAGATATGGCAGTCCGCAATGACATGGACAAATTCGCCCACCTCCAGGCCGGAAACCTGGGCCATCATGTGGGTCAGCACCGCGTACTGAACCACGTTCCAATTGTTGGCGGTGAGCATATCCTGAGAACGCTGGTTCAGGATGGCGTTCAGCTTGTTGCCGGTGACATTGAAGGTCATGGAGTAAGCACAGGGATACAGATTCATCTCGTGCAGATCTTCAAAATTATAAATATTGGTCAGAATGCGGCGGGAAGCAGGATTGTGCTTCAGATCATACAGCACCCGGTCCACCTGGTCCATGGGTTCCTGCCCCTTATTGAACTGATATTTCTTGCCCAACTGGTAACCATATGCCTTGCCGATGGTGCCGTCCTCGCCTGCCCACTCATCCCAGACATGGCTGCCCAGGTCGCAGACGCGGTTGGACTTTTTCTGCCAGATCCACAGCAGCTCATCCACAGCACTCTTCCAGTAAGTACGGCGCAGGGTCATAATGGGGAATTCCTCCGCCAGATTATAGCGGTTCACAACGCCAAATTTCTTAATGGTATGGGCGGGGGTTCCGTCTTCCCAGCGGGGGCGGACTTCCATACCCTCGTCGGAAAAGCCGTTCTCCAGAATATCCAGGCATGTCTGCCGGTACAGTTCGTCAGCTCTGCTCATAAGTAAACCTCCATCGTAAAGCAGTTTTCTGTATTGTATCACATCCTGCGGGAAAATCCAATAGAAATCATCAACGAATCGCTAGCCATGTTTTTCAGAAAAGATATTGAAAAAACCTTTCAGCATGCTATAATAAAATGGAAATCCCGCAGTGTGCCGCTGCAACAATCAATAATTGAAAAAGGGGTATTTACCGATGGATAAGACCTACTTACAGGAAACTCAAAAATGGATCCGCGACGAGCTGAACACCAGCCTGAACTTCTGGCTGAAGAACGGCATCGACCGGGAGCACGGCGGTGTTTACACCTGCCTGGACCGCACCGGCCGGATCTACTCCACCGACAAGTCCGTCTGGATGCAGGGCCGCTGCGGCTGGATCTTTGCTTACATGTGCCATCTGTACGGTGCCAAGCCCGAGTGGCTGGAAGCTTCCAAGTCCTGCCTGGACTTCCTGGAGAAGTACTGCATCAATCCCGACGCTGACGGCCGTATGTACTTTACCGTCACCGCTGACGGCAAGCCTCTGCGCCAGCGCCGCTACTATTTCTCCGAGGCTTTCTACTGCATCGCCAATGCCGAGTACTACGGCGTCACCGGCGAAGAAGAGCATCTGAACCGTGCCAAGAGAGCCTACGAGATCTACTGGAACCTGAGCCAGGGCGGCGAGGATCCCACCGGCCTGGGCCCCAAGACCATCCCCGAGACCCGCAGTGGCCGTGGCCTGGGCATCCCCATGATCCTGCTGAACGTCACCGCCATCATGCGCCGTGTCGATCCCGCCAACGCAGCCATCTATGACGCTCGCTCCGCTTCCTGCGTCCACGACATCCTGACCTACCACCACAAGCCCGAAATGGGCTGCACCCTGGAGAACGTCGGCCCCAACGGCGAATTCCGCGGCGACGTCACCGAAGGCCGTATCGTCAATCCCGGCCACGACATCGAGTGCAGCTGGTTCCTGATGGAGTTCGCCAACCTGACCGGCGACAAGGAGCTCCATGCCAAGGCTGAGGAAATCTTCCGCATGGCCATCGAGCACGGCTGGGACAACGAGTACGAAGGCCTGCTGTACTTCATTGACTGCCTGGGCAATCCCCCCGAGGCTTACGAGCATGACATGAAGCTGTGGTGGCCCCACAACGAGATCATGATCGCCTCCATGATGGCCTACAAGGACACCGGCGACGAGTACTACCTGAACTGGTTCAAGCGCTGCATGGACTATGTCAAGAAGTACTTCTCCGATCCCGAATACGGCGAGTGGTACGGCTACCTGCGCCGCGACGGCAAGCCCACCATGCCCAGCACCAAGGGTTCCACCTTCAAGGGCCCCTTCCACATGCCCAGAGCCCTCAGCATGGTCGACACCATGATCACCCAGATGCTCGCTGAGTAATCAATCGCGTAAAACAGTTAACCCGACCTGTGATTATGATCACAGGTCGGTTTTTTTCTTGTTGCTGCGGCGCAAATCTGCGCATCACATGGTATACGGAACGGCTGTAAAGATGTGCACCCTTTATCTGTTCGATGAACCGGAATTGGCTATGCCTTTTTAATGGGATGCCTAATAACGGTTTTCCACTTATCAGGGGCAACCTTTCTTGCATCGGACATATAAATCTCATGGTGTAATCTGCTTTCGCTGAAGTCATTTGCATATCCGTTTTGCTCTAAATAGGCATCCATCAAGGCAACTGTTGCAGGTTCATCATCAAACGGACCTGCGTGCATAATTTGAACACACAGCCCCTCATCAATGGTCATAAATTCCGCTGACGAGCAATCCATTTTTTTCTTTTTGGTTGCGGTTGTTACTGCCCATTCAAAATCTTCTTTGGATACAAAATCCGGCAAGCGGATTACAGAAATCCAGTTAAAGGTTGATTTGTCGGAGAAGTCCACAGCATCAACATCATCTTGCCACCAGAATCCCTCAAGCGGAGGAACAACATACTCAAAAAATCCCTCGATTTTATAATCTGTCTTGTAACTCATTTTCAGTGTGTATGCAACAGCATATAAAATGCTGATTGCCTGCTGATATGCTCCACCTACTTCGTTTGGATTGCCTTTACCTCTTACGGCTATGTAATTTGCCTTTGGAACATTTACAACCTGTGGTTTGTTCTTAGGCATATAAAATTCTTTGTATTCTTTCTTAAAATCAAATGCCATAACTGCCTCCGTCAAATTCAAAATTATTTCCGCCACTTACTTGTATTATACCATCGTGTACGGGAATACACAAGAACCGGCCCAACAGATATGTTGGGCCGGTTAATTGTCTTATGAAGCCTGTCGACTTGCCGCAGGATTATTATTTGACGTAGTCCATGCAGACCCAGCCATCTTCGGTGCGGCCCCAGGTGGTGGTACCGACACTGACTGTCTCCAGAATCACGATCTTGTTGCCTCTGCGGTAATCGTCCAGCTGATCAAATTCCACACCTGCGCCGGCACGGATAGCCAGATTGGATGCGCACACCGTTCCGGTGAAAGCACCAGCAGCGGAGGTATTCTTCTCCAGCTGCACATAATACAGGCTGATCCAGCCCTGGGCGGTACGGCCCCAGGTGGTGACGCCGGAGTGCTTGATCTCCAGGATCTCCACTCTGGTACCGGCGGCCACATCACCGATGTGACGATAGCCCGAGCCGGGACCGCTGCGGACCCGAAGGGTATTGGTCTTGTAAATCACGCCGTAAATGATCACTTCAGAAGTCTCGCCCACCACGATATCCTCCTTGTCAGAAGGTTCAGTGGGCTTCACAGCGCCGGAGTCACCGCTGCCGGTATCCGTGGAGCCGGAAGGATCCTCAGCAAGCACATCCAGCTTCAGATAATCCGTATGGATCCAGCCCTGGGAAACACGGGCCCAGACCTTACCATTGGACAGCTGGAGCAGCTGCAGCACCTGTACTCTGGTGCCCGCGGGCAGAGAGGCAACCTTGGCATAGCCGGTGCCGGCGCCGGCACGGACGTTGACCTTGGTGCAGTTGACAACGGTAGCCATAACAGCATCCTCGGAAGAAGCATCCGCATGGATCTGGACATAGTTCATGCAGATCCAGCCCAGAGATATCTTGCCCCAGACGGTACCCCGAACCAGGGTGTAATCATAGATTTCGACCTTCTCACCACAGGCCAGCTTGCCAATGCATTCATAGCCGGTACCGGCGCCTGCACGGATGCGCAGGGTAGAACAATTGACGATCGTACCGGTGTCAATGACCTCGGTCTTATCACCGGAGATATTGCCGCCGGTGGAGGTGCCGGGTTTGGTGGGTTCGGGCTCGGTGGGAGTGGGTTCGGTGGGCTCCGCAGGCTTCTCGGGCTGGGTAGGCTCGGTGGGCTTCTGATCATCGGATCCGCCGTCCACCACGGGAGTGACCTCCACATAGTCAGAGCAGATCCAGCCGGTGGTGATCTTATACCAAATCTTACCCTTGACCTCCGTCTGACCGAGCAGCTGGAGGGTGCTGCCCTTTGTTACAGTACCAGCCTTCGCATAGCTGGTACCGGGGCCACTGCGGATGTTGACTCGGCTGGCTTTGACAACAGTACCAATGCCGATGACGCTGTCAGAGTCCATGTTGCGCTCTGCCAGGGCAGTCTCATAGTTGGTATAATCCAGGCAGATCCAGCCGCCGTCGTACTTACCCCACAGATACTGGCCGCCACGCTGGGTGCCCACGATGGTCAGTTCCTGACCCTTGAAGACCTTTCCGATCTTTGCATAGCTGGTGCCGGGACCAAAACGCACATTCACACTGTTGGCATTGACGATGACCACCAGAGGCTCCTTCAGCATATCGGTGGGCTGAATCTCCGCATAGGCATTGCCCAGGCAGATCCAGCCGCCATCAGCGATCCGGCCCCACTTGGCAGCGTCCATGTCCACATACTCCGCCACAATGGCGATCTCGGCATTTGCCTCCAGGGTCTTCAGCTTTTCGGAAGAAACGCTGGGCTGGCGATAGACAATGCTGGAGCCGTCGGGCGCAGCATACATGGTATAGCTGGCTGCGACGCCCACAATATCACCGTTGGCATCCACTTCTCCCTCGCCCTTCTGCCAATGGGCAAACAGCTCCAGCTCCGCCGTGGAGGCATCCAGCCTGGTAACTGCCTGGCCGCCGGAGGCGGCAGTATACCAGCCCAGGAAGGTGTAGCCGTTTCGGGCAGGCTCAGACTTGATCTTGTCGCCCACAACGGAATCATATGCCTGGACCTTGATCGTGTTGGAAACCTCGGGAAGGTTGTTGTTATACAGAACGTAGGTAAAGTTTGCGGGATAGCCCTTGGAATAAACGCCGTTCAGATACAGATTGGCTTCTGCCAGGCGACGCTGAACCAGTCCCAGCTGAACAGCCTCGCCGGCGCTGGACCAGCGGGTGATGGCGAACAGAAAATCATTTCCCTTGCTGCCATTGACCACTGCCGCACGGAACATACCCTCGGAATCGCTCATCCAGCCAATGCCCACATTATATGTAAAGGAAGCAAGGGCATCAAACTGAGCCTGGGTAAAGGTCAGGCCATTACCCGAAGCAAAGCTGTTGAGTCTGGTTTCGATGGCCGCAAGATCTCTGCGAAGCAGAGTTTCTGCCTCGGCCTCCGTGATACCATTGGGGTAATCGTCCTTACCGCAGGAAGAGCCGTAGCCCACGGAATAGCGGCCGTAATCGGCTGTCGGATGTTTCTGGAAACCTTCCAGCTGCTTGATCAAATTCACGCCGGATGTGCTTGTTGCCATCGCGGCGGCATTGACACTCACTGCCGATACGGCAACCATGCCGATCAGCATTACAGCAGCCAGCAACGCACATATCATTCTTTTCTTCATAAGTATTTCTCCTTTGCGTGCTTTATGCTGAGTGTATTATATCAGAGCCAGCCACATATTGCAACCCTTTTGTAAGGATTATTGCATTTTGGTTACATTTCGTTTCCGCTTGACTTTCAAAACCGAGACTGATATACTCCATATGAAAACCAATTTGGAGGTTACGCCATGAAGGAACAAAAAGCCCTCATCGCCATGAGCGGCGGCGTGGACAGCTCCGTCGCGGCCTATCTGATGAAGAAGGACGGCTTCAGCTGCACCGGCGTCACCATGCGGCTGTATAATAATGAGATGATCGGCATGGAGCAGGAATCCACCTGCTGCAGTCTGGACGATGTGGAGGACGCCCGCAGCGTCGCCCGCCGGCTGGGAATGCCCTTCTATGTATTCAATTTTACCGATGACTTCCATGAAAAAGTCATCGCAAAATTCATCCGCTGCTATGAATGCGGCACCACCCCCAACCCCTGCATTGACTGCAACCGGTATCTGAAATTTGACCATCTGCTGCGCCGGGGCATGGAGCTGGGCTGCGACTGCGTGGTCACCGGCCACTACGCCCGGATCCGCCGGGATGAAAACACCGGCAGATACCTATTATATAAGGCAGCGGACTTGAGCAAGGATCAGAGCTATGTGCTCTACTCCCTGACCCAGGAGCAGCTGCAGCGGACCCGTTTCCCCCTGGGCGAACTGACCAAGGCCGAGACCCGGTCCATCGCTGAGGCGCAGGGCTTCATCAACGCCCGCAAGCACGACAGCCAGGACATCTGCTTTGTCCCCGACGGAGATTACGTCGCCTTCATGGAGCGCTACACCGGCAAGCAGTATGAGCCCGGCGATTTTCTGGACCTGCAGGGCAAGGTAGTCGGCCGCCACAGAGGCGCCGTCAGCTATACTCTCGGTCAGCGCAAGGGACTGGGCCTGGCCATGGGCGAGCCCGTCTACGTTTGCGGCAAGGATATGGAGAAAAATACCGTCACCGTGGGCCCCAACGAGGCGCTGTTTTCCACTACGCTTCTGGCAAACGACTGGAACTGGTTCCCCTTCCCCGCCCTGACGGAACCTCTTCATGTTACCGCTAAGGCCCGCTACAATCAGCAGCCCCAGCCCGCCACCGTTTATCCTGCGGAAAACGGATTTGCCCGGGTGGTATTCGACGAACCTCAGCGGGCTCTGACTCCCGGTCAGGCCGTGGTGCTCTACGATGGCGACATGGTCATCGGCGGCGGCACCATTACAACCGTCATGAAATCATAACAAAAGGAAGGAGAAGCTTACCGCTTCTCCTTCCTTTTTTCATATTTGCCTCTGGGGCCGCTTTTCTGATTGGAAATATAGGCCAGAACCGAGAAGACCAACGCACAGGTCAGGCTGATCTTCCAACCAACGGAAAACGCCTTGTTTTCATACACGAACCGTACCTCATGGTCACCTTCCGTGAGCATCACGCCCACCATGGCGTCACCGGTCAGCAGGATCTCGGCCTCCTCGCCGTCCACCTCTGCAAACCAGTTTCCGTTCTGAGGAATGGAGGTATAGAGGTAGCCGTCCCGGTCGCAGGTAATGTTACCCTCCACCAGCGTATTGCTGAAGCTCGTCAGTTCCAGAGTAGAGGCAGACAGCACCTCATAGCACTGGGCAAACCGCTCCTGATTGAGAATGCCCGCACTGATGGTCAGGGTACCTTCCTCATTTTCCTTGCAGGTGGCCCGGACCTGAACCACATCGCCTACCACCACATCGCCCACCGCCAGCATCTGCTGGAGGCTGGTGCTTTCGGTATACAGCTCCACATCGTTTTTCCAGATGGCAATATTGTTGCGCTTGGGAAGGTTCAGATCAATACACATGAAGCCATCCATGTCCACAGTGTAGGTATAGATCACCGTGGAGCCTTTCAGGCCGTCTTCATAGGCGCAGTAGCCGCTGGAATTCTGATTGGTCACAATTACGTCGATGCCCTCGATGTCCACATCCCCCATCAGCTTCCACACATCCCCCTCCACACCGGAGGCGGCGGTAGCCAGCTCATTCTGGAACCGGAAAACGCTGTTGCTCTCGCCGAAATTCATCGCAGGCAGCGTCTCCTCCGCCAGGAAGCCCAGGGGAAGATAGAAATTGTTTTCCAGAATGGAGACATTTCCGTAGCTGTGGATCTGGTCAAAATAGGTGCTGGATTTGTCCTTGCCGTCCCGCTCGATCATGTATTTCAGGCCCAGGAACAGATTGGATACGGGCGATGCCTCCTCATAGCAATAGCGGTTGTAGGTATTTTTTGCGCCGTAGCCCAGAGCCTTCATGAATTCCGTCACCTTGACATTGGCTGAGCTGGTAAAGGCGGAAACGCCGTTGTAGCCGTTGATGGCGCCGTCATTGAGAGTCTGGGAATGGGTGGTCTCCGCCCGGTAGAAGAGGGTGTCCTCCTCCCGCTCCTTCATATACTTGATCATGGAGGCGGCATGGGTGGTTCCCTTGGGATAGTTGCTCACGCCGGTGCCGGGGAAATAAATACCGAAGCAGACCAGATTCACGATCAGCTCCGCCGCCATGACGCCCGCCAGCACAGAAGAAGCTAACTTGGACCGGCGGCAGGCGGCGCTGTAAATCAGCCGGATCTCCTGCTCCGAATCCTCCTCGGGCTCCCGGCTCGGGCCCCGGCCCCAGAGCATCACACCCAGATACAGTGCCAGGAAGCCCCCGTTAAAGGCCAGGAAATACCACTGCTTCAGCACCTCAGAGCACAGGAAAATGCTCACCGTCAGCACTGCCGCAATCAGAATCTGCCACCAGCGGAAGCTCTCCCTGACCAGCCAGGCCCGATAGGCCATATACAGCATCACAAAGCTGTACAGGAAGCTGAAACGGTAAGGGATCATATTGGTAAAATGGAAGCCGTGCCAGATATAATCCAGCTGCCGGATGATAAAGCTGATGATGAAAAACACCAGCAGGAACACGCAGCAGGCTTTCTCCCGCAGTTTTACCTTCTCCGACATCAGAAACAGCCATGCCAACACGATGGTACCGACGCCGCAATAGAGGTTCGGCAGGCCCTCCTTAAAGGTGGGCTCCAGACTGCCGCTCATGTTGCCCAGGGTCTGACCCATGGCATCCAGCAGGCCTTTCCAATTATGCTCGGAGGTCATGTTCAGCCGGAAGCTCTGGGGGAAATTGTTGACACTGGACTGAGTGGTCTGCAGCGCCGCAAAGGCCGGCAGCTCCAGAACCGCCGTCATGCCGATGGCCAGCACCGAAAACAGCGCAATGCGGAAAAGATCCCGAAAAAACCGATTCCAGCCCTGCCACCGGCTGATCTCATAGCAGAAAAATACCAGCAGCACGAAAATGCAGATAAAAAAGCCGATATAGTAATTTGTCAGGATGGAAAGGCAGAGGGTAATGGTGTACAGGATAAATTTCTTATCCCGCAGCAGTGCCTCCGTACCCAGGGCCACCAACGGCAGCAGCGCAAAGGTATCCAGCCACATAACGTTCCACTGATAGCCCAGCGCCCAGGCGCACAGGCCGTAAAATCCGCCGAACACAGAAATGGACAGATCGTCCTTTCCAAAGCGTCGCTTTAGAAAAATGGCAAAAAACAGACCGGCCAGACCCAGCTTGATGGGTACCAGCAGGGAAAAATACTCCAAAAGCCAGTCCTGGGGCACCAGAATGCTCAGCAGGTTCAGCGGTGACGCCAGATAGTAGGCTATCAGACCCAGATAGTCCATACCAAGACCCATGCTCCAGGTATACAGCAGCGAGTCTCCGCTGCGCAGAGCCTCCCGAAAGGCCACGAAGAAGGGATAGTATTGGTGGTACATATCGGAATAGAGCATGGAGTACTTGCCAAAGGGCTCATACTGGCTGCAAAGCATCACCAGTAGCATCCCCACAAAGGGGATCAAAAAGGCCAGCGCCAGGTAATTACATTGTTTTTTCATTCTATTTGAAAGGTTCATAAACATTCCCCCGGAAAAATGCGGTGTACATAATATTGTACCACGCTTTTTTCCGGGGGTAAATGGCAATATATAAAAATTTCATAAATCTTAAAAAACGGGCGCTCTCTGGGAGCACCCGTTTCCAATTTAATACTGATCTTCCGGATCGTCGATCTCGCCGTCACCGTCTGCGTCGGAGGTCATGATCTCGCCAAAGCGCACCCGGCGGCGAAGCTTCATCTCCTCCACCTGCTTGTGGATCAGTTCCTTGACAAAAATGGGATCCTTGACGTTCTTGAGCACCAGATTGGGCATGGTCTTGTCGGCAGAAATCACATTGACGGTACCCACGCCGAAAATACGCTGCCAAAGGCTTCGGCTGGTATCGATATCCCGGACCCGGTACAGGAGGACTTCATCATCCTTGATGTTCAGAAAGCCCACGGAAACAAACAGCCGATCCTCGGACATGCAGTAACGGGTAAAGCTCAGGGGCAAGCCGAAATAACGCTTCCGGTCCTTCCACAGATATTCGATGTTGATTGCCATAGGGCATTCCTCCTTGGTGTTTTCTTTTATTTTACCTTCCGGATGGGGGGATGTCAAGATGAGTCTATGAAATGCAGAATGCCAAATGCAAAATGCAAAATTGAGGAGTTTTCTTCGAAAACAATTTCAATCGTGCGCTTTGCACACACCATAATTCTGCATTCTGCATTTTGAATTTTGCATTGTGCTGCCTTCGGCAGCACGCTAAACTGCAATTTACAAAATCAAACAGATCAGCCCGGTGGCTCCTTCGTTGACGATCCTGCCCAGGGTCCCACGGAATTTCCCCCGGACATCCTCCGGCATCCGTACCAGCTTGGCTGTCAGCCCCTCCTGAATCATTTCATAGACGGACTTGCCGAAAATATTGCTCTGCCAGAGCTTCTCCGGCTCCTCACCGCTTAAGTAGGAAATCAGATCCTGGGACTGCTTTTCATCGCCCACCATGGGGCTGATTTCCGTGTCGATATCTACCCGGATCATGTGAATGGAGGGGGCGCCTGCCTTCAGCTTCACCCCGAAGGTGCCGCCCTTGCGGACGATCTCGGGGGGCTCCAGCTTCATTTCCTCCGCCGTAGGCATCACCACACCATAGCCCGTGGCTTTCACCGCCGACAGGGCTGTGGAAATCTTGTCATACTCGGTCTTGATTCCAGACAGCTCCGTCAGAAGCTTCAGCAATTCCCCGTCATTTCGGATGGGCAGTCCCGCCCGGGCGCTGAGGATCTCATAGAACAGCTTTTCCGGGAAGACAAAAGCGCAGGAAACGCTGCCCGTGGCCAGATCCACAGCACGGATTGAAAAATCCAGCACCTGCTCCAGCTCCCTGAGTTTGGCAAGGCTGCATTCCGCCTGGGCAAGGGTAGTGATTTCCTGAGCGCGCTGCATCAGCGCTTCATAAAGGGCTGCCTTCACAGGATGCTCCCATTCCAGCGCATCCATCCACCGGGGCAGGTAAATCCGCAGCTCCTTCATGGGGAAGGCATAGAGCAGTGCCTTCAGAAGCCCGGCAATATCCTCTCGCGTCAGGGCCTGACAGTCCGCAATTTCCGCATCCACCCCCAATTCTTTCTTTAAATATGCCTTGACCGCCCTTGCATTCTCGGAAGAGGGATTGCGGCTGTTGACAACCACAAGATATGGCTTTCCCGTAGCATTCATATCCGCAATGGCTCTGCGCTCCGCCTCCAGATAGTCCTGCCTGGGAATATCAGTTACAGACCCGTCGGTGGTCACCACCAGGCCGATGGAGCAGTGGCCCTCCATGACCTTTTTCGTCCCCAGCTCCGCCGCCTGGGTCATGGGGATCTCCGTATCAAACCAGGGAGTGGTGACCATTCTCGGCTGTCCATCCTCCTCCGCCCCCACGGCGCCGTCCACCATATAGCCCACGGAGTCGATCATCCGGATCCGCACCCGGGCTGTTCCGTCCGGGGATATCTCCACAGCCTCCTCGGGGACGAATTTGGGTTCAGACGTCATAATAGTCCTGCCGGAGCCGCTCTGGGGCAGCTCATCCCTGGCCCGCTCCTGCCGGTATGGGTCCTCGATGCAGGGGATCACCAGCTCCTCCATGATCCGCTTGATGAGGGTGGATTTGCCGGTGCGCACCGGCCCCACTACGCCAATATAGATGTTTCCCCCCGTCCGGGCGGCGATGTCCTGATAGATATTTTCCATAGCCATCCTCCTTAACTAAGCAGGAGATTGGCTCCTGCGTTTGGTTTAGTCCATGGTATGTCCCCCGAAAACCAAATAGAACCCCCGCCCAAAGGCTTAACCACAATATGCTGTGATAGATTCCTAGAAAATATCAAATATTTTGTAAAAATAATGTTTGACAAATGGGACAAAGGACTGTATAATACTTAGGCATGACTGTGAAGAAGGGGGATACTATGCTGCTAGGACTTTCTAAGATTATCGAATGCCCCGGTGCATCGGTTCCTTTTTCTACCAGCGTTGATTTGAGTGATCTTCGCTATGGCAACAGCTATCCGGTGACGGAAAGCGTTGAAGCATCCGGTACCGTGCGCAACACCGCGGGCGTCCTCGTGATGACCGGTTCCATTCGAACCACCATTCACGGAACCTGCGACCGCTGCGCCAGCGATTTCGACCGGGAGATTGACTTCCCCATCGATGTGGTGCTGGTGGACGAGCTTGCCAACGAAGAAAACGAAGATGAGTGGGTATTCCCTCTGGAGGGAGACAGCGCCGACTTGGAGGACATCGTCCGGACGGTTTTCGTCCTGAACCTTGATTCCAAGCTGCTGTGCAAGGACGACTGTGCCGGATTGTGCTGCCGTTGCGGCAAAAATCTGAACGACGGTCCCTGCAATTGCCAGAAGGAGCTCGATCCCCGATTTGCTGCTTTGAAGCAGCTTCTTGAAAAGTAATTTTATTTTGATGCTGTTAAAAGCAGTTTGACCAAGGAGGTGTCATCCATGGCTGTCCCTAAGTGTAAAGTGTCCAAGGCCCGCCGCGATAAGCGCCGTGGCTCCAACTGGAAGCTGTCCGCTCCCAGCGTGACTGTTTGCCCCAAGTGCGGCGAACCCGTTATGCCCCACAGAGCTTGCAAGGCTTGCGGTACCTACAATGGTCGTCAGGTCGTGGCTGCCAAGGCTGAGTAATTTCAGCTGACGCGAAAAAGTGGAACGCAGAGGAAGGCTTCGGCCTTCCTCTTTTTCCGTTTTCAGACAAAACGGTAACGATAGCGAATGTAGGGGCGTATTACGCCAGTACGATAAACTGTAATTTGATTTCTGAATTAAATGCAAATCTGACACAGTTTCCATTGCTTTTTACTGGAAATTGTGTCATAATATATTATTGGAAAATATGTTCATTCTGTACTGAAAGGAAGTGTTTGCCATGGCAAAACCCCTGGTGGCCATCGTCGGACGGCCCAACGTGGGCAAATCCATGCTGTTCAATAAACTGACCGGTCAGCGTACTTCCATCGTCGAGGATACCCCCGGCGTTACCCGGGACCGGATCTATGGCGAGTGCGAATGGTGCGGCCGCACCTTCTCCCTGGTGGATACCGGCGGTATTGAGCCCGGTACCGACAGCGAGATGCTGAAATTCATGCGCCGTCAGGCCGAGATCGGTATCGAACTGGCTGACGCCATCATCATGGTGGTAGACGTCCGTTCCGGCGTCACTGCCGCAGACCAGGACGTGGCTACCATGCTGCGCAAAAGCAAGAAGCCCGTCTGCCTGGCCGTCAACAAGTGTGACTCCATCGGTCTTGTGAATCCCGATGTCTTCGAGTTCTACTCCCTGGGCATCGGCGATCTCTTCGAAACCTCCGCCGTCCACGGTCACGGTACCGGCGACATGCTGGACTGGGTCCTGGATAACATCCCCGAGGACAACGGCGAGGACGAGGATGACGACATCATCAAGGTCGCCATCGTGGGCAAGCCCAATGTGGGAAAGTCCAGCCTGCTGAACCAGATCCTGGGCGAGGAGCGCGTCATCGTCTCCAATGTGGCCGGCACCACCCGCGACGCCATCGACTCTTACTACGAAAATGAAACCGGTAAGTACTGCCTGATCGACACCGCCGGTATGCGCCGCAAGAGCAAGGTGGATGACGTCATCGAAAAGTATTCCAACATGCGCTCCATCAGCGCCATCGACCGGGCTGATGTGTGCCTGATCCTGATTGATGCCAACGAGGGCGTCACCGAGCAGGACACCAAGATCGCAGGTCTCGTGCACGAGGCCGGCAAGGCCGCCATCATCGTGGTCAACAAGTGGGATGCTGTGGAGGACAAGGAAACCAACACCATGCGCGACATGGAAAACAATGTCCGCCGGGATCTTTCCTACATGACCTACGCTCCCGTGGTCTTCCTGTCCGCCCTCACCGGCTCCCGTGTCAGCAAGCTCTTCCCCATGATCCAGGAAGTCCACAAGCAGAATACCAGCCGCATCACCACCGGCGCGCTGAACTCCATTCTGGCAGACGCCACCACCCGTGTTCAGCCCCCCAGTGACAAGGGCCGCCGCCTGAAGATCTACTACATGACCCAGGCCAGCACCAAGCCCCCTCACTTCGTCATTTTCTGCAATGATGCACGGCTCTTCCACTTCTCTTATCAGAGATATCTGGAAAACCAGATCCGGGAAGTCTTCGGTCTGCAGGGCACGCCCATCCGGATCACCATCCGTCAGAAGGGTGATAAGGAGGACGACTGATCTATGTGGTATCTGATCGTTCTGGCCGCTGTTGCCAGCTATCTGCTGGGCAATCTCAACGGCGCTGTGATCGTTTCTTCCATCTTCTCCCACGATGATGTCCGTACACATGGCAGCGGCAACGCCGGTCTGACCAATTTTATCCGCAATTACGGTTCCCGCACCGCTTTGCTGGTGGTGCTCATCGATATGGGCAAGGCGGTTCTCGCCTGCTTTGCCTCCGGCATGCTGATCGCCGCCTACGGCTATTATCAGGAGGGCGTCGCCCTGGGCGGTCTGTTTGTGATTCTTGGTCACATCTTCCCCGCCCTGCTGGGTTTTAAGGGCGGCAAGGGCATTCTCAGCGGCGTCACCGTTGCTCTGATGATGGACTGGCGCATCGGCCTGTTCGTCTTCGGCATTTTCCTGGTGGCGTATCTTCTGACCAAGTACGTTTCTCTGGGCAGTGTCCTGTCCTCCGGTTCCTTCGGCTTTATCTACGCCTGGCTCCATCCGGACAGCCTGTTCCCCATCCTCGTGGGTCTGTTTCTCAGCGGTCTGATCGTCTGGATGCACCGGGGCAACATCGTCCGCCTGGTCAAGGGTGAAGAGCGCAAGACCAATCTGTTCGGGAAAGGAAAAAAATCATGAAAGTAGCAGTTATCGGCAGCGGCGCCTGGGGCACGGCCCTGGCCATCCGTCTGTGCAAAAACGGTCACGATGTGACCATGTGGACTTTTGAAAAGCATCTGATCCCCCAGATGGAAAATGAGCGGCACAACATCCGCCTTCCCGGCGCGGTGCTGCCCGAGGGTCTGAAAATCAGCGGCGATTACGCCTGTGCCTCCGGCTGCAAGATGGTGGTCATGGCCAGCCCCTCCTTCCCCGCCCGCAGCGTCTGCCGGGGTGTCAAGCCCTATATCGACGAGGACGCCGTGGTGGTGTCCGTCACCAAGGGCCTGGAGGACAAGACCCACATGCGCATGAGCGAAGTAGTCGCCCAGGAAACCGGCAAGGAAGTGGTTGTCCTCACTGGCCCCAGCCACGCAGAAGAGGTTTCCATTGGCGTTCCCACCGGCCTGCTGGCTGCCTGCCAGAATCAGGCCCTGGCGGAGTTCGTCCAGGACGCCTTCATGGCTGACACCCTCCGGGTCTACACCAGCCCCGATCCCATCGGTGCGGAGCTGGGCGCAGCGTTGAAGAATGTCATCGCCCTGTGCGCCGGTATTACCGACGGCCTGGGCTTTGGCGACAACACCCAGGCCATGCTGATGACCAGAGGCCTGACTGAAACTGCCCGCCTCGGCGTTGCACTGGGCGCTCAAAAGGAGACCTTCGCAGGTCTTGCCGGCGTGGGCGATCTGATCGTCACCTGCACCTCCATGCACTCCCGGAACCGCCGGGCTGGTATCCTCATCGGCCAGGGCAAGTCCGTCCAGGAAGCCATGGATGAGGTGGGCGCTGTGGTGGAAGGCTACTACGCAACCAAGTCCGCCTACGAGCTGGGCAAGGCTCAGGGCATCGAGATGCCCATCACGGAAGCCGCCTATAAGGTTCTCTACGAAAATGTCAACGTCAGGGACGCGGTCCATGAGCTCCTCTCCCGGAGCAAGAAGACCGAATCCGAAGACGCCGGCTGGCTGTAAAACGAATAGCACCCCGGACGAATGGTCCGGGGTGCTTTTTACCTATCATAGAGCAAAACAAAAAAGACAGGCCTTGCGACCTGTCTTTTGTTATGCAGCCAATCAGATAGCGCGCTCAACCTTGTTGGAGCGGAGGCATCTGGTACATGCGTACACATGGCACGGAGTGCCGTTGACGACAGCCTTAACGCGCTTGACGTTGGGCTTCCAAGTACGGTTGGAACGTCTGTGGGAGTGGGAAACCTTAATACCGAAGGTCACGCCCTTGCCACAAAAATCACACTTCGCCATTCACTGCACCTCCTATCTGAAATACACTCACAAATTACGCCTGACCACAGGCGCTTGAATATGATATCAGACTTTTCTAAAAAAAGCAAGCACTTTTTTACAAATTTTTGAGTTTTTTTCAAAATACCTTGATATTCATCCTGGCCGCAGGTATAATAGCAAAAAAGACACTCAGGAGGTGTCCGTCTTGGTCGATACTTACAGCGTTCCCCTGACATCCCTTGTGGAAGAATTCAGTCTGGAGGTCGTCTACGCCGCCACAGACTACCATTCCATCCGTCTGACGGTGGAGGATGTGGCCCGTCCCGGCATGCAGATTTCCGGCTTCTTCGATCATTTCGAGCCCAGCCGTCTGCAGGTTCTGGGAAATGTGGAAATCAGCTATCTCAAACGCCTCTCCGACAGCGAACGGAGCATGATCTTCGATCGGCTGTTTTCCTACAAATTCCCTGCAGTGGTCATTGCCCGGAATCTCCGGGTCAGCGACCAGTGCCTGGAAATGGCCAGAAAACACAATGTGACCGTCCTTCGCTCTCACGAAGCCACCTCCACCATCATCTCCGCCATCATCACCTATCTGAAGGATGCCCTGGCGCCCCGCATCACCCGCCACGGCGTGCTGATGGAGATTTACGGCGAGGGCGTTCTGCTGGTGGGCGAAAGCGGCATCGGTAAAAGTGAGACCGCCGTAGAGCTTCTGAAGCGCGGCCACCGCCTCATTGCCGATGACGCCGTGGAGATCCGCAAGAGCACCCGAAAGACCCTGCTGGGCAGAGCCCCGGAACTGATCCGCAACTATGTGGAGCTGCGGGGCATCGGCATCATCAACGTGGCGAAGCTCTTTGGCATGGGCGCCGTCAAGCTGGAAAATGAGATCAATCTGGTGGTAAACATCGTCCACTGGAATCCCCAGGAGATCTATGACCGGCTGGGGTTGGAGGATCAGTTTATGGACATCATGGGCATCAAGATCCCCATGAACACCATCCCCGTCACCCCCGGCCGCAATCTGGCGGTGATCCTGGAGGTGGCGGCCATGAACAACCGCCAGCGGAAAATGGGCTATAACCCCGCCATGGAGTTCACCGAGCAGATCAACAGACATTTTGAAGAAAACATGGGTAAGATTTAATGAAAGAATTCACCATTGGCCCCAACGATGCCGGCCAGCGTCTGGACCGCTTTCTTGCCAAAGCCGTTCCCCTGCTGCCCGCTTCTCTGGCCCAGAAATACATCCGCATCAAGCGCATAAAATGTAATGGCGCCCGTGCGGAGCGGGACACCCGGCTGAAGGCCGGTGATGTGCTGCAGCTTTACATCAACGACGAATTTTTCGACAAGCCCCGGGAGGACAACGCCTACCTGACAGTAGCCGTCCCGAAGCTGACCATCGTCTACGAGGATGAGCACGTGCTGCTGGTGGACAAACGCCCCGGCCTGGCCGTCCATCCCCACGACGGCGCAGAATACGGCCGCACCCTCATCGACCACATCCAGTCCTACCTCTACCAGAAGCGGGAATGGCGTCCCCGGGAGGAAAATTCCTTCACCCCCGCCCTGTGCAACCGCATCGACCGGAACACCGGCGGCATCGTCATTGCCGCCAAGACCGCCGAAGCCCTGCGGGTGCTGAATCAGAAGATCAAGGACCGGGAGATGGACAAGCGGTATCTTGCCATTGTGGAAGGCACCCCCAAGCCCAGAGAAGGCAGCCTGAAGGGCTACCTTTTCAAGGACGCCAAGAAAAACCGGGTCTTCGTCACCGACACCCCCCAGACTGGCTCCAAGAGCTGCCAGACCAATTACAAGGTCTTATGCTCCGCCCAGGGTCTCAGCCTGGTGGAGTGCGAGCTGATCACCGGCCGGACCCACCAGATCCGCGCCCAGTTCGCCCACGCGGGACATCCCCTTCTGGGCGACGGCAAATATGGCAAGCTGGACAAACGGTTTGATCGGAACTACCAGGCCCTGTATTCCTACCGTCTGACCTTCCAGTTCACCACCGACGCAGGAAGCCTTGAATATCTCAACGGCAAGAGCTTCCAGGTGGATAAGGTGGATTTTGTGGAGGAATATTTCCCCGGCACAAAATTCTGATATGACAAAGACCTCAATCCCGGAAGTATTCGGAATTGAGGTCTTATTATTATGGATCATTCTTTGTAGGGACCAGCCTCCCGGACGATCCGCTGTCGCCGGCCAACAGATTGGATTCATCCTGCTTCCTTCTTTGATATTCTTGGATCAGCAAAGGCTGAATCAAAGGATATGTCCAGGATTCAGGTAATTGTTCAAACAGATAAACAGCCTCCATTTCGCTGTGCAGCACATCGTCAAAGGACGCTATTTCCGCAAAATACAACATGCCAAAAGTCTCTTCTCCCGTCTGATTCACTCTGTTTTTACCTGTGACGGAATAGACGCAAACTGGTTCTATTGTAAAATCAACCGCAGCCGTTTCTTCACAGAGCTCCCTTTCGGCTGTAGTGAGGATATCTTCCCCCGCTTCCCTGTGACCGCCGGGAATTTCATAGGTATCTCTTTCCCTGTGCTTGCAGAAGACCCACTTATTCTGATGTCGGGAAATGATGACCGCGTACTTCAGCAGGCCATCATCCACATAATCATAAAATTTGACTTCCATATCACTACTCCTGATAAAAACAATCTTCATTCCACTTTGCCGGATTGTTGTCAATATATTCTCATTTTTTTGCTATTTTTCCATATATCGTAATGCAGGTTTTCGGACCGTCGAGGATGCCGGTCCCTGCAACGTCACACAGCAGCTTCTGTTTTTCTCTGGTGCATATTGTAATAATACCCCGGCGTGTTGTAATCGTATCCTTTCAAACAAACACGTTTTCTCATCGGAAAAGCCATTACATCACCTCCGAAATAATTTTCCACCAGTATATCGCACATATGTTCGCTAGTCAAGCCGTTAAAACAGGCTGGTACTTCAATAAGCAGTACCAGCCCGTTATTCAGCGTTATTTCAGCGCCTCCAATGCCAGTGCATTCTGGGTCTTGTAGAGATCGGCGTAGATGCCGCCCTTCTGGAGCAGCTCCTCATGAGTGCCGCATTCGGTGATGACGCCGCCGGCGATGGACACGATGCGGTTGGCAGAGCGGATGGTGCTCAGGCGGTGGGCAATGATCAGCGTGGTGCGGCCCACGGCCAGATTGTCGAAGGCCTGCTGGATCTTCGCCTCCGTCACAGAGTCCAGGGCGGAGGTGGCTTCGTCCAGAATCAGGATGGGCGGATTCTTCAGGAAGATCCGGGCGATGGACACACGCTGCTTCTGGCCGCCGGAGAGCAGGGTACCCCGCTCGCCCACATAGGTGTCGAAGCCCTGGGGCATGGCCAGAATATCCTCGTAGATCTCTGCCCGCTTGGCAGCTTCAATGACCTCCTCCATGGTGGCGTCGGGCTTACCGTAGCGGATATTCTCGAAAATGGTATCAGCAAAGAGGAACACATCCTGCTGCACGATGCCGATGTTTTCATGGATAGACTTCTGGGTCACATCCCGCAGGTCCTGACCGTCGATGCAGATGGAACCGTTTTCCACATCGTAGAACCGGGGCACCAGCTGGCACAGGGTTGTCTTGCCGCCGCCGGAGGGGCCTACGATGGCAATGGTCTCGCCGGGCCGGATCTGAAGGCTCACATCGTGGAGCACGTCCAGATCGCCTTCATAGGCAAAGGATACATGGTCCACCGTGATCTCACCACGGACATCCCGCAGAGGCTTGGCATCAGGCTTATCCTGAATGGTGGGCTCGGTGCGCATCACGTCCACAAAGCGGCTCAGACCTGCCAGACCATTGGCCAGCATTTCAGAAAAGGTTGCCAGCTTGCGCACAGGGGTGACGAAGGTGGAAACGTACAGGGAGAAGGTGATCAGATCCACATAATCCATCTTCCCCTTCATGATCAGGTAGCCACCCACACCCACGACGACCACGTTCAGACTGCACAGGAAGAACTCCATGGAGCTGTGGAACACGCCCATGGCCTTGTGGAATTCCCGCTTGGAGGTCTTGAACTGCTCATTGGCAGCGCCGAAGCGGGTGCTTTCGGTGGCTTCATTGGCGTATGCCTTGGCGGTGCGGATGCCGGAGAGGCTGGATTCGATCTCCTGATTGATGTGGCCGATCTTCTGCTTGACGCCCTTGGAGGCTTTGGACATGCTCTTGCGGGTGAACATGATGATCAGGATGGCAACGGGAATCACCACCGCCACCACCAGAGCCAGCCGCCACTGGATGGTTGCCATGACGACCAGGGCGCCGATGATGGTCAGCACGGAGGTCAGCAGATCCTCGGGACCGTGGTGGGCAAGCTCCGTCAGCTCAAAAAGGTCGGAAGTCAACCGGCTCATTAGCTGACCCGTCCGGTTCGCATCATAGAAATCAAAGCTCATTTCCTGCATATGGCTGAACAGATCCCGGCGAATATCCGCCTCCACCCGGATTCCGAAGGTATGGCCATAATAGGCCACCACATAATTCAGGAAGGACCGGAGCAGATAGCTGCCCAGTGTCACAGCCATGACGATGAAGAAGGTCTTGTACAGCTGATTCGGCAGCATGTCGTAAAGGGCGCTGCGGGTGATCAGCGGGAAGGCCAGGTCAATGGCCGCAATACCCACGGCGCAGCCCATATCCAGGGCGAAGAGCTTTTTGTGATTTGCGAAATAACTCAAAAAAATCATCAGCGGACTTTTCCGCTGAAACTCCTTGGTGGTCATAAAAACGCCTCCTTTTCCTGATATCATTATACAACAAATTCCTCAGGTTTCAAGGCTAACCCTGGGCCTGGAACGACATTTCTTTCGCCTTTTGATGCAAGGTGTGATATAATGAAAAAAACAATCAACGGAGGAATCCTTATGAAGATCCTTTATTCCGACCGCGATCTGGCGGTCTGCATCAAGCCCGTGGGGCTTGACTCTGAAGCGGAAGTTCCCGCCGCTCTGAAAGAAGAGCTGGGAGGCGAGCTTTTCCCCATCCACCGTCTGGATAAAAACGTCGGAGGCGTCATGGTCTATGCCCGGACCAAGCAGGCAGCCGCGGCCCTGTCCAGGGCCGTTCAGGAAGGCGCCATGGTCAAGGAATATGTGGCCCTGGTCCATGGAACGCCCCCGGAATCCGGGGACTGGGAGGATTTTCTGTTTAAGGACAGCCGGAAGAACAAGGTCTTCGCAGTGAAGAAAGAACGCAAGGGCGTCAAATACGCCCGGCTGGAATATCGCCGCCTGACTGCCGGGGAGACAAGTCTCGTCCGCATCCGGCTCTACACCGGCCGGAGCCACCAGATCCGGGTCCAGTTCTCAAGCCGGGGCTTCCCCCTGGTGGGCGACCACAAATACGGCTCCCGGGACGAAAAAACTGAGCCCATGCTCTTCTCCTGCCGGGTCACCTTCCCCTTCGGCGGCAAGGAGCTTTGCTTTGAATCTCTTCCGGAATGGTCCAGTATTTGTGGATAATTTACAAAAATATCTTTTTATTTTCTACGCTGTTTATGCAACTTAATATTTGCTTAACAACTTTACCCTTTTTTATTTAACACTCAATTGGTAAAATATAGTTACAAATCAGCTAGCAATCAATTCATTGATTTTCTTTCTTTTTCATTTTCTTACCTCTCTTTTCTCATGAAAAATCCCCGATGCGGTCCGGTCAACCACGTCGGGGATTTTTCATGTCCTTAGCAAAAACCATCCGCCGGTTCGGCGGATGGTTTCATTTTGTTATTGAGTCAATTTCTCCAGCAAGCCGATGTAGCTGTCGGAGTTGAGCATCATGGGATAGTTGATCACCAGGCACTGATCCACGCCCTGGGCCTCGCAGAAGCCCTTCAGATCGATATCACTGTTCAGGTTGTAATACTCTCTGGGGTCGATGAGGATGATCTTGCTGTAATTGCTGGTCAGCCAGGAGATCAGGGCATTGCCATAGGACTCCTTGATCACCAGGATGCAGGGGCCATTGGTGTTGGTCTCCACGATTGTCACAGGATGGTCGCCGCCCATGAAGGTCAGATACTTGTTCTCAACCTCTTCACGGACCTTACAGATGGTGCCCATGGTGACGGGATCCGTCAGGCCGGTGTTGCTGTAGTATTTGGTGGTACAGTCGGCAAAGGGCTTCCAGTAATAGACCGTATCGGGATTGTTCTTCAGCACCGCCGCCTGGGGATAATTGGAGATGTAGGTATACATGGAGCCGACAAAATTATCCCACTGGCCCGTTTCGAACTGGTCCAGGGTCGCCGCCTCATAGCCCAGAGTTTCACAAAGGGCGGTGTAGGCATAGTAGGCGCCCAAATGGGTCCAGTGATGGTCGGTGCGGAAATAGATGTACTCATCGATGTGCTTTGCGATCTCCGTGTAGGCATCCACATAGGTAACATTCTCGCCCAGATTGTCCCGGACCTTTTCCACCATGGCCTTCTGGGAATGAGAGCCGGTATGATATTCGTTCTTGGTGTAGAACTCAGCGGAATTGGGCACGGGCATGCTGATGGTCCGGACGCCGCTGCCGAGGGTGTCGGCAATGGCGCTGACCGCCTTGGCATACCGGGTGATGGCCTCACCCTTGGCAGAGGGCACGTCAAAGGCGCTGTCACCGATGAGGACCACGCTGCCCAGCTGCTCCGCCACACCGGCAGGCTCCGTCTGCTGAGGGATCTTCTCTTCTTCCTCAGGCGCCGCGGTCTCCTCGGTGGGGGTAGTGGCGTCGGGATCCTTCAGGGCTTCGCCGTGCTGAGCCGCATTGGAGCTGAAGTCCACCACCAGGCTGGCATTGTCCTCAGAGCCGAGACCGGCAAAATAGTAGAAATTATTGAGGGAGACATTTTTCTCCATCAGCGACTCACGGCCGGGGA
The DNA here is from genome assembly GCA_017622295.1 of Oscillospiraceae bacterium. Classification (GTDB taxonomy): domain Bacteria; phylum Bacillota; class Clostridia; order Oscillospirales; family Oscillospiraceae; genus Faecousia. The sequence continues at coordinate 27,891 of JAGARK010000058.1, forward strand.
AGGTATCGGCAAAATACTCCCGGTAATCGATGAAATAGGTGCCGTCCAGAAGGCTGGAGATGGTCAGCTTGGGTCTGGTTTTCAGCTGACGTCTTTCTGATTCAGAGAAGGTCGCATCCTTGTCAAAGGTCGAGATCAGACCCACCAACAGCAAAAACAGCAGAAAAGCTCCGCAAAGGGCAGTATAAATTCGCTTCATCAGGGGGCTCCTTTCTCAGAAATCAGCGTAGATAGAGGGGGTACTGGTGGTGCCGATCATGGAAATCACGCACAGCCACAGCAGCAGGCAGATAAACCCAACCTTCACGGCAATATACACGATCTTTCTTGCGTCGATGGCGTTGCTCCTGCGGCGCTTGCCATACATGCCGCAGGCACCGGTAAAGATCTGACCGACCATGCGGGGCAGGCTCGTACAGCCGATCACACAGGCCACGATCAGAGGCAGCGCATTCATCAGCACAATGCCTGTGCCGGCTGCGGAAAAGCCGTTGTAGCCCAGCATGCCCTTCAGGACAATACCCAGCTCGGCAAAGTCCGTATGGCTGAACAGCACCCAGCCGAACAGTACCGCCAGCATGGTCAGAAGGTTGCGCAGTCTGCCGGGCAGCTCCTCCAGCTGGGGCATGATCTGCTTCTCGATGCACAGCAGGACAAAATTATAGACGCCCCACAGCACAAAATTCCAGCTGGCACCGTGCCACAGGCCCGTCAGCGCCCAGACCGCAAACATATTCACGATCTGGCGGATCTTGCCATGGCGGTTGCCGCCCAGAGGGATGTACACATAGTCACGGAAGAAGGTACCCAGGCTCATATGCCAGCGGCGCCAGAATTCCGTAATAGACTTGGAGGTATAGGGCAGATCGAAGTTTTCACAGTAGCGGAAGCCAAAAACCATACCCAGGCCAATGGCCATATTGGAATAGCCGCAGAAATCGAAATACAGCTGGAAGGTAAACATGATGGCCGACAGCCAGGCGCCAACCAGCATGGTATCGCTGCCCAGATCCGCCAGACGGGTGATGATCAGACCGCAATAGTCGGCAAGCAGCACCTTCTCGGCAAGACCGATGGTGAAACGCTGGAAGCCCTCGAAAATCATGCGCGGATACATTTTGCGCTGATGAAGCTCGATCTGCACCTGCTCGTAGCGGACGATGGGGCCCATCAGCAGCTGGGGATACATCATCCAGCACAGCAGCACGCTGTGGAAATTCTTCTCGATTTTGACTTTTCCCGTGTATACGTCTGCCAGATAGGAGATCATGGAGAAAATATAGAACGAGATGCCGATGGGCAGCACGGTGGTGGGATACTTCAGAGAGAAGCCGATGGCATTGAGCCCGTCAATGAGCCAGCAGTAAAAGCTCATCAGCACGCCGTGTTCCACCACGATGCCGATCATGCTCAGGAAGAAATCCAGGTACTTGAACACCGCAAGCACCGCCAAATCGATGATAACCGGCAGCGCAATGCTCCATTTTTTACCAGGGCGGATCCGCAGGCCCAGCACATAGTTGATATAGGAAACGCCGATCATCATAAGCAGATACAGCGGCTGACCCATAGCATAGAACAGCATACTGATGCCGAGCAGCGCAATGTTCTTTCGCTTCATATCCGGCATCAGAAAATAGAACAGCATCGTCACCGGAAGCAGGATAAACAAATAATAAAGGTTGGAAAATTCCACGCTCTTCACCTCGTATATTCAGGGGATAATCACCCAACATAAACTCCATTTAATATACCAGAAAATACGACCCATTTCAACATGAAATTTCCAAAACAAGCAAAAGGGCGCAGCATGCCGCTGCGCCCTTGGGTAATGATATTAAAGAAGCTTTGCCTTGTGGAGCTTATACATTTCCTCCACCGCCAGACGGAGCTTGGCGACGGAAACCTCCTCATCCTTGGGGAAAAGGAAATAGTGAACTTCATTGTCACCGATGCAAATGCAGTCGGCGATCTCGTACCAGTAGTAATCGGCATAGAGGCCGAAGCAGCTCTGGGGCTTCTGGGTGTAGTCCAGCTTGCCGTCGCAGCCGGTGAGGTGGAAGCCGGTGTTGTCGTGGGTCAGATGGCCCTCGCCCACCATGTAGATGGCCTTGAAGTCCACCTGCATGGCGATCTTCACATCCGTATCCAGAAAGTACTTGCCCTCCCGGATCTCCTGGCGGACCTGTTCCCGCTCCCAGCGGAACCAGTCGGGAATGTGGGAGATTTCCGTATCGCCTTCCAGGGCCTTCATTTCGCCCAGAGTGGTCAATTCCCATTTCTTTCCGCAGCTGCCGCAGGTCAGATGGGTGCCCTCGCCCCGCATCTTGCCTTCCGCGCCGCAGGCGGTGCACTTGTAAAGGATCCGGTCCAGTCCGTCCGCCCGGAAATCCTGGGCGATCTCGATGCCGTTGTCCTTCTGCCACTTGAAATGGTCGAAGCCAAAGGCTTCATCGACACCGTCGCTGAGCTCCCGGACGGTCTTGTTCTTGATATCCTCCCGGGTAAAGAGGACCCGGGCGGAGGCGGTGATCTTCTGATCCTTGCGGATCTGCAGCTCATTGTACAGGGGGTTACGGCCGAAGAGGCCGAAGGTCTCGATCATGACCACAGGCACGTCGAACTTCTTCAGCAGCACGCCCATCTTCCGGGGCAGGGTGGTTGCGGTGCCATCGAAGGAATAGCCAGCCTCAGGATACATCAGCACGCTGGTCTTCAGAGTTTTGAAGCAGTACTCCATATCCTGAACCAGCCGCAGGTCGGTGACGAACTTCTGGGTGGAGAAGCAGCCGATCTTGCGCATCAGCCAGCCCATGATTCCCCAGAAGCCAATGAAGCCGTCATTGGAGCAGACAATGTTAAATGCTCTGGGATAGAGAATGCTGTAAGCGATCTCCATATCCGTAAAGCAGGTGTGATTCATCAGGATCAGGCAGGGCTCATCCCTGGGGATCTTCTCAAGTCCCTCGATTTTATACTTGCAGGGCGTACCGAGCATCACGAAGAAGCACAGCACCCGCACGAATGTGCGCCAGAAGATATTAGGCCTGGTGGGCAGCTTATGCTCAGGTCTCGGCAGCGCGCAAACCTGCTCATAGTCCATATTCTTGACGGTGGTCTTCAATCAAGACACGTCCTCTCTGTCATTATTTTTCAGGATATACTCTGTCATTATATCGGCGGGGCCAGTTTTTGTCAATAAATTGTTCACATTTGCGGTTTCCTCATTTTGCATATTGAATTTGCATACATGAATATTCCCACCCCGTTTTACATGATTTGTGACAGATGTACGGTCAAAAGCCCATGTTTATTCAATATATTGTGGAGGAACACCATTGACTTTGCATATTATTCACGTTATAATTCATACAGCAATCCCGGATAAAAGGGATTGAATGAAAAGGAGATTATTCAAAATGAAAAAGATCATTGCACTGATCCTGGCGCTGACCATGATCTGCTGCCTGTTCGCAGGCTGCGGCGCCGGCGAAACTGTCGAGGAGAATACTGACTACTCTTCCATGACCATCGAAGAGCTCAAGCCCCTGCTGAAGACCCTCACCGCAGGCAAGCTGACCATGGTCACCTCCCCCGACTTCGCTCCCTATGAGTTCTACGCTCTGGACGAAGCAGGCAACCCCACCCTGGCCGGTTTTGACATTGCCCTGGGCCAGTACATCGCTGACTACCTGGGCCTGGAGCTGGAAGTTGTCCCCATGGACTTTGACGGCACCATCGCAGAGCTGGGCGCCGGCAAGGCCGACATCGGTATGGCCGGTTACTCCCCCGATCCCGACCGTGAGAACGCCATGAGCTTCTCCATGATCTACTACGCCGGCGGCCAGTCCTTCGTCTGCCACGCCGACAACGCAGCAACCTTCACCGCTCTGGCTGACGCCAACAAGGCTGAGTACCAGATCGGCGCTCAGATCGGCTCCATCCAGGCTGATCTGGCGAAGGAGAACACCCCCGATGCCGACATCGTGGAGCTGGGCAAGGTCACTGACATCATCGCCGAAGTCATCGGCGGTAAGCTGGACGGCGCTTTCATCGAGACCGTCGTTGCTGAGACCTACGCCAAGAACTATCCCGAACTGACTGTCGTTCTGGATGTTCCCTACGATCAGGAAGGCTCCGTCGTGGGCGTCAACAAGAACAATCCCGCATTGCTCGCCGCTGTGAACCTGGCCATCCAGGCTGCACTGGATGATGGCTCCATGTCCCAGTTCGTTGCTGATGCCAACGAGCTGTCCACCGGCGAAAAGTACGAGGGTCTGCTGGAAGACGGCGAAGTCCCCACCGAAGCTGCCGAATAACCTGCGCTTATCACCAACTCCCCGGAAGTCTGCCTTCCGGGGCAGTTTGGTTGATATAGAATCCGGAGCACCTTCTAAAAATGGCCATTTTCCCCTGATAATACTATTTCTTGATAAAATGGCATGAAACCATTTTATTAAAAACCAGTATAAAACGGCTATTTTTAAAAGGTGTTCGAATATGTCAATTTTGAAAGGAGTCGTTTTTCTTGTTATCTGCAAAAGGCTTTGAAGCCGCATTCAGCTACATTCAGCTCTTCGGCGAAGGTCTGATCACCACCGTCACATTGTCAGCTCTGACCGTCATCTTCGGTTTCATGCTGGCGCTGGTGCTGGCGCTGATGCGCATGTCCAATTTCCGTCCCCTGCATTTTCTTGACAAACCCGGCTGCGGCCGCGTGGTGAAGGTCCTGAGCAAGTTTAACCCCATCAGCCTTGTCGCCAACATATACGTCGAGGTTTTCCGCGCCACCCCGTTGCTGGTTCAGCTGTTTATCGTCTATTACATCCTGCTGGCCGGCGTTTCCCTGCCTGCCTTCAAGCTTTTCGGCATCATCCGTTTTGAACGTATGATCCCCGGCGTCATCGCCCTGAGCCTGAACTCCGGCGCATACCTGTCTGAGATCATCCGCTCCGGCATCCAGTCCATTGACGGCGGCCAGACCGAAGCCGCCCGTAGCCTTGGTATGACCCAGTGGCATACCATGCAGTACATCGTGCTTCCCCAGGCGATCAAGAACATTCTGCCCGCCATCGCCAACGAGTTCGTGACCATCATCAAGGAGTCCTCCATCTGCTGGACCATCGGCGTTCAGGAAGTCATGTTCGCCGTCAACTCCATCAAGTCCGCCACCTATTTCATCGGTGAGCCTCTGATCATTGCGGCATGTGTCTACTTCTGCCTGACCTTCCCAACCTCCAAAATCATTGCATACTTCGAAAGGAGAATGAGCCGTGGCGACAAGCGATAAGCTGATCCAGGTCAAAAACCTGAAGAAATACTATAATAAGGGCGCGCTGCACGCCCTGGACGATGTTTCCGTGGATATCAACCGCGGCGACGTGATGGTGGTCATCGGCCCCTCCGGCTCCGGTAAATCCACCCTGCTTCGCAGCCTGAACCTGCTGGAGGTCCCCACCGACGGTGAGATCATCTTCCACGGCATCGACATCACCAAAAAGACCTTCACCAACAAGGAAGGCAAAACCGAGAAGGTCAACATCAACCTGCACCGTCAGAAGATGGGCATGGTGTTCCAGCATTTCAACCTCTTCCCCCACAAGACCATTCTCGACAACATGACCCTTGCTCCCATCAAAGTCCTGGGCATGGACCAGAAGGAAGCCGAGGAGAAGGCCATGGCACTGCTCAAGCGCGTCGGTCTGGAAGACCGTGCAGGCGCCTACCCCATCCAGCTCTCCGGCGGTCAGAAGCAGCGTATTGCCATCGTCCGGGCATTGATGATGGAGCCCGAGGTCATGCTCTTTGACGAGCCCACCTCCGCCCTGGACCCCGAAATGGTCGGCGAAGTTCTGGAAGTTATGAAAGAACTGGCCCGGGACGGCATGACCATGGTGGTCGTCACCCACGAAATGGGCTTCGCCCGGGAAGTGGGCAACCGGGTGCTGTTCATGGCCGACGGCCAGCTGCTGGAGCAGGGCACCCCCGAGGAAATTTTCTCCACCCCCAAACACCACCGTCTCCAGGATTTCCTGGCAAAGGTTCTGTAATATGGATAAGAACAAATTATTTGAGACTGTCGAAAGCAAAGCTGACCTGCTGACCGCCCTCAGTGACCGGATCTGGGAATACGCCGAGCTTTCCATGATGGAGCACAAGTCCACCGCTGCCTATCTGCAGATCCTCCGGGACGAGGGCTTTGATGTCACGGAAAACCTCTGCGGCATCGAAACCGCCTTCTCCGGTGCCTTCGGCAGCGGCCGTCCCTATATCGGCATTCTGGGCGAATACGACGCCCTGTCCGGCCTGTCCCAGGAGCCTGGCATCACCGAGCAGCGCCCCCTGATCGAGGGCGGCTGTGGCCAGGGCTGCGGCCACAATCTGCTGGGTGTCGCTTCTCTTGGTGCCGCCATCGCCGTCAAACAGGCCATTGAAGCAGGCGAGCTTTCCGGCACCGTGATCTTCTACGGCTGCCCCGGTGAAGAGGGCTGCGCCGGCAAGACCTTCATGGCCCGGGACGGCATGTTCCGGGATCTGGACGCCGCGTTGTGCTGGCACCCCGGTGACGTAAACGAGATCTCCACCGGCTCCAATGCCGCCAGCATCCAGGTGGAGTACATCTTCACCGGCATCGCCGCCCATGCCGCCGGGAATCCCCAGCATGGCCGCTCTGCGCTGGATGCCGCCGAGCTGATGAATGTGGGTGTCCAGTTCCTGCGGGAGCATATGGATCCCAAGTGCTCCGTCCACTATTCCTTCGCCGATGCCGGCGGCCTGTCCCCCAACGTGGTGCAGCCCACTGCCAAGCTCATCTACATGGTCCGGGGCGAAAACGTCCGCAAGGCCAAGGCCCTGCTGAAGCGGGTGGACAACATCGCCCGGGGTGCCGCCCTGATGACCGAAACCGAGATGACCACCCGGCAGATCGACGGCACCTCCAGTACCATTTCCAACGAAGTGCTGGAACAGCTGCTCTATGACAATCTCTGCGCCGTTCCCCTGCCCACCTATACCCAGCGGGAGCTGACCTACGCCGCCACCCTGAAGACCACCTATCACACCGAGGGGCTTCCCGGCAACCGCACCGCGGAAAACCGGCAGGTTCGTTCCTTTGTGGCTGAGAAGTCCGACAACGGCAACGCCGCAGTCAATGACTTCATCATCCCCTATGTGCCCTCCAATTATTTCAACCCCGGCTCTTCCGACGTGGGTGACGTCAGCTGGCTGACCCCCACCGCCCAGTTCACCGCCGTGACCTGGCCCTCGGGCTGTCCCGGCCACTCCTGGCAGATCGTTTCCGCCGGCCGCACCAGCTTTGCCCACAAGGGCATGCTCTACGCCGCCAAGGTTCTGGCAGCCAGCGTCAGCGATCTGATGACCAAGCCGGAGCTGCTGGAAAAGGCCCGGGCCGAATTCCGCATCTCCGCCGCCGAGGGCTACGACTGCCCCATCAGCAAAGACCTTCTTCCCACCATTGGTTAACAAACATCAAACGCGACAGCGATTTGCTGTCGCGTTTCTTGCATATATTTGCGAATTATGATATGGTTTCAGTTAGAAGTCCATAAACTAAAATATGCAGAGGTAACACATATGAATACAAATGAAAGGTGGCTGCAATGGGCAGTAGAATTACAAGCCATCGCGCAATGTGGTTTGTTTTACGGAAAAGATCAATTTGATATGGAACGTTATGAACGGATTCGGGATATTGCCGCAGAAATGATCAGTCTCAAAACAGACATATCCATTGATAAAGTTAAAGATTTGTTTTGCAATGACATCGGATATCAGACCCCCAAAATTGACACAAGAGCTGCCATATTCAGGGACGGAAAAATCCTGCTGGTGCATGAAGCAAACGGCACCTGGGCCCTGCCCGGTGGTTGGTGTGATGTCAATATTTCAGCAGCAGAAAATACAATCAAGGAAGTAAAAGAGGAAGCAGGCCTTGATGTGATCGTAAAACGTGTGATTGCGGTTCAGGACAGAGAGAAGCACAATCTGCCGATATACGCCTATAAGGTGTGCAAGATCTTCATGCAATGCGAAGTCATTGGCGGCGCGTTTGCAGCGAACCTGGAAACAACAGGTTTTGACTATTTTGGAATTGATGAGCTTCCGCCCCTTGCTGAGGAAAAGAATAATCGGGAGCAAATCGAAATGTGCTTCAACGCAAAGCAATCAGAAGCATGGGAATCTTTATTTGATTAAAAAAGAAGGGGTGGCTTAACAGTCCATTGACGGCTAACACGGACTGCCGTAGAATGTGAAGCGGAGGTGAACCGATATGACTGACAAAAAAACATTCGGTTCGTTCATCAAAGCCAAACGAACCGAGAAAAACTATTCACAAAAAGACCTGGCTGAAATACTGTTTGTTACCGAAGGAGCTGTGAGCAAGTGGGAGCGGGGCATATCTTACCCCGACATCACTTTGATTGCCGATATTTGTCGTGCCCTTGATATCAGCGAACACGAACTCATTACCGCCTCAGCAGACACGGACACAAGGAAAATGAAACAGGAGGCACGAAAATTCCGTGTGATTCGCAGCACATGGATTCGGGTTCCTACAATAGCCTATGGTGTTGCGCTCCTGACTTGTTTTATTTGTAATCTTGCCGTAAATCACACACTTTCCTGGTTCTTTGTGGTATTGGCAGCGTTGATTTGTGCCTACACGTTCGTTCCTACCGTTATCTGGTTTTTCGAGTCGAAGAAGCTGCTTGCTTTTTCTGTTTCAACGTACCTGTCTATTTGCCTGCTTTTGTTCACCTGTGCAGTATACACCAATGGTTTGTCCTGGTTCTTAACCGCCTGTATTGGTGTTTTGATGGGTTATGTGCTTTTGTTTGGGCCTATTCTTTTGTCAAACAGCAAGTACACCCGCTATAAGTTTGTCATTTCTTTTACACTCACCTTTACATTGACTGTTCTGATGATGGCTCACATCCGCATCTGGCAGCCTTTTATGCTGGGCCGCGCAATCCTAATGGCCGTATACTGCTATACACCCGTGATTCTTTCCGCTTATATTTGCACTCTCCATTTTGATACGTTCCTTAAGGCAGGAATCTGCACTGCTGTTAGTGCTGTAATGTTCTATTTCACCAATTATGTGATAACCGCCTTGTTTGGCCCCACCGAAAACCATTATCAGGTGGATTTACACAACTGGGAACAATACATAAACGGAAATATTCACTTTGTTTGCCTGACAGCACTTTTGTTATTGAGTGCTATCTTTGTCGCAACAGGAATTGTTAGAATGTTTAAAAACAGAAAACCATAAACCGATCTATCAAGCATTCAAAAGACAGCCTGCGGCGCTCCCACGCCGGAAGATCAATCGGCAAACTGAAAATCCCAGTCCAACAGGACTGGGATTTCTTTTTACTCCAACACATGCTCCAGACCCATTTCCAGAATGGTTCTGACATGGTCGTCCGCCAGAGAGTAGAGGATGTTCTTGCCCTCCCGGCGGTATTTGATCAGGTGCATCTGCTTCAGGATCCGCAGCTGATGGGAAATGGCGCTCTGGGAGATGGCCACCTTTTCGGCGATGTCCGTCACACACAGCTCCTGCTGCTGCAGCAGCGACAGGATATGCACCCGGGTAGGATCAGCAAAACCCTTGAACAGCTCCGCGATTCGTTCCATGGTCTCTTTATCCACAATTCCGTCCATCGGCTCTCCCCTCCTCCTCGTTTTTTATATTTTAGCGTAATTTCCGGAAAGTTGCAACCTTTTTTATTCCATTGCCTCCCGGAGCGCCTCAGCAATGGGCAGCATCTCTTCCGGCATCAGTTTCTGCACTTTCCGGTCGTAGGTCACCAAGCCGTTGGTCTCGTCCTCCACGTCGGAGACCTGGGTATAAACAGCAGCACACAGGCCGTTTCTGACACAGGGCACCACCTGCTCCATGTAAAGCGCCGTCAGTTCCCGGACAAAGTCCCCCCGATTCCGGAATTTTCCGTAGCCGTAGGTCTCGTCGGGATTGAAACAGTGCTCCTCGATCTTGTAGGAATAGCCGCCGAATTCGGAGATTACCAGAGGCTTGTCTGTGCCCTTCTGGGTGATCTTTCTGAAATAGACATGGCGGCTGTCCACATCGGTCTTCTTCTGCCGGAACCAGCCCGAGGTGGAATCGATGAAGCGGGTATCATCCAGCTGCCGCAGCCGCTCATAGGCCTTGTCGCTTTCGAACTGGCCCCAGCCCTCATTGAAGATGGTCCAGCAGCAGATACTGGGATGGTTCTTCAGCTGGTTCACCGTGGCCTCCATGCCCTCAAGAAACCGTTTCCGGGTCATTTCATCCTGGTGCAGATGACCGTCGGGAATCAGCTTCTGGGAGGCCAGAGATACCGTGGGCAGCACCGTATCCCGGAGGTAATTGTATTTGCCGTTGTTGACCATGTCCTGGAAGACGATCATACCCAGACGGTCACACTGATAGTAGAATTCCTCCGGCTCCACCTTGATGTGCTTGCGCAGCATATTGAAGCCCAGAGCCTTCATGGCAAGGATGTCATCGGCAAAGCAGCCGGACTCTGCGGGTGTGAAAAGCCCGTCGGGCCAGTAGCCCTGATCCAGCAGGCCGTGGAAGAAATAGGGCTTGCCGTTGAGGCACAGCCTCTGGTGGCCGGCCACTTTTTTGATCTCCAGAGTGCGGATAGCAAAATAGGACTCAATCCGGTCCTCCCCTGCCTCCAAGGTAAACTCGTAGAGGTAAGGATCCTCCGGACTCCAGAAATGAGGCTCCTCCGGGGCAATGGTGACGGTTCCTTCGGTCAGCGGGAATTCTCCCAACCCCGCCACTGTAATTATGCCATTCAGAGCAGGTACCGTGGAGATCACCACAGATGCGCCCCGGTTTTCGATGTTCAGCTTTTCCACATAGGTTTCCGGCATGCTCTCCAGCCACACGGTCTGCCAGATGCCGGACACCGGGGTGTACCACATGCCGCCCCGCTTGAGGGACTGCTTGCCATAGGGAAAGGACTGATCAGTTAAATCGTCAAAGCAGCAGATCTGCAGCCTGTTTTCCGGGGCAAGGTAATCGGTGATGTCGATTGTAAAGGCTTCGTAGCCCCCCTCGTGGGAGCCCAGGGGCTTGTTATTCAGGAAGATATCCGCCCGCTGATCCGCCGCGCCGATGTGCAGCAGCACTCTGCCCCGGTTGAAGCCCTCGGGCAGTTCAAAGCTGCGGCTGTAGCACAGCAGGCTCCCCTCTTCGTAATGCTTTCCGATGCCGGACAGGCGGCTTTCCGGGCAGAAGGGTACCCGGATCAGACCCTGATTCTCGCAATCCACAGAGAAGTCCCAGCAGCCGTTCAGATTCAGCCAACAATCACGCTTCATCTGGGGCCGGGGATAAACCTGCCAGGGCTGACCCTTCAGGTTCTCACCAGCCGTCGTCATCAAATCAACCAGCATATTCTTTCTCCTTTTTCCGCAGCTTCAATACAAGGGCCAGGGCAAACCATACCAATACCGTTTTCCCTGATTTTCCCGGGAAACGCAACCTTTCCCATTTCATTACCCCTATTTTACCATCGGCGGAAAATGCTGTCAAGGCCGCTGCTGGCCTGCAAAAAACCATTAAGAATTTTGGAATTCACTTGGCTTTTCGGTAGATGTATGATATAGTATGTTGGATTAATTATGAAAGATGAAGAGGCGATCTTATGAAAGACCTTTCCAAGATTTCGGTAGTCCTGCCTTCTCTGGACCCCGACGACAAGCTGATAGCCGTCATCGACGGTCTCCTGGAATACGGCTTTACGGATATCATTCTGATCAACGACGGCAGCAAGCCCGAAAACCTGCATTATTTCCTTGATGCCGCCGCGCAGCATCCTGAGATCCACCTGCTGCACCATGAAGTCAACCGCGGCAAGGGCGCAGCCCTGAAAAACGCTTTCAACTGGTTCCTGGAAAACCGCCCCGAGGGCCTCGGCATCGTCACCGTGGACGGCGACAATCAGCATCACCCCGCCGATACCCGCGCCTGCTGCGAACACATGCTGGAATCCGGTCATGTGACCCTGGGCTGCCGTGATTTCAATCAGGACGACGTCCCCGCCCGCAGCCGCTTCGGCAACAAGACCACCTCCACCGTGTTCAAGATCTTCGTGGGCATGACCATCTCCGACACCCAGACCGGCCTCCGCGCCATTCCCCGGGACGCTCTGAAGCTGCTGGTCACCGTCGCCGGCGACCGGTTCGAATACGAGACCAATATGCTGCTGGCCATGAAGACCAACGCCATCGATTTTGATGAGGTGAAGATCCGTACCGTCTACATCGAAGAAAACGCCAGCTCCCATTTCCACCCCATCCGGGACTCCTGGAGGATTTACAAGCTGATTCTGGCCCATTTTTTCCGGTATACCGCCGTTTCCGTCCTCAGCGCCATCATTGACAACGGTCTGTTTGCCATTCTGGATCTGCTGCTGCACAATTCTGTGACTGGCATGACCCTGACCACAGTGTGCACCGCCGGCGCCAGAGTGGTCTCCTCCCTGTTCAATTTCTTCATGAACAAGAAGGTGGTCTTCAAGACCAATGCCTCCACCGGCAAGGCCATGATGCGCTACTATCTGCTGGCGATCCCCCAGCTGGCCGCCCAGGCGCTGCTGACCCAGGGCGTTTACAGCCTTTTGAACATTCCCGATACCGCCACGGGCCTTCGTACCCTGATCTACGCTGTGGTCATGACGGTGTTGTATATCGTCAGCTTTATGATCCAGCAGCGCTGGGTCTTCGCCCCTCAGAAAAAAGAGAAACAGGAGGCTGAGATTCAGAAATGATTCAGGCAATTCAAACCTTACTTACCTCCCTGGCAATTAGCTTTGATCTGCCCATCCTCGATTGGATTCAGGCAAATCTCCAGTGCGGCATTCTGGACGTGCTGATGCCCATCATCACCTATTTCGGCGAAGACGGCATCGGCTGGATCGCCTGGGCTGTGCTGCTGCTGTTCTTCAAGAAGCACCGCAAGACCGGCCTCGGCATGGCTTTTGCCATGATCATTGGTCTGGTGGTCTGCAATATGACCCTGAAGCCCCTGATCGGCCGGATCCGGCCCTATGACTTCCAGGCGGAGCTGGGCATCACCATTGATCTGCTGGTCCATGGTCTCCACGACTATTCCTTCCCCTCCGGCCACACCATCGCTTCCATTGAAGCCGCCACAGTGATTCTGATCAACAACAAAAAGATGGGCATCCCCGCCATGATTCTGGCGGTCCTCATCGCCTTCTCCCGGCTGTACCTGTATGTCCACTACCCCACCGACGTGCTGGTGTCCATCGTTCTGGGCGTTGCAATTGCCTTCCTGGCCAACTGGCTGGCAGGCCTTTGCTACCGGAACTTTAAAAAGGGAAAATATGAAAAAACAGCATAAAAAGAGTCCGGTTTTCTGTACTGCCCCAGTTTGTACGGACAGTACAAAAAGAGTTCCAATGTAGGAAATATTAAGTTTTAAGCGGGGTGGCGCAGCGTCAGCGGCGCCACTCCAGTTTTATTCTGGATGCGCTCATGGTTATAGAAGTGAATGTATCTGTCAA
>JAGARK010000059.1 GCA_017622295.1 Oscillospiraceae bacterium
TAATGAACTTGCTGAAACTCAATGCATTTTTCTTTGCCATAATAGCACCACCTCATGGTGCTATTATATATTCGAGTTTATCCAATAACTTGGACACATCCACAATATCTTGGGCTTTGCTTACTAAAGCCGATAACCACAATTATAGATAGTCTTCTTTCTTGCGTCTCTATGATATCACATATTTTCTACCGGCGCAACAATCCGTGTAAAGAAAAAGTGCAATTATACAAATGCGCCACAAATTGAAAGGGAGGGCCGAACGTCCTCCCTTGCGGTTACAGCTTATGGAAAATGGGCTGTCTGGCCTCAAAGGTGCAGACATAGCCGAAGATCTCCTTCATGATCTCACAGGCTTCCCGGGAATACTGACCCACCCGGTCAAAGGTGTGAGCGTCGGAGCCGACTGTGACGATCTCGCCGCCCAGCTCCTTGAAGCGGCGGAAGAAATCCGCCGTGGGCAGGAAGCCGCCGCAGCGGTCGATGCCGCTGGTGTTGATCTCCATGCCCTTTCCCTTCCGGGCCAGCTCCCGGAGGATCTCATCCACGATCTCCCGGTGGTCCTCATAGTGTAGCAGTTCCTTGGTAGGATTGGCACGGCCCTTGGAAATGAAGGTCAGATGGCCCAGGACATCAAAATCCTCGTGATGCTGAACACAGCGCAGGGTCTCTTCCAGATACTCCCGGTAAGCTGTGGGGATGTCTCTGGTCCGCCAGTAGGGCTCCAGATAGACGTCCTCTTCATTGATCATGTGGACAGAACCAAGGACAAAGTCAAAATCCCGCCGCTTCAGATCCTCTTTGAACTGCTCCCGGTTACCCGGCTTGATGCCGAATTCCACACCCAGGCGAATCTTGATGCCCTCGGCCCGCAGACAGTCATAGGCGCTGTCGTAGACATCCTGATCAAACACCATGATCTCCTTCTCCACGCCCACCTCATGGTCGATGTGATCGGTGAAGCAGATCTCCTTCAGTCCCATATTCAGGGCAGCCTTGACCATAGCTTCAGGGGTGTCGTGACCGTCAAAGGAGACGTTCGAATGCATATGATAATCAAACATGGTCTGTTTCCTCCCAAAATTGCCGGAAGGCCGTGGGCAGCGCCGCGGAGGCTTCGATCTCCTCCGCCGTCATCCAGGTGAAATCCCCTGCGCATTCGGCAACTTCCAGGTATATTCCTCTCATTTCCCAACGAATGTGGGTAAAAATATGCTTGCGCTCTACGATCCTGAGAATATCACGGGGCCGCAGCCCGAGCTCTTCCACAGCTGCCAGAGCTTTTGGCGTGTCCAGCTTCCCGGATACATTGGGAAACTGCCACAGCCCCGCCAGCAGGCCCTTATTGGGCCTCTTCTGAAGCGCGTATTTTCCGTCGCAGGACAGGATAAACACTGTCCTGTCTTCCTCTTTTTTTCCCTTTTTGGGCAGCTTTACGGGGAACTGTTCCGCAGCCCCGTGGATCGCGCCGCCACAGAATTGCGCGCAGGGGCATTCCTGGCACCGGGGCTTCCAGTTGGGGCCGCAGAGGGTGGCTCCAAGCTCCATCAGCGCCTGGGTAAAATCCCCCGCCTCGGCGGGATAAACAGCGGCAAGAAGCTGGCTGACTTCTTTCTTCCGGGCGGGCAGATCGATAGGCGTGGCGTCCTCCGTCAGCCGGGAGATCACCCGCAGCACATTACCGTCCACTGCCGGCGTGGGGTAATCAAAGCAGATGGAGCAGATTGCTCCGGCGGTATAGTCACCGATGCCGGACAAGGCCCGGACCTCCTCATAGGTATCCGGGAACCGGCCGCCGTGGCGCTTCATGATCTGGTTTGCCGCCTTTTTCAGATTCCGGACCCGGCTGTAATAGCCCAGGCCCTCCCAAAGCTTGTGCAGTGTATCATCGTCACAGTTTGCCAAATCTTCAATGGTGGGCAAGGCCTCCAGGAAGCGGGTATAGTACCCCTTTACCGCCTCCACCCGGGTCTGCTGGAGCATGATCTCCGACAGCCACACATGGTAGGGCTCCCGGTCCCGCCGCCAGGGCAGCTCCCGGCGGTTCTCCCGATACCAGGGGAGCAGCACCCCGGGCAGCGCTGACAGAATATTCTCTTCCACCGGCGTCGCCCCCTTTCAAACTCCGATTATTTTACTATAAATCTCTTTTGCCTGTCAAGTTCTGTGCCGCCGCTTTCTCTTTGACAAGATATGCGTTCTCTGCTATAATATATAATACCAAAATATTCGAGGTGCATTTTCCATGAGATCACGAATGATTTCTCTCGTCAGCATCCTGCTGCTTCTGGGTATGCTGATGTCTTTCTTTACCCCCTTCGCCGTCAGCGCAGAGGAGACCCAGCCTGCGTCTGCCGCCGAAACCGGTGCCGCCACCGATATCTCCGGCACCGGCATCGTCACGGAGCATGAGGGCTTCCCCGCCATCAGCTTCCTGTTCAATGACCGGGTTCTGGAGGGCGAAAAAACCCCCGGCAACGCCTCCCTAACCTTTGAGCATGAGCAGGGCATCGGCTCGCTGTATCTGATCTTCTACCGCCCCTACGGCGAATACTCCGTCACCGACAACACCACCGGCACTGTCAAAACCGTCGGCGAAAACGGCTTCTGCAAGGAATTCATCGACCTGGTAACGCTCTTCGGAACCGCGCCCACTTCGGTCACGGTGTCCTTCGACAATGGTTCCGTGTACCTGTTCGAAATCGATGTCTTCACTGAAGGCGAGGTTCCCGCCTACGTCCAGAAATGGAATCCCCCCGCAGAGGGCGAGGCGGACCTGGTGCTCCTGTCCACCCACGGCGATGACGACCAGCTGTTCTTCGCCGGCGTCCTGCCCTATTATGCCAAGGAGCGGGGCTACACCGTTCAGGTGGTCTACTTCACCGATCACCCCAAGGAGCCCCTGCGGATGCACGAAATGCTCAATGGCCTGTGGGCTGTGGGTGTAGATATCTATCCCGTCTTCGGCGAGCATCCCGACTTCTTTAAGCGGAATATGGATGATGCCTATGTGGCGCTGAACGACCTGGGCTATCCCCGGGAGTATCTTCTGAGCTTTGTGGTGGAAAACATCCGCCGGTTCAAGCCTCTTGTGGTGGTGGGCCATGACATCAACGGTGAATATGGCCACGCCCTGCACAAGGTCTACACCGATCTTCTGATCAGTGCTCTGGACATCACTGCCGATGAGACCCAGTACCCGGAATCCGCCGAAAAGTACGGCACCTGGGATGTCCCCAAGACCTATCTTCACCTGTATGAAGAAAACCAGCTCATCATGGACTGGGACCAGCCCCTTGCCAGCTTCGACGGCATGACAGCCTTTGAAGTCACCAAGGATCTGGGGTACCCCTGCCACAAGAGCCAGTATTCAGACTTTGCCTGGTACCTGGCCTACTATGACACCGCCGCAGAATGTCCCAAGTATAATCCCTGCTACTATGGCCTGTTCCGCACGACCGTCGGTGAGGATGTGGAAAAGAAGGATTTCTTTGAGAATCTGACCAGCCATTCCGAAATGGCCCGGCTGGAAGAAGAGGCCCGGCTGGAGGCGGAGCGTCTGGCCCAGGAAGAAGCCGCCCGTCTTGCACAGGAGGAGGCCGAACGCAAAGCCGCGGAGGAAGCCCGGCTGGCTGAGGAACAGCGTCTGAAGGAAGAGGCAGAGCGCGAGGCCGCAGAGGAAGCCCGGTTGGCAGAAGAAGCCCGCATTCAGGAAGAAGCCCGGCTGGCCAAGCAGGAAGAAACCAAGTTTATTGTGATCATCGCCATTGAAGCAGCACTGGTGCTTCTGCTGATTATCTTGCTGATTCTCCGGTTTAAGAAGCGTTATTAAAGATTTTTAGCATCAAAAGTTCTCAAGAAAAAATTTATAAAATTTTTTCAAAAAAGCTTGACTTTTGGAGAACTGCGTGCTATTATATCTAAGCGCGTTACGAAGCGCGCACATGCGCCGATAGCTCAGTTGGATAGAGTGACTGACTACGAATCAGTAGGTCGGGGGTTCGAGTCCCTTTCGGCGTACCATTAAAAGCAGATACCCATTCGGGTATCTGCTTTTAATTTTATGTCGGCAGGGACTCGAACAATCAAATGCAAATATTTGCTGGTTGGGTAGGGCCCCAACCACACCTTACAAATTATTCCCCAAAGGGAATAATTTGGCAGCGAGTCCCTTTCGGCGTTACCTTCCCCAAAACAGCAGCAGCCGCCATCTCATGATGGCGGCTGCTTTTTATTTCCGATAGATTTCCAATTTGCCCTCATACTCCGCCAGAAGCGTATAGCCCTCGCTTTCCAGCAGCGCTATCAGCCCCTCAAAGCCCCCATAGGCCTTGAAGCTCTTTTCATCGCTGACATTCAGCACAATGTACTCACAACTCAGCAGATGCTCCTTCGACGCGTAGCGGACATCATAAAGAACATCCCGCTGGGAAAGATGGGTGGTGTAATACGTCGTCGCCGCCACAGACGCATCCTCCGGCACCAGATCCAGCAGGGAACGAAGCTTGTCGTAGTAATCGCCGTATTGGATGCAGTATTTCGGATAGCGGATGGCCTTGGGCACCACCAGAGCACTGAAGCAGCCAATGCCAACGGCCAAAGCCACTGCCAGCGCGATGATCCTGACCTTTTCCAGCCGGATATCCGCCAGATTCACAAGGGTCAGATAGAACAGGCAGGCAGTAGCGCCATAGGTGTACTGGAAGAAAATGTCATGCTGATACTGATAATCCGACATGAGATTTACCAGGATATAGGGGATCAGCAGGATGTACCGCTCATACCGCCGGGTCACCAGCGGCAGCGCCAGCAGCGGTCCCAGCGTCAGGCCGATGAATTTCAGCTTTTCCGGATCCACGCACTCAAAAACCGC
Source organism: Oscillospiraceae bacterium (assembly GCA_017622295.1). GTDB lineage: Bacteria > Bacillota > Clostridia > Oscillospirales > Oscillospiraceae > Faecousia. Next base: position 4,874 of record JAGARK010000059.1, read on the forward strand.
CTTCATGGGGCAAATGAGTACCGCCTTCACCACAGACATCAGCGAACCGGAGCCGTCGTAGATAAAATTCTTGTAGCGATAGGTCATCACGCCGTCACCGCTGTTTGCCAGAAATCCGGTGACCCAGACGAACCAGCCCAGCGCCCCCGCCAGCATCAGTCCGCCCACGATCAGGCCCCAGAGCCCTTCCCGGCGGACCAGAGTCTTCACCAGCAGCCACAGGGCAATCACTGCCACATACACCGCCGCATCCTCCTTGGCCATCAGGGTCAGGATGGCGGCAAGAGCCGCAACGAGGCCTCTGCGGCAGTCTATTCCATAGAAAAGCCAGAGAATCAGAGGAGTCAGGAACGCGTTTTCATGGATATCATAGCTGGCACCGCCGGCAAAGGCCGGATACACCAGAAGCAGCAGGCATACCAGAAACCGCAGCAGTGGCGAAAAGCCATGCCGCCGCCCCAGCTTCCACAGTGGAATCACCGCCGTTGCCAGCACCGCCGCCTGAAGCACCTGAAGGGTCGCAGGCTTTGGCACCAGGCAGTAAAAGGGCAGCAGCAGATAATAGATCGGCGACACATGGACCGCAAAATGGGACAGAGCCCCGTCCCGCTCCACCGTGGTGATGGGCTGGAGCGTTGTCTTCATGGAGTGAAACATCTGGGCAAAGATGCCGAAATCATAGGTCGGCGCGCCGAAGCTGTAAACCCGGCATACCGTCCACACACTGACAAACAGGAAAAACAGCACCGCACCGACAGCAGCCAGCCAAAGAAATACATTTTGCTTCTTCGACGGAGTGATCCGGGGCTTACTGCCGTCCCACCCACACAGGGCATAGAGCACCAGCACCGCCAGCACCAGCAGGCACGCAATCAGGAAGGTCCAGGTAAAGGAACGGTACAGCGAAACCTCGGACAGCAGACCAAACAGCACCGCCATGGCCCAGCGCTCCCAGCTTGCAGGCAGGAATCGGGCCGCCAGCCACAGCAGCCCAAAAACCACTGCGGTCACGAGAACGATCCGCACCGTGGACAATTCTCCCAGCGCCGCAGTTTCGGAAAGAGCCACCGGGCACAGTATATTTTCAATTGTCACCGCCGTCAGCCAGGAAAGGATCAGGCGGCGAAGCACCGGAGCGATGACGCTTCCCCGGGTTTTGGAAGTTTCATAAAGGATTTTCATTGAGATTCCCTCTTTCTGCTGGCTACTTTACCACCTTCCCGAAAAAAAATCAACCAAATCTCAAAACCATAACAGAAGTTTAAGAAAAGGGGAAACTTCCCCCTTGTTTTTTATGTCAAATACGGTTATAATATGCAAAGAAATCGTAAGGAGGTCATCATCATGGCTGTTGAAATCAAAAAGGAAACCATCATCGGAGATGTTCTGGATATTGCCCCCCAGGCCGCTCCCCTGTTCTTCGCCATTGGCATGCACTGCCTGGGCTGCCCCTCTTCCCGCGGCGAGACCGTCGAGGAAGCCTGCATGGTCCACGGCATCGAGTGTGAGTCCTTCCTGGCTCAGCTGAACCACTTCCTGGAGGCTTACGAAGCCGACCAGGCAAACAAGGCCTGATCACAGACCGGCTATGCCATCCCGGGTTCCGCCGGGATGGCTTTTTTATTTCTCTTCAAATTGCAGTTTGTCGGTCGGATTTGCACTGCAACCAATCCTTCCCCCGGGGGGAAGGTGGCCGAGCAAAGCGAGGTCGGATGAGGGATGGCGTGCACCGGAAGTACAGAGTAGGCCTGAAACATCGTAGAAATTTATAGATTTCCGCCCGCATTCCTCATCATCTCCGCGCTAAGAGCCGTCCTGCGGGCGGTTGCGCTCCGAAACGCGCCTGCGGGCGCAGAGTCAAAAATCGAAGATTTTTGCCAGCTTCCCCCCGGGGGAAGCCATTGGACGCTCCCGCGCCAGTACGATAAATTGGAATTTGTCCCACTAAACGAAGGAGACTTTCTATGAAACTCCCCATTTCTTCAAGACTGTTAGCCTGCGCGGGCTTTATTGCCCCCGGTGACCGGGTGGCGGACATCGGCTGCGACCACGGCTATTTATCCATCCATCTGCTCACGGTTGGTATCGCCTCTTCCGCCATCGCCGCCGACGTTAACGAAGGTCCCCTCAAGAGCGCCATGCGCAACGCAGTGAAGTTCGGTGTCCGGGACAGGATGGAATTCTACCTCTCCGACGGCGTCCGGAATATCCCCCGGGATTTTGATGCGATGGTCTGCGCCGGCATGGGCGCGGATACCATCATGCACATCCTCTCCGACGGCCGCTGGCTGCAGGATCCCAGATACCGCCTGATCCTCCAGTGCCAGAGCAAGCGGCCGGAGCTGCGCCAGTGGCTCTATGACGCCGGCTACCGGATCAACAGGGAGACCCTGGCCAAGGACGGTAAATTCGTATACTCCGTCATGGAAGTGGTGTACGACCCCGGTCACGGTATCTCCCCCGCCGAAACCTACATTACCCCCCAGCTGCTGGAGGACAACCATCCCCTGCTGCCGGAATATTACGAACGGGTCAAGTCCGGTGTGGAGCTGACCATCATGGGGCTGCAGCGCTCCTGTGACGACCGCCTGCCCATTTACGAAGGTATTCTGTCCGACCTGACCGCATTGGAGGAACAAATCTATGGCAACCGTAGCTGACATTCTGACCTTTCTCGAAACCCTGGCGCCCAGGTACATGAAAGAGGACTGGGACAATGTGGGCCTGCTCTGCGGCCGCAGGGACCGGCCCGTCCGCAAAATCCTGGTGGCTCTTGATCCCTTCCGCAATGTCATCGACGAGGCAATCGCCGAGCACGCAGACCTGATTGTAACCCACCATCCCCTGATCTTCCGCAGCCCCCTGATGGCCGTGAACGAAGACAGCGAAACCGGTCGCTGCGTGCTGACCCTCATCGAGCACGGCATCGCCGCCATCAATGCCCACACCAATCTGGACATGGCTCCCGGCGGCGTCAACGATGTTCTGGCCACCACGCTGGGCCTCGAAAACATCGGGATCATCAACCCGGTGGAAAACTACGGTCTGCTGCGCTGCGGCGCGGTGACCGAGCAGCCTCTGGAGGCCTTCCTGACCTCCGTAAAGGAGAAGCTGCACTGCGAGGGTCTTCGCTATGTCACCGGCGGAAAGCCTGTCCGGAAGGTGGCTGTCGGCGGCGGCTCCTGCGCCGATTTCATGCACGACGCCCTGGCTGCCGGCTGTGACACCTTCGTCACCTCTGACATCAAGTACAACCAGTTCCGCACCGCCTTCGAACTGGGGCTAAACCTCATTGACGCAGGACATTTTCATACGGAAAACCCCGTGATGCCGGTGCTGGCAGAGAAATTACAGGCCGCTTTTCCGGAAGTGGAAGTCAAATTCTGTGAAAATCATACCGACTGCATGAAATTCTATTGATTTTTGTCGCACAGTCTGGTAAAATAGATGCGATATTTTTTAAGAAGATAATACGAAGGGAAGATATAACTTATGTCCGGACATTCCAAATGGCATAACATTCAGAAAACCAAGGGCGCACAGGACGCCAAGCGTGCTGCCGCTTTCACCAAGATCGCCAAGGAGCTGATCGTCGCCGTTAAGGAAGGCGGCGGCATCATTGACCCCGCCCACAACTCCCGCCTGGCCACCGTCATCACCAAGGCCAAGGCTGCCAACATGCCCAACGACAACATCAAGCGCTGCCTGGAGAAGGCAAGCGGCGCCGGCTCCGGTGACAACTACGAGTCCATCACCTACGAAGGCTACGGCCCCGGCGGCGTTGCCGTCATCGTTGAGACCATGACCGACAGCCGTAACCGTACCGCAGGCAACATGCGCCACCACTTCGACAAGTTCGGCGGCAACCTGGGCGCCTCCGGCTGCGTCAGCTGGTCCTTCGACAAGAAGGGCGTGCTGGTCATCGACAACTCCGAA
>JAGARK010000060.1 GCA_017622295.1 Oscillospiraceae bacterium
ATAAATGTAATCTGCAAACTGACACGGAAGTCATTACTTATATTATGGACTATCTGATCCGCCGCCAAGGTCTGACCCTGGAAGAGGCTGCGGCTGTCGTTTCCGCCTCCTTCTGGAGCACGATCGAAAAGAAATCGCCGGAGATCAGAGAGAAGGAGACCTTCCTGCGTACTGTTTTCCCCAGTCTGCTGATCACAGGTCCTTTCTCCATCGTGTTTGGTTTTAACGGGGGTCTGATGGCTCTGAATGATCGGTTAAAGCTGCGCTCTATGGTGGTTGGTGAGAAGGATGACAAGGTGTTCATCGCCAGTGAGGAAGCTGCCATCCGTGTCATGGAACCGGATGCCGAAAATATCTGGGCACCTGCCGGTGGCGAGCCGGTGATCGTAAAGGTAAAGGAGGGTACATTCTAATGGGCGTGGAATTCATTAACCCTGAATTTGAGGTCGTCAGAAACGACAGTCGGTGCATTGCCTGCCGGGTCTGTGAGCGGCAGTGTGCCAATGAGGTACATACCTTTGATCCGGAGCGGGGGCTGATGCTCAGCGATGAGACCAAGTGTGTCAACTGCCAGCGTTGTGTTTCCCTGTGTCCCACCCGGGCACTCAAAATCGTTAAGAACAACTGTACCCTTCGGGAAAATGCAAACTGGAGCAACGAAACCATCCAGGAGCTTTATAAGCAGGCAAATTCCGGCGGTGTGCTGCTTTCTTCCATGGGTAACCCCAAGGAATTCCCGGTATACTGGGATAAGATCCTGATCAATGCATCTCAGGTGACCAACCCCTCCATTGATCCCCTCCGGGAGCCTATGGAAACAAAAGTTTTCCTCGGTAAGAAACCGGACAGGCTGGAACGGGACGCACAGGGCAATCTGATCTGCAAACTGACACCCCAACTAGAGCTTAGTATGCCGGTCATGTTCTCCGCCATGAGCTACGGCTCCATCAGCTACAATGCCCATGAGAGCCTTGCCAGAGCTGCCACTCAGCTTGGCATCTACTATAACACCGGTGAGGGCGGTCTGCATGAGGATTTCTACGTATACGGACCTCATACCATTGTCCAGGTGGCATCCGGCCGTTTCGGCGTTCACAAGGATTATCTGGAAGCCGGTGCCGCCGTAGAGATTAAGATGGGCCAGGGCGCCAAGCCCGGTATTGGCGGACATTTGCCGGGAGCCAAAATCGTCGGTGATGTTTCCCGAACCCGTATGGTACCGGAAGGCTCTGATGCGATCTCTCCTGCACCGCATCACGATATTTATTCCATCGAGGATCTGCGGCAGTTGGTCTACTCTCTGAAAGAGGCCACAGAGTATGAAAAGCCTGTGGTCGTCAAGGTCGCTGCTGTCCATAACATCGCCGCCATTGCCAGCGGCATCGCTCGCAGTGGTGCGGATATTATCGCCATTGACGGGTTCCGGGGCGGTACCGGTGCGGCACCTACCCGGATCCGGGATAATGTGGGCATTCCCATTGAACTGGCTTTGGCCGCCGTTGATCAACGGCTCCGTGACGAGGGTATTCGCAATAATGTATCCCTGGTAGTAGGCGGCAGCATCCGCAGTGCATCGGACGTGGTCAAGGCGATTGCTCTGGGTGCCGATGCCTGCTATGTGGCAACTGCCGCATTGCTGGCTATG
>JAGARK010000061.1 GCA_017622295.1 Oscillospiraceae bacterium
TTGGCTGCCGGCGAGGAATGTTGGTGGCGCGTGAAGGTGTGGGACCAGAACGGCAACGCATCCGATTGGAGCGAGCCGGCCGTATGGGTAGCCGGATTGCCGGAAAAAGAATGGACTGCCCAATGGATAGGTGTGCCCTGGCAAGGAGAGACGGCTTTGGATGAAATGGAAGACAAGACTCCTCCGCCGGCTCCGTTGTTGCGCAAGGCTTTCCAGGTGGCGGAAGGGCTGAAGTCCGCCCGTGTCTGGATTTCGGGTTTGGGATATTATGAACTTCGCCTGAACGGAGAGAAGGTGGGCGATGAAGTATTGGTTCCGAACCAGACCAATTATGACCGGAGAAACGGATTGATGGAGCGGCCCATCAAGGTGGAAGATAACTTCACCGGATACAAAGTCATGTATCTGTCGTATGATTTGACCGACCGGTTGAAGCAGGGTGACAATGCGTTGGGTGTGATTCTGGGCAACGGTTTCTACAATGCCGAACAGAATTGGGTAAAGGGCTATGGCTCTCCGCGTCTGCTGCTCCAGTTGCATTTGGAATATGCGGACGGGCGGAAGGAAGTCATCGTCAGTGATCCGTCTTGGAAAGTGTCGCGCAGCGCCATCGTCAGCGACATGATTTATCAGGGCGAGCATTACGATGCCCGCCTGGAACAGCCGGGTTGGGATACGCCTTCGTTCGATGACTCCCGATGGGAACAGGCTGTTGCAAGAAAGAAGCCTTATGGTCGCCTCGTGGCTCAGAACGGGCCGTCGGACCGGGTGATGGAACGCCTCCAGCCCCAGAAGATGGAAAAGTTGGGCGAAGGACACTATCGCATCGATTTCGGGGAAGAGATTTCGGGTTGGCTCCGCTTGAACGGAGTGGAAGGTCCTGCGGGACAACGCATCGACATCCGTTACATCTGTGAATCGACCATGGGAACGAACAGCTACACCCTCCGTGGAGAGGGAGTGGAAAGCTACGCTACCCGTTTCACCTGGTATGTGTTCCGTGAAGTGGAAATCAAGGGATGGCCCGGCGAACTGAAGCCGGAGCAGGTGACAGCCGAAGCGGTGTATAGTGACGTGAAGCGAGTGGGATTCTTTGAGTCCGACAACGGGCTCGTCAACACGATTGACCGCATCTGGCGCCGTAGCATGACGGACAATATGCATGGCTCGGTAGCCAGCGACTGTCCGCACCGCGAACGCTCGGCTTATACCGGAGACGGTCAGGTGGTGTGCGACATGGTGATGGAAACCTACGATGTCCGTGCCTTCTACAACAAATGGTTGGCGGACATCCGTGAAGCACAGAACCCCGAGACGGGCTATGTGCCCAACGGAGCGCCTTGGCAACCCGGTTGTGGAGGCGGACCGGCCTGGGGCGCAGCCATCAACATCATGTCCTGGAGTTTCTACCAACATTATGGCGACAAGGAAATGCTGACAGAAGCTTATCCGCAGATGTTGGCGCAGCTGAAGTTCATGAGCCGGTATGTGGATGCAGACGGAGTGATGTACATGAAGGATGAGAGTGAATGGAAGATGTTGGGCGACTGGTGTGCACCGGGCAAACTGCCGGCAGCCGATATGGTTCATACCTATTTCTATTGGCTTTGCCACACGCTGACAGCCAAGGCGGCTCATGTGTTGGGACAAACGGACGATGCCCGTCAGTTGGAAGCGGAAGCCGGACGCACCCGCCAAGGATTCATGAAACGTTTCTGGAATGAAGAGACCGGAAGTTACGGCCCCTACGGAGGAAATGTCTTTGCTTTGAGCATGGGTGTGGACGCGGAACGTCTGGAACAGGTTCGCCAAGCCCTTCGTCAGGTCATTGAAGAGGCGGACGGACATTTGGATACCGGTATCTTCGGCACCCGTCTGCTGTTCGAAGTCCTTGCCGACCATGGCATGATTGACTTGGCTTGGCAAATCATCAATAAACGGACACAGCCCAGCTTCGGTTGGTGGATTGAACAAGGTGCCACTACCACTTGGGAAGCCTGGAGCGGTGTGAACTCCCGTAACCATCCCATGTTCGGCGGTTCGTTGGTTTGGTTGCAACGCATCCTGGCAGGTGTGCGCATGAACGAATCTTCGCCGGCTTACTCTCATATCGTGGTGAAGCCCGTCATCCCGGAAGGATTGGACCGTGCATCCTATCGCATCGAGACCGTCCGTGGTTTGGTGTCCAATGGTTGGGAACGCAAGGACGGCCGTTTCTTGATGACGACTGTCGTTCCGGTGGGTTGTACGGCTACGGTTTATCTTCCGGTGTCCGAAGCTGCCCGTTGGACAGAGAGCGGACAACCTGTTGCTGATACGGTGCTGGAACTTTCTTCGGGTACTTATCGGTTTGTGGGAGAGTGATAGAAACCATTTCCTCCCCCTTGTGAAGGGGGAAACTTAACTAACTTAATAAAAATATGAAAAGAATACTTTATTTTATCTTCTTGGCGGTAGCCTTGTCTGCCTGCCAAGACCCGTCTGCACTGACGGTGGAGGGCCTGAAGTGCGAATGGCTGGAGAATCCGTTGGCCATTGACAACACCGCTCCCCACCTCAGCTGGCAGATGAAGAGCAAGCAGAACGGGGCAGCTCCTTCGGCATACCAGATTCTGGTGGCCACTTCATTGGACAGACTCAACGAAGCGGAAGCCGACTTGTGGAATACGGGCAAGGTGTCGGATGCGGCATCCATTGGGATTCCTTACGGTGGAAAACCGCTCGCTTCCCGTTCGCAGGCCTATTGGACGGTGCGTGTGTGGAATCAGGACGGTGCTCCTTCCGCATGGAGCCGTCCGGCTCACTTCGGTGTCGGTCTGCTGAAAGCCGATGACTGGTCGGCAGACGCTTGCTACATCGGTGTGGAGCAGGCGGAGGGAAAGACCCAGTCGGCACCATTGTTGCGTAAGTCCTTCACCTGCGGACATGCCGACGGAAAGGCCCTGCTCCATGTCAATTCCTTGGGCTATCACGAAGCCTATGTCAATGGCTGTGCCGTGACCGATGCGGTGCTTGCTCCGGCGGTCAGCCAGTGGGGCAAGCGTTCGCAGATTGTGACTTACGATGTCACCTCCCTTCTGCAGCCAGGCGAGAACGAACTGGTGCTTTGGACAGGCATCGGATGGTATCAGCCTCACAACAAGGCCGTGGTGCCGGGCGGACCGTATGTCCGTGCCCAGCTCGATGTCCTGACTCCCCAGGGTGCAGAGACGCTGGTCGCCACGGATGCCACTTGGCAGTCGGCCGATAGCGGTCGCCGTACGTTCGGGGCTTGGCTTCCCCATCAGATGGGTGGCGAAATCGTCGATGCACGCACCACGCCTGCCGACTTGAGTCCTCAGACACTCGATGCCTTGGCTTGGAAACCGGTGGTTGTAGCAGATATCCCGGCTCATCAGGCCACCCCGCAGATGTGTGAGCTGAACCGGAAAATCCGTTCCTTCCATCCCGTCAGCATGCAGCAGGATGCCGACGGCTGGTACATCTACGACATGGGAACCAACTTTGTCGGTTTCACGGAAGTGAAGATGCCGCCCGTGGCCGATGGCGCACAGGTGGAACTGCACTACGATGATTACTTCCTGACGGACAGCGTAGGCTTCCGCGAAGGACTCTATACCGATTATTATATAGGCAACGGACAGGCGGACGGCATCTTCTCCAGCAAGTTCAATTACAAGGGCTACCGCTACCTGAAGCTGATAGGCTTGAAGGAGGCTCTTCCTTTGTCCGACATTACGGCCAGTCCGGTGCGTACCGACTATAGCGGAAAGGCCACATTCGCCTGCTCGGACGACGACATGAATGCCATCTACACGATGACGCACCGCACGCTCGAAGCCCTCAGCTTGGGCGGTTACATCGTCGATTGTCCGCAGATCGAGCGCCTGGGCTATGGTGGCGACGGCAATGCCTCGGCCGTCACTGCCCAGACCTTCTTCAATCTGGCTCCCCTCTACCTCAACTGGATGCAGGCCTGGAGCGACTGCCAGCGCCCGGACGGCGGCATGCCCCATACAGCACCTAATCCGTATACTGCCGGTGGTGGTCCGTATTGGTGTGGTTTTATTATTCCTGCTTCTTGGCAAACCTACGTGAACTATGGCGACCGTCGTCTGATGGAGCGTTATTATCCGGTGATGCAGAAGTGGTTGGGCTATGCCGAAAGCTATCAGGTGGATGGCTTATTGAAGCAATGGCCGAATACGGAATACCGTGGTTGGTACTTAGGCGATTGGGTTCCGCCGATGGGCATCAATCCGCAAGACCCTGCCTCCATCGACATTGTTAACAACTGCTTCTTGTCCGATTGTTATCACATGATGGCCAAGATTGCTAAGGTGTTGGGTAAGGAATCCGATATTCCGGGCTATCAACAGAAGCATGAAGCGCTGAATGCACTTATTCACGAAA
>JAGARK010000062.1 GCA_017622295.1 Oscillospiraceae bacterium
CCTACCAGAGCGCAGCCTTGAATGCAGAGGGCTTCTACGAGATTTTCAACGCCGGTCAGCTCTACTGGTTTGCACAGCAGGTCAATATTGCAGGCGACACTGCCGCAAAGGGCAAGCTGATGGCCGACATCGACCTTGAAAACAGAACCTGGTATCCCATCGGTCTTTACAATGATATTGCCGAGGCAAACGGCTCACCTGTTCAAAAACAATATGCAGGCACTTTTGACGGAAACAATCATACCGTCTCCAATTTCACCGCAATCGGCAACGGCTCTCAGGGCCTGTTTGGATATTGCAAAGAAAACCAAACACAAATCAAGAATTTGGGAGTGATCAATGCTACAGTCAGCGGCTGGAACGCGGGCGCAGTGGCAGGATACTGTGCGAATCTGACCAACTGCTACGCCGTAGGCTGTACGATCACCGGAGCGTCTGATACCAACACACAGGCGGTCACCATTTCTTCCGTAGGCGGCAACAACGGCGCCACCGTCATTACCAATTGTTGGGCATACAACTGCAAGCTGATCGTGGGCGAAGGAGAAGCAAGCTACGTGATGCACCCTGTAGGAGGTATTCGTACTTCCAATAGTAGTGGGAATATCGTTCAAAATTGTTATTATGGCGAAATCGTAACCGAGGCGGAATTCACTTCCACCACGGGCGCGGTAGAAAAAACGGAAGCGCAGTTTGCATCGGGTGAGGTTGCATACCTGCTGGGTACTGCATGGGGTCAGACCATCGGCACCGACAGCTATCCCGTCCTCGGCGGTGCGAAGGTGTATGAAATCAAGGTCTGTGAGAAGTCCGCTTATTCCAACACCGAGGGGGATGTCCCCCACAAATTCGATGAGAAGGGCTTCTGCACTGCCACCCCCGGTGAGGTTCATTATCAGCCTGCCCCGGATTCCGATTCCGACGGCTTCTTCGAGATCGGCAATGCCGGTCAGCTGTTCTGGTTTGCAAACCACATCAACACCGTGGACAGAACCGCCAGCGCGGTGCTGACGGCGGACATCGACCTGGAGGGAAGACCCTGGACCCCCATCGGCTCCACCGGCGAGAGCAGCAACAACTTCCGGGGCACCTTTGACGGTCAGAACCACACCATCAAGGGGCTCTACGTGGAAGGCGGCAGAGCGGGCCTGGGCTTCTTCGGCGAGGTCAGAACCGGCACGGTCAAAAACTTCACCATCTACGGTGAGGTAGTTGCCAATACCGAGGTGAACTATGTTGGCGGTGTCATCGGCTCGATTTGCGGTCTGAACGGAGAAAACGATCTTGAGCGCAACGGCGCGGTCATTCAGAATATCACCTCCTTCGTGAATGTTACCGCGAAGGCCCACGGCATCGGCATGATCGGCGGCTTTGTGGGCTACGCAAACCACCAGAGCCTGATTGAAAAATGCGCCTGGTACGGCACCTTTGATGCAGGTATTTACCGTGTGGACACCGGTGCGGGCGGCTTTATCGGTAAGATTCAGGAGAACACCAGTGAAGTGACCATCCGCAACTGCGGCGCCTACGGCACCATCAAGACCAATTACGCAGGCGACTATAATAACACCCCAACCATCTATATGGGCGGATTCCTGAGCTTCTCCAATACGAATGCAAAGACTACCCTTGAAAACTGCCTGTTTGCAGGTAGGTTTGAGCGGGGTGCAAATCTGACCGATCAGGCGTTTCTTGGCGCATTTGGCACGCTTCGGAGTGTTAATGCAATCAAGAATTGCTATTACCTCGGTGACGACGGTCTTGAGGCTGTACACAGCGATTCGAATCTGAAACCCGGGAGTGATAACGTAGAGATCACAAGTGTAACCGGGGAACAGCTCAAGAGCGGCGAGGTGGCATGGCTGCTGAATGGCTCTCAGTCTGAGGGTGTCTGGAAGCAGAATGTGGGTATCGATCCATACCCCAGCTTCACCGGCAACCCTGTGACCAAAGGCGATTCTGAAGATATGCCTTACTACAACGATGGTGTGGTCCGTGTGAACATCTCCTGGACGGAAATGAGCTTTACCTATACCGTGGGTCAGTGGGACCCTGAGACCCATACCTCCTCCGGCGGTGGCTGGACGGCGGATAAAGAAAACGGCGGACAGATCACCGTCACGAATAGCGGCGGTACCAATGTCCCCGTGAGCTTCACCTTCCAGGGAACTATGGGGGATGTGTCCGGCATCTTCACTGTGGAAAAGGCAGCGCTGGCTATGGGCCAGTCTGTCACCACCACACTCAGCGTCACCGGCGACCCCAAACAGTCCGGCTTCCAGGATGCGCAGATCGGTACGGTCACCGTATCCCTGGGCAGCTCCGGCTGGGCGGTTGGCGATAAGGTCACCATGTATGCCAAGGATGGCAACGACTATGTTTCCACCGTGGCAGAGGTGACGGGCAGCAAGGCGGTACTGGTAAGTGACACATCCTTTTCTAAGAATTACACCCCCAGTACACAGGAAGATATTTTGGCACTTGTAGATGGTCCCGGGGCAAGATGGCCAATATATGGTGAAGCTGCCTTTGCCAATATTATTCGTCCCTGGCTAGTCGACAAACTTCCTGTATCGTCTGGTTATAGCGGTAATACTTACAGTGTGTTTATCAACAATGGTACGTATCGCTGGTTGTATAAGGGCAGCGCAGGAGATGTTAACCAAAACGTTGGCAATTGGAAAATAGGTTATAAAAACACTTGGATAGGCCGCTACATCTGGGACATTCCCTTTGCTAACTGAGAAAGGAGGAACAGAACATGAACAAAAATAAATGGCTGGTTCCCGTGCTGTGCATCGGCATCGTGCTGTGTATGGCGGTGACCATCTGGGCGCTGTTCTTCCGGGATGGCGGCAAGCCCATCTCCCCGGACTACCCGCCCCAGGGAACGGAAGCCAATCAGAAGCCTCTGGAGGGCGACGAAAGCGAGAAGATGGAAAGTCCCCAGGGCGGCGGCTCC
>JAGARK010000063.1 GCA_017622295.1 Oscillospiraceae bacterium
CGATACCCAGACCCTCACTTTCTATAATGACCCCTATGGTTTTTTGCTCATTACCAAGGTGGACAGCGTCACCCGGAAGCCTTTGAGTGGTGTGGAGTTCAAGATCGCCGGCTGCAACGGCTGTGAATACCCTGCAGGAACCTACACCACTGACAGCAACGGCACCATCCATCTGAAGAGTGTCCCCAGCGGCTGCTACGAAATTTTTGAGACCAAGGCCAAGGACGGCTATCTGCTGGATGATACCGTTCACACCGTCAAGGTGGAAAGCGGCAAGTGCAAGGAAGTTACCTTCGAGAACACCCCATTGGGCGACCTTGTCATCAAGAAGATGGATGCCGTCACTAAGGAGCCTCTGGCGGGCGCCATCTTCCGTGTGACCACTGCGGATGGAGCTGCCGTGGGCAACACTGGCGGCGAATACCGCACCGATGAGCGGGGCTACATCTCTATCTCCGATGTGGAACCCTCCAGCGTGATCGTGTCTGAGGTACAGGCTCCGGAAGGCTACCTGTTGGACGACACCCCCAAGACCATTGAGATCAAGGACCACCAGACCTATGTTCTGGAGTTCTTCAACCAGCCTTTGGGCAGCCTCATCATCCACAAGCAGGACTCCGTGACGAAGGCACCTCTGGAGGGTGTCCAGTTCAAGATCACCTACTCTGACGGCCGTGTGGTTGACGCCGATGGCGGCCAGCTCTCCTCTAACGGTCTGTACTGGACCGATAAGGAGGGTATGATCAAGATCGAGGGCATCACGGGCTCCATCGTCGCGACTGAGGTGCAGAGCATCCCGGGCTACACCATCCATGAAGAGACCCGCAGCCAGACCGTGGTTGTGAACACCAACGACACGCAGAGCTTGTATTTCTACAACGATCCTATCGGCGGCGTGGAGATCATCAAGGTCAATGCCGATAAGAAGACCGAGCGCATCCCCAATGTGAAGTTTGAGATCCGCCGTGCGGATGATGGACTTGTGGATACTGTGACCACCGATAAGAATGGCCGCGCATTCCTCTCTCTGGAGGATGGCCACTACTACGCCGTTGAAATCGAGAGTTCGGATGGCTTCGAGCTGGATAATACGCCTCACTATTTCGAGGTGAAGGACGGAAAGACTACCACCCTTACCGTCGAAAACAAGGCCCTGTCCGGTATTCTGATCCATAAGATCGACAGTGTTACTGGTGAGGGCATCTATGGCGTGACCTTCCTGCTCTACGATGGCAATAAGAACCCCATCGGCCAGTATGAATCCGATCAGGACGGCTGGGTGTATATCACCGGCCTCACTGAGTCCGGCCGCTACTATATTCGTGAGCTGGAGAACGAGGGCTACAATGTGGATACCCAGCTCAAGACCGTCTATGTGAAGGCTGGCAAAACCATTGAGATCGAATGGGAGAACGAGCCCATCACCGGCCAGATCCAGATTTACAAGTACGCTGCCGAGTATAATGAGATCACCGGCACCGCACCCGGCACTCCTCTGGCAGGCGCAGTCTTCGAGATCATCAATGCCCGCAGCGGCAAGGTCGTGGACTACATCACCACGGATGCCCGGGGTGTAGCCGCCAGTAAGCCCTTGCCCCTGACCCGCTATCAGATCCGTGAAGTCAAGGCGCCCGCGTACTGGCAGCTCGATTCCACCGTCCATGATGTGACGCTGGAATATGCAGGCCAGATCATCAAGCTCTCCGCCTATGACAAACCCTCTTCTCTGGGTGTGTCCATTACCAAGCGGGGCAATGCTGAGGTCATGGCCGGCAGCCAGATGCGCTATGACATTACGGTGGCGAACACCAGCAATGTTCCTCTGGAGTCCTTCTACTGGCACGACCGTATCCCCACCGATATCGCCAATGCCACGGTGCTGTCCACCGGAACTTACAGCGCCCGCCTGACTTATCGGATTCTGTATAAGACCAACTACATGGCGAACTATCAGGTGCTGGCCTCCAATCTGCTGACCAGCAACAACTACAGCTTCGCTCTGAACGCCATCCCCATGCAGGCCGGCGAGGTCGTGACCGATGTGTACTTTGACTTCGGCACCGTGCCCGTGGGCTTCCAGTCCGTGACCCATCCCACCCTGAGCGTGATGGTCAAGGGTACCGCAGTCAATGGCTATCAGATGGTTAACCGCGCTGATGTGGGCGGTATGTATCAGAACACCTGGCAGACCGCACAGGCCAACTGGATCACCATTGTTCGGAAGATGTGGAACACTCCCACGCTGCCCAAGACCGGCTATTGATTCATAGCCATTCAATTTAACAACTGACGAAAGCCTGTGCAGGATTCCTCTTCGGGGAGACCTGCACAGGCTCTTCATATCATGGAGGTTTTGATTATGGAACACATTCGCCTTCAGCTGATCCCCATTAAGGAAATGAATAAGGACCTGTATTGCCAGGACGGAATGCACAGCAACTATTTCCGTGAGTTCGTCCAGATGATGCTCTGTCACGCATGGAGCATTGGTTTTCTGCCTTCCGACCTTTGGGATGCGATTCCCAACATTGCGCAGGCCGCTACCATGCACGATATCGGAAAGACTGCGCTGCCTGAAACGATCATCAACAAAAAAGGGACTCTTTCTTCTGCGGAACGGGAGTTTGTCAAAGCACATACCATCCTGGGCTCTGCCATGGTGGAGATCGCACTGGCGGAAATGAAGGACGATCCGATTTATGAGTATGCCCTGGAGATCTGCCGGCATCATCATGAGCGGGTCAACGGCCGTGGCTATCCTGACCGTCTGTGCGGAGCAGAGATCGCACCCTATGTTCAGGTCATCAGTCTGGCCGACGCCTACGATGCGCTTCGCAGTCCCAGAAGCTACCGGGATGCCATCTCGGATGCTCAGGCAGTTAAAATGCTTCTCAACGAAGAGTGCGGCGCATTCGATCCGGATCTGATCGATGCCTTTGAGCCGATTCTCGGCGAGCTCTGGGAACTGTCACAGCATGTAGCTGAGGAGCCGAACCATGAACGAGAGAGAAAAGAACAGTCTTTCTGAAACCGCAAGTACAGCGCGCATGATCCATGGGGCGGTACGAACCGGGAAAGCCATTTCGGGCGCTGCCAAAGGTGCTGCGATGGGAGGGCCTTA
>JAGARK010000064.1 GCA_017622295.1 Oscillospiraceae bacterium
AGGGACCTGTCTTGTAGCGGGAGGTTCGCCCGTGGCTCCCCCTCCGGGGGAGCTGGCAACTATTGCAGAGTTTTGACTGAGAGGGCAAGATGAAACACGCCCTCTCCGCCCCAGTGCATGCACTTGGGCGCCTCTCCCGGAGGGAGAGGCAAGCCTATGCACTAAAAAGCGGTGTCATTCCGAGCCAGTGCGCACACTGGCGTGGGAATCTCCATGATTTTCGAACAATTCCCTCATAAAACTGCCATTTTACTCCTGTTTTGGGGATTGCCACACCAGTGACCAAGGGTCACTGGTTCGCAATGACAGTTCTTTGACAGTCTGAAAGGGCCATCGGTTTGCACCGATGGCCCTTTTTTATTGGGAATTACTCAGCAAACTTCTTCTTGCCGATGACCAGCACTGCCAACATGCCGATGGCAGCGATGCCCATCATAGCCGCCAGTGCGGGCTGGAAAGCATCCGAAGTCTTGGGAGGCTCTTCGAAGAAGACATTGGTGAAGGTTGCGCTGTCGGTAACAGCCTGGCCGTCCCGGGTCACAGTCAGCTCCAGAGCACCGGTGGTGCTGTCCTGGGTGACAGTGATGACGATCTCGTAAACGGTTTCGTCATAAGTCATGTGGGGAACATCTCCGGCAACCTCGCTAAGGTTGTAGGTGAAGGTCTTGCCAATGTCCTCCAGGGTGAAGGTCAGGGCGAACTGTGCAATACCCTTTTCGTCGCTGACAATGGTCTTGTCGGTGTCGTTACCCTGGCCCTTGAGCTGGAATGCGAAGCCGTCCAGACCTATAACCTTATCCGTCTTGTTCTCCAGGATCTTCTGGACATCGATGCTGACAGATACATCATCGGGGGTGAAGATGTTGGTGAAGCCATATTCCTTCACATTCTCGCCGTTGACGGTAGCCACGGCCTTCATGACGCCGTTTTCGTAGGTAACGGTGACGGTGATCTCATAGACGGTTGTGTCGTAGGTGACCTTCTCGTCAGTACCCTTGACTTCGCTGATGGTGAACTTGTAAGTACCCACAGTGTCGAAGGTCAGAGTCTTGAAGAAGAACACGCCGTTTGCGTCGTTGGTAACGACCTCAACCTCAGCACCGCTCTCATCCTTCAGCACGAAGGAGAACTCGCCTGCGACCATGTCGCGGCCGCCGTTCAAGTGCTTCTGACCGAACAGATCCAGGGTTGCGTCCGGGGCACGGTAGGTATTCTCGAAGACCATTGCGGTGGCACTTTCGGTCACATCGTTGCCCTTGGCATCCTTGATGCGGATGATGGTGATGTTCTCGGGAGTAATCGTGCCGTCGCCATTGTCCACCAGGTCGTAGGTGACCTTGTAGACAGACAGATCGTAAGTGATTCCCTCGTCAGTGCCGGCCTTTTCGCTGAGGAAGAAGGTGTGGCCGGTGCCGATTGCGGTGTAAGGCAGGGCAAAGTGGATCTTGCCGTTTACATCAGCCTTGACCGTTGCCAGCACATTGTTCAGGGTATCCTTGACCAGGAATTCGTACAGGTCAGCAGGAACTGCCAGGTTCACCCGGCCGCCGCCGGAGATATCCACCAGATGCTTGTCGGCTTCGAAGGTGAAGTCTACCAGTTCTGCCTTGTAGGTGTTCTTGAAGAGGACGGGGGCGCTGTATGCAACAGATGCAACCAGCTTGCCGTCGCCGGGATCGGTGACAGTAACGGTGACGGTGAACACAGCATCATCGTAAGTCACGCCGCCCAGAGCGCCTCTGACTTCGCTGATGGTGTAGGTGTGAACACCCGCCCGCTCAAATGCGATACCGGAGAAGGTGATCTTGCCCTTTGCATCATTCTTCACAAGCTCCACAACTGCGCCGGTGGCATCCTTCAGCACGAAGGAGAATTCGCCGTCGGCCAGATCACGGCCGGTCAGGTTCTTGTCGCCGGTGAAGATAACTTCGTCGGTCTTTTCCGCAACATACTTGTTGGTGAAGACCACAGGAGCGCTGTACTGCACATCGGCAATCAGCTTGCCGTTGCCGGGGTCGGTGACGGTGACCGTAACGGTAAACTCGGTGCTGTCGTAGGTCACGCCGCCCAGAGTACCGGCTGCTTCGCTGATGGTGTACTTGTAAGTACCCACAGCATCGAAGGTGATGCCTGCAAAGGTGATCTTGCCGTCGGCTGCGTTCTTGACAGTCTCGATGGTTGCGCCGGACGCGTTCTTCAGTACGAACTCGAACTCCCCTGCGGCCAGGTCACGGCCGGTCAGGTTCTTATCGCCGGTGAAGATCACTTCATTGGTCTTGTCAGCCTTGTAG
>JAGARK010000065.1 GCA_017622295.1 Oscillospiraceae bacterium
CCATCTGTATTACGGCAGAAGCATTGGCAGCTTCGATATGCGCTATACGGAATACTATTCCGACTGCGGCTTTTCTCCAAACCCCGGACAGATGCATACACAGCGGGATTTTTCACTGGATACCCGACCTCAGGAGTATACGGGCTGCGGCATCGGAGATTACCGCATCGGTTGCCTCAGTATGACCAACGGCGACGGAAGCTACAGTGCGGATTTCCGGTATGTGGGCTTTGCGGTGCTGGATGGGAAATACGCTATCCCCGGTCTTCCTACTTCCTACGACAATGGCGGAGAGTGTGAAACCCTTCGCATCGACCTGAAGGATAACGCATCCGGTCTGGAATTGGCGCTTTACTATGGCGTTTTTGCAGAAAAGGACATGATCACCCGCTGCGCTGTGCTGCGCAACGGCGGCGACGGAACCATCCGACTGTACAAGGCAGCCTCTGCCTGTCTGGATCTGCCCTTTGGAAAATGGGATATCATCCATTTTCAGGGACGGCACTGCATGGAGCGGATGCCCGAGCGCACCCCGGTCCCCCATGGTGTGCTGACCGTCGGCTCCGACCGGGGAACCAGCAGCCACCAGCACAATCCCTTTGCCATTCTCGCCGCCCCGGAAACCTGTGAGGAATTTGGTCAGTGCTACGGCGCAATGCTGGTGTATTCCGGTAATTTCAAAATTGAGGCGGAGTGCAGCCAACTGCAAAGCACCCGGCTGGTGCTGGGCATCAGCGACCAGCGGTTCTGCTGGACGCTGGAGCCGGGAGAAGCCTTCCATACCCCGGAGGTTCTGCTGAGCTTCACAGATGGGGGACTGGGAAGCCTGTCCCGGTGCTATCAGGAGTTCCTTGCGGAAAACATCTGTCGGGGTGCCTATCGGGACACCCCCCGGCCGATTCTGATTAACAACTGGGAAGCGACTTGTTTTGATTTCAACGGTGAAAAGCTTCTTTCCATCGCCAAACAGGCGAAAGAGCTGGGCGTGGAAATGCTGGTGCTGGACGACGGTTGGTTTGGAAAGCGGGACAGCGATACCAGCGGTCTGGGCGACTGGTACGTCAACGAAAAGAAGCTGGGCTGCACGCTGAGCAGTCTGATTCCGAAGATCCGAGACATAGGTATGGACTTCGGCATCTGGGTGGAGCCGGAAATGGTGTCTCCCGATTCCGATCTGTATCGTACCCACCCGGATTGGGCGCTCAGTGTCCCGGGACGGACACCGGTGCAGGGCCGCAGTCAGCTGGTATTGGACTTGAGCCGCGAAGAAGTGGTGGGATATCTGTACAGCTGCTTTTCAAGCCTGCTTCGCAGTCACGAAATCCGCTATGTCAAGTGGGACATGAACCGCAGCTTGACGGATGTGTTCAGCCGGGGACTGGCCCCGGAGCGGCAGGGCGAAACGGCTCACCGCTATATGCTGGGCTTGTACGCTTTGCTGGAACGCCTTACCAGAGAATTCCCAGAGGTTCTGTTTGAGGGGTGCAGCGGCGGCGGTGGACGGTTTGACGCGGGTATGCTCCACTATTTCCCCCAGATCTGGTGCAGCGACGATACCGATGCCATAGAGCGGCTGAAAATTCAGTACGGCACCTCCTTTGGCTATCCCATCCGGACCGTGGGCAGCCATGTCTCTGCCGTTCCCAACCACCAGACTGGACGCACCACACCTCTGCATACCCGGGGGATTGTGGCCATGTCCGGCAGCTTCGGCTATGAGCTGGACCCCCAGAAACTGAGCCGGAAGGAAAAGGAAGAGGTTCGCAAGCAGATTCAGCAGTTCCGCCTCCACCGTAACTTGATTTTTTACGGAGATTATTACCGTCTAACCAACGCCATGACCGATGATTATTTTACCGCCTGGCAGTTTTCCGCAAAGGACGGAAGTGCCGCCCTGCTGAATGTGGTGGTGGTAGCCCCCAAAGCCAATCCCTATCCCATCCATGTGTATCTGAAGGGACTGCAGCCGGATGCCATGTACCGTGAGACAGAAAGCGGAAACGTGTATTCCGGCGCGGCGCTGATGTACGGCGGATATACCCTTCCCATCCTGACAGGCGACTACCCCGGCTTCCAGTGCCGGTTTGAAAGGATTTGATTGTCTTGGCATCCACAGAAACTACCTTTGAAGATCGTCTGCAACTGTACTGGCCGGAGCTTAAGCAACGGTACATGGAGCTGTACCACGATGAGGAGATGCTGAAAAAGCTCCGCTGCCAGCTTGCTGCTTTTTCAGAAGAACGCCGGGATTCTCTGAAGCAGCGGGATGCGGAAAAGCAGGAAAGTCCCAACTGGTATCAGTCCCGAGAGCTGCTGGGCATGATGCTCTACATCGATAATTTCGCCGGAAACCTGAAGGGTGTCCGGGAAAAGCTTCCTTATCTTGCCAAGGCTAACGTCAACTATATTCACCTGATGCCCTTTCTGGACACCGTACCCGAGCGCAGCGACGGCGGCTACGCGGTGGCGAATTTTCGGAAGGTTCGCCCGGATTTGGGTACCATGGAGGACCTGGAAGATCTCACCGAGGCCTGCCACGAAAAGGGCATGAATGTGTGCATGGATTTCGTGATGAACCATACCTCCGAGGATCATGAATGGGCAAAGCGTGCCAGAAGCGGCGAAGGTGAGTATATGAGCCGCTACTTCTTTTACGCCGATCCTTCCGTACCCCAAATGTACGAGCGGACAGTTCCGCAGGTTTTCCCCACCACCGCGCCGGGAAATTTCACATGGCTGCCGGACAGCGGCCACTGGGTCATGACCACCTTCTACCCTTATCAGTGGGACTTGAATTATGCCAATCCGGTGGTATTCAACGAGATGATGGGGAGTTTCCTGTACCTTGCCAACCGGGGCGTGGATGTGATCCGCATTGATGCGGTGCCCTATATCTGGAAGGAAATCGGCACCTCCTGCCGGAATCTGCCTCAGGTGCACACCATTGTGCGGATGATGCGGCTCATCGGGCAAATCGTCTGCCCCTCAGTGATTCTGCTGGGCGAAGTGGTCATGGAGCCGTCCAAGGTTGCCCCCTACTTCGGAACGCCGGAAGCGCCGGAATGCCACCTGCTGTACAATGTCACCACCATGGCCACCATCTGGCACACCGTGGCGACCCAGGATGTGCGGCTGCTGCGGCGGCAGCTGGATATTCTCCGGACACTGCCCAAAAGTCAGGTGTTCCTGAACTATCTGCGCTGCCACGACGATATTGGCTGGGGTCTGGATTATCCGACTTTGAGGAGCTACGGCATGGAGGAGGTTCCCCACAAGCAATTCCTCAACGACTATTTCCGGGGCTACACCGGCAGCGCCAGCCGGGGAGAGCTTTACAATGAAGATCCCGTGACCAAGGATGCCCGGTTCTGCGGCACCACCGCCTCCATGTGCGGTGTTGGGCAGGAAGTCTCCCGTGCGCAGGGTGTTCGGCTGGATCTGATGCTCCATGGGCTGATGCTGTTCCAGTCTGGAATTCCTGTACTCTACAGCGGCGATGAAATCGGACAGCTCAATGACGACAGCTATCACAACGACCCCAACAAAGCTCAAGATTCCCGCTATATTCACCGGGGAAAAATGCTCTGGGAGCAGGCAGCGCAGATTGATGATAACAGCACCGTTGCCGGACAGATTTTCACGGGCCTGCGAGAGCTGGAAGAACAGCGCAAGGAGCATAAGGCATTTTCTGCCGATGCCGATGTGTGGACATGGGACACAGGGTCTGACCGGGTTCTAGGTCTGGGGCGCTACTGCGATGGCGAAAAGCTGCTGGGTGTGTTCAACTTTGGCGAAGAAGCCGCGCGAATCCTGCTGCCGTTGGGCGCGGCAGAGAATCTGCTGACAGGAGTGCAGTGTGCCCGCACCATCTCAATCCCTGCCCGGGACTTCCTCTGGCTCAAACAAGAGGTATAACCTATGAATCATTATGACGTAACTGCAATCGGAGAACTGCTCATCGATCTGACCCAAAATGGAGTTAGCAAGCAGGGCAATCCTGTTCTGGAAGCAAATCCGGGGGGTGCACCCTGCAATGTGCTTTCCTTTCTAGCCAAGATGGGACACCAGGTGGGCTTTCTCGGCAAGGTAGGCAGGGACGGCTTTGGCGATCAGCTGGAAGCGGCATTGGTGGAGACGGGAATCGACATCCGGGGACTTTGCCGGGATGAAGCCGTCCACACTACCCTGGCGGTGGTGCACACCAAACCAGATGGAGACCGGGATTTCAGCTTCTACCGCAACCCCGGCGCGGATGTGATGCTGGCTGAGCAGGAGCTGGACGAACCCATGATTCGTTCCAGTAAACTGCTGCACTTCGGCTCTCTGTCCATGACGGAAGAACCCTGCCGCAGCGCCACCAAACGCGCCATTGCCATTGCGGAGGAGGCGAAGATACTGCGTTCCTTCGATCCGAATCTGCGCGCCCCGCTGTGGGATAGCTTGGATGCTGCAAGAGAACAGATTGTATACGGTCTTTCCCACTGCGATATTCTGAAAATCTCCGACAACGAGATCCTCTGGCTTTCCGGGAAGCAGGACTACGATGCGGCGGTGGCATGGATACAGGAGAATTACCACATTCCTCTGATCTTCCTGACTCTGGGAAAGGACGGAAGCCGCGCATACTGCGGCAGCATCCGCGCCCAGCAGCCCGGATTCTCTGTGGCTACTGTGGAGACTACCGGCGCGGGAGATACCTTTATGGGTGCGATGCTGCATCAGATTCTGGAAATGGGATGGAGACGCTACTCCCGGCAGGAGCTGGAAAGCATGCTCCGCTTTGCCAATGCGGCAGCCGCAATTGTCACAACCCGGGCAGGTGCCCTGCGTGTCATGCCCTCTGCGGAGGAAATCCAGACCATTCTCATGACACGCGCCTGAAGCCAAGCAAGGATGTGAGGACAATGGGGAGGCATAAAGTCCAGCCTTACACGCCCGGACAAACTGAGATCAGCAGAAATCGCACAGATGTGGTCAATCTGAACACGGGAAACCCACGGAATGGATTGCACTCAATTTGCATCCAGTCTAAAAGTCAACCGAGGGAGATTGTTATGGAAAAGAAAGAAAATTTTGCAATTCAATCCTTCTGGAAAGAGGCGTTGAAAGAAGACAGTCTTCTTTGGTGGATTGTCATAAACAGCAGACTTGCATAGGAGGGATAGCTATGGGTACATCCTATTTTTTCTCCGCGCCTGGCCGCACGGAGATCAGCGGCAATCATACAGATCATCAGCACGGCTGCGTGCTGGCTGCGGCGGTGAATCTGGTAACCGTGGCAGAGGTAACGCTGAATCATTCCGGTCTGATTCGCGTCCAGTCAGAGGGATACCCCGCCCTTGAGGTGGAACTGAAAGACCTGTCCGTGCATGAGGAAGAAAAGAATACCACCGCAGCCCTGATTCGGGGCGTTGCGGCGGCATTCGCCCAGCGGGGCGCACAGCTGGAGGGATTTGATGCCCGTGTGCGTTCCAGCGTTCTCCCCGGCAGCGGTCTCAGTTCCTCGGCGGCATTTGAGGTTCTGATCGGGACGATTTGCAATGAATTATGACGGATGCTCAGAAAGAATTGTTCTCCCGGTATGCAGACAGTGTGCGGAAATTTCAGGATATGGCAGAGTGTCTGCTGTTCCAGAACAGCTTCCGTTTAGGTGCAAGAATGATGCTGGAGATTATGTGTTTATGGTAAATTAGAAATACAGTAAAAGGGCTCGAAAAGTGCATAACCTGACCGGCGTAAAAAAAGCCATTGTCAGCACCTAACATAATCGCTACCATAGTGGTGTCCAATCACTTAAGGAG
>JAGARK010000066.1 GCA_017622295.1 Oscillospiraceae bacterium
ACCGGTGGCATCGTGAAGAAGGAGACCCCCATCCGCTCCTGCAAGGTTGCTCTGTACTGCGAGAAGTGCGGTAAGGGCGTCCGCGTCGGCTACAACATGGTCGACGGCAAGAAGACCCGTATCTGCCGCAAGTGCGGCGCTGAAATCTAAGAGAGGAGAGAGTGAATCATGGCTGCTAGAATGAAAGAACAGTACGTTAACGAGATCGCTCCCGCCCTCTTCAAGAAGTTCGGCTACAAGAGCGTTATGCAGATCCCCAAGCTGGACAAGGTTATCGTCAATGTCCGCTGCGGTGAGAGCAAGAACAATGCCAAGGAAATCGAAGCTATCGTCAAGGATCTGGGCACCATCACCGGCCAGAAGGCTGTTGTTTGCAAGGCCCGTAAGTCCGTCGCTAACTTCAAGCTGCGTGAAGGCGAATCCGTTGGCGTTAAGGTCACCCTGCGTGGTGACAAGATGTACGAGTTCCTGGACCGCCTGTTCAGCGTGGCCCTGCCTCGTGTCCGCGACTTCCGCGGCATCAACCCCAACTCCTTCGACGGCCGCGGCAACTACGCCTTCGGTCTGAAGGAACAGCTGATCTTCCCCGAAATCGAGTACGACAAGGTGGACAAGATCCGTGGTATGGATATCTGCATCTGCACCACTGCTGCCACCGACGAGGAAGCTAAGGAACTGCTGACCCAGCTGGGCGCACCCTTCCACGCTTGATTAGGAGGATTTAAGAAATGGCTAAGAAGTCTATGATCCTGAAGCAGCAGGCTGAGGCTAAGTTCTCCAGCCGCCGCTACAACCGCTGCAAGATCTGCGGCAGACCCCATGCTTACCTGCGTGACTACGGCGTGTGCCGTATCTGCTTCCGCGAGCTGGCTTACAAGGGCCAGATCCCCGGTGTCCGCAAGGCCAGCTGGTAATTAAAAAGATCGAGAAAATGTAATTCAGATTCGGAGAGTCCTGGGAAGATGGCTTCACCAAGTGTGAAGCGCATTCCCCGGATACCCCCGGATCTTCACGGGTTTTTCCCGTAACTTCTAAAAGGAGGATATTTAAAATGCAAATCACCGATCCCGTAGCAGATATGCTGACCCGTATCCGGAACGCTAACTCTGCAAAGCACGAAACTGTTGATGTCCCCGCTTCCAACCTGAAGAAGGCTATTGCCCAGATTCTGCTGGAGGAAGGCTACATCAAGTCCTACTCTCTGGTCGACAACGGCAACCAGGGCGTCATCCACATCACCCTGAAGTATCTGGCTAAGAAGCAGTCCGTTATCTCCGGCCTGAAGCGCGTCTCCAAGCCCGGTCTGCGTATCTACGCCGGTGCTGACGAGCTGCCCAAGGTTCTCAAGGGCCTGGGTATTGCCATCGTTTCCACTTCCAAGGGCGTCATGACCGACAAGAAGGCTCGCGAGCTGCACATCGGCGGCGAAGTCCTGGCTTTCGTCTGGTAAGGAGGGTTAAGGAATGTCTAGAATTGGTAAGAAGCCTGTTGTTATTCCCGCAGGCGTCACCGTGACCATTGCTGAGGGCAATGTTGTCACCGTCAAGGGCCCCAAGGGCGAACTGACTAACACCTTCAACTCCGACATGATCATCTCTGTCGAGGGCAATGTTCTGACCGTTTCCCGTCCCAGCGACGAGGCAAACCACAGAGCACT
>JAGARK010000067.1 GCA_017622295.1 Oscillospiraceae bacterium
CCAAAGCAGCAATCCACTTTGTTAAGTCCTTATCCAGCCAGCTGATGCGGTCGTAAGCGGTGATTTTATAGGTGTTGGCGGTGGGTCTGGTAGGCTTTTCGAGGGTGTACAGACCCACGGGATACTTCGTGCCGGCATCATCCACCTTGTAGGCGGTAACTTCAGATCCGGCGGCAATATTCAGACCGCCATAGGGAGTAATGATGGATGCTTCCATCATGGAGGAACAGACAGAGCCCAAAGCAAGCTCTGTCTGTTCGTTTACGCTTCCGGTGAACTTCACGCTCTTGATGGCGTTATAAGCACCAAGACCAGAGAAGATTTCGGTGCCATCAGGCAGCACAATCAGATTTCTCAGCATTGCGCCACCTCCTAGCACTCGATAATCTTCAGCTGGAAATTACGATAATCCCCGGTCACAGCGTTTCGGACGGTCACGGCATCATTGGAGCAGTACGCTGTATACGTTTCTCCGAAGATGACAAACTCGAATTCCGATTTGCCATCAATCAGAGATCTCAGGTATTCGCATTCATCTTCTTTCAGGGAGGAATACGAAATCACCCAGGTATACACCCGATGTCTGACCGGGATGCGGTGCATGACACCACTTTCATCACGGCCGGAATCATCGGAATCGAGATCCGTCCGGGTGATCTCCAAATCCTGATCCGGGACCAGAATAGGATTGCCGTCAATGGTGCAGTCATTCCAATATGCTTTTGTCATGCTCTGCCTCCTTTGACGATTGCCATTTTGCGGTTGTAGTTCTCCACAGCCCTGCTGATGGTTTCGCCGTCGAGCTCGATGCCCAGGATGGCTTCCAGAATGTCACGGAGCAGGGCCACGATCTGCTGATTGGTGGCACCGTTCATTCGGGTCATGACATTGGCAACGGCTTCCTCGATGGTGGCCAGGGGCGCTTCAATGTTATTTCCGTTCCGCTGATCGCCCAGCACCGCCATGAAGGGGGCGTTGGGGGGGATGACTGCACCTTTCGCCAGATAGGGAATCTGGGGGGCGGTCACAGTCTTCAGGTTAAATCCGAAGGACTTTCCGCCGAAACTGGGGACCCAGTCGGGAATCTTGAAGTTCAGCTTATTCAGCGCACGAATGACGGAGTTGATTCCGGAGACAATGCCCCGGATCATGCCGTTAATACTGCCGATGATGCCGTTGACGGCATTTTTTACCACGGAGCCGATTTCCGCCCAACTGGTGCCAAACTCAGCAAGAAGGATGTCGAGGGTATCGATACACGCCTGGCCAAAGCTGTCGAAAATGCTCTCAATGCCGCCAACAGCCCGGTTCAGGTCGCCCGTAAAAATACCGGCGATAAACTCAGTCAGGCCATAGAGGACATCAATAATGAAATCAATGGTAACCGCTGCGTAGTCGCCCAGGATGTCGAATGTCTTGATCCAGTCATTACGCATCTGAACGAGAATCGGTTCAATAACAGCCCACACAGCCGCCAGAATCTCACCGATATTTGAGATGATGCCGGAAATTTCGGGGCCGTTTTTCTCGAATACATCGGCCAGTTTTTTGAACATGCCGGAGAACAAATCGAGCGTTTCAACGGCTGTGTCGCCGATGAACTCGAAGACAGGTTCGAGCCATTTCAGGAGTTTTTGCAGCCCGTCAAACACAGGCCTCAGAACAGCGTTCAAAAATTCGAACGCCGATGCCAGCAGATTGACCGCCGCCGGTCCGCCCTCTTCGATTGTCCATTTTGACAGCGGGACCAGGATGTTAAACCATGCCCATTCCAGGCCATCCAGGATAATCCCGCCCAAAGTCCCGAACGCTTCGCCCAGCCGTCCGAGAGAATCCTTTAGTGGTGTGAAATCGATTTCTTGCAGGGGTGCAATCAGTTCCCGGATCTTGGCGACCATCGCTTCGACCTGGGGAGAGATGTTGTCCTCCAGATTCATGTCAGCGGCGATAGCACCGAAGTCGAAGTCTCCGATTCCACCTACACCGCCACCAGCTCCGCCGGATCCACCGCCGCCGGACGCGTCAGGGCTTCCGAGCTTCTGGATTTCATCGAATCCGGCAAGGTACTTCTTTGCGGCTTTACCCGCTTTTTCTGTACTCTTGGCAAGGTCATTCGCCCCGCCCGCCGCCGCTTCGTAACCGGCAGCGATTCCGGCAAGTTCCTCTTGTGCTCCGCTGCCGGACACGCTGACAGCGTTACCGAACAACAGGGACGTGAACTGGGCAAATGCTTTCGCAAGGCTCATCAAACCCGCCAGAATGGTGTTGATAACCTTAATGACGGGAGTCAGGGCGTTGATAAGTCCCTGGCCGATGGTAGCTTTCAGCTGCTCGAACTGGAGAGCAAGGACACGGGTCTGGTTTGCCCATCCGTCAGAGGTGCGGATAAAGTCACCGCTTGCGGCGGTGAGCTGATCCATGACGAAAGCGTACCGAAGTGCGACTTTTTCTTGTTCGCTCATGGCGGCGGTCGTTCTGCCGTAGCCATTTGCGAGGGCGTAGGAATCAAGAGCCGCCTGGGTCATAACGACGCCCAGATCCTTCAAAGATTCCGTTTCGCCCGTGAACACGGATTTCAGCTTCGTATATGCTTCGTCCTGTGTGATGTTATAGAAGGATGCCACATCGCCCGCTAACTGAGTCAGGGCGGTGGACATTGCATAGGCTTCGGATTCGGAGAACTGGAAAGCCTTTGCCATCGCACCGAACGTACCGGCATACCGTTTAGCCATCGTTTCCGACAGACCAGCGGTATTCACGGCGTTCTGTGCAAATGCGTTGACCTGCTCATTCAGGGTCGTGAATGTGACATCCACCACGTTCTGGACTTCCTGCAGGTCGGAACCGAGGTTTAGACACTCTTTAGCAAACTGAGTAATCGCCCTGACGGAGAACGCCGCACCAATGGCAAGTCCCAGTTTCTTGGCAGTAGACGCCAGACCGCTAAACTGCTGTTTCAGGTTTACGAAATCGCTTGTGTCTATCCTGGTATCAATGATAATAGAGCCATCTGCTGCCACAAAGTCACCTCCTGTTGTTGTTGAGCACTGCGTCCAGCGTCCGGCTCGTTATTTATCGATGATGATTTCCCGCTTGCACCAGGAACAGTACAGAGGGAAACGGATTAACACCGTATCAGGGTTAACCCGTGTCGCCGTAGCCCGGCGGCAGATGGGGCAGAGGATCTGCCCTTTGGTATTTGTTTTGATTAGTTCAGCCATTTATTCAGATTATCCATTTCGGCCTGTTCCTCCGCCGTGTAACGCCGCTGGAGGTCGCAAATGGCTTTGTTTGCCGTGTAGAACTCCTGTTCCCATTTCTCCAGTTTCTGTCCTTTGGCTTTCTTCTGACGGATGTGGAGGACGCTGGCAAGCAACCCGTCACCGATGCCCATAAACCATCCCAGAAAAGTCCACCAATGAATATCGGGGGACAGCCGGATCTCCCGGCCTGCAACCTTATTGATTTCCGGGATGATGATGGATGCGTCCTGCTCCCAGTCGATCATTTTCGGCTTCGGTTTCCCGTCGTCCTTTTGACCTGCATCGATAAAATCACAGCCTTTTCGGATGGCTTCTTCGATGTGCTCGGGAGGGATACTGTACCAGGCAGGATACAGTATCTGGAGCATGACCATCGTCTGAGCTTCGGGATCCAGTTCCGGGTCATTGTGGGCAATCAGGATATCGAGAACGGCCCGCCAGTTGTAGCGGATAGAATAGCCCACCCCTCCGATTTCCAGAGAGGTGGGCAGATCGTAGGCGTTCATCAGTATTTCAGGGCACCGGCCTGTTTCACCGCTGCGTCGAGAACATCATCAGGGATGGTGGGGACATACTTGGCGGTGTACTTGGAAGCGGCGGTCTGCATCTTCTGGCGGCGTGACTTGATTTCAGGGATGACCGCTTCACTCAGCTTGCCGAACACTTCAACGGCGAACAGGGAGCCGTCAGGCATGATGGACACGGCGGGCATAACGCCGAACAGGGTTTCCCGTGCGTTGCCGCCCAGAACGTAGCCCAGCTTCTCTTCCAGAGTGTCGTTGTACTGCTGGACTTCCGCAACGGTGGCGGTGCCGGGTGCGTTCTTGGACAGATCCTCAAACCATCCGGCAGCTTCCTGGAATCGGGATGCCAGTCGGATGTCGGTGGGGTTCAGCCGGAAGGAAGCGACGGGGGCGCCGTCTTCATCGGCCAGGGAAAATTTCATCATGCCGGTTACGGCATCGGTCTTGACGCTCCAGGACATGGGGTTACCTCCTTACAGGCCAGTAGAATTAGGGGTGAACTTCTTGGCGGACAGGTCGAAGGTTCCCTCGACACGGTTGCCGTTGTTGTGGATACCAAAGGGAGTCTGGACGCCGGAAGTGTCGCCGCCCACGCTGGTAGGGATAACCAGAACATCCTCCCGCCATGCCTTGATGACGGTGGGGGCGTCAGCGGAGGTAGTGCCGGGCTTCAGCAGCACATCTACCTTGGTAGTCTTGCAGGCGTCGCCGGTCAGACGATTCATGGCGATGTCCATGATATTCTCGGACAGGGCGTCATCGTACTCATAGTAAAAGGGATCGGCATCAGAGGATGCTTCGTAGCCATTGTGAACAACGGAGTTTTC
Source organism: Oscillospiraceae bacterium (assembly GCA_017622295.1). GTDB lineage: Bacteria > Bacillota > Clostridia > Oscillospirales > Oscillospiraceae > Faecousia. Next base: position 4,615 of record JAGARK010000067.1, read on the forward strand.
GCCCAGGATGTTCTTCTTGGTTTCGACGTCAGGGTTCAGCTCTTCGGCGTAGGATTCCAGATCCTTGCCCAGCCGGACATAATCGGTGGCTTCGCCGCCAAAACTGGCATCCAGATAGTGAGCCAGATACTTTCTTTCAGCTTTCATGCGTCAATCCTTTCTGTGGGGTTACCACATATCGAATTCGTTGGTGTAGCGTACAGTCACAGGCAAAAGCCAGTCCTGCACGCCGTTTTCCTGCGGCGTAGTGCCGTAGGAGTTATCACGGGTGATTCGGGTGATTTTTCGCCCGTCGGACAGCCGGGGATAATCAGACAGGCGATACTCTACGCCGCCGATTTCCACAGGCTCTTTACAAATCCACTTGCCGATGGAATCCAAAAACGCCTGAATCTGGATTTTCTGGTATTCCTCCGTGGATGCGGTGCGGTAGACAACGAAAAACGGGAACTGGCACGACTGAACAACATGGTCAGTAATGCTCCGCTTTTCAGTCATCACCAGGGCGCCGGAATCAGCGGAGAACGCAAGCCCGGAATCCTCACCCAGGTATTCAAAATAGATCTCTCTGCCGTTCAGGCCAGGGAACTGATTCAGCAGCTCTGAAACAGCCTTTGTCAGCAGATCATAGCCTGTGGCATCCTTTCCAATAGGCTTTTCGTCAGCCACTCTGACCACCTCCTGCGGTTTTCTTGGCCTTTCTTATCCAGACCTTGCCATAGTATTTTTTAGCCGCTTCAAACCACTCAGCCTGCGCCCGTGGGTTGATTCCACGGGACAGGTCAAGATTTTCTTTGGCGTTGGTCTTTCCGCCGAACTGGCTGACAAGCACCTTCTTAGCGGCAGGGCGGGCGAACGGGGAGCCGGTTTCGATATCGACCATAGTCTTGCCGTAGTAAAGAAAGCGGCCAAACGGGGGCGCAGCGGCCACCACACGGCCACTACCGGCGATTGCCGCCGACATGGCTTTTGTAACGTTGACAAAGTTTCCATCCTGTTTCGGCATGAAGGCTTCCATGTCGGTCATGATGGTGCTGTCAAGGTCATACTGTGCCCGCTGAAACTGACGCTCGAATCTTGAAAGGTCGAGATTCAGGGTCATGTTGTCATCCTTCAGGGCGATGTGGTCAACGGGGATCATCTTGATTTTTTTCGGCATATCACTTACCCATGATTTCAAAGTGCGGAATCACGGAGTACAGGGCAACGGAAGAAACCGCAAACACATAATCATGCGTGCGGTTCATGTGTCCGTAGAATCCATCCACGCCGTAGTCGGCATCCGTGACGATACCGCCGTCCCATTCGCCCTTCCAGAAGAAATCATCCGTCCCGAAGGTGATGGAATCTTCTGTTTTATCCCATGACTTGGGAGACATCCAGGGCTTTCCAGCAACCGTGATGTTTTCGCCGTCCCTCTGGTATCGGATGTGCAGTTCGGCGTTGTCCTGGCTATCTGTGCCGTACTTCGCCATGATAGCCGCCCGGTCAATGTTCAGGTTAACACCGTGAATCACTGTGGGATACCAGATGGGGGCTTCTCCCCTGCCGCCGGGCTTCTTGTTGAAGATGGTGACGGTGTCCTGGTACATCAGAACGCCCCCACTTCCTGGAACGCCTTGAAGATCTTAGGAGACTGGATAGCGAACCAGTCCACCATTTCCTCGTTGGTTGCCCAGGCATCGGGCGGGTTGGAGCAGGCTTCTACACCGCTCTCGAAGAGGAAAGCATGAATGATTTCGTGCCGCAGGCACCCTTTCTGGAGCACTTCCAGATTTCCAAGCGCGTAAGCGTCAGGCTCGAAGATCTTCACCACGATCAGGTTTTCCGTGCAGTCGTAGTATCCGGACAGGCCTTTCAGCTTCGGATCTTCCGCTTCCTTGCGGAACTCCACGCGGATTTCCGTGCCCATTACATTAACTTTGGTAGGTTTCGTCAGCATGTGTACCTCCGGGGTTTGTAAGGCCCCATGTGCATGAGATTTACGCCGTTGGCGTCGGCGTATCCGGACAGATATTCGGCGATAGTTCTCGCAAACAGCCGTTCCCTTGCAGCAGGGTCGGAAACCGCTTTGTCGATCTCCGTCGCCGTCTGGTGGTTGACGGCGTAGGAGATGGATTCATTGCCAGCGGACACGGAGGAAATGACTTTCCCCCGCAGTCCGCTTTCGGTTTCGACATAGCCATTCAGGGATGCGGCGTATTTCTCCGCCTGCTCGATCTGGTGCATCAGGTTCAACACCTTGGCGACACACCGGCGGACGCTTTCGGCGGCGTATTCATCCGTAGGGAACGCAACGGACAGTTTACGGACGCCATCGACGCCCGTGGTGTAGTTATCCACCTTCCGGCAGGCATCGAAGGAAAGGCGTTTGAAGTCCGACGGATCAATGGCTCCGTACAGGTCGGAGTAGTAGGCGATGTCGATGTAGGTCATGGCTTATCAGGTGGCGGTGCCGAAGTCGGCAACGGCGATAGCGTCGATGTACTCAGCAAACAGGGTCAGGCCCATGATAGCGAAGGCCTCGGAAACAGCGGTGCTGTAGTTGCCCTGAGTATGGAAGCCGATCAGGTTAGTTTCGCCGTTGCCGGTGGCGTAGACCAGGCCAGCCTTGACGAAGTCAGAATCGGCGGGGTCAACGTAGTACAGGACGATGTTCTCCACGGCGGTAGCGATGACGCGGCCCTGCTTGATCTCATCGTCGCCCAGCAGGAAGATGGTGTTGAAGCCCATGAAGTCCTTGATGTACTGGAAGCCGAACTGGTTCTGGACGGTGATCTCGGCCGCGCCCAGGTACTTGTAGACATCCATGATGTTCACGAAGCCGACAACGCCGGTAGCAGAGCGGTGCATGGACTTGAACTTGTTCAGGACGCTGCCCTTCGCCAGAGCCAGGGCCATCTGGAAGGTGGCGGCGTCGGTGACCTTCAGGGTGCCGGTGTTCAGGTAGGCGTAGAAACGGTCGGTTACATTGGTCTGCAGCTGGAACAGGAACTCATCATCGGTCATCTGCACAGCGTTGTCGTAGCCGTGATCCTTGATAGCTTCGATAGAAACAGCCTTAGCGTACTTCTCGATGGTCATCTCATCGTAGATAGTTTCCTTGACGGTGAACTTGGAGTAGGGAATCTCCTCGCCCTCGCCGACCTCGCCGGACTGCAGGGTGCCTTCGGCGTACTTGCTCTTCAGCTGGGCACCGGGCAGCTTCTTGATGGGGCGCATGATGCCCAGGATCTCACGCAGATGATCCCAGTTTGCCTCGAAGCGGGAAACGAAATCCAGCTCGCGTGCGGTGACCTGAATGTCACCAGTGGTAATCAGATTTGCTTTTGCCATTCATCATTCTCCTTTAACAAACAGATGGCTGTGCTCCCCGATCAGCCTCTGACGCTTGACGGGGTCTTTCTCGGACATGATGTCCTTCTTGGTGATGGTGCCGCCGGGGTTGCCGCCGTTGCCGCTGGGGGCGGAGAACTTAGCCTTGCCTCCGTTGTCCTCGAACAGGTAGCCGCTCTCAGTCCGCAGGGAATCCAGGGCGTTCTTGATGTCCTTGTCCCGGTTCTTACTGCCGCGCAGCTTTTCCAGATCCAGATTTGCCATGATTGCCTTGGTGTTTCTGCCCTTGGCTTCGGAGATGGCGGCGGACAGGGCCTCGTTAAAATCCCGTTCCTCCGCTTCCTTCTGATGGGTGGCGATCAGCTCGTCATGCTTGGTCTTCCACTCGTCACGCTCACGGGTGATGGCGTCGAAATCCTTGCCCTCAAAGCCTTTCAGGGTATTCTCGGCGGTGGTGGCACGTTCGGTCATCGTGGTCAGTTTGCCGTTCAGCTTTTCGTACTCAGCGACGGTCTTGTAGTTCTCAGCAACGGCCTTGTTCAGGTCGGCGGCTTTGTCCTCGGGGACAGTGAAGCCCAGCTCGGACAGGATGGTGGTGATGTTTTTCATTCGTACATATCCTCCTTAACGGCATTTATAAACCGCCCGTCGGCGGTAGTGGATTAAGCCCGATGAACCACGGGCGGGGTGATGGTGGGGCATAGCGGATTCGAACCGCTGACCGCCGGATTAAAAGTCCGGTGCTCTACCGACTGAGCTAATGCCCCGCGTTGCCGGTCTTTCCCGGCTGTCAGAAGAAGATGACAACACACGTTGTGTTTTCCCGCTTTGCGGGTGGTGGGCCGTGCGGGATTCGAACCGGCGACCTCGGGGTTTCGGATTTCTCCTACGCTCCGCTCTCTAGCCAACTGAGCTAACGGCCCATATAAAAAGCCAGACCTGTTTCCAGGCCTGGCCCTTTGTTAAGTTCAAGCGAGGCTTCCGATCTCCCGGATCATCGCCTTGATTGCCTCCCGCTCCTCGCGGGTGTCTGCGCCGTTCAGCATATCCTGCATTTCCTGGCGCAGCTTGTGCTTGCAGTCCTCCAGAGAGGCGGTCATGTCGCGCTTACTGTCAGCGGAGCGGGTAGAGCGATAGGAATGCTTTGCATCCATATACTCGCCCCGGGCTTCGCTGTAGCCGCCACGGTTGCCGTCACGGTAGGAACTGTCCCGGTCGTAGCCACCATCTCTGGAATAGCGGCCCCGGGCATCCCGGCGTCTGCGCTCTGAGTAGTCGCCGCCATCATAGCTGTACTCTCCGGCTTCCTGAAGCATATCGATCTTCAGGAGATTCTTGTAGATGTCGGTCAGCTTCCAGATGGTGTCAAGGTCTGCCTGGCTGGGGATGGAACCGCGTTCTGCCTTCTTCTCCATTTCCTTGCAGACCATTTCCTGCATCTTGTAGGTGTCAAACATTTCGCCACCTCCTTAACCGCAGACCCGAACAACGGTGATGTTCGGGTTATCCACCAGAATGGGGATGTCAGAGGTATTCAGGACTCCAACATTTACACAGCAGTTGCAGTAGGTGTCCACATAGTGCTGCGTGGAAACGTTGAAGTATTCCTCGACAGCGGCGGGAGTGACCCGCATCAGGGAGCCGCCCAGGACTTCGCCATCCTGAGTGATGCCCAGGGAGATTTCGCCCACGGTTTCGCCCGTAGGGACGGCGATGTTACCGGAGAAGGTCACCAGATACCGACCGGGAGGGGGCAGGGTGACAAATGCGCTGCCAGGGCGGTGGCGTTCCACGCCGCTCCGCACGGCCACAGTGTTGTATACCACAGACTGACCAACGGGAACGGTCTGAACTGCGGTGTTGATAAGTTCAATCATACCGTTTGTCCTTTCGTATAGGGGCGACTATTGCCGCCCCCGGAATAACTGTGAAGTACATCCCGGGCATCTTCCGCCCGGGAAGATGCTTATACGATCAGGCTACGCCGTAGCCGTAGGAGTTTCCGCCGCCGCAGCAGTTGTTATAGGGGAAATGCACAGGGGTTGGAGGCTGCACGATGTATGCAGCGGTGGGGCATTCCGCACCAGTCCGGCGCAGGATCTCTGCCTTGTTGGCGTCCATGGCAGCCATCAGAACGGAATTCTGGTTAGCCTGAGAGGCGGCCAGCTTCAGATTCTGATTTTCGGCGGTCAGGGTGGCGATCTTGTCGTTGGTCAGGAAGTCCAGGATAGCGCGGGTGTTGCAGTTGGCGTTGTCGATGATGTCACGGGTGGAGGTGTTCACAACGTTGCCCAGGTCACAGAAGCCCTTGGCCATGTTGTAGTTGACACCGTCGATAGCCCGCTGAGTAGCGCAGCAGCAGTCAGCCAACTGACGCTCGACACCGTGGAAACCGTTGGTGATAGTGCCGGTGAGTGCGTAGGTGGAGTCCGCCAGACCGTAGGTCTGCTGATCCAGTTTGGAAATCAGGGTCTGCTGGTCAACAGCTGCCCGGACATCAGCCTGAGTAGCGCAGGGAGCGCCACAGCCAGAACCGCCGCCGAAGCCGCCGAAACCACCGAAGCCCCGACCGTTGAACATACCGAACAGCAGGAACAGGATGATCCAGGCACCCCAGTCGCCGTTACCGCCGAACATACCGCCGTTGCGGTTGCCGTCGGTCACAGCTGCGATGTCGGAAAGGGAATAGTTACCGTCCATTGAAGTCATACTCCTTATGAGATTTATTAAAACCGTGGCCACAGTTTTTTACTTTCGGAACAGCTGGTGTGCCATCTGCTGGGCTTGGTTAAGCTGCTGCTGAGTAACCTGTCCAGACTGCACAAGCCGATTGATTTCCTGATAGGGATTCACGCCCCGTCCCTGCATCTGCTGGACGAAGTTACGGAAATCCGCCATCATGTCGGGCTGTCTGTTGCCGCCCAGGGCGTTGTAAAGGGGATTAGGCATCTGTTACCTCCGTTCTGGTTGCGAGGCTCTGAACGAAACGCTCAAACTCCTCACGGGTCACGAACTTGTCAGCCGGGATGTCGGCGGGCTTCGGCTGATTCGGAAGAATCTCCGTGTACTCGAAAACCCTCATGCCGGGGACGCCGTTCATGTCGGTACTCTTGATGTAGAACCGCATGGATTCGGAATCCATCAGCAGAGCCGTACCGCCGGGAGGGACGATCCAGGACTTTGCCCCGGCTTCACCCTGCACCCAGTTCAGGCCGGAGGGGTCGGGCCGTGCCGGGTAGATGGGAGCGTTCCGTAGCTGGTTCAACTGATCCTGATAAGGATACGGCTGGAAGTTCTGATAACCGGGGAAGTTGTATGCCATAATCAAGCCTCCTTTACTGGCCTAATTATCTCATAACGAGTATGACTTCAACAGTTCGTCAAAGTATTTGAAAAGGTTCAGTGAAGTATCTGGAAAGTATCAACCGAAAATCATCCGGACAACGTCCATCTGTGCCGCAAGGATCTGGCGGTTTCTTTCGGCATCGTTGAACATCATCTCATAATGCCGGAGCTTTGCTCGCAGCTCCTCGTTATCGGAAGCGACCTTTCGCAGAGTATCTTCGAGGTCGTCGCATTTAGCTTTCAGTTCTTCGTATTCCATATCAAAGCTCTCTTTCGATTTTCTTCTTCACCCTCTGAGAAATCCTCTTAACGGTCGGAACAGAAATGTTCATCCGCTCCGCACATTCCTCAAGAGGAATATCCTTCGACCGCAACAGGAACAGGGTGTTTTCTTCGTCCGTGAAATTGCAGACCACTTGAAGATAGTCAAGCTCGGTCTGCGTGTAGTCGCAGATTTTCAGAAACACCACCCTTCCTATCGAGTCCAGTAGTAAATGGGTATCTCCTGCCCGGAATCCCACGAATCCCAGTAGAAACCATCCTCCACGCAGACCACATGGCCGTCAATGGCTAAAATATAGGTTCCTGTGGGATGATCCCGGCAGATCTTCGACCGTACAGTCCTCGTCCACGGCGTAACAGCGAAACCCTTGTGACCGGAGATATGCGCCCCACACATGATTGGCCGTGGGCATATCACAGCGCATATACCCATAAACGGAAAGCGCAGCATATACCTGTTCCCACGTTTTGCCTGTAGCTTTGGCAATCGCCCTGACGGTGCAGTCACCTACACGGTTGTGGGATGGGTTGGGGTTGTATGGGCGGTATCGGTTACTCATGGGCTGCCCTCATCTCGATAAGCGTCAGCAGTAAACAGTTCGTACTCCCCACCAGAAAAATGAGGGCATCTCGCTTCCCTGTTTTTAATTTCGTGGGGTATCGGCTTGTAAAAGGGGCAATGGTTTCCATTTTGGAAATGGTCGCATTCGAGACAGATTGGAATAAATTCCATCACTTTCCTCCGATCGCTTCAATGATGGCATCAGAAATATAATCAGGAAGTCTTTCGTCTGCCATGTGGAACGCCGCCCACGCTTCAGCAAAGGCTTCGTCAGGCTTCTTCAGGATGTCGCACTTGCTTTCCTCTGCCCACCTTGCAGATATGGATTCCCAATTTTTCGGCAGACCTCTAACATCAGCAAAGCAATGGCCAAACTCATGGTATGCCGTAGCACGTCCATCAGTATTAAACGACCAATAGCGTCCTGTTTTAGCGAAATACTTTTCGTTGTTTGCCTCTTTTGCTTTTGTAAGGGCATCCAGCTTCTTGTATTTCGTCGTATTGAATCCGACAAGCAAGCCACCTTCGTAATCGGTTTTCTCATATCCCAACTGCATTGTCCGAAGATGGAAATCACGGTAGTCATACGTTACGCCCCACCACTGATCTGCCTTTCTTCCAAGCGGTCTGCCTGTTACAATCGAGATGTTTTTGCCGTTCGCTATTACAGCGGGCTTGCAATCGTCAGGAAGTGTGTCAACAGCATTGAGCATATTATTGACCTGCTCCACATCCATCTTCTCGAACAAGGGGTAGCGAATACCCTTATTCTTTGCAATTTCAACAGCTTCAGGAATAGACGATGCTTGAGATGCAGATAGCTTCTTCCGGCGTTCTTCAATGCCGAACGGATTAGCAGGCTTCTTCTCGACCGCCTTCTTCGGCTTCGGCTTGTACTCCTTCGGCTTAACGGAATCAGGATGGTCTTCGGCGTACTTCTTCGCCGCCGCTCTCGCTTTCGCAGCTTCGCTCCTGTCCCATTTTGCGATACTAATACGGTCAGACCTTTTCCGCAGGTTGTTATCCTTGCAGAACTGGTTATACTCAGTGTTCTGCCGCTGTAACACAGCCGCTTTCCGCTGATATTCACGGTCAAGTTCAGCCTTTACAGCGTCATCCGTGGCGTTGTCACGGGCGGTTTGCAGCGTGGCAACCTCCCGTTTACTGTTGCGGATTCTGTTCTCCAGCGTCCTCTGACGCTGTTGCTGTTCGTAGGCTTTCCGATTCTCTTCGGAATCGTAGTTCTCCCATGGGTTATGCTCGCCGTCGCCGGGGCCGTGGGAGTGTCGGCAGTTCGCTCCGTGGATGCCCTGCACCTTGCCGGGTCCGCAGACCTCATAGGGCGGGAACCGCTTATCCTTGCCGGACTTGGAGTAAAACTTGCCCTGCCATGTGGAATGGTCGGTGTAGTCGCCCTTTCCAGTGACACGAGCACCCATGTGGGAGGAAACAAGAATGATGTCCCACTCCATTTCCTCCATCCGTGCGTCTGTGATCTGGGCGGAAGCCTGACCGATGCCCGTCCGTACCGCTCGCATGGTGGCGGTTTCGATGGTGTCCTTGCGTGTAGGGTTTCCGGCGGGGTCGTAATACTGCACTGTCACGCCCTCATGCACCATCTCGGACAGCGCTTCCTTGACCGCCTGGGCATAGGAGACAGTGCCGGACATTACAAGGTTATACACCTTGTCACAGGCCATCTGGTAGGCCAGTCCGGCGGAGTGTGCCATGGTCCGGGTGAAGTTTCCCCACGAGCCTAGCGTGGCTTCGTAGTTCCGCTGCACAAGTCGCACCAGAGCCGGAGACTGATCCAGAGGGAGCGGGGACAGCCCCGCCGCCTCATAGATTTTGTTATCCTCAGCCAAAGCCCGGACACCAGCATCCTCCATCGCTTCGGCGATTTCGGTGTACATCAGGTTCGTCTTTGCGGCGATTTCCTTTTGGATGTCATCCATCAGGAATCCGGCGTCCTGGAGGACTTGCAACTGCCACTTATCCTGCGCCGTCAGGATGTAGGAATCACCACGCCCGATGCGGAGCATGATTCGCTCGATGATCCTGTCGAGAATGTCCCGGTGCAGTTCTTCGGCGATTTCTTCCGCTCCCTCGGAGATGTGGAGCAGGTAGTCAGGTGGCAGCATGGTTATTCACCAAACAGGGCCGGAGTTTTCGGCTGGGCTTCGGCGACCATTTCCTTGGCTTCGTCCTCGCTCATGCCCTCGAACTTCGTAAAGTACATCCACGCCGGAACTCTGCCCGCCTGAACGTAGCCCCACCATCTGGCCCGGTCTTCCTCCCGGTTGTAGGTGATGTCGCCGAAGTCAAACACGACTTCGTAGTCACCGTCAGGGGCGTAATCGTACAGGTCAGCGAACACATTCAGGGCGTAGATCAGACCGCCCATACAGTCCTCCAGCTTGTCACGGTGGTCTTTGACGGTCTGGATGGTGCGGCGGTCATCGGCTTCCACCTGGGTGGCAGTGACCATGCCCGTCTTTTCGTTGAACACGAAATAACCGTTGCTGAATCCGACCTTGAAACCGATCTGGCTCAGTAGGGCGTTAATTCCGGTCAGGCGGGCTTCGGTGTTCAGGGTGGGGTTGATTTCCTGGTAAAAAACTTCCGTGCCATCGCCCCGGACATTTCGGACCATATCAGGCAGTCCCAGGGATGCCCGGCGGGCTTCGAACGCTGCGGGTGTTTTCGCCGCAGCAGTCCCGTCAGAAATAAGGGCATCGGAATCCAGAAGCACGGTACGCTTGCTGTCGCCGATTTCCTTGGAGTTTCTGGAATAGGCAATGTCCAGGTCCCGAAGTTCCTGAACGGCTTCGGAGAACACAGGCAAGCCCATGGGTGAATTCATGGCGATGTTGTTCGCCTGTGGCGTTCTCAGCACGCCGAAAAGCGGTCTGTCGATATTCTCGATAGCCGCTTCCTCCATCAGGTCAGGCCAGGGAGTAACAGCGATATCCACACGGGTTTTCAGGTCATATTCGGAAGTGCCAGAGTAGCACTTGTTCGTGATGCGGTACTGCTCACCCTCGAAACGGTGGTATTCCAGGCGGGTGTACCAGGTGTCGCCGACTTTCTGAGTGTCATAGAACACAACGCCCGTAATTTTGTCGTTGGTTACCTGGGTAACCTCGAAGCGGTCAGGGGCGTACAGCTCCACGGAATCGCCGTTGACTTTCAGAATTATGGTGCCGTAGGCACTGCCGTACTCCACCCATTCCCGGAGTTTGAAATAGATTTTATCAACCTGTTCCTGGAGCCAGTCAGCACGGGCGGAGCCGTCCACGGTTACCTTGATGCCCAAGTTCGTCAGCCGGGAAATCTCGGAACAGATAGTTTTTGCAAAATTGACGGTATCGATATGGTCATCTTCGCTCAGCCAGCAGGGATTTCCCTGATAGATGTTCACGCACTCAGACACCCAGGGAGCCATACCGGGAAAGGTAATCGGCTCGATATTAAATTCATCTTTTGCCCCGGATTTCAGGAGCATGGTGAACCACCCTCTTATTGTTGAAAAAATACTCATGCGCTGTTACCTCTGCGATTAAACTTAGGCTCGTAAGCGTACCGCAGAGCCGATATAGCGTGATCGTTTTCATCGGGATACCCGCTGATGACATTACCATCCTTGTCCCGTTCGTACTCGTAGCCGATGATTTCCGCATAGGCGTTCGGAGTCCGCTTTGGGTCAATAACAAGCGTTCTGGTCTGCAGCCACTTGAAACCGTACTCGACAGAGCCGGGACCTTTCACGGCGCCACGGGCAGGAAGTCCGGCATCACGGAAGTCGTTGACGGATTTCGGTTCGGCAGAATCGCAGATGATTTGATAATCGGCGTACCCTTTGTCGATGATCCATTTCGCCGCCTGGGCGTTGCTCCACTTGTTGACGTACAGTTCGTCAAGCAGATAGATTTTTTCCCTTGCGGAATCGTAGCAAGTACGCAAAAAAGCGAACTGGTCAGGATACCAACCAAAGTCAACGCCCTGGTAAATCCTATCCATTCGCTTTATCTCTTCGTCTGTAATTGTCCTGATTTCCAGAAGGTCGAACACATTGCCGCCAGCACCGTTGGGGATGCCCAGGTATTCATGTTCGTATGCTTCCGGGTTGACTTCCTTCAGGTGTTCGGCATCCTCGATAAACTTTTTGCCCAACCATTCCGGCGGGGCTTCCAGGTATGTGGAAGAATGAACCACCCTGTTCGGGTTCGGAATCAGTTTCTCTTTATTCACCCAGGAATCTTTCGATTTTGGCGGGTTATAACTAGAGAAATCCCAGGACAGGTCACCGCCGCGGAGAACAGACTGATTCACAGAACGTTCCGCCTCGGGACCTTTCATCTGGTCCTTTTCCTCTTTCCACAGGATGCCGATATAGCCAAACTCGGGCTTGATAGACTTCAGTTTCGTTTCATCGTCCAGGCCCCGGAAGTAAATGGTCTGGCCCGTTTTCTTGTACTTGATTTCCAGAGGGGAAACCTTGCACTCAAATTCGCCAGTCAGCCCCAGCTCGTTGATGGCCCACTTCATTCCGGCGTAAACGGAATCTTTCAGCGTTCCGGCCACCTGTCGAGTGATGCAGGCATGAACATCCGGGTTGTTTTTCAGAATCTCGATGATTTTCAGAGACCAGAAAGAGGACTTCAGGGAGCCACGGCCACCTTCCAGAACGTAGGAAATGTTCGGCTGAATGTTCCGGTTCAGGTCCACAAAAGCCTTGCCCAGAACACGGGCAGGAAGCTCATAGGGCTTCTCCTGTTCCTGCTTCGAGTCGTCGGGACCGATAATGTCCACGATTACTTTCGCGGCCTTGGCATCGCCCTGGATTGCCCTACGGGACAGCCCGGCAACCATAGCCATTTGGTGGTCAATATCCTCCGGATCGATACCGTCAATGGAAAGCCCGTTCCATACTTCGACATCCGTCACAGGCTTCGACAGGTACAGGTCAGCCGTTTCTTTTAGACTTCGCTTACGGCGGCGGGAGACGCCTGAAGCCTTACCGCCATCAGACTGTATTGTCCTTTGTTCATCCTTTGTTCGCTGATTAAGCGGAACAAGATTGCTGTATCCATCTTCACGGGACATCCCACCACCTCTCAAAAAGAAAGAGGCTCACCGTCGGGGTGAACCTCTTTGCAAATTTTTCATGGTACGATTTTAGCACGGGGATTTGGCTGTCAGCTATCATCTTTCGTAACCGGCACATTCTCCGACCAGCTTAATGAAAGCCCCGTGCCACCGCCAGCCAGTCGCTTCTGCGACGCCGATCTGCATAATGACATCGGTGATTCTGAGTTTCTTCCCCTTCCAGTAAACCTGTCGGATCAGGTCGCACCGCCGCTCCCCGTCAGGCATCAGCGCAGTGATTTCCAGCGCACGGGATACCGCGTCATATTCGTTCTGCTTGGCGGGCGGGAGCTGCCGCAGGGCGATGTTCTCAGTCTTCCGGGATACTTCCCCGCCGCTGGGCATTCCACCCGTGTCAGCGGTCACAGACTGGCTGTGGAGCTGTTCCAATTCAGATTTCCATAACGGATAATTCCGGACCATAGTGATAGCGGAACTCCACCAGGGGTATCTAGGTTTGCTCACGGGCACCCCCCATCAGTATTCGTTGCCGGTACGGATAACCCGGATCTTCACCCAGTTCAGGATTTCAAAGCCGCACAGGGCAGCCAGGGCCCGAACGGCATCCATGAACTGAGAAACACGCTTGCTCTCGTCGGTGTTGTAAATCGCCTTGAAGGCGGTGGTATCCTTGCAGCCGGAGTTATTCTCCCAGGGTTTTCTTGCCATATTATCTCTCCTTTCCGTAAGCACAATGGAAATGTTCTGCCGTGGTCACCAGATGGCCGGGAACCAGTTCAGGGCATCTCCCGTGGGTACGATGTACGCAGTCCTTGCAGTATGTGATATCTGCGGTGGGGAGGAACTGAAGGATGTTCCGAAACTTGAACTTCTCGGTTTCAGTCAACCCCGTATTCAGCCGAACAGCCCGGACAGCATCAGCCAGATTTATCAGTTTCATTCTTCACCCTCCTTACGGGTTTCATGGTAAATTCCCGCTTCCGGGGCTTCCGCAGGGAATCAGCCCGGTTATTCGGGATGTAGGTGGTACGGGTTCCGATGATACGGGGCTTAGACATGGGATACCTCCATCAGGTCTGGATTATCGTGGATGTTGCCGATGATCCGAACCTCCCGGAAGATGTCGTGCCGAATCCAGGAATCAACGAATGTGTTCGCCCACTTCACATAGAAACCGATACGCAGGCCGGAGCCGTTGTTATCGTATTCACCGAATCCGATAACGCCGATCCGCTTCTTTCCGTCGGGGTCGATGTACTCCAGGATGTCGCCCTGGTAGATGTCCTCACTGCTCCGGTTCATCAGCCACAGGCCGACGGTTTCGGGAATGACCTTCAGGCAAAATTCGCCATGCACACAGATGCGCGGTTCTCCGTTGATATGTACCAGATCGCCGTAAACCCAGCTTTCGCCGGATACGGTGCGGTGACCTTCGGGGAGCTTGCCCCGGAATTTGTAGATGTTCATGTTTATTCCTCCTCCGGTTCGTCCCGGTAAATCTCCCACCGATGCCCGACGTGACTGCAGCCGTTCTTCAGCTTCGTGTAGAGCGTCCGGAAACTTCCAAGGGTAACGCCCATAGCTTCGGCGCACTGTCTGGCGGTCAGGCTAACGGCGACGGGAAGGCCGTCACGGGTGTCATAGACGGTGTAGGTGTTAAGTTTGCGAGGTTTGGGCATCCTCATTCCTCCAAAAGTCCGCTGTGTTCGTGGGTGTCGGGTACATCCGGCATGGGCTGTACGGGCTGGCGGAGCCACTTCACAACGCCTTCGATGCACCACTCAGGGTTGCAGGGTTCATCTTCCCTGTTATTACGCTTAGTGCCTATGGTACACATATGACAGAGGTATTTCATGCTGATAAACTCCGCCAGTTCCTCGTCACTCATACCCCGGATGCGGTCGGCGTTGGTCAGAGGGGGAGGTGCAGGCATATAGTGGCGTCCGTCCGCATCCATACAGACACCGCAGGCACGGCACTTCCACCCGTTGCCATCAGGGTACATATCACCAAGACAGTTATGGCACAGTTTCTTTTCCATCACGCACCCTCCTTCCCGGGAGCCTGGGGCAGGGGCATCCAGTGGGATACACGCTTACCCCATCTGGTCCACTTCCCGAATAGTACGCGGTCTGTATCGATTCGTGTATAAGTGAAATCTTTCGGTGAGAGATAAACAAGCACCCGTTCATCTTCCTCTGGCAACCTCTCAGTCACCGGAATCCACCGCTGGACGGTCTTACCCAGACCACCGCATCCCGCTGATGGGGGTTTCAATGCCGGATGGATATCTTCCGGCCGCACATCAAAACCGCTTGCCGGTGCAACCTCGATTTTGGTGTGCAAAAATTCGTTGTAGTTCATTTGGTTCTCCTCGTATAATCCGCCCAGGTGCAGGACTTGAACACAGCTTTGTTATTCACCCATCGGGCAAAGTCTTTCTGCTCCTGCGGCGGCTCTCCGCCATTGAAGTCCCGGTACGGCTGCGCAAAGGCGGTGACACCCATCCGCTCAAGTTCCAGCACTCGATGCTCTGCTTCGGCTACATCCTGCACCAGCGCATAGGCCCAAAACCTGGACTTTGCCGCGCCAGCTTCCGCAAGATATCGGGTGGCCTGCTCGATCACAGGCAGCATTGCGGATGTATCACACGCAAGCCGTATGTACCGTATCCATTTCAGCCGTGCCAACAGTTGGGCAACTTCCTGGGTTATCAACCGGGCATCAAGGCCCTGATTGAAATCCACCCAGACAGGTACCCCCCCCATTTCCTCGATCTGCTGAAGTCCATGTTCATGGGCAAGGACATTGTTATCCAGGAAGGTAATCTCCCGGCTGTCCGGGCGCTTGATTTCCTGCCAGGTAGCTGCCGGTCGGATGTGGCCCTCTTTCCTAGGGACGATGCACCACGGACAACTTCGGATACAGCCCCGGGTGAGAAAGCCGATTGCAGATTTGAAGTTCGGGTAGATGGAATAGTCAGGGTATGTGGCTTCGATCTCTGGTGGCAAGCTGCCGTAGTCCTTGTAGCCGGTGCCGCCCCGGATGATCTCATCCGCGTCAATGACATGGTCCATATCCGGTGTGAAGGTGAAAACCTTGCTCATGTACACACGGTCATAGTGTTCAAAGCCGTTCCACCAGTCCACAGTATCGCCCCGGGCTTTGTGATGGGCGGACAGCTTCATAAGAGCCAGATTCGGATGGCCATTGTGGCCGTCTACATCGATCAGACCAATTTTCATATTCCCTCCATCACCAGCTGCTCCACGGCTTCAGCGTCCCGCTTTGCTTTAATGTGGACTTCGGGGTTTCTCCACTTGACGCCGATATAGTCTAGGACATGGCCCCATCCGTAGTGCGTGCCATCTTCCATCTGCACAACATTGTTCATCCAGAAGTCCCATTCTTTGGGGTTGCGCTCCCACAGCAGGTCGAAGCGATGGGGCCTTTCTTCCATGTGTATTCCGAATCCGCACATGGAGCAGCCGGTGCGCTGAGCGTCGGTAGCGTACAGCAGACCCTTTTCATCCCTCTCGATGGTGCCGTAGATTGCGGGGACGATGGTGTCCAGTTTTGGCCCAGGGAACATTTCATGGTTTTCCTGATACCATGCGTCCATTTCGAGTGCAAGGGTCAGAATGTCCTGGCGGCTGAAAGTCGCGAATGGACAGCTGCGCTTCGTGGTTTCGCTGATGTAGTTGCAGCCATTGACCGCCAGAGCCTTTTCTCTGCGGCCGCCTTCGGACGCCATCAGGCCCATGTAAGGCCAGCGGCCTGATTCCTTGCGGTAGATCTCACAGGGCATCTCTTTCAGGTAATAGCAGCATTTGTCAGAAACCAGAAAGTCCGCTTCCGCATAGCCAAGGGCAGCGCCCTCAGCATCAGCCCCGCCGAACAGATTCAGCCACCTCTGTTTCATCTGCATTCTGGTGCCGGTGCGGTATCCGCCTTGCGCCCCGGTTTCGCCGGTGATGATGGCATGGCGGACAGTGGCGTTTTTCTCCGTGGGGTGCTGGATGGTGGCGATTTTGCCGGCGATCTCTTTCGAGATCACGGGCCAGCCGAACTCCCGGATCACCTTCACTTTGGATTTCAGGGGCTTCAGCGGCACGACGCCCAGGGCCTTATGTACTTTCTGGATGCTCTTATCTTCCAGACTGGACACAGAGACCGCAGGCACATCGATGCCGATAGAGCGGAGGAACAGATACAGCACAATGCTGTCCAGACCGCCAACAGCCACATAGCATTGACCTTCGACCTGACGGAAAAACTCCCACGCCAGATTGACGGCCCTGGATCTCTTTTCGCTGTACGGGGCCTGCTGATTTGCGCGGAACTGTTTCACGCGCTCATCGGTGATGACCTTGTTCTCAAGGAAACACCATTGAGCAAATTCCTTATCGTTGAGCTGATCTTTGGCTCGCAGTTCCTGGAGCCGTTGCAATTCTTTTTCGGTCACTTGCGTAACCTCCTCCTAAACCACGCCATCCTGTCATCCCACCATTTCCAGTAGGTAGCACAAATGGTCTGGCAATTTTCTTTCGCCTTGCATTTGTCGCAAGGGTTCGTCATGATGTACCGCCGGTAAACATCGGGGTGTTCGTACTGGAATTTCTCCGCATTTCCTGCATGGGAATAGCAGCACAGGCGGCGATAGAAGACATTGAAGAACTTCCACCAGGCGTTGATATAGGCTTTATAGTCATGACAGTGTCCGATACTGGTACACTTTTTCTCGCACTTACCGCAGGGGCTAGGATAATTCAAGTTTTGCACCCAGTTTCCTCCCCTCGATAATCTCGATCAGCAGCATGGCGTTCTCATGGGTGGGATTCTTCCGATACGCCGCCCTCGCAAGTTCGGTGTTCTTCGTGACTTCCACCCACTCTTCCCCCATCTGCTCCCGGAACTTATAGCACCGGTATTCGTCCATCAGCTTCTTTTTCTCCACGATAGCCGTGGGGCGTTCGATGGCACCCAGCCGGAGCGACTTGTACAGCAGACGCAGAGAAAGATAAAGAATCTGTTCCGGGTATCCAAGGCCGTCTGGCATCTCGTCGCCGTTCATGGCCTGACGCTCCCAGGGGAACGCTAAGCGGGATTTGTTTTCAGGTTCAGATACCATGTCAGTACCTCCGTTGCTTGCTTCCAGCCATAGCAGAAAGCGTGGGCATTGCCGTTGGCTTTCAGGTGTTCAGCCCACCAGATCTGGTCATCGTCGGGCTTTCCGTCCATGGCCTTCATCTCGATATACAGGCCGTGATACTTCCCGGCGGCGATGGGGAGATGCAGATCCGGGACGCCGGACTTGACGCCCATGGCCTTCAGGATCGCCGCCTGAACCTTGTCGGTTCGCTCGTTGGGGATATGGTACAGCATCGCTAATTCGGGATACTGCTGACGGATAGAGGGCTGCTGTGCCCACTTCATAAGCCATTTCTGTTCGGTGTCCTCCGTCGGGACGCCGCTGGCTTTGAGTCGTCCTTTCACGCTCTTGCCCTCCCGTTAAACACCCGGTTAAGAATCTGACTGGCTTGCAGGCGGGTCAGACCTTCGGTGTCAAAATCCTTGAATCTCTTTTGGATGCTCTTCATCTGGGCATCCGTAGCGGGTTTCTTACCCCAGCCCTTCGCCTTGTTCAAATCCCAAATTGTTCGGGAACCGTCATGGAACTTGTCCAGATGGCGGTATACACGGTCAAGGGCTTCCTGATACGGCATCTTCGTACCGTTGGCGGTAACCATGCCGATACTGTCAGGGGCAGGGATAACGATGGGTTTCTGATTCGGCAGGGAGCAGACCATCCGACCATCCGGCATCTGGAAGTAGTTGACACCATGGAGGTCGTATTGCATTCCCTTTGCCCAGAGATTGACAATCTCGACATTTCGGATCCAGGATTCCGGTGTATCAGATGCTCGGATCGCCTTTTCAGGCAGTTCGAACAGCGGCCCCTCGATTTGGTCTGCCTTGCTTGCCGGAACGTTCTTCAGGTCGATACCCAGCAGCGTGGGGGCGGTACAAAGACTAGCTTTACCCGTGGTGCCGACACAGTCAATCAGCGTGAGCCGTTCTTTGTCGGGGTGCAACCGTAACCCTCTGCCCACCATCTGGCTGTATAGGCTGTCTGACTGGGTAGGGCGGGCAATGATGACGGTTTCAACCAGGGGCATGTCCGTTCCCTCCGTGAACACCATCACATTGACGATACAGGGAATCTCCCGCCGGGAGAATCGCTCGATGATCTCAGCCCGATTTTTCGTCTTTCCGGTTACCACTACCGCTCCAGGGATCCTAGCGGCGATTTCTTCCGCCTGATGGACAGATACCGCAAA
>JAGARK010000005.1 GCA_017622295.1 Oscillospiraceae bacterium
GGCGGTGGTCGAAATCGTCCCTTTGCAGCTTCTGGCCTACTATGTAGCCAAAGAAAATGGCTGTGATATTGATAAGCCAAAGAATCTGGCGAAGTCTGTTACCGTAGAATAAAAAGCGAGAAAGGAAGACCCACTATGTACGAAAAATATGAATCTCCCTTATCCTCCCGCTATGCTTCAGACTATATGCTCCATCTGTTCTCTCATGAAAAGCGCATCCAGACATGGAGAAAGCTCTGGGTGGCGCTGGCGCGGGCTGAGCATAAGCTCGGCCTGCCCATCACGGTGGAGCAAGTGGCGGAGCTGGATGCGCACGTCGATGACATTGATTTCGAGTGTGCCGCTCAAAGGGAAATAGAAGTGCGCCATGATGTGATGGCTCATGTCTATGCCTATGGCAAAGCCGCTCCCTCCGCAGCAGGCATTATCCATCTCGGTGCCACCAGCTGCTATGTAACCGACAACGGCGACCTGATCCTCTATCGGGATGGTCTGCGTTATCTGCGCGGGGAGCTGCTGGGCGTTTTGAAAAACCTTGCGGCCTTTGCTGATGAATATAAAGCGATGCCCACTCTGGGATATACCCATTACCAACCTGCCCAGCTTGTCACAGTCGGAAAGCGAGCCACGCTCTGGATGCAGGACTTTCTCTCCGATCTGGAGGAACTGGACTATGTTCTTGGCAGCATGAAGTTTCTCGGCTGCCGGGGAACCACCGGAACCGAAGCCAGCTTTATGGACCTGTTTGAGGGTGACACAGCCAAAATCGACGAGATGAACCGTCAGATCAGCGCGGAGTTCGGTTTTGACCGCTGCTTCGATGTCTGTGGGCAGACCTATCCCCGAAAGGTTGACAGCCGTATCCTGAACTGCCTCAGCTCCATTGCCCAAAGCGCCTATCGCATGGCAAACGACATCCGGCTTCTGCAGCATGACCGGCAACTGGAAGAGCCCTTTGAAAAAAACCAGATCGGGTCCTCCGCCATGGCCTACAAGCGCAACCCCATGCGCTCGGAGCGCATCTGCTCCCTGGCCCGCTATTTGATGGTGGATGCGGCAAATGCTCCCATGACAGCTTCCGTGCAGTGGATGGAGCGCACACTGGATGATTCCGCCAACCGCCGCATTTCCATGCCGGAGGGCTTCCTGTGCGCCGACGCCATCCTGCGTCTTGCCAACAACGTGACCCGTGGGCTTGTGGTAAATGAAAAGGTCATCGACAAAACCGTGCGGGAATATTTGCCCTTCATCGCAACCGAAAATCTGATGATGGAGGCCGTCAAGCGGGGCGGTGACCGGCAGGAGCTTCACGAGATCATTCGCCGTTGCTCCCACGCGGCCACCGCACGAATGAAGGAGGGCGAAGCCTGCGACCTGCTTCACCGACTGGCGGCAGAGCCCGCTTTCGGCATGACCGAAGAAGAACTCATTGCTCTGCTCCAACCGGAGGACTACATTGGCCGCTGTCCAGAACAGGTAGATGCGTTCCTTGCAATAGTGCGCCCCATGCTCGAAGGAGTTTCCGCTGCATCCGGTGACATTGAACTGTAAGGAGGATATCCTATGGAGAAAGTGTTGATCCTGGATTTCGGCGGACAATACAACCAGCTCATTGCTCGGCGGGTCCGCGAGTGCAATGTCTACTGCGAGGTGCATCCCTATACCATGCCGATAGAGGCTATCAAAGCGTATTCTCCCATTGGCATCATTTTCACCGGAGGCCCCGGCAGTGTCTACGAAGTCGAATCGCCTCAAATTGATCCCACTGCCTTTGAGTTGGGCGTTCCTGTGCTCGGCATTTGCTACGGCTGCCAGCTCCTTGCTCACAATTTGGGTGGTCAGGTAACGCCTGCTCAGGATGATTCCGCCCGTGAATACGGCAAAACCGAAACTTATTACAATGTA
>JAGARK010000068.1 GCA_017622295.1 Oscillospiraceae bacterium
GATATCCGCTATCTGGCACTTTTTCTCGCAGATAGAGATTATCAATGGTCTCTTGTTGATCCAAACGTAAAATTTTAAATTTAGAGTCCAATCTTGAAACTACTTTTCCTAACGACAAATCATATGACTCGCTTTGTAAAGATTCCTCTTTAAAGTTTTCAATTAGCGGAATATCCGCCCCTACATAGTCTCTTATTTCTTTGTCTGTCAATATCATCAGATACTTACCTCCCAGAAACAGTCTCTCTTCATTCTCAATAATAAACTAGCACTACAAATGATAGATACTCCCTATATACTCAACATAATATGTTCTCTATTAGATTATAATCCCACACGCATTCGGGTTGTACCCTAACACATAAAATATAACCCGAAATGGCGAAATAATCAAGGTGCCGGATTTCCATCATATATCTGCCAGAGGTGCGCACTGAAACAGCGCATTTTATTGTCTTTAAACAACTTGGTGTGGTGATATGAAGCTTTAACTGTTCCTCGAAATCAGTTGGCGGGCAACCGCACGTGGGTTTGAAGGCCACCGTCTCCACAAATTCCTTAGAAATAGTTGCAGGATTCTTTATACAATAAATCCCTCGATTCTAATTAGAACCGAGGGATTTATTTATGATATTAGACTCTCATGATCGTGGAAATTTTAATTCCTCGGATTAGAGATGGCGGCCTGAGCGGCAGCCAGACGGGCGATGGGCACACGGAAGGGAGAGCAGGACACGTAGTCCAGGCCCACCTTGTGGCAGAACTCCACGGAGGAGGGATCGCCGCCGTGCTCGCCGCAGATGCCCAGCTTCAGCTGGGGACGGGTGGAGCGGCCCAGCTTGGCAGCCATATCCACCAGCTTGCCCACGCCGTTCTGATCCAGACGAGCGAAGGGATCGCTCTCGTAGATCTTATTGGCGTAGTAAGCATCCAGGAACTTGCCGGCGTCGTCGCGGGAGAAGCCGAAGGTCATCTGGGTCAGGTCGTTGGTGCCGAAGGAGAAGAACTCGGCCTCCTTGGCGATCTCGTCGGCGGTCAGAGCGGCGCGGGGGATCTCGATCATGGTACCGACCATATACTTCAGAGCAGTGCCGGAAGCAGCGATCAGAGCATCAGCAGTCTCGGTGACCACCTTCTTGACGAAGGCCAGCTCCTTGATCTCGCCCACCAGAGGGATCATGATCTCGGGGACCATGTTCCACTCGGGGTGACGGGCCTGAACAGCCAGCGCAGCCTTGATGACGGCGCGGGTCTGCATGGCAGCGATCTCAGGATAGGTAACGGACAGACGGCAGCCGCGATGGCCCATCATGGGGTTGAACTCGTGCAGGCCGGAGATGATGGCCTTGATATCGGCAACGGTCTTGCCCATGTCGTCGGCCAGCTTCCGGATGTCGGCCTCCTCGGTGGGGACGAACTCGTGCAGGGGAGGATCCAGGAAGCGGACGGTCATGGGACGGCCCTCGAGAGCCTCGTACATGGCCTCGAAGTCACCCTGCTGCATGGGCTCCAGCTTGGCCAGAGCCTTCTCACGCTGCTCCACGGTGTCGGAGCAGATCATCTCGCGGATAGCGGGGATACGGTCGGCCTCGAAGAACATATGCTCGGTGCGGCACAGACCGATGCCCTCAGCGCCGAACTTCACGGCCTGAGCGGTGTCACGGGGGTTGTCGGCGTTGGTGCGGACCTTCAGCTGACGGAACTCGTCGGCCCAGGCCATGATGCGGCCAAACTCGCCGGAGATGGAGGCGTCCACGGTGGGAATAGCCTCGCCGTAGATGTTGCCGGTGGAGCCGTCCAGGCTCATCCAGTCGCCCTCAACATAGGTGCGGCCGGCCAGCTCGAACTTCTTGTTCTCCTCGTCCATCTTGATGGCGCCGCAGCCGGA
>JAGARK010000069.1 GCA_017622295.1 Oscillospiraceae bacterium
GGCTTTGAGAAGAAGGGAGCCGAAGCTCCCTTCGACCGGATTATAGATTTTGCGCGGGGATATGTTACTTGCGGACAAGCGGCATATCCACAACGGACAGGTTGGAGAGATACATCACATCGCCCTCGATGCGCACGGTAAAGCCGCCTTCGGAGCCGTCATCATCATAAATGAACTCCAGATAGTCACCGTCGTACCAGGCGTAGGTGAAAGTGTACTCCCAATGGCCGTCGTCTTCGAAGCTGTACTTGCCGGTGCCGTCCTTATTAAAGGTAAAGGTTTCTTTGTATTCGGTTTCCTGATCCTCCCAGGTGCCGATGATCAATTCCTTCAGAGTAGGCGCGGCAGGCTCGGGGGTCTCAGTCTGCTCATTTCCCGGTTCGGGTACTTCTTCTGCCTCCTTATCCAGCAGCAGTTCATCGCCCCACTTATCGATCATGGTCAGCAAATCGCCGTCTACGGAGATGGTGAACTCTTCCTCTTCACCGTCATCATAGGTCAGGGTGAGAATGTCACCCTTGACAGCATAAGTAAAGGGATATTCGGGGCCGCTGATCAGCATACCGGTGCCGTTGGCATTGAAAATGAAGGTGTCGTCCCAGTCGCTGTCACGCTGCAGCCAGGTGCCCATCAGTTCGGAGGCATCCACATTGACTACGGGAGTTTCGGTCTCTTCTTCGCCCTCCAGAACCCAGGTTCTGCCGCTGTCCACGCCGAAGAGCTGTCCCGCGATCCAGGCGTACTGATCCACCGTCAGCTCGACCCCGGGACTGTAGATCTCAAAGCCTACCAGCATGGGTGCAACCAGATTTTCTTCCACTCCGCCGTCTTCCTTTGTCCGCCAGTAGAGCTCCTCACACTCAACGCCTACAAATACGTCATGATACTCAAAATCACTGGCAGAGGTGTAGCTGGCCTCAATGAGCATCATGTCCTTGCCGTCCCACTGGAAGCCCAGATCAGTGACATCATAAGAGCTTGTCGGATATTCCTCCGCGTTTTTCTCGTCCAGCTCGCCGTAAAAATAGAGCTGAGGCAGCACTTCATAGACAGCTGGTTCATCGTTGGAGAGTTCCCGGCTCCAGTGGCTCTCGCCGGTGGCGGTGTACTCTCTCACCTCGTCGTAAACATTGAAGGATGATACGCTGCCATTCTCTTTGTAATCCTCCAGATCGTCCTCATCGATGTAGGCGCCTTCCGGACAGTAGAAGGTGGCCTCATGTACACCGTAGTAATTTGCGCCGTACCACATTACGATGCTGTTTTCACCCGCCGGCGCTTTCCCGCCGCCCTCTTTTTCGCCTGTGCCGGGAGTCGGTGCGGGGGTGCTGGTGCCGGAGTTTGCGGACTTGTCTGTATCACTGGGAGGCGTGTTATCGCTCCCGCCGCCACAGGCGGTCATGGACAGCAGCATCACTGCTGTCAGCAGAAACGCAACGATCTTTTTCATCTCATATCCTCCTTACTTTTTGAACAGTTTTCCGAAGAGACCCTGCTTAACCTTGCCCTCTTCAATGTCGTTTGCGGTTTCGATACCCTGCTTGACGGCCTCTTTCACATCGCCACCCTTGAGGGCCGCCTTGAGGGCCGCGGCGGCGGTGTCACCCAGATTGCGCATCTGCATTTCATTTTTCCGCTCCAGATCAAACTCGGCCTTACCCAGCCACGCCCGACGGTCGCCGTTGATCTGGTCGGCCAGGTCATGGAACGGTGCGGCATCCTCTGTATCGGATTCAATTTTGATCTCCCGGATGCAGGCATCATCATA
>JAGARK010000070.1 GCA_017622295.1 Oscillospiraceae bacterium
ACCAAGCATCTGCAAATGTATCTCAGCGAGTTCTGCTACCGCTTCAACCGCAGATCTTTCCATGGCGGTATTTTTGACCGCTTATTGGTTGCTGTCGCCCGATAACTATATTTTGTGGTTTGCTTACTAAAGCCGATAACCTAATCTATAATTATGCTCACTCTGGTATTGGTATGCTGTGCGCTGGTCGTCACGGTGTCCGCTGAGGAACTTCCCCAGCTGCCCGCACCCACCGATCTGGAGTGGGACTACGATCATGTAAATGATATCCCCCTGCCCGGTGCCATCAGCTGGAAGGGCATCGGTCGGAACGATGTGTACTACGAGGTTGAGGTCTACTGTGACGGTGAGTGGGAACGTGGAACCAGAATATATGCCTTTAGCGATTCTGAGCCTGTGTGGTACACCTGGGAAGGTTTGGCAGGCGAGTTCTCCCCTGAAAGCGGAACCTATACCTTTACGGTAACTACGTATCCTTATCAGTGGGATGCCGGTTATTCCAAGAGCGAAGACGCACAGTCCGATGAATGGATCTATGCCAAGCCCGACAAGAGCCTCAGCACCTGTACAGATGTATCCGTAGATATGGAGCACATTTATTGGGCTCCCCCTGAGGATACCAGTCTGGTAGGCGGTTATGCTTACAAGATTTTCTACAGTAATTTTGAGGAAATGAATCCGATCATCGATTCTGTCTACAAAACTGTCTATTCTGCGGAAGATGCTGCAAAAGGCATCGGCAGCTGGGACGGTCCGGGAAGTGTACATCAATCCGGCAGCGCAGGATTCTACAAAGTCTGGGTCCGTCTGCTCAGCAAGGACATCCGGCAGGCAAACCACGGCGAATGGTTTATTCTGCAGGATCCTTTCTGTTACGAGTTCAATGGTGTCGGCGAAAATGCACATCCTTTGCTGGGCCGGGCTACCATCACCAGTGTGGATGAAAACCTGGTAACCTGGGAGCTTCCCGCGGATAGTACCTATGTGGGCGGCTATGCGATGGAGGTCTACTTCTCTGAGGATCCGGAAGCAACAGGACGTAAGCTCTACTATGTGGGCTCGTATGAGGGCAGCGAACCGGCAACCAGCTGCAGCTGGGATCCCTCCGAATTCCAAGGCTTCACAGATGGTTATTTTGAAGAGGGTTACTTCCGCATCATGGTCATGATGACAACCAACAATTGGTCCGAGGCATCGAACAGTCTCTGGTCTGCTCTGAGTGAGCCCTTCTTCTATTCCTATACGGGCAATGGCAGCGATGAAACGGTTGCAGGCGACATGGACGGCGACGGTGCTCTGGATGACAAGGATGTAGCACAGCTGCTGTGGCATACCCTGTTCCCCCGATAACTATGAGATTGTGGGCAGTGGCGACTTCACTGCCGATGGTGTTGTGGATGACGCAGACGTTGCCTATCTGCTGTGGCATACTCTGTTCCCGGATGCATATCCCCTGTAAGAGAATACTGGCTTTAATTCCAAAAACCGCTGCGTCAAGCAGCGGTTTTTTGCGCCAAATTACAGTTTAACGCTCCGGCGCGGGAGCACCCAAAGGCTTCCCCCGGGGGGAAGCAGTCAAAAATCTATGATTTTTGACTCTGCGCCCGCAGGCACGTTTCGGAGCGCAACCGCCCGCAGGGCGGCTCTTAGCGCGGAGATGATGAGGTATGCGGGCGGTAAAGTTCATTTTTAGGATATGTTGAGGCATATTCCGAACTTTCGTGCACGCCATCCCTCATCCGACCTCGCTTACGCTCGGCCACCTTCCCCCCCGGGGGAAGGCATGTGCCTGCGGCGCTAACAGAGCGATAAACTGTAATTTGACAAAAAAGCAGACTTTGGATATAATACAATAGAATTACTATGGAGAATTATTTGTATTTGGCAGGTAACTGATTTATGGCTACTAAAAAGCAACAAGAACAATACGGCAATTCCAGTATTTCCATGCTGAAGGGCGAGGAGCGTGTCAGAAAACGTCCCGCCGTCATTTTCGGCTCCGATGATCTGGAAGGCTGCAAGCACGCGGTGTTTGAGATCCTCTCCAACGCCATCGACGAAGCAAGAGAAGGCCACGGCGATACCATCATCGTCACCCGCTACGAGGACCTGTCCGTCGAAGTTGAGGACTTCGGCCGCGGCTGTCCCGTGGATTACAACGAAAAGGAAAAGCGCTACAACTGGGAGCTGGTTTTCTGCGAGATGTACGCCGGCGGTAAGTACGGCGAAAACGGCGAGAACTATGAGTATAGCTTGGGCCTCAACGGTCTGGGCTCCTGCGCCACCCAGTACGCATCCGAATTCTTTGACGCCACCATCCGCCGGGATGGTCACCGCTATGATCTGCACTTTGAAAAGGGCAGAAACGTCGGCGGCCTGAAAAAGGACAAGACTGACCGGAAAAAGACCGGCTCCTGTTTCCACTGGCGGCCTGACAAGGAAGTCTTTACGGACATCAACATTCCCGTGGAATACTATCGGGATGTGCTGAAGCGTCAGGCGGTGGTCAACCGGGGAATCCGCTTCAAATTCCGCTATCAGGTGGGCAAAAAGTTCGAGGAAGAGGAATTCTGCTACGAAGACGGCATCAAGCAGTATATTGAGGAGATGGTGGGGGACAATGCCTTTACCATGCCCGTATTCTGGGAAACCGAGCGCCGGGGCCGGGATGCGGAAAACCGTCCGGAGATGAAGCTGAAGATTACGGCGGCATTCTGTTTCTCCAAGCAGATCAGCCATGTGGAGTACTACCACAATTCCTCCTGGCTGGAATATGGCGGCAGCCCCGACCGGGCGGTGCGCCTTGGCTTTACCGCTGCCTTCGACAAGTACCTGAAGGACAACAATAAGTACACCAAGAACGAGTCCAAGATCATCTATCAGGACGTTCAGGACTCTTTGGTGATGGTCACCAACTGCTTCTCCACCATCGGCTGCTTCGAAAACCAGACCAAGAAGTCCGTGAACTCCAAGTTCACCCAGGAGGCCATGACCGCCTTCTTTAAGGAGCAGCTGCAGGTCTGGTTCATCGAGAACAAGCAGGAGGCTGACCGGGCTGCGGAGCAGATTCTGGTCAACAAGCGGGCCCGTGAATCCGCCGAAAAGACCAAGTCCAACGTTAAAAAGAAGCTTTCCGGTAATATCGACATTGCCAACCGGGTACAGAAATTCGTGGACTGCCGCAGCAAGGACACCTCTGTCCGCGAGCTCTACATCGTCGAGGGTGATTCCGCACTGGGCAGCGTCAAGCTGAGCCGTGACGCGGAATTCCAGGGCATCATGCCCGTCCGCGGCAAGATCCTCAACTGCCTGAAGGCGGACTATACCAAGATTTTCGCTTCTCCCATTATCACCGATCTGATGAAGGTTCTGGGCTGCGGCGTGGAGGTCCAGGGCAAGAAGGCTAAGGAGCTGAGCAATTTCGACATTGATAACCTCCGCTGGAATAAGGTCGTCATCTGTACCGACGCCGACGTGGACGGCTTCCAGATCCGTACCCTGATTCTGACCATGCTGTACCGGCTGTGTCCTACCCTGATCCGGGACGGCTATGTATATATCGCGGAGTCTCCGCTGTTTGAAATCACCTGCAAGGACAAGACCTGGTTTGCCTACAACGAATCCGAAAAGGTGAAGATTCTCAAGGAGCTGGAGGGCAAGAAGGTCACCATCCAGCGCTCCAAGGGTCTTGGCGAAAATGATCCCGAGATGATGTGGATGACCACCATGAATCCCGAGACCCGCCGCCTCATCAAGGTCATGCCCGAGGACGCGGAGCGGACGGCTCACTATTTCGACGTCCTGCTGGGCGATGCTTTGAATGAGCGTAAGAATTTCATCGCAGAAAACGGCGCGAAGTATTTAGAACTCGCTGATATTTCCTAAAAAGCCTTCCCCTTTGGGGAAGGTGGCACGGCGAAGCCGTGACGGAAGAGGGATATACCATGCAGCATAACAGAAAACTTACATCCAATGCACAGACGTTGCGTAAGAATATGACGAAAGAAGAGCGCAGGCTCTGGTATGAATATCTTTGCAACTATCCATATCGATTCCGCCGACAGGTAACATGCGGTAGATTTATCCTTGATTTTTACTGTGCTGCTGCTAAATTGGCGGTGGAACTGGATGGTTCCCAGCATTACACACCGGAAGGACAGCGATATGACTTAGAAAGAAGTGAGTATCTTCACGGTCAGGGAATTCACGTCCTTCGTTTTTCCAATACGGAAGTATTGCAAAATTTATACGGCTTGTGCCAATCCATTGATTTAGCTGTTTCTGAACGAATCAAATAAAACTCCCCTGACGGGGAGTCACCTCTCCCGCCCCCTTTGGGGGCACCCTCCCCAAAGGGGAGGGCATTATGACAAGGAGTGCAATATGGCACGAAAAAAACAACAACCTGAACAGAATAAGAAAAAAATCAACACCGACGGCATTATGGGCCTCGTGGGCTCCACCACCGAGCAGGCCATCTCCGAGACTCTGGAGATCAACTACATGCCCTACGCCATGTCGGTCATAGTTTCCCGCGCGATTCCCGAGATCGACGGCTTCAAGCCCTCGCACCGGAAGCTCCTGTACACCATGTACAAGATGGGCCTGCTCAGCGGCGGCCGGACCAAGTCTGCCAACATTGTCGGCCAGACCATGCGTCTGAACCCCCACGGTGACGCGGCCATCTATGAGACTATGGTGCGTCTGGCCAAGGGCAACGAGACGCTGCTGCATCCCTTTGTGGATTCCAAGGGCAACTTCGGTAAGGTCTATTCCCGGGACATGGCCTACGCCGCTGCCCGATACACCGAGGCTAAGCTGGATCCCATCTGCGCTGAAGTTTTCAAGGACATTGATTCCGATACGGTGGATATGGTGGACAACTACGACGCCACCATGAAGGAGCCCAGTCTGCTGCCCACCACCTTCCCTAATGTGCTGGTGAGCGCCAATCAGGGCATCGCCGTCGGCATGGCCAGCAACATCTGTTCCTTCAATCTGAAGGAAGTATGCGATACCACCATCGCCCTGATGAAAAATCCGGACCACGACATTCTGGAAACCCTGCCCGGTCCCGATTTTTCCACCGGTGCGGAGCTGCTCTTCGATGAAGCCACCACCCGGGAGATCTACTCCACCGGCCGCGGCAGCTTCAAGCTCAGAGCCAAGTGGCGCTATGTCAAGGAAGGCAACCTGATTGAAATCACCGAGATCCCCTATTCCACCGCCACGGAAGTCATCATGGACAAGGTGGCGGAGCTGATCAAGGCCGGTAAGATCAAGGAGATCACCGACATGCGCGACGAGACCGATCTGGGCGGCCTGAAGCTGACCATCGATCTGAAGCGGGGCGTTGAGCCTGAAAAGCTGATGCAGAAGCTCTTCCGTCTGACGCCCCTGCAGGACAGCTTCCCCTGTAATTTCAACGTCCTCATTGCCGGTATGCCGAAAGTCTTAGGCGTGGGCGAGATCCTGGAGGAATGGGTGGCCTGGCGCACGGACTGTGTCAAGCGGCGCATCTTCTTCCAGATCGGCAAGAAGGAAGACCGGCTCCACCTGCTGAAGGGTCTGGAGCGGATCCTGCTGGACATCGACAAGGCCATCGCCATCATTCGGGAGACGGAGCTGGAAAGCGAAGTCGTCCCCAACCTGATGATCGGCTTCGGCATCGACGAGATCCAGGCCAACTACGTTGCGGAGATCAAGCTGCGCAACATCAACAAGGAGTACATCCTCAAGCAGACCCGGGCCATTGATGACCTGGAGCGGGAGATCGACGAGCTGCGGGATATCCTGAATTCCAGCCGCAAGCTGAAAAACGTCATTATCAAGGAACTGCAGGAGGTTTCCAGAAAGTTCGGAAAGCCCCGCAAAACTGAGATCATTTACGATGTTCAGGAAACGGCAGTGGAAGAGGAAGCGGAGGAGATCCCCGACTATCCCGTGACGGTATTTGTTTCCAGGGAAGGATACATGAAGAAGATCACGGCCCAGTCTCTGAGAATGAGCGGCGAGCAGAAGTTCAAGGAAGGCGACAGCCTCAGCTTCTCTCAGGAGACCACAAACCGGGATGAGATTCTGGTATTTACCAATCTGTTCCAGTGCTACAAGGGTAAGCTTTCCGACTTTGCCGACGGCAAGGCCTCCCAGCTGGGCGATTACCTTCCCCAGAAGCTGGGTATGGAGCCTGGTGAGAATGTGGTTCAGGTGGTCCTGGCGGGAGAGTACAAGGGCTTTGTGCTGTTCTTCTTTGAAAACGGCAAGGTGGCAAAGGTGCCCCTGTCCGCTTACGAGACCAAGACCAACCGCAAGAAGCTCACCGGCGCTTATTCTGACAAATCCCCTGTGAAGGCCATCGTGGCGCTGGAAGCCGATGAGCAGATGGCAGTCTATTCCTCCGACGGTCGCGGGGCCATCTTCTCTACGGCCCAGCTGCTGCCCAAGACCACGAGAAACACCCAGGGTGTGGCAGTGCTGACCCTGAAGAAAAAGGCAGTACTTGAGAAGGCCGTGCTTCTGGAGCGAAGCGGCATCGTCAACCAGAGCCGCTACCGCAGCAAGACCATCCCCACTGCCGGCGCCATCGTGAGGCCGGAGGATCTGGGACAGCAGCAGGAAAGCTTTGAGGTGTAACATTGATGAAGAAGAATGGAATGATGGACTGGATCCTCTGGTTTGCCAAGATCATCCTGGGCAGCGCGGTGTTTGCGGTGGGCTTCGATTTGTTTCTGGAGCCCAATGACCTGAACGCCGGCGGCGTGTCCGGTATTTCCATGATATTGATTCATCTGATCGGATTTGGTTCCGTGGGTACGGTGACCATGCTGATCAATCTGCCGCTGTTTATTCTGGGCGGCGTCAAGATCGGTAAAAAGTTTTTTATCGGCTCCCTGATCGGTATGGTCAGTAGCTCCGTTTTGCTGGATGTGTTCGCGATGCTGCCCGGCGTGCAGGCGGAACCGCTGGTGTCGGCCCTGTATGGCGGTGTGCTCTGCGGTCTGGGGTTGGGTGTGGTTTTTGCCACCGGCGCCTCCACCGGCGGATCGGACATCGTGGTCCGGCTGCTGAAGCTGAAATACCAGAACGTTCCCATCGGCACCATCAATATGGTCTTTGACCTGGCGGTGTCGGCGCTGACGGGTCTGGTGTTCTGGGATATTACCAAGGCACTGTACAGCGGCATTGCGATTTTTGTCTCCGGCAAGGTGATCGACGCGGTGGTGTACAGCTTCGACTATTCCAAGGTGGTTTTAATCATCTCCGACCACTATGAGGCCATCGCGAAGCGCATCTTCGAGGATCTGGACCGGGGCGCCACCTATCTGGAGGGCACCGGCTCTTACAGCGGCAGTCCCAAGAAGGTCATCATGACGGTTGTGAAACAGCAGCAGGTGGCAGAGCTGAAGCAGTTTGTGATGGAAATCGATCCCAGAGCGTTTCTGGTGGTCCAGGAAGCCCACCAGGTCCTGGGTGAGGGCTTTGCGCATTATTCCAAAGAATCCCTGTGATGAGGAGGGGAAGCATGAGACGATCGATCCTGTGTTTGATATTGGCGCTGTGCCTGATGCTGTCCGGCTGTGGAAACTGGATGGACGGCAATTATGTTTCCATCTCGCCCCATCAGGCCCAGCTGACGGATGTGCAGTCCGGCACGGTCAGTGCCTCCGACTATATGGAGCTGCTGGATGTGCTGACATCCCTGGTGGACTCCGGCACGGAGACTGCTGTGATCAATGTAGCGGATTATGACCAGGCGACCGTCGAGATCGGTATGGCCACCGCGGTGCGGTATCTGCGGAATATCTATCCCCTGGGCGCCTATGCCATCGAGCGGGTAGACTATGAGATCGGCACCGGCGGCGGCAAGCCGGCGATATCGGTCAACATTTCCTATCTTCACGGCCGTTCCGAGATCCGCAAGATCCAGAAGGTGGCGGATATGGATGGGGCCCGGAGCAAGATCGGCGAGGCCTTGGAGGACTGTGAGCCCGGTGTGGTGATCCAGGTGGCCAATTATAAGGCGTTTGATGTGGCCCAGTTCGTGGAGGACTATGCTGAGCAGTATCCGGACATCGTCATGGAGGTCCCCCAGGTGGCTGTGGGCAATTATCCCGATGTGGGCGTCACCCGGATCCTGGAGCTGAGCTTTACCTATCAGAGCAGCCGGGATGTCCTGCGGCAGATGCAGGATCAGGTGGGACCCTATTTTGAGGCGGCATCCCTGTATGTCAGCGGCGGCGGTTCCGACGGCCAGAAATATGCCCAGCTGTATGCGTTCCTGATGGAGCGCTACGATTACAAGATCGAAACGTCTCTAACCCCGGCCTACAGTCTGCTGTGCTATGGCGTGGGCGACAGCGAGGCCTTTGCCTGCGTCTATGCCCGGATGTGCCGTCAGGCTGGGCTGGAATGCGAAGTGATCACGGGCACCAGGGCGGGAGAACCCTGGTTCTGGAACATGGTCTGCGATAACGGCACCTACTATCATGTGGATCTGCTGCGCAGCAATGATGAAGGTGGTTATTGGGAACGGACCGATGCGGGCATGGAGGGATATGTGTGGGATTACTCTGCCTACGCGTCCTCACAAATGCCGTAAAAATATTTTTAAAAAATTTCAAAAAAGGGCTTGACATTTTCGCGGATCGTGTTATAATACGTCATGTCCGTTGCGGGTGTAGCTCATCCGGTAGAGCGCCACCTTGCCAAGGTGGAGGTAGCGAGTTCGAGCCTCGTCACCCGCTCCATAAAGAAAAGACCGTTTCCGAAAGGAAACGGTCTTTTCTTTATAAAATTTGGCATTGGAGGCTCGAACAATTAAATGCCGCAGTCCGAGCATGAGCTCTTTATTTTCTTCCCGACGGGAAGGAACTGCAGCCGAGCCTTGTTACCCGCTCCTGAAAGAAACAGCCGCCATCATCCGATGGCGGCTGTTTTGCGTTACCAGGTCTTCATGTCCACCGTGGGGGCTTCCAGACCATATATGAAATTATAATAGCCATTTTGCAGAATGCTTGCGGAGATGGAGAATTTGGTCTCCACCAGCTGGATCATACGGTCGATGTAGCCGGGGGGCAGTTCGCTCTCATCCGTCAGATAAACGATCTCGCCGGTATTGGTGTTAAGCCATACCTTGTCCGTCAGGAAGCTTCTGTCCACCAGCACCGCCACATGGTCACCGTCAGAGAAGACATCGGTGCCGGCCAGCATCCGGGAATCATATTCAAAGCCCCACAGATTCAGGATCGTCGGCAGAATGTCCACATTGCAGCAATATTCATCCACCACAATGTTTTCTTCCAGACCGCCCACCCAGAAGATCAGGGAGGATTTGAATTTGGAAAAGCTGTCGATCTCATAGCCCACCAGCTCGGAATACTGGTAATCGGCCAGGCCGTAGGGGAAATGGTCGCCGGCGAGAACGATGGCGGTCTTGTCCGCCACGCCTGCGTCTTCCAGCTGTTCCAGCAGATATGCCAGAGCCTTGTCCAGCTCAATGTGGCAGCTGAGGTAGCATTTGGAGCCCTCGCTGTAAGGCAGGTCCGCGACCTGGTCGTAATTGCTGTTTGCGATCATGTTGGTTCCCCGGTGGTACTGGTAATGACCGGAGAAGGTCATATAGTAGGCGTGGAACTGGCTGTCGCTGCTGATGTAGTCAGCCACAGACTGCTCCATCATCTCCAGATCCGAAGCGGGCCAGTGGTAGGTGAATTTCATGCCGTCTTCGGCAAATTTCATGGAGTAGCCCATGTTGGGATGGGACTCATCCCGGCCGTAATAGAAGCCCTGATAGTTGTGATAGCCGTAGCCGGGGACGCCCCGCTGCTCGCTGAAGGCATTTCCCAGGGCGTAGGGCAGATAGATGTTCCGGGAGGCGTACATGCTGGAGGAGGCCTTGTTCCGGGAGGAGTCGGGATACAGCCCCAGACACATGGAATACTCACCGTCGGTGGTGGTATTGGGGTAGCTGTTGTAGAAATTGTTGAAGAGGATGCCTTCACTGGCCAGCTTGTACAGTGTGGGGGTCACATCCTTCTGGATGGCGGCTGTGGAGAAGCTCTCGGCGCAGATGACGATCAGGTTATAATCGCTGAGCATTCCGGTGTATTCGTTCTTGTTGGTGCCCGTCAGGCCGGCGCAGTATTCGTTCAGCGCCAGGATCGCCTCATCCTCGGTCATGGCGTTGAGCTCATCGAAATCCAGCTCCAGGACATTGTATTCGACCGGGGGCTGTGTTTCCTCCGGGACATCGGGCTCCGTGGCCTGGGGCTGCACGGCTGGCTCCTCGACAACGGGCTGGACCGGGGCGGCCTCCACTTCGGAACCGAAAATCTCCAGCCTGAGGGCCGTCAGGAGGCCGAAGCGGGAAGCGGCCTGGTTGGTCACGATCTGCCCGGTGGTGTAGTAATAGTAATCCGTATAATAGCCTGTTCCGGCGGCGGTCAGGCACTGCAGCAGAAGAAGATGTACTGCAGCTGCCAGAAGCAGTGCACACAAAGCACCGCACCATCCGGAAGGGTCAAACCATTTCTTTTTAAGCAAACGCAGCCCGATCAATGCCGCAAAGGGAACCGGCAGCACCAGAAGCCACGCGATGTTTTCCCACATGGTCATCAGGGTCTCTTTCCAGAAGGAGGTCAGAGCATTGCCGCCCATGCCCATCTGGGAAACGGAATAGAGGGTACCGAAAATAAAGCGGTAGACCATCTGGCTTCCATAGAGGAACAGCAGTACAAGACTCAGCAGCGCCATACCCCAGAAGCGGATTTTCCGGGGCAGCAGCATGCTGACGAGGGCCAGAAGCCCGGCAAATCCCAGGCTGAAGCCTGCGGCATAGCCGAATGTGGAGCTCAGTTTGCCGAAGACCGCAAACTGAAGCAAGATTTCCCAATAAATCAGGCTCAGTAGCCAGAAGGCGAACCAAAGCAGCCCGGAAGCAATTGAGGACCGATTGACGAGTTTTTTCATAAGTAAAGATGCTTCCTTTCAATCGAAAACAGTAAAAAATGCAAGCCTATTTTATATGGTTTGTCGTCAAAAAACAAGAGCGTGCCGCAATCTTAAGAAAAAGTTTAGAGAAAAAAGAAGCCATCCCAAAGGGATAGAGTCTTTCCGGCGACCCCGAACGGACTCGTTTGCATTTTGTCCCGATGGGACAAAATAGAGGAGTTGCCGCCATCAAGCTGGCGGCAATCAACAGTCCACCGGACTGTTGAATTTGATTTTCGAGTCCTTTTCGTGGTAA
>JAGARK010000071.1 GCA_017622295.1 Oscillospiraceae bacterium
CTTTCGATCTCAGTCCAAAGGTTTGCCAGATCCAGAGCAACACCGTTACCCAGAATATTGACAACGCCCTCTCTGAAAATGCCGGAGGGAAGCAGATGCAGGGCAAACTTCCCGTACTCATTGATGACGGTGTGACCGGCGTTGCCGCCGCCCTGATACCGCACGACCACATCATAATCCTGGGTAAGCAGGTCTACCATGCGGCCTTTTCCTTCGTCGCCCCAGTTGATTCCAACGATTGCACAGTTTTTCATAACTTGACCTCCTTGGTCTTGATTTTCTGCTGCAGCTTTCTTTCAAATCTGTCTTTGTCACCTCGGCTCGGGATAGTGGTCGGATAGGTGCCGCCGAAGCAGGCGGTACAAAAGCCGTTACACCCATCTGCGATCTGCAAAAGGTGTTCCACGCTGAGATAACCCAAAGAATCCACGCCGATGATCTGAGCGATCTCTTCCACTGTGTGGTGGTTGGCGATCAGGTTTTCTGCGTCATCAATGTCCGTGCCGTAGTAGCAAGGGGCCACAAAAGGCGGCGCACTGACCCGCATATGGATCTCTTTCGCTCCGGCTTTGCGGAGCAGGTCTATGATGCCCCGGCAGGTAGTTCCCCGCACAATGGAGTCGTCGATCAGAACGATGCGCTTTCCCTCCACCAGACTGCGAATGGGGTTGAGCTTGATATTGACGCCAACCTCGCGCTGCTCCTGGGTGGGAGAAATAAAGGTGCGTCCAATGTATTTGTTTTTCGTGAATCCAATGCTGTAAGGGATGCCGGAGGCTTTGGCATATCCCAAGGCCGCATCCAGCCCGGAGTCTGGCACACCGATGACCACATCGGCCTCCACGGGATGCTCGGCGGCGAGAAATGCGCCCGCCTTTTGCCGGGCAAGGCTTACCGCGGCTCCATCAATACTGGAATCCGGCCTTGCAAAGTAGACAAATTCGAACACGCAGAGGCTTTTGGGTGCGCTGTTGCAGCGCCGGGTGTCGGCCTTTATACCGTCATAGCTGACCGTGATGACCTCACCGGGTTGCACATCACGCACATACTCTGCACCAATGGCATCCAATGCGCAGGTTTCCGAAGCAAACACAGTTTTTCCATCGCTTGTTTTTCCCATGCAAAGGGGACGGAAGCCGTGAGGATCACGGGCAGCGATCAGCTTGGTGGGCGAGGAGATCACCAGAGAATAGGCCCCCTCGATCTTGCCCATAGCCTCATACACAGCTTCCTCAATGGAGGGAGTCCGCAGCCGCTCCTGCACAATGATGTAGGCGATGACTTCGCTGTCGGTGGTGGTATGGAAGATGGAGCCGCTTTGCTCCAATTCATTTCTCAGTTCATAG
Organism: Oscillospiraceae bacterium; assembly: GCA_017622295.1. Taxonomy (GTDB): domain Bacteria; phylum Bacillota; class Clostridia; order Oscillospirales; family Oscillospiraceae; genus Faecousia. Next base: position 1,347 of record JAGARK010000071.1, read on the forward strand.
GAATTGGTCAGATTGCCGTTGTGGGCCAAGGCCATCCGGCCCTTGTGGTGGTTGATGACAATGGGCTGGGCGTTGCGCTTGCGGTCGGAGCCGGTGGTAGCGTAGCGTACATGACCTACAACGATGTTGCCGGTGCCCAGCTTCTGCAGTCGTTCCTTTGGAAAAACATCGTTTACAAGTCCTTCATCACAGTAGGCGGTAAAAACGCCGTCATCATTGACCACGATGCCTGCGCTCTCCTGACCAC
>JAGARK010000072.1 GCA_017622295.1 Oscillospiraceae bacterium
AGTCCCATCAAAAAGTCATTATTGATGCTGCTATTGCGTGTGAGCGGCTCTGGATGCAGTTTGGAACCTGGTTGAACCATGAGCGGAGCCTGTATTTGTGTGCTTTGACTTTTAACCGTTTCGCTCAGTGGCAGAGGGCACTGGATGTAGCTGACAAGGCGCTGGCTATTATCGAGTCGAACGGGGTCGAGGATGTGGACAGGGCTTTCTTGCTGCTTGAAGTTTCTAAAGCTTACCAAGGGCAGGGCAACAGGGAAAAGGTTGTTGAGGCGCTGCATGCGGCAGATCAAATCGCCCGGGATTTCGATTCGCAGCTGAGTCTTTGGTTTTTGGAGGTGCGTTCCAGGTTAAAGGTTGCGGACTTTGTGGCTGCTGGTTAAAGCTGGGCGGCGGCAAAAACTGAGTGCAACACCTGACCTTTCCGGTACGGTGCTGCCCCTATGTCTTATACCGAACTCAGCGTTGAAGAGCGCGCCACCATTCAAATCAGTCATGCCCAAGGCTTCAGCCTGCGTAGGATTGCCTGCTTGATCAACCGATCCCCTTCGACCATCAGCCGGGAGCTGCGCCGCAATCGAGATGTCTGTGGCGGCTACTCGGCCCACGCGGCCCAGCAGCAGATGCAGGCTCGCCGCCAGGTGTGTCGACCGAAGCGAAAGCTGTTGCGGGGTGGTGAGCGCTTCGAGTTGGTGGCGCATATGCTCCGTGAGCGTTTGTCTCCCGAGCAGATTGCCGGCAAGCTGCGCAGCATGAACATTCCCAGCCTCAGAGATGCCTACGTCTGTCGCGAGACGATCTATAACGCGATCTATGCCCTGCCGGTCGGTGAACTGCGCAAGGAGCTGATCATCTGCCTGCGGCAAAGCAAGACGACACGCCGACCGCGCTCTGGTGGTGTGGATCGGCGCGGCCAGATTCCCGAGATGGTCAGCATCCATGTGCGCCCACCGGAGATCGAAGACCGGCTGATGCCAGGGCATTGGGAAGGCGACTTGATCAAGGGCAAAGCCAACGCCTCGTGTGTAGGCACGCTGGTGGAGCGAACCAGTGGCTACCTGATGCTGGTGAAGATGAACGACGCGACGGCGACCTCGGCGATGGAAGGCTTTAGTGCAGCGCTCAATGGCATGCCGCTGGCGATGCGCAAGAGCATGACCTACGACCAGGGTCGAGAAATGGCGCGGCATGCTGAAATCACCCAGCAGACTGGGGTGGCGATTTACTTCTGCGACCCGCACAGCCCTTGGCAGCGCGGTAGCAACGAAAACACCAATGGCCTGATCCGCCAGTACCTGCCCAAAGGCACAGACCTGTCTGTACACAGCCAGGAAGAACTGAATGCCATCGCACTGCAATTGAACATGCGTCCGCGTAAGCGCTTCGACTTCAAATGCCCAATCGAAGTTATGGGCGAGGTGATGCAGAAGGCCATGGCTATGCGGCATGATGCTCCAGCTTCAATTCAATGACCGTGTTGCACTCAGCTCCTGCAACCGCCGAGCTTAGCCAGGAAAAAACATTTTACGATTTTATCGTTCCTGCTCTGCTGACGGTAATGTATTTACCTTACGTGTTTGCAATGATGATGTATTCCACCTATGAGATGGTGTTCGCACGACTTCAATTTATTTTGCAAGACAGAGGGCTTCGTCGCCTCGCAAAACTGTATGCGGTAGCAATAATTAATTTTAGACGTGGAGATGTCCAGCGTTGGGCAGATCACATTAATAGGGTAGAAGTAGTGTCGCACAAGCAGCTTTTGAGCACCTTCGCCCATTTGCGCAAGCTGCGAAAGCTGGAAAGGGGGAGCACTGATGTCGCTTACCTTCAAGGATGGTCACCATACCTCGCCAAAGACTTCCTTTTAAGCGAGGGAGTTAAGACGGGATATTATAATTTCTATTCTACTGACCAATGGTATGCAT
>JAGARK010000073.1 GCA_017622295.1 Oscillospiraceae bacterium
CACCATTAAAAGCCAAACACCGTCCGGTGTTTGGCTTTTAATTTTATCTGGATGCGTGGGGTTGAAACGATTAAATGTGCCAGTCCGGTAGACTGTCACTCGCCACCGGCTCGACGGTGGCAACACCTTCCCCACCAGAAAAAGACCAACACCTTGTGGTGTTGGTCTTTTTCTGTGTTTGGGCATTTGGGAGGTGGATTCGAAAGGAAAGCAATGGCTTTTTCCTTTGCGCAGGCCTCTAATTAGCGATTTCTACCGGGCCCGAACAACGGATCCCACTCCATGCTCCTCTGCCAGTTCCAGACAGAAGCAATTGCAGCTGGCCAGCCTGAATGATAGGACCAACGCTGTGCAATATATAATTACAGTGCGGATGCAGTCATATGGCCATCATTTCTCATCGGGCATCGCGCTGAACAGCTAACGGAAAACTGCAAGGCTTCTGGCAATACCACAGAAGAGGCGCAGGGATATGAAACGGTAAAAATGTAAGAAAATGCAGGATATATTATAAATACTGTCGTGTCATCGGCTGATCTATCGGATTATTTGTAAAATCACAGTCTTTTTTCACAAAATGGGAATTAGGAATTCTGCGAGTTCCCATCAAGTGTAATTTGCTAATTTATTTATTTGATTTTATAATGATTATAGCAAAACCTTAATAAATAAAGGTGGCGCGGAATCCTTCTTTCAGGGCAGGCAGGGCTGAGTGACGGCTCAGTCCTGCCTGCCTTCAACCACTTTATCGACAAATTCCAAATATGAAAGGAAGTTGCAATATGTATACAATCAATGTTAACGGCAAGGACTATGTAGCGGACCATGACAAGAAGCTGCTGCCCTTCCTCCGTGACGACCTGGGGCTCACCGCGACCAAGGACGGCTGCAGCGAAGGCGCCTGCGGCGCCTGCGGCACCTGCACCGTTCTGATCGATGGCAAGAAAACCAAGGCCTGCGTGCCCTCCCTGAGCAAGCTCCAGGGCAAGAAGATCCTGACTGTCGAAGGCATCCCCGCCAACGAAATGAAGGTCTACGAGCACTGCTTCGCCGAGGCCGGCGCTGTTCAGTGTGGTTTCTGTATTCCCGGCATGATCATCTCTGCCAAGAGCCTGCTGGATGTGAACCTGAACCCCACCCGCAAGGACGTCAAGGAAGCCATCAAAGGCAATCTCTGCCGCTGCACCGGCTATAAGAAGATCGAAGACGCCATCCTGATGGCCGCTGAGTTCTTCCGTGAGAAGAAGGATATCCCCGCCGCTCCCAAGACCCTCCACATGAACGAGCACGCCAAGCGTATCGACGCAGCTGAGAAGGTCAACGGCACCGGTATCTTCGCTGATGACATCCGCATTGAGGGTATGCTGTATGCAAAACCTGTCTACTCCAAGCATCCCCGGGCCCTGATCACCCGCGTGGATACTACCAAGGCTGAGGCTCACCCCGACTGCGTCAAGGTCCTGACCAAGGCTGATGTTCCCGTCAACAAAATCGGCCATATCAAGCATGACTGGGACGTCATGATGGGGGTCGGCGATATCACCCGCTATGTGGGCAACGTCATTGCTGTCATCGCCACCGAAAACAAGGAAAAGATGGACGAGATCGCCGCTCTGGTCGAGGTCGACTACGAGGTTCTCGAGCCCATCACCAATCCTTACGACGCTCTGAAGGGCGACGCACCCCTGATCCATCCCGACGGCAACATCATGAGCCGTGCAAACCTGGTACGCGGCAACGCTGACGAGGCCATCAAGAACTCCAAGTATGTTGTTACCCGCAAGTATAAGACCACCTGGCAGGAGCATGGCTTCATGGAGCCCGAGTGCGCTGTGGCAATGCCTGAGGGCGATGACGGCATCCTGGTCTACACCACCAGCCAGTCTGTTTACGACGTTCAGAGAGAATGTGCCATCATGCTGGATATCCCCGCTGAGAAGGTCCACGCCCGTGCACCTCTGGTGGGCGGCGGCTTCGGCGGCAAGGAAGATATGTCCGTCCAGCAGTACGCTGTCCTGATGGCATGGCATACCAAGCGTCCCGTCAAGGTCAAGTACACCCGTCAGGAATCCCTGAACTACCATGTCAAGCGCCATCCCATGGAGATGGAGTTCACCACCGCCTGTGACGAAAACGGCATCCTGACCGGCATGAAGGGCGTCATCATTGCCGACACAGGCGCATACGCCTCCCTGGGCGGCCCCGTCCTGCACCGTGCATGCACCCATGCAGCAGGTCCCTACAACTACCAGAACATAGACATCTTCGGTATGTCTGTCTATACCAACAACGTTGTTTCCGGTGCATACCGTGGCTTCGGCGTCAGCCAGAGCTGCTTCGCAACCGAAATGAACATCAATTTGCTTGCCGAGATGGTCGGTATCGACGCCTGGGAAATCCGCCGCCGCAATGCCATCAAGCCCGGCGACGTCCTGCCCAACGGCCAGACCGCTGATCCCAACACCAACATGCTGGCCTGTATCGAGGCTGTTAAGGACATCTACTACTCCAACCCCTATGCCGGTATCGCCTGCGGCTTCAAGAACTCCGGCACCGGCATGGGCAAGAAGGATATCGGCCGTGTGCTGCTGAGCGTCGAGGATGGCAAGATCCACATCCGCACCTCCGCTTCCTGCATGGGCCAGGGTATCGGCCAGATGGTCCTGACTGAGATCTGCCATGTTTCTGAGCTGGATCCCGCCCTGTTCGTCTTCGAGAACGCCGACACCGTCCGCACCCCCAACTCCGGCACCTCCACCGCATCCCGTCAGACCGTCGTTACTGGCGAAGCTGCACGCCGTGTCGGTGAGAAGCTGAAGCTGGCCCTGGCCGGCGGCAAGACCATCGCCGATCTGGAAGGCCAGGAATTCCTGGGCGAGTACTCCGTCAAGACCGATCCTCTGGGTGCCATCAAGGAGAACCCCATCAGCCACGTCTCCTACTCCTACGGCACCCAGGTCATCATCCTCAACGAGGAGGGCAAGATCACCAAGGCCGTTTCCGCATTCGACGTCGGTACCCCCGTCAACATCCAGTCCGTTGAGGGTCAGATCGAAGGCGGCATGGTCATGGGCATCGGCTACGGCGTCACCGAGAAGTTCGAGTGCATCGACTCCATCCCCAAGAGCAAGTTCGGCACCATCGGCTTCATGAAGGCCACCGACGCTCCCGAGCTGGAGGTCATCCTCTGCGAGCCCAAGGAAGAGGACAAGCTGCCCTTCTCCCTGGGTGCAAAGGGCTGCGGCGAGCTGTGCATGATCCCCACCGCTCCTGCCTGTGCTCACGCCTACTACCGCCTGGACGGCAAGTTCCGTCAGGTGCTGCCTCTGGCAGATACCCCTTACCGCAAGAAGAAGTAAGATTGTAAGGAATCACACTGCGGGTGCTTCTTCGGAAGCACCCGTTTTTTACAGGAGGCCCAATTTTGGATTTTAAGCAACTGCGCTCTTTTGTAGCCCTTGTGGATTACCGTAATTTTTCACGGGCCGCTGAGAAACTGAATATTGCTCAGTCTTCTGTCAGCACCCATTTGTCGCAGCTGGAAAAAGAATTGGGCGTCAAACTGGCAAACCGCACCACAAAAACGATCGAGATCACCGATGCGGGTTTCAAGGTTTACAAGTATGCAACCCAGATTCTGGAACTGAAGAACAATATCCACGAAACCTGTACCGTCGATGCCCGTCATATCATTCGTGTTGCTGCGTCTACCATTCCTGCTACATACATTCTACCTGGTGTGTTTCAGCAGTACCGACAACTTTTTCCCAACGATCAGCTCAAGATCAGTCAATGTGAAGTCAAAGAGATTGTTGATGGCGTTCTGGAAAGCCGCTTTGATGTCGGCCTGATTGATCAAAGGGTAATCAAGGAAGGAATAAGATGTGTCCCAATTTACTCAAATCCGATGGTCATGATTAGTGCTGCAAACGATCGGTATCTGATGATGCAGCAAAGGGATGCTTCAATCAGGGAGCTTCTTCAGGAACCCGTTATTCTGCGTGAAGAAGGGCAGGATAAAAGCGCAGATTTGTTTTTGGATAGAATGGGAATCCAACGTAATGATTTGAGGGTCATTGCCAGAGTGAACGATCTGGAAACTGCCAAAAATATGGTAGCCAGTGGAATGGGTATTTCTCTGATCCCACAGATCGCTGCTCAGAATCTTCTTAAAGAACACAGACTGCTGAGATTCAGTCTTTCTAAGCATCTGGACGAAGATTATATCTATCTGGTTTTTCCGGATTCTTACACAGCCAAGGATCACGCCTGGAATTTTATCGATTATCTCATGGCCGGCAGCCACATTATTGGTTTCGGTTAGCTTGTTCAAAATGATATATGGGCAGAAAAATCCCACGATCTTCATTGCACGGATCGTGGGATTTGGCTTTTCAGGAATCATTTAGTATATGGGGCGACCGTAAACGGTAATTTCCATTGCTTTCCGGCGCAGGGCTCTGACGGGATCATCTCACCGGCGATGGCATTGTGTTTCTCCTCCGGTACAGCTTCCTGAATCGTGCCGCACCGGGGTGCAATATTCGAGATTTCCAAATTGCTGCATTTTGCTCCCGGAACGGCTGCCACATCCTGCGTAAATTCAGGAGCCAGCAGTTTCGCCAGCTTCTGATTGTATGTACCATGTTCTGAGGCATTGCGTATAAATCGGTCCCGGGCCTCATACCATAACTGCATCCACTTAATACTCCCCATTCTTGTGATCCCAGTTCTGAAGTGTAAAAGTATTGCGGTGGAATGTCAGAATGCCTTCCTGCTCCATCAGACTCAGCTCGTGGGACAGGCAGGTCCGGTTTACACACAGATAAGATGCCATCTCATCTCTTGTAAAGGGGACGGAGAAAGTATCAGAGTGTCGTTTGTTTGCCTGCATGGTAAGGAAGGTCATGATCCGGTCCCGGAGGCCCTTTTGGAACAGAATGGCCAGGCGGTACTCCTTACGCATATTCTCGTCAGAGATCATCATCAGCAGCTTCTCCAGGATCGTCAGACGGGTCAGTTCCGGAAGTACACCACGGCTCAGGATCATATCCACCGAAAAGGTCAGCACCCGGGTCTGCAGCATCGCCTGGGCATAGTAGGGAGAAATCCGGCTTCTGGTGTACATCAAGTCGATTCCCCAAAGGTCTCCCGGTTCCAGAACGCCCATAATGCCAAAATCGCCGTTTCCGTAAATGTGCAGCAAGTTGAATTTTCCGCTGATCACAATGCCAAAATAATCCACCTTTTCCTGGAATGAGATCAGATGATTCCCCTTCGGAATATCCTGGATTCGGCCATGGGGCAGGATTTCTTTTTCAATTGTTTCTTCAGACAGGTCGGAAAACAGGATGGATTCCTGCATCATCCGTATAAGCTGATCCATAGGCGTATCCTCATCATCTGCATTGCTTATATCTTTTGAAAATTGTAGCATATCCAGCCCATGAATGCCGTTGCCCTAGCAACGTAACACAAATAAGTTGTCAAACAAACTTAGAAATATGTTTTTATGGCGTTGTCCAGCCAACTACACCGAAGACACAATCATGCTATAATACAGACAACTTGAACAACGGACTTCTGAAATTGCATATTCCTGGCAGGATTGATACAATTTCGCTTTTTCTATTGTTCGGTTTGGGTAGTTGCACGTTGTGGAGAACGTGTGGTCCTTCTTTCAGAGCAAATGCCCCGGTACTTTCGTACCGGGGCATTTGTTAGTTAATACAGAGCCGTGATCAGGTCAACACATTTGTCAATTCCCAGTTCACCGCTGTCCAGGGTGATGTGGTAATTCTGGGCGTGTCCCCATTTCATGTTGGTGTAGAACCGGTGGTAAGCCGCACGGCGCTTATCCTTGTCCTTCAGACGCTGCTCGGGGGATACTTCCCGCTCGCCGTATTCTCTGACGATCCGGTCTGCCCGAAATTCCATGCTTGCATGGATGAATACCTTCAGGCAGTCGGCCTTGTCCTGCAGAATGTAATCGGCACACCGGCCCACGATCACACAGGGTCCTTTTTCAGCCAGTTCCTCAATGATCTGATACTGGATACTCCAGAGATAGTCTTCGTTGGTGGGGCCAAAGGAGCGGTTGCCGAAGGCTGAAGCAAGGAAACCACCGGGGGCATACTCTCCCGCATCCTTGACGTAAGCTTCCGCAAATCCGCTCTCCTGGGCGATCTTCTGAATGAGCTCGCTGTCATAGCAGGGAATGCCCAGCTTCTCGGCCACCTTTCTGCCGATGGTGCGGCCGCCGCTGCCGAATTCACGGCTGATGGTAATGACTCTGTTACCCATTTATTGCTCCTCCTTCAGTTCCTGATAGGTTCTGCGGATCAGGAATGCCGCAATCACAAATGTCAGAATATCGGAAACAGGCATGGAATATATCACGCCGTCCAGCCCGAAGAACATGGGCAGGAGCAGCGCAAAGCCCACGCCGAATAACACTTCCCGGATCATGGACAGCGCCGTGGATGCCGCCGCCTTGCCCATAGCCTGCAGGAAGATGAAGCAGGCCTTATTCACACAGGCAAAGATCATCATGCACAGATAGATCCGGAACGCCTTGATGGCAAACTCCGTATAGTAGACGCTTTCGTTGGCTGCGCCGAAGATGTTGATCAGCTGCTGGGGAAAGAACTCCACCAGGATCAGCGCCACGGCACCGACAGCTGCTTCTGCGATCAGCAGCTTGGTGAACAGCTCTTTAACCCGGAGCTTCTTACCTGCGCCCATGTTAAAGCCCACAATGGGAATACAGCCTGCTGCCATGCCGACCACAATGGAAATGACGATCTGGAAGAACTTCATGACGATGCCCACCACCGCCATGGGGATCTGGGCGTACTGCTCCTGGCCGAAGATGGCATCCAATGCGCCGTATTTACGCAGCATATTGTTGATGGCCGCCATGGCTGCCACCAGGCTGATCTGGGACAGGAAGCTGGTGATACCCAGGATCAGCGTTCTGCCGCACACCTGTCCGCTGAGCTTGTAATCACCCTTTGCGGGCTTGATAATCTTCATATTCAGCAGATACCACACGGCCAGCAGCGCCGTTGCTGCCTGACCGATGACCGTTGCCACAGCAGCGCCCATCATGCCCCATTTGAAAGTAAAGATGAAGATGGGGTCGAGAATGATATTGATAACCGCACCAACCAGGGTGGAAACCATGGCGAATTTGGGATTGCCGTCGGCCCGGATGACGGGATTCATGGCCTGACCGAACATGTAGAACGGGATGCCCAGAGAAATGTAGAAGAAGTATTCCTTGGAGTGGTGGAAGGTCTCCGCATTGACCGTACCGCCGAACATGGCGATGATGGGGTCTGCGAAAAACAGATAGACCGTCGTCAGGATCAGACTGCTGACCACCGTCATGATGACGGAGTTACCCACACTCTTTTTTGCCGTGTCGGAATCCCGTCTGCCCAGGCTGATGCTGACAAAGGCACAGCAGCCGTCGCCGATCATGACCGCAATTGCCAGGGCCACCACCGTCAACGGGAATACGACGGTATTGGCCGCATTGCCGTAGGAGCCGAGATAGCTGGCATTTGCAATGAAGATCTGGTCGACGATGTTGTACAGGGCACCCACCAGCAGGGAGATGATGCAGGGAACGGCGTACTGGCCCATCAGCTTGCCAATGCGCTCCGTTCCCAGGAATTGATTGGAATGTTCCATTGGATTCACCTTTCCTTTTCATAAAAATAAGCGTGCAGCCTGACGATGCTGGATTTACGCCGGCAGGCTACACGCTGTTGAGAGTATTGCGAGAAAACAAAAAAGTGCGTAAGTCCAGATCCGGACTTACGCACTTCGTGCTACTCGATGGTTTGATTATATCACATCACCGGCTAAAAAATCAAGCAGGAAAATCAGTCAGCCAGGAATGCGTTGGCGGTCAGGTTGCTGTACTGCTCCTCAGTCAGCTCACAGCCGTAGAACAGCTCGTAGTACTCGTAGATCTCAGCCTTGACGTCGTAGTCGCAGTATTCGGGATAAAGCTCAGCGGTCAGCCAGATCATGCCCAGATAACGCTGGACAGCAGGGGGTGTACCCATCCAGTTGTGGGGGCCTTCGGGAACTTCAATGTAGTTGCCTTTGGCAATTGCGCTGATTTCAGACCAGGTATCCATTTCAGCGGCAGTTTCGTAGATGCTATCAGGGGCAAACAGGATGAAATCGGGGTTCCACAGGGCAATCTGCTCCATGGTCACGGCGTTGCCGGAGCCCTTGCTGCTGGGGCTGTCCACCACGGCAATGTTGTTGGTCAGCATGTCGATCAGCTCGGAATGATAGGAATCCTTTGCCAGAACGTTCAGGCCCTCTTCGCCCAGGATGTACATGGCGTTGACCTTGTTGTCACCCACCTGCTCCATGATGGAGGTGGTGCGGCTGTAAACCCGCTCGCAGAACTGTGCCAGCTCCTCAGCCTTTTCTTCACGGCCCAGCAGCTTGCCCAGGGTCCGGAAAGTCTGGGGCATAGTCTCCAGAGTTGCGGAAGCGAAAACGGAGGGGATGTTAGTCTGAGCCTGCAGGTTATCCATGTCTTCGGTACCGCTGGACATGGTCTGACCGATGTCGATGATGACCTGGGGATCAGCCAGAGCCAGCTCTTCCACATTCAGGTCGGCAGTGTTGTACAGCTGACCGAGGAAGGGCAGGTTCAGGTACTCTTCGGGAATAAAGCCTTCAGCGGTGGAATACCACTTTGCAGCCAGACCAACGAACATATCGGGAGCGATGGCGTACAGGATGATCTGGGACAGCGGACCGGTGGGGACGATGCGCTCGATGGCGGCAGGCAGTTCCACTTCACGGCCCAGGTCATCGGTAAAGACCACGGTAGTGGGAGCAGCTTCCGTTTCGGGAGTAGCTTCAGTGGGAGTCTCAGTCACCACAGGAGCATCGGTGGGATCGGGCTGCTGTGTGCCGCAGGCCATCAGGCTGAACATCATGGTGAAGACCAGCAGCAGAGCAATCAGTTTTTTCATGTTTCTTTTCTCCTTTGTTTGGATATGCGGCGGCTGTTCAGTTATCCGCCAACAGCTTTATCATATATGATTTCTGCTTCAAATGTCGTTGCTTCAGCAACTGCAAAATTCTCAGATATAAAAAATCCGCCTGATACGGCATTCGGCATCAGACGGATCGTTTGTCGGGCAGATCAATTTCGTTCAATTTCTGTGACACACTCGTTTTTCAGCTTGCCCACAAGGAATTGCAGGGCATCCACCACCCGTGGGCGGATATCACCGCCGATGAGAACATACATGATATCGTCACCCAGTTCCAGCTCGCCTTCGTTCAGCCAGGCACGGACATAGTAGATGCCATCCATGCGGCAGGTTTCTGCAACTGCCGCATCGACTTTCTGCTGATCGCAGGTGAAATACATGCCGCTGACATCCGGGGCATCTGCACCCTGACGGACTTTTGCCTTGGCAGTCTGGCGGACAGTGCCGTTATGGGTCAGGTACATGCCGATCTTTGCTGCACTTTCGTGAGCCTTGGCTTCACGGAGCCACTGGTCAATAGAAGGAGAATTCTTCGCCATGGCTCAACCTCCGCAATTCGCGCTGCCAGCGCTTGCCAGCATTTCCAGACCGTGGTCCACCGCATCAATGACAGCCAGAATATTCTCCTGAACAGCCTTCTTGCTGCCGGGGAGATTGATGATCAGGGTACCCTTACGGATACCGGCAGCGGAGCGGGATAGGCAGCCTTTGGGAGTGATCTTCATAGATGCAGCACGCATGGCTTCCGGGATACCGGGAGTGGGGCGTTCAACGATAGCCATGGTGGCTTCGGGGGTAATGTCACGGGGAGAGAAGCCTGTACCGCCGGTGGTCAGTACCAGGGCGATGCCTTTTTCATCGGCGCACTTGCTGAGTTCCGCCTTGATGGAATCAAAATCATCGGGAATGATGGTGGTATAGACCACTTTATAGCCCTTATTTTTTAACAACTCCACCAGTGCGGGGCCGCTGGTGTCGATGCGTTCGCCAATGTACCCTTTGTCGCTGACGGTGATAACTGCTGCTGTATAGCTCATGTTTCTTCCTCCCTGAAATAATCTCCGTGGACACCGCCTGTCTTGCTGACCAGACGGATATCCGTAATCGTCATGTCCTTCTGGACTGCCTTGCACATATCGTAGACTGTCAATGCTGCGGTGGATACAGCGGTCAGCGCCTCCATCTCCACGCCGGTTCTGCCGTCACAGGACACGGTAGCCTTGATCTCGACAGACTTACGGCTTTCGTCCAGGCTCAGTTCCAGATTGATCCCATCCATCAGGATTGGATGGCACATCGGGATAATATCCGGGGTGCGCTTGGCGCCCATAACGCCTGCAATCTGGGCAACAGTCAGAACATCGCCCTTCTTCATGCCGCCGCTTTTGATCAGTGCGAAGGTCTTTTCATTGACCAGTACCCGGCCCGCCGCAACGGCGGTGCGTTGTGAAATAGGCTTTTCACCCACATCCACCATCTTGGCCCGGCCCTGTTCATTGAAATGGGTAAAATCAGCCATGGTTAACCTCCGATTTGATTCATGTTTCGTCCGGCCTTGCTGCGGTTGATGGCATCCAAATCGCCGTGCCACCGGGGCTTATTCCAGATAGCCTGCTCCAATACGGCTTTCATGCCATCAAAATCCAGCCCCTTGAGGGAATACTCATCGGACGAGTGCAGACAAGGTTTGACCTTGCCATCAGCGGTGAGCCGGATGCGGTTGCAGGTGCCGCAGAAATGGGCATTCAGTGGGCTGATAAGGCCGATATTGCCCTGTGCACCGGGGAGCCGATACAGCTTTGCCACGCCGCCATCAGCCGGGACAGATTCCGCATCTGGCAGGGCTTCCAACACCCTGGTGTAGGGCACGAAGGAAGCTTCCCGGAAGTCGCCGCTGTCGTACATGGGCATCATTTCGATGAAGCGCATATCCACGGGATACTGCCTGGTCAGCTCCGCCAAAGGCAGGATTTCGTCATCATTGAAGCCGCCGATGAGAACGGCGTTGATCTTCACTTTTTGAAAGCCTGCATCCAGGGCTGCATGGAATCCTGTCCGAAAATCCGCCAGCGTGCCAGTCCGAGTAATATAGGCATACTTCTCGGGATTCAGGGTATCCAGGCTCAGGTTGATCCGCTTGACTCCGGCATCTTTCAGAGGCTCCGCCAGCCTGGGCAGGAAAATACCGTTGGTGGTCAGGCACACTTCCTCAATGCCCTCCACCATGGCCGCCCGGCGGCAGATGGAGACGATATTCCGCTTGACCAGAGGCTCACCGCCAGTGATCCGGAGTTTCCGGACCCCCAGAGATGCGGCCGCCTCCACAGCGGTGATCATCTCGTCCTCCGTGAGCATATCCTTATGCTCTTTCAGGCACACGCCCTCGGCGGGCATACAGTAGCGGCAGCGCAGATTGCATTTGTCCGTTACGGACAGCCGCATATATGTAATGTTTCTTCCGTGTTGATCGATCATATCAGTACCGTCCGAAAGTGCAGTTGGGCCAGTGGCAGACCTTGCACATCTGGCACAGGCCGCCGTCAGCAAGACCCGTCAGTTCTTCCTTGGTGATCTTCTGTCCTGCGAAGATCTGGGGCAGCAGGACGTCGAAAATGGTGGTAGGCAGGCTGATGGCTGCGCCGGGGACGCCCAGCACAGGAATGTCACCCAGATACGCAACCAGGGTCATATTTCCGGGCTGGGAAGGAACGCCATGGGTCACAATGTCAGCACCCAGCTGCCGGACGGCGGTGGGGGTCAGGTCATCGGGGTCAACGCTCATACCGCCGGTGAAAATCAGGAAGTCGGCACCGTTTTCCAGATGCTTCTTTGCAGCACCCACGATCATATCCAGATCATCATCACAGATGGTGACGCCCACGATCTCGCAGGGGTACTGCTTCATCTTGGCACGAACCACAGGCTCGAACTTGTCCTTGATACGGCCGGTGTAGACCTCACTTCCGGTAATGACCACGCCCAGCTTCTTATTCTGGTAGGGCAGCAGGTCAAGAAGCTTTTCTTCCGCACAGAGCCGCTCAGCCGCGATGATCTGCTCTTCTTTGGTCACCAGAGGGACGATCCGCATGGACGCAAGGCGGGCACCTACTTCAACGGGATAGTGGTCCGGCAGGGTGCAGATGGTAATATCGCCGATGGAATCGATCTTCCGAAGCAGCTCCCGGTTCACCCGGAACATACCCCTTCTGTCTGCAAACAGCAGCACCTTGCCCTCAGAAGGCTCAGTGTAGTGGGCACCCTCCACGGGAGCCATGGCCGCCATCCGGCGGGCGCAGTCATCCTCGTGGATCTCCCCGGCGTCAGCTTCCCATACGAAAATGGTCCGCTTGCCGATGTCCAGCAGATGAGGGATATCTTCCTCCCGGATGATGTGTCCCCGCTTGAAGGCTGCACCCTTGAAGCCGTCCTTCATCTCGGTAATATCGTGGCACAGCGACCTGCCCACAGCATTTTCGACGTTGATCTTTTTCATGTTCTTACCTCTCTTTATTTGTCCCGAAGCAGCAAAACGGCTTCGGTGGGTATGTGAATTCCTACTTCGTCAGCACGAAGGATTTCCCAGTCCTTTTTCAGAAGCTCCCAGCCAATAGGAACGGTGCATTTAGAATTTAGCGGTTCCAGCATGATGGTGTAGGAAAAGGGATTCTCGATCTCCTCAACCACCCGGCAGCGATAGCCGTTCTCACCGGGGCCGGGGCGGATTGTCTTCATGCGAACGCCCACGGCAGTAACATCTAGCAGCGCATTTTGAACAGTCAGGACCATATCCCAGTCCGTCGCCCAAAGCTGGCCATTTTCCAGCCGTTCGATGGAGGATACATTCTTGCAGCCTGTCAGGATAGCGCCCTTCCGGGTCTGAGGATCGGCAAAGACCGCTCCCCTGCTGCCGATCCGCTCGATCCGCCCCGCATCCATAACGGCGATACTGTCTGACATCCGGAACACCTCGTCCCGGTCGTGGGACACCAGCACAACCGTTTTACCGAACTCACGAATGACATGGCGGACCTCCCGTTCCAGCTTGAACCGCAGATGGCTGTCTAAGGCGGAAAAGGGCTCATCCAGCAGTAAAATTCTGGGACTGGATACCAGAATCCGGGCCAGCGCCACACGCTGCTGCTGACCGCCGGAAAGTTGATGGGGGTAACGGTTTGCAAATTCCGACAAGCCAAAGCTTTCCATGACGGACTGCACCATGTTATTTCGCTTTTGTGCGTCCTTTTCCCGTTTGGCACCGGCACGGATGTTTTGCAGCACCGTCATATTGGGAAACAGGGCATAATTCTGGAACATCAGTCCTGTCCGTCGCTCCTGGGGGCTGAGATTGATCTTCTTATCGGAGTCAAACAGCGTCACGCCATCGACAATGATTTTTCCTTTATCGGGTGTTTCAATACCGGCGATGCATTTCAGAGTCAGACTCTTGCCGCAGCCGGAAGCGCCCAGCAGGGAGATAGTCTCATCCCCGGCCTCAAATTTGACTTTCAGGTGAAAGGAACCCCAATTCTTCTCAATATCCACATACAGTGACATTCAGATTCCTCCCTTCTTTCCGTTCTTCTTTTCCAGCATATTCACCGCCAGCAGCACCACAAAGGAGATGGCAAGATTCACCATGACCCATTGGAAGGCCAGGCCGTCGTCATTGGTGCGCCAGAGCTGGTAGACAGTTGTGGAAATGGTGGCCGTTCTGCCGGGGGTGTAACCGCAGAGCATGCTGGTTGCACCGTATTCGCCCAGGGCTCTGGCGAAGGCCAGAACAGTGCCTGCCAGGATACCCTGACGGCAATATGGCATCCGTACCCGCCAGAAGATGTAGGAATTTGACAATCCTAAGGACTGAGCAGAATAAGCAAGCGTTTCATCGAAGGACTCAAAGGCACCTCTGGCAGTGCGGTACATCAGCGGGAAGATCACCACCGTGGTGGCAAAGATGGCTGACCACCAGGTCATAGTCAGCTTCAGGTCGAAGTTTTCCAGAAACCATGCGCCAATGATCCGCTTGGGGCCAAGAACACGAAGAAGCAAATAACCGACCACCGTAGGCGGGAGCACCAGCGGCAGGGTCAGGATCACATCCAGCACACCCTTCACAAGTCTTGGCGCTTTTGCAATATAGTAGGCCGAGAAGATACCAACAAAGAAGATGATGACGGTGCTGATCAGGGCGATTCTGATGGAATTCAATAACGGAAACCAGTCCATTTTATTTCCTCCTGAATATGGGAAGCAGGCGGGCGGAAAAATCCGCTCGCCTGACCCCAAAGAGAGTGTAATTTGTACTTATGCAACGGGGGTGAAGCCCACGTTTTCAAAGACAGCGTCAGCAGCGTCGCCCGTCAGGAACTCCAGGAACGCCTTGGCAGCTTCCACATTCCTGGAGACGTTCATAACAGCGGCGGGGTAAATGACCTGACCGCACATTTCAGCGGTGGCAGTGTCCACAACAGTCAGACCGGCGGAGAAAGCGTCAGTCTGGTAGATGATGCCGCAGTCCACGGTGGCTTCGCTAACCTGGGTGGTGACTTCCTTGACGTTGGAGCCGTAGGTGATGGCACCGGCAGCAGCCAGATCCGCTTCGACCAATTCGAAGTAGGTCAGGATCTTCTGGGTGTACTGACCAACGGGAACGTCGGCATTGCCCATAGCCAGCATAATGGAAGCGTCCTTCAGACCGGCAATCAGATCGTCATAGGAGTTGATGCCAGCAGGGTTTCCTTCGGGAACAGCCAGGGCGACCTTGTTCTCCAGAATGTTGAAACGGGTGCCTTCCAGAACGAAGTCCAGGCCCTCGGTGTTGACAGCAGCGTCAGCAGTGATGTCCAGCTGATTCATCTGCTTCTGACCGGCGGAGATGAAGATGTCCACATCAGCGCCTTCCTGGATCTGGGTCTTCAGGGTGCCGGAAGAGTCGAAGTTGAAGACGATGGTCACTTCGGGATGGTCGGCCATGTACTGGTTGCCCAGCTCGGTCAGAGTTTCGGTCATGGAAGCGGCAGCAAAGACGATCAGCTCAACAGGTTCTGCCTCAGCCTCAGTGGGAGCTTCGGTAGTATTGGCGGCCTCGGTGGGGGCATCAGTTGCGGGAGCAGTGGGCTCAGCTTCCTGGCCGCAGCCAGCGAACAGGCCGATGACCATCATCATAGCCAGCAGCAGTGCAAGGGTCTTTTTCATGAATTGTTTCCTCCTCATTTTTTCGTGCATTGCGAATCAATATCGCCATTGCAGACATCATACATCAAGCGACAAAAAAATGGCGTTGCCTCAGCAACACCATTCATTTTTATTTTCATATAGAATGATTGTCAATTTCTTATCCCGGGTAATTCTATTCTTGACAAATCCCTCTCCCCCCTGAAGCCACAACATAAAACCAGGTACAAATCTTCTCAGCAAAGATCTGTACCTGGTACTTTTATCGGGTATATTCAGCGGCTTTTTCAAAAAGCTCCGTGCGGTTGACAACTTCCAGTTTTTTATAAATATTGGAAGTGTGCTTTTTGATGGTACTTTCTGTCACAAACAGCACCTGAGCGATGTCCTTGCGCTTGCGCTTTTCGAAGATGAATCTCAAAACCTCCGCCTCTCTTTGGGTCAGCGTGTGGATTGCGGTCCAGTTCGCAAACACAGCCTTAATCTGCTCCTCGGAAAAGATCTGCTGGTTTTCAGGCACATCCATACTCATATCCTGATCGAGCTGCTCCGCCAGATCCACATCCGCATAGGCCAGGTCCCCCGGTTCGCTGGCCGGGAGAGAGTCCTCATAATCCTGCAAAATTCCGTAGAGCAACAGGATGAGCCCCTCCGTCATCAGGTAGGAGATCGTGAGAAACTCGAATTTCATGCCTGTGAGGTTTTCCACCAGCCACAGCGCAATATTGCCGATCATAACAACAGCAAGGAATATGGTGTGCTTTGTGGACACTGCGGTCTTTTTCACTGCGGTGTAGCAGATGATTCCGATGATTGCGCCAAAATACGCAAAGATGAAAACCTTATACCATCCGTGCAGCGGACCGTAAACCTTGACCAAATGGGCCGCCCCGTCAATAATCTCGAAGCTCACCTCTTTATAGTAAATCGGCAGGTATCCGCCGCTGGTGGCGATCAGAAACATGACGCTGTTGACAGTGATCAGAAGCCCCGGAAGCCATCTCGGATACCGGACATACGATAACTGAACCACCATCATCAACAGGAAAAAAGGCAGAAACGCATTGCCCAGATACGCCACCGTATTGGATACCAGCGCCATCGTAAGGGATCTGGACAGCGCCAGCGATAAATATCCGGTATTACTGATGGCGACAAAAATAAACAACAGCAGCAGCCACAGATCCCGCTTCCGGTCTATATGAAAATATACCGCAAGCATCCCAATCGATACCGCAAAGGTGATTGCATAAAACAAAACCATGTCAGTGCTCCTCATCCGGTGATTTCAGCTCGATCCCATTGCGCAGACAAAATGAATAGAACTTCCCCAGCATGGCAAGCTGAGGCTTGCGGTTTTCCCGCTCCCAGCGGCTGATGGTGGCATAGGAAACGCCCATCCGCTCGGAAAGCTCCGTTTGGCTCAGCTGCAAGACCATCCGTACATACTTCACCTGATCCGAAAACGTCATATGATGAATGTCCAATTTGATACCGCTCATAGAAATCGCCTCTCACTTTTCTATATCATAATATAGCATAATTTGAATACTATGTCAAATATACGTTAACATTGTTATCTTATTTTTATGGTAGCCCCTGTGGTGGCCCTAAAAGTAGCCCTTCCCAGGACGAAAGTAGCCTGTAAAGGCGGCGTTTTCCCGTCTAGAATATACTTGAAAACATCTATTGGGAAGGAGGTCAACCGTGCTGAAATCTGTCACCAAACGGTTCGCAGACAATTCGACCCTGACGCGCTTTGATTTTGAGTTCTACTGCGATTGCTGTGACAAGCCCCTGCCGCCCATTGTGATCCTACCCCAGACCCGCTTCAAGAAGAAGCTCTGGCTCACCCGGGACGAACGGGATGCCCGGGCCATCATCTATGCCAACGATCACAGCAAGGCATACGAGCGGGCCAACAACGAGGTACGTCACGAACTCAACCGTTGTGAAGTATGCGGCGAGATGGTCTGCGAGGAGTGCACGGTGTATGGAGCGCTGGACAACGGCGGCGTCTGCTGCAAACGCTGTGCCAAAAACTGTGAATGAGAACGGAAAGGAAGAAATACTATGGGTCTATTCAGTAAAGAAGCCTGTACCTTCTGCGGTACTGAGGTAGGAGCATTGAAACGCTCCAAGCTGGCAACCAAGGAATTTATCTGTAACGACTGTAAGCGCAAGACCAACTACTTCGCAAGAATGAGCTGGACCACCAAGGACCAGGCTCAGAACATGATGGATACCCTGGGCCAGGAAGCAGCTGATTTCGAGGCAAGCTTCGATGCGGCTCAGAACCGCTTTGAGAGTGCGGAGCACAGCTTCAATACCTGGGATCTGGGCAGCAAGCGGGTACATTACCGCTGCAATACCAGGCTGGGCGCTTTCCAGATCAATCTGAACGAAATGAGCCGCTATGAAATCCCTGTGTTCTGGTTCGACCGGATGATGCCCTATGAGTTCCAGTCTGACAATGCGAATCTTTCGGATATGCGCAGAAGTAAAGCCATGAATGCCGGTGCCAACTATGTGGAAGTGGATGTGACCAAGGGTGATGATGGCAAGGTTATCCACTGCATGATCACCATTCCCTATGACGATGCCTGCATCCGTGAAATCAAAATTGAGTCCGATACAGACGATGCATCAGCTTTCCAGGATTTCGCCGACCGGATCAACAGCGACCGCAGAGCATGGCTTAGTAAGGCCAAGTTTGATGCGGAACGGAAGAACAGGATGCAGGTGCGTAACCTGGGCGACACCGCTGCTGCTGTGCTGAAGGCCGCCGTCAAGGGCGAAAGCGTGGAAGACGCCGTGAAGGAAGGCATTGAGATGGCCAACGCCATCGAAGAGGGCAAGGTCAAGCAGAGCTTCTTCGGAAAGCTGTTCAAGAAGTAATTTTTACAGGAGGAAGGAATTATGAAGAAGATATTTGTGATCCTTTTGGCAATTGCGATGCTGCTGAGCATGGCAGCCTGCGGCGGCAAGGAACCCGCTCCCACCGAAGCGCCCGCTGTGACCGAACCGGAAATTGAGCTGCCCAACTACGAGTTCACCCAGTACGGCAACGCCCGCATCACCATCGTCGGCGCCGAGTTCTTCAAGGACGAGGACGACGCGGATATGCTGCGTGTGTACTTCGACTACACCAACACCGGCGATACCGCCATCGGTCAGAGCCCCATGCATCTGGAGGTCCTGAAGATCACCCAGAACGGTCAGGAGCTGGAGACCAGAAACTATGGTAGTCACAATGACGCCCACGTCCCCGAGGATCTGACCGACGATACCGTCATGCAGCCCGGAAAGACTGTGCGCAGCACCATGCTGATCTGCTGCAGCCCCGAAAATGGTATTGTGGAAATCTCCTGCTATGTCATGATCGGCAGCTGGGTCTTCAGTGAGGAAGATGTGGAGGCATTCACCTTCCAGATCGACCCCAATGACCTGATGGGCGCTCCCGCAAAGGCTCTGGAATACGAGCCCGTCACCAACCCCACCTACACCGTGGGTATGCCCAGCTCCGGCAGCACCGATTATCCCCACCCCTGCGAAGTCTCTATCAATGGCTTTGAAGTGATCACCACCTCCGATGGCGAACCCGCACTGCGCGCAAAGCTGGCCATCACCAATCAGGGCGAGGAGTACATTGCTCCTTACCAGATGGTAACTGTGGAAGCTTTCCAGGACGGCGTCTCCCTGGAGTGGCTGACCTACAACTGGGATCTGGATGATTACACCGCGGAGGATGAAGCCTTTGCCGTTGAACTGGAGCCCGGTGAGACCGCTGACTACAACGCACTGTTCCTGCTGCGGGGCGAAAATCCCGTGGAAGTGGTCGTGGAGCAGCAGAACGATGAGATGCGTCTGGGTATGGTCTGTGATATTGAAGAAGCAATCCAGGCCCAGAAGAATGCCGAGCAGGCAGCAAACGATGCTGCGGAAAAAGCAGAAGCAGAAGCCCGGAAGCAGATTGTCGGCACCTGGCTGCAGCGCGACAGCGACTGGGATGACACCTACATCTTCAATGCCGACGGCAGCGGCCTGCTGATCAGCGGTCCCGAGTATCCCTTCACCTATGAAATCGAAGACGATATTCTGCGTGTGGACTACGGCGATGACGATGTGGAGGACTTCACCTTCTCTGTCAGCGGCGACCTGCTGACCCTGATTGACATGTGGGGCGATGAACTGCTGCTGGATAAGCAGGCTGCGGAAGCGGAAACCGAAGTCGCACAGACTGAGGCTCCTGCGGCGGAAAAATCCGGTTACCCCTACGAAAAGGAAATCCTGGGCACCTGGTTGGACGAGGAAAGCGGTTATCTGGAAACCTTCACCTTCAATGCCGACGGCACCGGTGTGTACAGCTACACCGACGAAGGAGAGGTTTACGAATTCCCCATCACCTACCGTTTCCTCAGAAGCGACTATTTGGAGTTCTTCTATGAGGGCGGTTCCGAGGGTGGCTTCGTGCTCCGCATCGAGGGCAACATCCTATACGTCACCAATACAACGGTTGTGGATATGCCTCTGGTCCGCCAGTAATACCAACCTGAAAGGATATACTGCAGATATGAGAAAACTGACTGCACTCCTTCTTGCGATTTTTATCGCAGCATGCCTTTGCGCCTGCAGCGATCAGAACAGCAAGCCGCAAACATATCCTCCGGAGCCTGTTACACTGCCGGAGCCGAATCAGGCGGAACCAACGGATTATCTTCCGGAGCAGACCCAGGCACCTGCGCCTCCCGCCACAGATGTGGAAGTGCTTAATCTGAGCAAGGCGCACAGCACCAATTACCAGTGGGATGATACCACTCTGCTTGCCCTGAGCGAGTATTCCACCGTGAAGCTGTGGTTGGAAGATGCCGCCCGTTACCCGGAACTTGCGCAGCGTTTGGAGCAGCTGGCTGCCATGCAGCAAAACAGCATGGAGGACGAATACGATAACCTTCTCAGCTTCGCCCGGGAGGAACTGGATGCTGCCCCCGATTATTTTGAGACCAATGTGTCCAGACTGGATGTACAGGTGCGCCGGGCGGACACTGTTGCCATCAGCCTGCTGTCTGATTCCTGGTCAGACTTCGGCTGGATCGAGGACTTCCGGGGTATGCACGGCACCAATTTCGATGCTGCAACGGGTGTGGAACTGAAGATCACCGATGTGATCAAAGACATGGACAGCATTCCTGCAATCGTGCTGCAGGAACTGAACAGCCACATCTGGGCGGGGGACTTCTACTCCGAAACGGCTGTATCGGACTATTTCCGAGACACCCCCGCCGACGGTATCAGCTGGACCCTGGACTACAATGGCGTGACCTTCTATTTCGGAGACGGCGACCTGGCAGAGCCCGGCAACGGCAGGCAGACGGCAACCGTTGACTTCGCCCGGTATCCGGAGCTGTTTGAGGAAAAATATATGACAGTTCCCGACGCCTATGCTGTGGAGCTTCCTCTGGATCATTCCTTCTTTGCTGATCTGAACGGAGACGGCGATCTGGAAGAGCTGAATTGCTCCGGCGTTTATGACCGGGAAGGTCGATTCTATACCGACTTCGGCATCTACACCGATACGGATGGCTATTACCATTATGAGGAATTGTTTGCCTACGGCTTTACCCCCTATTATGTAAAGACTGCAGAGGGCAGACACTACCTCTACATATTCTGTGAGGAAAGTGAGTCTGCCCATCGGCAGATGATGCTGGTAGTCTTCGATGTCAACGGCGGCAAGCTGACGAGGATCGGTGAAATGAACGCCGGTCCCGCCTATATCCCATCTGACATCTTTGTGGTCCCCACGGACCCCAACCATTTCTACCTGGATGATTTTGATTCCCTGGCCCAGGATGCCATGCCCCACTATGTGGGAACCGACGGCATGCCGGTGTCCAAGGAGGATGCGGCGTATGCTCCAGGCGGTGCCATTACGGTCAGTTCCCCGCGGGAACTGCTGGAGGCCATTGGGCCTGACTGCTATATTATTATGGAACCGGGATATTACAATCTGAGCGATGAGATGGAAGCCATCTGGTCCCGGGAGGGACAACGTTGGAATGACGAACATCCCTATGCACAGCTGCGGGAATGCTTTGACGGCGTGGAACTGGTCGTACAGAATGTGGATGGTTTCGTGCTGGCAGGAGGCACGGAATATCCCGGAAGTACGGAGCTTGTCATCGATCCAAGATACGGCGCGATTTTGAATTTTGAAAGCTGCAGCGACATCTCCTTGTTTAACCTGACCATGGGGCACACAAATCTGGGAGAATGCGGCGGCAATGTGCTCAACTTCAACGGCTGCCAGTCCATTACGCTGAATGCTCTGGATGTGTATGGCTGCGGCTACTACGGCATTGGAGCACATAGCGGTACGGGAGAACTGTATGCCTACGAGTGTACCATCCGGGACTGCGCCCAGGGACCGCTGGAGATCTACGAATGTGACGGTCGGTTTGCGTTCTGGAACTGCACCATGATTGGCTCCGAGTCATATGCCTGGTATGAGGCTGGCGGAAGATCCGCGCTGGCTTTCTATGAATGCACCTTCGGTGTTAACGAAACGTCCTATTTTATGTTCCTGGAGGATGTTTACACAGAAAATTGCATCTGGAGTGACGACTATATTTATCCGGAATACGGCTATGACCCGGAGGATGTGGGATAATTTGATTTTGCCGTGGCTCCAACAGCAGGAAAATAGGGATGAATTTTTCGGTCTTTTTTGGTATACTGATTATGAATACTGTGTTTCTGTTCAGCCAGGTTCGGCTGAACAGGCAAGCATAATTTGAAAGGAGTAACATTATGGGTCTTATCAAAGCAGGTATCGGCGCTCTGAGCGGAACACTGGCAGATCAGTGGAAGGAGTATTTCTACTGCGAAGCCATGGACAGCGACATTCTGGTTACCAAGGGCCTTAAGCGCACCAGTTCCCGCTCCTCCAATAAAAAGGGCAGCGACAATATCATTTCCAACGGCAGCGTCATTGCGGTAGCGGATGGTCAGTGCATGATCATCGTCGAGCAGGGAAAGGTCGTGGAGATCTGCGCAGAGCCCGGCGAGTTTACATATGATACTTCTACCGAGCCCAGCCTCTTTACCGGCAAGCTGGGCAACAGCCTGAAGGAGACCTTCAAGACTGTGGGCAAGCGCTTTACTTTCGGCGGCGACACCGGTAAGGATCAAAGAGTGTATTACTTCAATACCAAGGAACTGATCGACAATAAATTCGGCACCCCCAATCCCATCCCCTTCCGGGTGGTGGATTCCAGGATCGGTCTGGATGTAGACGTGTCCGTCCGCTGCTCCGGCGTGTATTCCTATAAGATCGCCGACCCGCTGCTGTTCTATGCCAATGTCTGCGGCAATGTGGAGCAGGAATACACCCGCGAAGAGCTGGCAGGCCAGCTGAAGACGGAGTTTATCAGCGCCCTGCAGCCCGCCTTCGCAAAGCTGTCCGACCTGGAGCTGCGGCCCAATCAGATCATCGCCCATAACACAGCTCTGGAAGATGCCATGAATCAGGCTCTTTCCTCCAAATGGAGCCAGCTGCGGGGTCTGAAGGTGGTCAGCATCGCCCTGGGTTCCGTCACGCTGCCGGAGGAAGACGCCGAGATGATCAAGCAGGCCCAGCGGACTGCCATCATGCGCGATCCTACCATGGCCGCCGCCACTCTGGTAGGTGCCCAGGCAGACGCCATGAAGGCAGCTGCTTCCAATGCAGCAGGCGTCATGAACGGCTTCGTCGGCATGGGAATGGCCATGAACGCCGGCGGCATGAACGCCCAGAACCTCTTCGCCATGGGTCAACAGCAGCCTCAGCAGCCTGCCGCTGCCCCCACTGCCGGGGGCTGGAAGTGCAGCTGCGGCGCCACTGCCACCGGAAAATTCTGCCCCGAATGCGGCAGCAGGAAGCCGGAGCCCGCCCCCGCCGGAGCCTGGAAATGCAGCTGCGGCAACACCGCAACGGGCAGATTCTGCCCCGAATGCGGCGCCCCCAGGCCTGCGGACCAGGGCTGGACCTGTTCCTGCGGCGCAGTGAACAAGGGCAAATTCTGCCCGGAATGCGGCAGCAGGAAGCCTGAGGGTGCACCTCTTTACCGCTGCGACAAATGCGGCTGGGAGCCGGAAGATCCCCGGAATCCGCCGAAATTCTGCCCCGAATGCGGCGACCTGTTCAATGATAACGACAGAAAATAAGGAGGCGACGTAAATGGCAGTCCTGCAAGAATACAAATGCCCCTGCTGCGGCGGTGCCATTGCCTTCGACAGCGGCGCACAGAAAATGGTGTGTCCCTACTGTGACACCGAATTCGAGATGGAGGTCCTGGCTGCTTACGATACCGCGCTGAAGGAAGAGCCCACAGAAGAGATGAACTGGGAAAATTCCGGCGGCAGCCAGTGGCAGGAGGGAGAAGCAGAGGGTCTTTGCACCTATGTATGCAAATCCTGCGGCGGCGAGATCGTAGCGGAGGAAACCACAGCCGCCACTGCCTGCCCCTATTGCGGCAACCCTGTGGTGCTGATGGGACGGCTGGCCGGGAGCCTGAAACCGGATCTGGTAATTCCCTTCAAGCTGGACAAAAAGGCGGCAAAGGCCGCGCTGAAGGAGCATTTCAGCGGGAAACGGCTGCTGCCGAAGATCTTCAAGGACGAAAATCATATCGACGAAATCAAGGGTATCTATGTCCCCTTCTGGCTCTTTGACGCCAGCGCCGATGCCCGCATTCGCTACCGGGCGATCCGGGTGCGCAAATGGAGCGACCATCACTTCGATTATACCGAAACCAGCCATTTCTCAGTCACCCGGGGCGGTACCCTGGCCTTTTCAAACGTACCCGTGGACGGCTCCGCAAAAATGACCGACGACCTGATGGAGTCCATCGAGCCCTTCGATCTGTCTGAAGCGGTGGATTTCCAGACGGCTTATCTGGCAGGCTATCTGGCGGACAAATATGATGTGGACTCGGAGCAGAGCATGCAGCGGGCCAATGAGCGCATCAGGAAAAGCACCGAGGATGCCTTCGCCGCCACCGTGCAGGGCTATATGACGGTAATGCCCGAAGCCTCCGGTATCAGGCTGCAAAAGGGCAGCGTCAAATACGCGCTGCTGCCGGTGTGGCTGCTGAACACCAGCTGGAACGGACAAAGCTATACCTTTGCCATGAACGGACAGACCGGTAAAATGGTCGGCGACCTGCCTGTGGACAAGGCGGCGTACAACAGATGGCTCTTCGGACTGACAGGCGCCATTGGCATGGTGCTGTATGCCGCGTCCTGGCTGCTGTGGCTGCTGTAAGGAGGTACGGACCATGATAAAGAAATGCACTTCGATCCTCATGCTTCTGTTGCTGTGCCTGACCATGGCATTGCCGGTCTTCGCGGCAAAAACCGGGTCCCGCCTTGTGGACAATGCGGACTACCTGACGGATGCCGAAGAAGCAGTCCTTCGAAATCAGCTCGATGAAATCAGTGCCCGGCAGGAAATGGATGTTGTGGTTGTGACCATTCCGGCGCTGTATGGCGAGGATATCACTGCTTTTGCAGATGATTATTACGATGAAAACAGCTACCGCGAGGACGGCATACTGCTGCTGATCTCCGATTTTGACCGCCAGTGGGCAATCTCCACCGCCGGAGCCGCGATCCCCGCCTTTACCGACGCCGGCCAGGAGTATCTAGTCAGTCAGTTTATCGACTCCCTGTCCGACGGTCAATACAGCGCGGCATTTGAAACCTACGCCGAGCTGTGCGACGAATTTCTCTCTCAGGCCAAATCCGGCACGCCCTATGACAGAGGCGCGCTGCCTAAGGAGCCCTTCCACGCCATAAGCAGTCTGTTGATTTCCTTCGGAATCGGTCTGCTTGCCGCTCTGATTACAACCGGTGTCATGAAAGGCAAACTGAAAACCGTCCACGCCCAGGCTGCCGCCGCACAGTATGTGCAGCCCGGAAGCCTGAACATCACGGAGGCCCGGGATATGTTCCTGTTCCGTCAGGTCCACCGGCAGAAGCGTGAGACCCAAAAATCCGGCGGCTCTTCCACCCACATGTCCTCTTCCGGAAGATCCCACGGTGGAAGCAAGGGTTCCTTCTAAAGCCTTCCCCCTGTTTTCCCGCGATACGGGGCCTACTGTATGACAGTGGGCCCCGCATTGATTTATTCTTCCATAATTTCCGCAAAAACACTTGACAATTTCTTTTTTCATGCTATAATAATCGAGTTCTGTTTGAGCAGATTGTTCACAACCGAATATGGGGGAATTCCCGAGTGGCCAAAGGGGACAGACTGTAAATCTGCTGCTTATCGCTTCGGTGGTTCGAATCCACCTTCCCCCACCATTAAAAGCCAAACACCGTCTGGTGTTTGGCTTTTAATTTTATCTGGATGCGTGGATTCGAACCGATTAAATATGACAGTCCCCTGGACTGTCACTCGCCACCGGCTCGACGGTGGCGACTCCTTTATTTTCTCCCCACGGGGGGAGAAAATGCAAATCGAATCCACCTTCCCCCACCAAAAATCCTGAAGGCAAAAGCGTTCAGGATTTTTCTTTTTACCTCATCACTTTTAAAAGGTATTTATTATGACGGAGAGACAGGCACGCCTTTGGGTGTGTCTTTTTTTCTGCTTCGTGGAGAATTCCCCTTCTTTTCTGAATAAAGTTGAAATTCCACCTGTTCTGTGATAGGATGAACCCAGAAAAATGCAATCATGGAAGGATGATTCACTTGCCCGAATACAAGAAACGCAGGTCCGGCGGCCGATATCTGCGAAAAGGTCCCGCCGAAAATCATAAAACCACCATCCTGCCGATCAGTGCCGTCTATTGGCTGTTTACCCTGCTCTATCTGGAGCTGATCCTCCATATTGAGGCCTTCGGCGCACCCAATGGCGGCTTTGTCCTCGCCCTGGGCTTCAGCGCTGTATTTGCCCTGGGGTTTGCGCTGATATTGTCCTTCCTGCCGAAAAAGGCGCAGTTTATCGCATCCTGCGTCATCACCGCCGTGCTGATCGTCTTTTACGGCAGCCAGATGGTTTACAATTTCGTCTTCGGCACCCTCTATTCCGTGGCCCAGATGGCCATGGGCGGCGACGCGGTGACCTCCTTCTGGCGGGAAACCCTGCTCGCCATGACGGACCACATTTTCTGGATCCTGGCGCTGCTGGTGCCCATCGTCCCGCTGATCGCACTGAAAAAACACTTTACCCCCACCAATATGGTCTGGCGGGCCGTGATTCTCGCCGCAGCCGTTGCGCTGCAGCTGATCTGCGGTGCTTGTGTGGGCATCGGCGGTACCGGCTACTTCTCCAACCACTACTTCTATCACAGCAGCTCCGCCACAACCGATCAGACCACCTCCCGCTTCGGCCTGCTGACCGCCTTCCGGCTGGATCTGCTGGGCGCCGGGGATGCCGAGACTTCTCAATCCGCCTACTATGTCCCGGAGGCCACCGAGGCCCCCACCCAGACAGCCGATCCGGAGCAGCCCCAGGAAACGGCTTCCCCGGAGGAAACCACCCCCACCGAAACCGAGCCGGAACCAGAGCCCGAATACAACATCATCAACATTGATTTTGACAAGCTAAACGAACTGACCACCGATGAAGCCATCGAAGCCATCAACAATTACTGCGCCAGCCTGTCCGGCAGCACCAAAAACAAATACACCGGAATGCTCCGGGACTATAATCTGATCGTCCTGTGCGGCGAGAGCTTCTCCAGCGCCGCCATTCATCCGGAGGTCACCCCCACCCTGTACAAGATGGCCACCGAGGGTATCATCTTCAACAATTTCTATAACAGCTTCCCCAACAACACCATCGACGGCGAATACGCCCTGTCCATGGGCCTTTACCCCGACACCAGCCGCAACAAAAACGAGAGCAGCTTCCTGGCCTCCCGGTTCTGCTATCTTCCCTACTGCCTGGGTAACGCCTTCCAGGAGCAGCTGGGGGCCCAGGGCTACGGTTACCACAACAATAACCGGGATTATTACAGCCGCGGCGCCAGTCACTCCAACATGGGCTACAAGATGAAATTCTCCGGCAGCGGCATGAGCTTCACCTCCTCCGCCTGGCCCAAGTCGGACCTGGAAATGATGGAGCAGTCCGTGGATGACTACATCACCCAGGAGCAGTTCGTGGCCTACTATATGACCTTCTCCGGCCATATGAAATACAATGTCAATGTCAACGGTATGGCCGCCAAGAATTACGACGCCGTTTCCCATCTGGACCTGAGCGAGACTGCAAAATGCTACCTGGCCTGCAATGTGGAGCTGGATAAGGCCATCGAATATCTGATGCAGCGGCTGGAGGCGGAGGGCATTGCCGACAAGACCGCCATCGTGCTGGTGGGCGACCACTATCCCTACGGCCTGACGGACGAGGAATACTCCGAGCTCATCGGCTACACCGTGGATGATTTCTCCAAGTACAAGTCCTCCCTGCTGTTCTGGGTGGGCGGTCTGGAAGAAACAATCGTGGTGGAGGAATACTGCTGCAATGTGGATATCCTGCCCACCATCCTGAACCTATGGGGCTTTGAGTACGACTCCCGGATGCTGGCAGGCACCGACGTCTTCTCCGACGGCCCCCACATGGCCGTGCTCATCGACAAGAGTTTCTTAACCGACAAGGTCTGGCTCAACGCCAACACCGGCGAAGTCCGCTATCTGGCGGAGGAAAACCAGCTGCCCGAAAACTATGTGGAGAATCTGATCCGGACTGTGGAGACCAAGTTCTCCATCTCCGCAGATATCCTCAATAAGTCTTACTACAAATTCGTCTTCGAAACCGGCAGCGACGCCATTGACTCCGAACTGCGAAGCACAAGCGAATAACCCCCTAAAAGGCCCGGACTTTGACAGAGTCCGGGCCTTTCGCAATCAGAGCAAGCAAATATAACACAAAATCTCCCATACACTTCAGTTCCGCTCCAAAATTCGGAAAATTATTGCAATTCAAATCGAATCCCGTTATAATATGCCAAGACACAAAGCTAACTGGGAGACAGAGCTATGGATGATATCGATTCTAAAATTCTGCATATTCTCTCTGCCCATGCCGACACCAGTGCCACCCGGATCGGTGAAATGGTGGGGCTGTCCATTCCGGCAGTGAACAAACGGATCCAGAAGCTCCAGAAGGAGGGCATTCTGCAGCGCTTCACGATCCTCACCGATGGCCGTGCCGTTGGAAAGCCCATCACCACCTATGTTCTGATCCTGCTTCACACCGACATCGGAACCGACGATCTGCTGGATTACATCCTGTCGGACCCAGACATTCTGGAATGCTCCGCCATCACAGGAGAATATGACTACCTGCTGAAAATCTGTGCCGCTGACGTCCAGGCGTTGGAGCAAAAGCTGATTTGCCTGCGAAAAAACGGCATCATCAAAAGCCAGACCATGCTGGTTCTGGAAGCGCACAAATCCCAGCCCACGATTCTGCCCTGAAAACCATTACTTCCGGAGGACCATATGATCAATTTCAAAAAAATCCTGTCCATTCTGCTGTGCCTCTCCATGATTGCGGGCATGGCCGCCTGCGGCAGTTCCGCCCCTGCGGAAGAAACCCAGGCTGCCGATACCACTTACACCGTTACAATCCATACCGCCGGCAATATGGCCCTGCCCGGTATCGATGTATACGTTTACACAGACGAGACCCTGACAAACCTTGCCCAGTACGGCCAGACTGACGAAAACGGCACCGCGCAGTTCACTCTGCCCGAAAGCGACAGCTACGCTGTTACCCTTTCCGGCACCGCCGCCGGCTATGCGGTGGAAACCAGCTACCGCTTCTCCGGCACCGCTGCTGACATCACCCTGATCTCCTCCCTGATTTCCGGCGAGAGCCTCTCCGGTGCCTCCCTGGGCGTGGGCGATGTGATGTACGATTTCACTGTCACCACCCCCGCCGGCGAGACCATTACCCTCTCCGAAATGCTCGCCGAGAAGGAGATGGTGCTGCTGAATTTCTGGTACACCACCTGCACCTGGTGCCTCAAGGAATTTCCCTATATGGAGGAAGCCTGGCAGCAGTACAGCAACGATGTGGGCATCATTGCCCTGAACCCCCTTGAAGAGGATGAGGCCATCGCCTCCTTCCAGGCCCAGAACGCCCTGACCTTCCCCATGGCCAAGTGCCCCGCCGCCTGGTCTGCCACCTTCGGTATCTCCGGCTATCCCACCTCCATCGTTGTGGACCGCTACGGCGTCATCTGTCTGATGGAAGCCGGCGGCATCACCAGCCTGCGGCCCTTCATCAGCGTCTTTGACCACTTCACCGGCGACGACTACGACCAGACCCTCTACGGCGGTCTCAGCGAACTGGTGACCACTGTGAAGCCCACGGTGACCATGGAGTCCCCCGAAGCCGTCAGCGCCGTCTTTGACGGTGGGACACTGGATGTGACCTACCGCCCCGAGACCGAAGGAGAAAATGCCGAATACTCCTGGCCCTTTGTCATCACCGAGAAAAACGGGGAAGCCTGTCTGAAGGCCTCCAACCAGGGCATTGAGGATTCCTACGCCATTCTCTATGCCGATGTAAGCCTAAAGGCCGGACAGGCCATTGGCTTTGAGTATCTGGCCTCCTCCGAGAAGGGCTGCGATATCCTCTACGTCATCGTGGATGACCAGCCGGTTTACTTCATCTCCGGCTATAACGAGGAAGAGCGCTGGGAAACCTGCTATCCCTGGGTGGCCCTGGAAGACGGCGTCCACGAGGTGGCACTGTGCTATCTGAAGGATTCCGACGCCAACGAAGGTGACGATACTGTTTACCTGAAGAATCTGCACATCACTGAGCAGTCCGAAATCTCCGCCCCCACCTACATTCCCCGCAGCGCTGCCACCGAAACCGGCGAACTGGAATACGCGTATGTGGACATCTTCTTTAATGACGCTGACGGATATTACCATGTGGGCAGCGCCGACGGCCCTTTGCTGCTGGCGGACCTGATGAACTACACCCAGTTCAGCGAGGAGCAGACCATCTGGGAGATGACCTACTACGGCGACATTTCCATCGGCGGCAAGAGCTACTATGACGATGTCGTCGATTACTTCTCCTACGCATCCAATTCTTCCCTGAGCGGCGTGTGCACCGTTGATCAGGAGTTGGCGGACTTCCTGAAACTCGTGGACAACATTGCGGGCTTTGACGATGAAGACGAGCTGGAGTGGCTGAAGGCCTGCAAATACTACGCCGCCTACGGCACGGACGAGCAGCTGACGGACCCCATCAAGGGACTGAATACCAACTGTGCCTTTGAAGCCAGGCTCGGTGCCAATTCCATCAGCTATGACCGGCCCATCATGCCCCGGGGCCTGCTGGCCGAATTTGTGCCCACCCGTTCCGGTGTCTACCGCATCACCTCCCACAGCGATTCCCAGCAGGGTGTGGAGGGCTGGATCTTCCGGGAGGGCCGGACAGATATGTACACCTACGCCTTTGACGAGCGGATGAATTCCGACAATGCCAACGTCTCCATGGTCTATTACATGGAAGCCGGCCAGTCCTACTTCATCGACATCGCCTACTGGGACATTTACGAAGTGGGTACCATCGACTACACCATCGAATATGTGGCCGGGGAATTTGATCTCTTCCGCTCCTGCTCCCCCGGATATTTCACCTATGACACCAACGCCACCGGCGACATGATGTACGCCCTGATCAGCGGCGGCATCGATGTGGTGCTGGGCGAGGACGGCTATTACCACGAAGATCTGGGCCGTGACGCCAACGGCAAGCAGAAAACGGGGAGCATCATCTATGCCGACTTTACAGGCCTGACCTCCGTGTTCAGCAAGCCCATCGCCACCGTCAACGCCTATAACGAAGACGGCAGCTACCTGCTGGACAGCGACGGCAAACCCGTGATGGTCAAGGGCATGATCGACCTGGGGGGCTTTGATTTCAGCAAGACTGAGGATGATCTGTACATCCTGTCGGTGCTGGAAAAGCACGACGGCGATAAAGATGCCGCTGACGCCTACCTGCGGCAGCAGTGGGGGGCGGATTATGACGCCAATGCCGACGCCTATCAGCTCAAGGACGTCTACGCCGGCCGCTACCACGGCAGAGGTGAGGATCTGACGGATGAGATCAGCGCGTACCTCGACAAGATCATCACCACCGGCAACCCAGAGAAGATCGGCTGTGTTCCCGTGGACGAAGCCCTGGCCGAAATTCTGCAGAAACTGATGGACAAATACACCTTCTCCGGAGTGGACCACTCCTGGAAAAAGCTCTGCTACTATTACGACCACCTGGGCCCTGAAGAATGAATAAAAACGCTACCATCCAATGATGGTAGCGTTTTTTACGGATTATTTCGAATTACAGTTTATCATACAGATTATCGATATCGGATGTAGGGGTGTTCGT
Source organism: Oscillospiraceae bacterium (assembly GCA_017622295.1). Lineage (GTDB taxonomy): Bacteria > Bacillota > Clostridia > Oscillospirales > Oscillospiraceae > Faecousia. The sequence continues at coordinate 31,621 of JAGARK010000073.1, forward strand.
AACCGGCGCTGTAAACTGCAATTTATTTCCTCAGGTATTTACCGCCCTTCTTTTTTCTGCCGAAAATCAGGAGCAGCAGGATCAGCACCACAATGCCTCCGATGACCGCCGGCAGCAGGAGATTGGTCTTTTCAACGGGTACTTCCGGCTCCGCAGGAGCAGGCTGGATGGGAGCTGGCTCCATTTCCGGGGCCATCGTGGGGGCTTCTGTGGGAATGGGCTCCAGCTTTTCCTCCGTCCGGGTAAACTCCAGACCGCAGGAGCAGTAACCCACACTGAGGCCTTCCTTCTCGGTTGTGGGCGCTTCCTTCAGGGTCCACTCTGTAACCATATGGTTCAGCAGCTGGTAATCGTCGGTGTATCTGTAGCCGCAGGAGGTACAGGTATAGACCGTGTGTCCATAGGTGGTACAGTCGGATTCCACCACCGTCTGCTCATATTCCGGCTCCTGGCACATCTCCGGCCGGATCTCCGCGTCATAGACAAACTGCTCATTGTTGACAAAATCCACCGTGTTGTCGGACTCCGTCCGGTAGCTGGTCATGAACTCGCCCACCAGTCCCTTGCAGTAGGCCCGGCGGTCGGAATTGACCTCAAAGAAGGTGATCTTACCGATGACGCTGTTGCCCTGAAGGTTGCAGGTCCAGTCGCCCAGAGGGTGGCGCATCAGCATGCCTACCAGACCGCCGTTATGTGCGTAGCCGTACTCAGAGGAATAGCCGTCGATGGTGACGGTGCAGTTTTCGATGTCCATGAAGCCCGTGGCCAGAATGCCGCCCATGAACTGCTCGTCCCGCCGGGTCTGGTCGGTATCTGTGCAGATGAGGGTCACATCCACGGTGCAGTCCCGGACATGTCCGCTGCCATAGCCCGCAATGCCGCCCACGCCGAACATCCGGTCATGGGCCCGCAGCTCCAGATTGCCGGTCACGGTGCAGCCGGTGATGGTGCTGGCCTCGCAGTAGCCCGCAAGTCCTGCCAGGAAGCAGGAATTGTCCGTCTCTACCAGGCCCCGGACATTGATGAGTTTCAGGTCCCTGACCTCGGCCTCCTTTAGGATGCCAAACAGACCCACATACCAGCTCTCATAGAGGATGCTGTTGCCGTCGCAGGATTTGGCGGTGGTGTCGCCGGGCTGGGAAAGCTCCAGATTCAGGATCGCATGGCCGTTGCCGTCCAGGCTGCCGTAAAAATCAATGGGCTTCCAGTCGATGCCGGTCATATCCAGATCTTCCATCAGGATGTAGCTGCCCTCCGGGTTATTCGCCACGGCCTGCAGCTCCTGGACGGTTCGGATCTCGGTGACCTCCTCCGCCGTCGCGGGTATCGCCAGCACCATCATCAGCGCCAGCACCCAGAGCCAAATGGTCTTCTTCATAAGACGCGCCTCTTTTCACAGAAAAATACTATCAAAACTATACCACATTCCCCCGGCTGCGTCAATAAATGGGCTTTTTCTTCCCGGCGCATTGACTTTCGCCCGGAAGAAATGTTAGGATATTGTCAATACAATGCCGGGAGGCGCTTTTATGAAAAACAAACACCCCGAATACATGACCACCCCTAAGGAGCGGGTCAGCTACTGGACCTACTTCGTCGGCCAGAATATCTACTATAACCTGACCGCCGCCTTCATCAATACCTACCTGATCATGCAGGGCATCAACCCCATCAAAAGCGGCCTGGTGCTTCTGATCGTCAAAATCTGGGACGCCATCAACGATCCCCTCTTCGGCCTGATTTTTGACAAGGTAAAATTCCGGAGCCGCCAGAAGAGCCTGCCCTGGCTGCGAATTGCCACACTGCTGATCCCCATTGTCACCATCCTCCTGTTTTCCATTCCCGCTGGACTCAGTGAAACTGCCAAGCTGATCTGGTTCGGCGTGGCCTATGTCCTGTGGGACACGGTGTACACCCTGACCGACGTGCCCGCCTACTCCATGCTGACCACCATGACCGACAATCTGGCAGAGCGCAACACCCTGCTGTCCGTCAACCGGATCTTCTCCGGCGGCGGCGTGGTGATCTACGGTGTGGTCCTTACCTGGCTGATCAGCACCGACGTGGGCATGAGTGCCTCCTGGGCTGTGGCGATTTTGTCCATCTTCAGCGCCCTGACCATGGTGCCCCTGTGCATCAACTGCAAGGAGCGCAACTACAAGCCCGAGGAGGAGCCTGACAGCTTCACCTTCCGGGAGATGTTCTCCTATCTCGGCAAAAACAAGTACCTGCTGATCTATTACGCCGGCTACTGCTTCACCGACGCCCTGAAGACCTCCAACGCGGTGACCCTGTTCGTCTCCTTCTACCTGTTCAGGGATGAGATGTTCAACGCCCTGCTGACGGTGCTGAACATGGTCCCCGGTGTCTTCGCCGCCATGGCAATGCCCTACCTGCTGAAGAAGTTCGACAAGTTCGCCACCCTCTTCTGGTGCAACATCATCAACATCGTCCTGGGCTTTATCATCTACCTGATGGGTCCCCAGAACGTTGCCATCTTCATCGTCCTCACCGTCATCCGCTGCGTGCCCCTAAGCGTGGTGGGCATTCTGAATTATATGTTCACCCCCGACTGCGCCGAGTACGGCCAGTACAAGTCCGGCATCAGTGCCAAAGGCATCACCTTTGCCATCCAGACCTTCTCCGTGAAGATCACGGCGGCTATCTCCTCGGCTCTTGCCATGTTCCTGCTGGGATGCTTCCAGTGGATCAGCGTGGAGGCAGAGAATTTTGCAGAGCTGGAAGCTTTGGGCATTCAGCAAAGCAGCGGCGCGTTGAATGGCCTGTGGATCGTCTATGCCCTGATCCCCGTCATCGGCATGGTCATCTCCACCTTCTTCTACCTGTTCTACAAGCTCAACGACAAGGACGTTCAGATCATGGCCAAGTGCAATTCCGGCGAGATCAGCCGGGAGGAAGCCGAAAAGCTGCTGTCCAGAAAGTATTAACTTCCCTTCCAAAAATCTTCGGGTGCAACGAAAGTTGCACCCGTTCTTTTTTCAATCTTGCTTTATCGGAGCAAAGCGTATATAATAGAGATACATTTATCCGCAGGAGGCGACACTGTATGCGTATCGTCATCAAAATCGGCACCAGCACCCTGGCCCATCCCACGGGCCTGCTGAACATCCGGCTGGTCGAAGAACTCTGCAAAACCATCAGCGACATCAAAAACGCCGGCCATGAGGTCATTGTGGTTTCCTCCGGCGCCATCGGCATGGGCGTGGGCAAACTGGGCCTGCTTCAGCGGCCCAGGGATATCCCCACCAAGCAGGCCGCTGCGGCCGTGGGCCAGTGCGAGCTGATGTATACATACGACAAGCTCTTCGGAGAATACAATCATACCGTAGCCCAGTTGCTGATCACCGGCGAGGATGTGGAAAACGACACCCGCCATCAGAATTTCAGCAACACCATCAACCGCCTTTTGGAGCTGGGCGCCATCCCCATCATCAACGAAAATGACACCGTCGCCACCCATGAGATCGTCATCGGCGACAATGATACCCTGGCGGCCATCGTGGCCCAGAGCATCGGCGCAGACCGGCTGATCCTCCTGTCCGACATCGACGGACTCTACACCGCCGACCCCCACACCGATCCCAACGCCAGGCTCATCACCCTGATCGAAAAAATGGACGACTCCATCCGCTCCCTCGGCGGCGGCAGCGCCTCCAGCCAGGGCACCGGCGGTATGGTCACCAAGCTCCGGGCTGCAGAAATCTGCATGGGCTGCGGCTGTGACATGGTCATCGCCAATGGCCGCAATCCTTCCAATCTCTACGATATCCTCAACGGCAAATCCGTTGGAACCACCTTCAAAGGAGGTCATAGATCATGATCGAAATGCTGAAAAACGCGAAAGCCGCAAAGGCAGAGGTCTCCTGCCTCACCGCTCATCAGAAGAACAACGCCCTGCGGGCCATGGCCACCGCTCTGGTCCGTAACGAAGAAGCCATCCTCCAGGCCAACGCCCAGGATCTGGCCGCTGCCCAGGGTACCATCCCCCAGGTCATGTTGGACCGGCTGCTGCTGAATTCCGACCGTATCCGGGCCATGGCACAGGGCATCAAGGAAGTGGCCGCCCTGCCCGATCCTGTGGGCCATATCCTCGACGAGCATATCCGCGAAGACGGCCTGAAAATTCAGAAGATCTCCGTCCCCATGGGCGTCATCGCCATTATCTATGAGAGCCGTCCCAACGTTACCTCCGACGCCGCTGCACTGGCTCTGAAGAGCGGCAACGTCTGCGTCCTCCGGGGCGGTAAAGAGGCTTTCCGCTCCGCCAAAGCCATTGTGGAAGCCCTGCGCCAGGGTCTGAAGGCCGCCGGCATCACCGAGTATGCCGTCAATCTGGTGGAGGACACCAGCCGCGACAGCGCCACCGCCCTGATGACCGCAAACGGCTATATCGACCTGCTGATCCCCAGAGGCGGCGCCGGCCTGATCAACGCCTGTGTCCGCCAGGCAACAGTGCCCTGCATCGCCACCGGCACCGGCATCTGCCATGTCTATGTGGAAAAGACCGCGGATCTCGACATGGCTCTGGACATCATCGAAAACGCCAAGACCAGCCGCCCCAGCGTCTGCAACGCCGAGGAAGTGCTGCTGGTAGACAGGGCCATTGCCGACAAATTCCTGCCCCATCTGCATGACCGGCTGGTTACCATGCGCCAGGCTGCCGGAAAGGCTCCCGTGGAGCTGCGGCTGGATGAAACCGCTCAGTCCATCATCCCCGGCACCCCTGCGGGAGCGGCGGATTTTGACACAGAATTCCTGGATTACATCCTGGCGGTCAAGTGCGTCGAGGATGTACAGGAGGCCGTGGCCCACATTTCCGCCCACTCCACCGGCCACAGCGAGGCCATCATCAGCCGGGACGCTGTGTCCCTGGCCCGGTTCTCCTCCGGTGTGGACAGCTCCGCCGTGTATCTGAACGCCTCCACCCGGTTCACCGACGGCGGCGAATTCGGCCTGGGCTGCGAAATGGGCATCTCCACCCAGAAGCTCCATGCCCGTGGCCCCATGGGTCTGCGGGAGCTGACCACCTACAAATACCTGATCCACGGCAACGGCCACGTCCGGTGAGGGAGGTACGCTATGAAATACGGATTCATCGGCTGCGGCAATATGGGCGGCGCCCTGGCAAAAGCCCTGTCCAAAAAGACTGTAGACTTCGCCGTATCCGACCGCAGCGGCAAGGCCATCGCCCTGGCCGCGGAACTGGCCTGCGGCTATGGCTCCCCTCAGGAGATCGCCGGCAGCTGTGAGCGGATCTTCCTGGGCGTGAAGCCCCAGATGATGGCCGGGGTTCTGGAGAATCTGAAGTCCATTCTGGCTGAAAAGAAACCCCTGCTGATCACCATGGCAGCTGGTCTGACCATGGAGCGAATCGACGCCCTGGCCGGCGGCGGCTTCCCTATTATTCGCATCATGCCTAACACCCCCGTATCCGTGGGCAGCGGTTTGGTGCTGTACTGCGCCAACGAGCTGGTCTGCCAGGAGGAATTGGATTCCTTCCTGGAGGATATGGCCTGGGCCGGACGGTTTGACCGGATTGAAGAGCGGCTCTTTGATGCCGCCGGCACCGTCACCGGCTGCGGACCCGCCTATGTATATATGTTCATCGAGGCCATGGCCGACGGCGCCGTTGCCTGCGGCGTTCCCCGGGCCCAGGCCATGGAGTATGCCGCTGCCACCCTGGCAGGCGCGGCTCAGATGGTCCTGGCCTCCGGCGGCCACCCCGGGGCTCTGAAGGATGCGGTCTGCTCCCCCGGAGGCAGCACCATCGCAGGCGTCAAGGCTCTGGAAGACCATGCCTTCCGCAGCGCTGTGATGAACTGCGTTATAGCAGCATATCAGCGCAATCAGGAACTGGGAAAATAAAAACACCCTGATAGGTCGTGCAGGCAAATAATTTAAAACGCACTTTCAGGTGACCATACCAAACGATATAAACCAATATACTTGATTCAAACGGAGGTATGTAACTCTATGCCGTTTCGCTTGGCCCTTTTCGGGACACTAATGGCAGCATCTTATATTCTCAGCCTGCTTGGTTTTTTGGGAACCGGAATTATAATTGATGACCACTATGTATTCGCCTCCAAGGAGGCAGAAAAAAAGATGGACAAACGCGCCTATCATCTGCAGTCCGCTATTATTTTCCTGTGCCTCGGTACAATGTTCCTGTCACATATTCTTCGAATCCTTTCAGGTTTTGTTGTTTTTTCATCCATTGCCTGTGCAATAGGTTTTACTGCATTGATCTACGCTATTGTGTCCCATTATGCAATCAGAAAAAAGCAGTAATTCAATCTCATTCTTATCTATCGAACACATACAAAAGAGCCGCCGGCATTGCCGGCGGCTCTTCAATCTTATTCGCTTTCCTCATCCTTGTGCTCGGGTTCCTTCACAAGGCCTGCGGCATCAGAGACAGGAAGGGCAAAGGCGATGCCTCTGGCCTTCTTGGACATGCCCATCTGCTTGTAAATGGCATGGAGGACGTCATCGCGGATGTCCTTCTCCACGACCATCATCAGAATCTCCTTCTCGGAATGCAGCGTGATGCCGAAGAAGGCTGCAGCCTCCTAATTGGCAACGCCGCGGGCGTTCAGGATCGTACCGCCCCGGACGCCCTGCTCACGGGCGATCTCCATCACGTCCTCGGCGTAGCCGGAGTCCACAATGGCCAGAATCACTTCATGATTGTTCGTCGTCATTTCTCATTCCCCTCTCTTCATACGGTTGTTGCTCATAAACTGGTACAGGTTCACGCCGATGATGCTGCTCAGCGGCACTGCAAAGGCAACACCCTTGCCGTTTCGGACAGTCTCAAATTTCTCTTCCAGAGTGTTCATGATCTCGGGAACCCGATCCTCACGGGCAACACTGAGGATCACTGCCTTCTCGGGATTCAGGCCCAGCAGGTCCACGATCTCGCTTCTGGCAGTGCCCTGACCGGACATCAGCATCTGGCAGTTGACCTCGAAGCCTCCGATGACGTCCATATAGAATTCACCCTTGGGGCGATCCACCACGGTGATGATAAGCTTCAGTTTTTTCAGGACAAGCTTTGTCGGTTTTTCATTCTTCGCCATAGCGCGTCCTCCTTTACATAAAGTTGATGATCCGCTGGTCGTCCTCGCCCAGGATCTGCTTCATGGCCCGGTGCTCGGCGACCTTCTCGGCCACGATGGCCCGGAAGCCCAGCAGCTGAATGGTGATCAGCGGGGTCATGGCAACCAGGGACACCACGCCGAAGCCGTCCCGCAGCACCGCGTCGCTGCCCTGCAGCGTCACGCAGGCACCCAGGGCAAAGGGCAGAATGAAGCCGGAGGTCATGGGACCGCTGGCAACACCGCCGGAGTCAAAGGCAATGGCCGTATAGACAGGGGGAACAAACAGGCTCAGAGCCAGAGAAATGAAGTAGCCGGGTATGATATAATAGACCAGAGAGAAGTCAAAAACAATGCGGATCATGCTCAGGGCGATTGAAGCACCCACGCCGATGCACAGACCGGTCATCATGGCCTTCTTGGTAATCAGACCGCCGGTGACCTCCTCAACCTGCTTATTCAGAACATGGATGGCAGGCTCCGCCAGCACCGTCAGAACGCCGGTGATCAGGCCGAAGACGATCAGGAAGTTCTCATTCCAGCCAGCAACGGAGCAGCCCAGCTTATAGCCGATGGGCATGAAGCCCACATTGACGCCGGTCAGGAAAATTACAAGGCCCATATAAGTAAAGGCAACGCCAACTGCGATGCGCTTCAGACGTTTGGCGGGCAGCTTCAGGAAGATGAGCTGGCATGCCATGAAGAACACCACGATCAGGCCCAGCGCAATGGCCACTTCCCTGGCAGTGTGGCCGGCAGTGTGCAGGAATGCGCCGAGGATATCCGCGCTGACGGAGTAATCCGGCACCTCATAAGTCAGATTGCTGCTGGAGAACAGGCCCAGAATCAGCACCGCCATAATGGGGCCGACGGAGCACAGAGCCACCAGACCGAAGCTGTTTTCCTTGCTCTTGCGGTCGCCCAGAATGCTGGAAATACCGACGCCCAGGGCCATGATAAAGGGCACCGTAATGGGACCGGTGGTAACACCGCCGGAGTCAAAGGCCATGGGCAGCAGATCCAGATGATCCGTCACCGCCAGCATCAGAGCCAGCGCAAACAGCAGCATATAGAAAAGCATCAGAATCTGGGAAAGGGACTTCTTGAAGACGATCTTCAGAATGGCTACCACAAGGAATGCACCCACGCCCAGACCCACGGTATAGACCAGCAGCGTACCATTCATCACGGCGCTGACCTGATTGGCAAGGACCTGAAGGTCAGGCTCTGCCACGGTGATCAGCATACCCAGAACAAAACAAACTGTCAGCAGCAGTCCCAGCTTACGCTGACGGGACAGACCGGAACCGACATGGGTACCCATAGGAGTCATAGCCAGGTCGGCACCCAGACTAAACAGGCCGATGCCCAATACCAGCAGCACCGCACCCACCGTAAATGTAATCAACTCTGCCGTAGAAAAACTGAACAGAGGCGTCAGCGACATGATGTAAACGATCACCGTGATCGGCAATGTCGACAGCAGTGCTTCCACGATCTTTTCCTTTAATTCTCGCAATCGATTCACCCTTCCTTTTCGCTTATGCGTATATTCTCTGTTATTATACCAGAAAATCGCTCTCTTGCCAAGGACAAATATCTTATTCTGACGAAAAACACGACAAAACAGCCAGAAATCCCCCCGTTTTCACATTCCCCCTCCAAGGCCATTGCAAAACAGGGATCAATTGCTTATAATAACATCAATTTCACGAGAAAGGGCGATCTTATGAGACTTCTGATTGTGCGCCACGGCGACCCCGACTATTCCATCGACTCCCTGACATCCACCGGCTGGCGTGAAGCGGAACTTCTGTCCAGCCGCCTTTCCAAGCTGGATGTAAAAGCCTTTTACTGCTCCCCCCTGGGCCGGGCGAAGGACACCGCCTCCCCCACCCTGAAGGCCATGGGCCGGGAGGCGGAAATTCTCCCCTGGCTCCGGGAATTCGCACCCAGGGTGGTCAAGCCCAGCAAAACCGGCGTGGCCTGGGACTGGCTGCCCCAGGACTGGACGCCCCGGGAATACTTCTACGACAAGGACCGTTGGGTGGATGCACCCGAATTCCAGGCGGCAGGCGTTGCGGAAGAATACCGCTGGGTCACGCAGGGACTGGATGCGCTCATCGCCCGCCACGGCTATGTCCGGGAAAGCAATCTCTATCGGGCCGAAAACCCCAACATGGACACCATCGTACTGTTCTGCCATTACGGCCTGGAGTGCGTGCTGCTTTCGCATCTGCTGAACTGCAGCCCCATGATCTTCTGGCACGGCTCCTGCGCCCTGCCCGCCTCCGTCACCACCCTCATCACCGAGGAGCGGCGGGAGGGCGTCGCCTATTTCCGAATGAACGGCTTCGGTGATATTTCCCATCTCTACGCAGCCGGACAGGAGCCTTCCTTCTCTGCCCGATTCTGCGAGATGTATTCCAACGTCCACGAACGGCATGACTAAGAAGACAGCATCATTTTCCATTCTCACCAAAAAGAACCAGCCTGACGGCTGGTTCTTTTCTCTTTACTTGATAACCCGTACCCGCAGAACGCCGTTGATCTTTTTCAGATGCTCCACCACTTCGGCGGAAGCACACTGGTCGATGTCCAGCATGGTGTAGGCGAATTCGCCCTTGGAAGCATTCTGCAGGCCCGCGATGTTGATATTGTCCGCCGCAATGACGGAGGTGAACTGACCCAAACTATTGGGGATGTTCCGGTGGAGGATCGCAATGCGTCCCGCCGCAGTGCAGATGCCCATGTCCAGATTGGGATAGTTGACGGAATTGACGATGTTGCCGTTTTCCAGGTAATTCATCACCTGCTTGACAGCCATTTTGGCGCAGTTGTCCTCGGACTCCTCGGTGGAGGCTCCCAGATGGGGGATGGCGATGCAGCCGGGCATATCGGCGGTCTTCTCATTGGGGAAGTCGGTGACGTAGCGCTTGACCTTTCCGGTCCGCAGTGCATATTCCATGGCATCGTCGTCCACCAGCTGATCCCGGGCAAAATTCAGAATGATGACGCCGTCCTTCATCTTAGAAATGGCCTCAACGTTGATCATCTGCTTTGTATCCGGCAGCAGCGGCACATGGACGGAGATAATGTCGCACTTTTCATAGATTTCCTCCCGGGTCTTGACCCGGACGATGTGGTGATCCAGATGCCAGGCCGCATCGATGGAGATGAAAGGATCGCAGCCATAGACCTCCATACCCAGCCGCCGGGCGGCGTTGGCCAGGGGGCCGCCGATGGCGCCGAGCCCGATGACGCCCAAACGCTTGTGGGCGATTTCGATACCCGCAAACTGGGACTTGCCCTTCTCAACCATGCGGGCCACATCGGAGCTGCCCTTGATTGACTGGACCCAGTTGATGCCGCCCACCACATCCCGGCAGGCCAGCAGCATGCCACACAGCGCCAGCTCCATGACGCCGTTGGCATTGGCGCCGGGGGTGTTGAAAACCACGATACCCTTTTCGGCGCAGCTGGTCAGGGGAATATTATTGACACCGGCACCTGCCCGTGCCACAGTCAGCAGGTTTTCCGGCAGGTCCATATCATGCATGGAAGCGCTGCGGACCAGAACTGCCTGAGCCTCATCGATTTTGTCGGCTGCGGTATAGTCATCCGTCCAAAGGGCCGTACCCTTCGGGGAGATTTTATTCAGATAATGAACATTGTACATAAAGGTACCTTCCTTCTTTTCAAATTGCCGTTTTTCGTACAGATTATCGATACCGGATGTAGGGGTGTTCGTAATCGGTGCGGCAAACTGCAATTTATCCGTTATTCTTTTCAAATTCCTGCATGAATTCCACCAGCTTCCGGACGCCTTCGATGGGCATGGCGTTGTAAATGCTGGCACGCATGCCGCCGACGCTGCGGTGACCCTTCAGGTTCACAAAACCGGCAGCCTCCGCTTCCTTGACGAATTTGGCATCCAGGTCCTTGTCGCCGGTCACAAAGGGAACATTCATCAGAGAACGGTCCTTCTTTTCCACAGTGCCCCTGAACATCTTGCTCTGATCCAGAAAATCATAGAGGATCTTTGCCTTCCTCTCGTTGTATTCCTTCATGGCAGCAAGACCGCCCTGTTTTTTCAGCCATTTGAAGACCTTGCCGCAGACATAGATGCCGTAGGCGGGCGGGGTATTGTACATGGAGCCGTTGTCGGCATGGGTCTTATACTGGAGCATGGTGGGGGTGCCGGGGAGAACATCCTCGGATATCAGATCCTCCCGGATGATGACGATGACCACGCCGGCGGGACCGATGTTCTTCTGAGCGCCGCCGTAGATGATGCCGTATTTGCTGACGTCCACCGGTTCACTGAGGAAACAGCTGGAAACGTCTGCCACCAGGGTCTTGCCCTTGGTGTTGGGCAGATCCCAGAATTTGGTGCCGTAGATGGTATTGTTCTCACAGATGTAGACATAGTCCGCATCCTCGGAAATGGGCAGGTCGGAGCAATCCGGGATATAGGAGAAGGTTTTGTCCACAGAAGAGGCGATGGCGTTTGCCTTGCCGTATTTCTGAGCCTCCTGCCAGGCCCGCTTGGCCCACTGGCCGGTGATGATATAGTCTGCCACGCCGTTTTTCATCAGGTTCATGGGCACCATAGCAAACTGCTGGTGGGCGCCGCCCTGAAGAAACAGCACCTTATAGTTATCGGGAATGTTCATCAATTCCCGCAGATCGGCCTCAGCTTCATCGATGATGCGCTGGTAGGCCTTGGAGCGGTGGCTCATTTCCATGACGGACATGCCGGTGCCCTGATAGTCGAGCATCTCAGCGGCTGCTTCCTGCAATACCTCTTCCGGCAAAACCGCAGGACCTGCGGAAAAATTATATACTCTGGACATCAATATATCCTCCTTCACTCATTTCAAATTGCAGTAATGTTGCATTCAGCATTCTGCATTTCGGGCACCTGCCCGATAAACTGCAATTTACTTTTTCAAGAATTCCTCCATCAGCAAATATCCCCTGGGCTGGAAAATGCCGGTGGCGGCTGCTTCCTTTTCGTTATAACGGGCGATCTTGCGCAGCTGGCGGGTGCTGTCATACATAACATAGGGCACTGGGTCAGAGGTGTGGGTCCGGCAGCGGATGGGGGTGGGATGATCCGGCAGCACCAGCAGGCGGTAATCCTCGCCGGAGGCATCCATGGCCTCCTTCACCCGTTTGATCAGACGGCTGTCGAGATATTCAATGGACAAAATCTTGTGGTCAATACTGCCCTGGTGCCCCATCTCGTCAGGGCCTTCCACATGGATGTAAACAAAGTCATGGCTGTCTTCCAGCAGAGCCTTTACCGCAGCATCGGCCTTGCCCTCATAATTGGTCTCCAGGGAGCCCGTGGCGCCGGGGACATCGATGACCGTCATGCCCGCGCCCACGGCGATGCCCTTCAGAAGATCCACCGCGGAGATCATGGCGCCGGACAGGCCGGTCTTTTCCCGGAAGGAGCCCAGGCTGGGCTTGGTGCCTGCGCCCCAGAACCAGAGGGAGTTGGCCTTGTTCTTCCCCTCGGCCGCCCGCTGCAGGTTCAGAGGATGCTCATTCAGCACCTCAAAGCTCTTCTCCATCATATGACGGAACAGGTCGTTTTCGGGCAGGTATGCCCCGATTTTTTCGCCCAGATGGTCATGGGGCTGGGTCAGCTCCAGAATCTCACCGTTTTTCCAGATGGTGATATGGCGGTAGCTGGTGCCGGTGTAAAACCGGATCTCCTCCGAATTGAAGGCCTCCCGTACGGCGTCCATCAGGATATCCGCGTCCTCAGTGGAAATTTCACCGGAGGAATGGTCCACAATTGTCTTTTCCGCATAGGGCTCCTCCTCTGTCACGGTGACGATGTTGCAGCGGAAAACCACGTCCGTATCCGTCATGGGAACGCCCACACTAAGCGCCTCCAGAGGAGATCTGCCGGAATAATTCTGCTCAGGGTCATAGCCCAGCACCGCCAGATTGGCCACATCGCTGCCGGGCTTCATGGAATCGGGCACCGTTTTTACCATGCCCAGAAGGCCCTTGCAGGCCAGCTCATCCATAGCAGGTGTTGCGGCGCACTCCAGAGGGGTTCTGCCGTTCAGAGCGGCCAGAGGTTCATCGGCCATGCCGTCGCCCAGGATCACAATATACTTCATAATTCCAGCCTCCAGTCTTCCGTGTAAGGACATTTGTGTTTCTAATCATGTTACCACTTTTCGCCGAAGATTACAATAGCGTGGGCAAATATTCTTGCCACCATTTTGTCTGAAAAAAATGGCCCCCCCGGCGGAAGATTTGACACTCCCGCTAATCTTGCACGATTAATATGAAATAATCGGGAAATCATGATTGTTTTTCGACAGGTTTCGTGATATAATGTGAGGTACTGACGTGTATCGATCAACCCCATGCGAAAGGAGCATACGGTGTGAAAAGGCTCAAAACATTTCTGGCGCTTCTTGCCTGCATCGTGCTGTTTGCCGGAGCGGTGGTTTTCTCTCTTTACTTCTCCCAGGAGGAAGAGACTGCCGAAAACGCCAATCCGATCATTTTAAGTGAAATCCTCGCCAGCAACATTACATATCCCGCCCCGGGCGGCAAGTATCTGGACTTTGTGGAGGTTCATAACACCACGGACTCTCCTCTGGACATTTCCGGCTACATGCTCTCCGACGACGGTCAGTCCATCGGCTACACCTTCCCCAACGGAACCATTATTCAGGCCCATGGCTATATTGTATGCTGGTGTGACAAAGAAAGCGAATCCGGCAACTACGCCGCCTTCGGCATCGCCAAGCGCGGCGGTGACATCGTCTGCCTGTACAACAGTGCAAATGTGATGGTGGATCGCTATGAGGTTCCCCGGACCAATGATAATGTGCCTCTGATCCGCCTCGAAGATGGCTCCTGGACCACCGGCTCCCAGGCCACCCCCGGCTATGAGAACACCGACGCAGGCTACGAAGCCTGGCTGGCCTCCTCCGGCGGCGGCATCACCGGCGTGGTCATCAGCGAGATCATGTCCGGCAGCAACTACTCCATCATCGACGGTGAAGGCCACCAGAGCGACTGGATCGAACTGTGGAACCGCAGCGCCAATGCCGTAACCCTGGACGGCTGCTACCTGTCCGACGATCCCGGCGACCGGACCAAATGGACCATCGAGGATCTGACCCTCCAAAGCGGCGAACGCATCGTCATCCGCTGCGCCGGCGCTGCCGCCACGGTCGGTGAAGCGGACTTTGCCCTGCCCCGCAGCGGCTGCACCGTAATCCTCACCGGCTCCATGGGCAACACCATCGACCTGGTGGAGGTTCCCGAGCTGGGCAAGGACTGTGCCTGGGCCATGACCGATGACGAGACTTACACCGAAACAGCCCTGCCCACTCCCGGCTATGAAAACACCGACGCCGGCTACGCTGCCTGGCTCAGCGCCGTGGGCTATGTCGCTCCTGAAGTGGTCATCAGTGAAGTGGTGACCGCCAACCGCAGCACCATCACCAATGAAGCCGGCCGCCTGTGCGACTGGGTGGAGCTGTACAATCCCACTTCCTCCGCCGTTGAGCTGGAGCGGGTGTACCTGTCCAACGACCCTGCCGACCGCATGAAGTGGCCCATCCCCGCCACCACCCTGGAAGCCGGGGAACGGATGGTCATCTGCTGCTCCGGCAGCGGCGCTCCGGAGGGTGAGGCTGACTTCTCATTGAACCGGGACGGCATTACCCTGATCCTCTCCGGCGCCGTGGGCAATGTGATCGACCAGGTGGAAGTCCCCCGGATGGGTGAGGACCGTGCCTGGGCCCTTCAGTCCGACGGCACCTACGAAGAATCCCCATACCCCTCCCCCGGCTTTGCCAACACTGAGGACGGCTACCAGGCCTTCCGGGCCACCCAGTACCCTGCCAGCGATCTGATCATCAGCGAGGTCATGCCCTCCAATTGCTCTTATCTGGTCCAGTCCGACGGCGAATACTACGACTGGCTGGAGCTGAAGAACATCTCCGGCGCCTCTGTCGATCTGACACATTACGCCCTGTCCGATGATCCAGACAGCCCCGACAAATTCCGTCTGCCCGATGTGACTCTGGAAGCCGGTGAGACCATTGTGATCATCTGCTCCGGCTACACGGAGCTGACCGACAGCCGCTACACCCACGCCCCCTTCACCCTCAGCCGGGAAGAGAGCTGGGTCTACCTGAGCCACATCTCGGACAACAGCTGCTGCGACTATCTGCGCATCTACGATGTGCCCTATCAGCACAGCGTCGGCAGAGTAGACGGCGAAAACGGTACCTTCTACTTCACGACTCCAACCCCGGGTACCGAAAACGGATCCGGGGTTGCCTTTATCTCTGAGACTCCCATCGTGGAAACCGCCGACGGCGTCTTCAACGACGTCGGGAGCATCACCGTTACCCTCAACGGTGAAGGCCCCCTGTACTACACCACTGACGGCAGTGTTCCCACCAGCAGCTCTCAGCGCTACACCTCCCCCATCGTCCTGGATTCCACCACGGTCATCCGGGTGGTAAGCCTGGAGGAGGGCAAGCTCCCCAGCGATGTGGTCACCGCCTCCTACATCATCAACGAGAACCACACCCTGCCGGTGATCAGCATCAGCGCCGATCCCGACGAGCTCTTCGGCTCCACCGGCATCTATACCCAGTACCGGGCCGACCGGGAGATCCAGTGCAATCTGAAGCTCTTTGAAGATGGGGAGGGCTTCACCATCGACTGCGGCCTGAAGCTCTACGGCCACACCGGCCTGATCAATCCCAAGAAGAGCTTCAAGGTCAATTTCCGTGGCCGCTACGGCGCCAGCACCCTCAACTACCCCGTCTGGGGCGACGAGGGCCCCTATGTCTACGATTCCCTGTGCATCCGGGCCGGTCAGGACTATCCCAAGTCCATTTTCCGCGACGAGCTGTTCACTTCCCTGTGCCGGGAATTCAGCGACAAGGCTCTGGCCCAGCGGGATAAATTCTGCATCCTCTACGTCAATGGCGAGTACTTTGGCATCTACTGCATGAAGGAAGCCTGGACAGAACTGATGTACGCCCAGAACATGGGCGGCTCCCCCGAAAATGTGGAGATCATCCAGGCCCCCGTGGGCATGGACAGCGAGATCTACGCCCTGAACAAATACTGCCGCACCCATGACCAAAAAACCGATGAGTACTACAACTATCTGGACTCCCAGATCGATCTGGACAGCCTCATCGACTGGATGATCATGGAGGGCTACTGCACCAATTCCGACGTGCAGCAGAACCTGCGCTACTTCCGCAGCACCGACACGGGCTACAAGTGGCAGTACGCTTTCTACGACCTGGACTGGACCTTCAACTATCACACCACCTTCCGGCATATCTTCTCCTCCGACCAGACCTGGCAGCACATGACCATTACCAAGAATCTGATCAAGAACCCCATCTTCCGGGACAAGTTCCTGACCCGGCTGGCAGAGGCCATGGAGACCACCCTGAGCAATGAGAACGTCATCGCCCGGATCGAGTACTACGAAAACCTGCTGGATCCCGAGGTGGAGCGGGAACGCAACCGCTGGAGCAGCACCTATGAAGCCTGGAAACGGGAAGTCCAGGCTCTGAAGGACTTTGTTCTGGAAGAGAATCATATCAATTACATTCCCGACAAGCTGAAGATGTACATCGGCCTGACAAATGCCGAGGCGCAAAAATATTTCTCGAGGTGGGACTGATGGACAGAGGATACCGCAACGAACTGAAATACCTGATCTCCCGCACCGACGCGGAGCTGCTGAAGCTGCGGCTGAAGGGCATCATGCTCCCGGACCCCCACGCGGGCCCCTCCGGCAAATACATCATCCGAAGCCTCTACTTCGATGACTTCGCCGGCACCGCCTACTATGAAAAACTGGACGGCATCGCCGAGCGCACCAAGTACCGGATCCGGTTTTACAACTATGACCCCTCCAGCATCAAGCTGGAGCGCAAGGAAAAGATCGGCTGCCTGACCCGCAAGACCGCCCAGACCATCACCAAGGCCGACGCCCGCACCCTGGAGTTTGCCCTGGCCAGCCGCTGTCCCGACAATCCCGAGGGACTGACAGAGGAGCTGCGGCTGGGGATGCTTACCCGGGGTCTGCGGCCGAAGATCCTGGTGGACTACGACCGGACTCCCTTCATCTGCCACGACGGCAACACCCGCATCACCATCGACGAGAATCTGCGGACCCGTCCCTACATCGCCCACCTGTTCGCGTCGCCCCGGGCCATGACCCCGGTGCTGGAGCCCAACCAGGTGATCCTGGAAGTGAAATTCGACGATTACCTGCCCGGCTACCTCCGGGACGCCCTGGCGGACATTCCCAAAGCCCCTATGGCCATCTCCAAATTCGCTTTTTGCATGAGCTATTTATAATCGAAAGGATAGATTCCAATGATCAATTTTGCTGATATCGTCAAGGGAAAATTCCTTGAGGAATTCTCCGCCATCTCCATGAGCGACGCGCTGGTGGCCATCGCCCTGTCCTTCGCCCTGAGCCTGTTCATCGTGTTCATCTACCGCGTCACCTACGCAGGCGTCAATTACAGCCGCAATTTCACCGGCTGCATGATGATGCTGTCCATGGTCACCACGCTGGTAATCCTGGTCATCTCCTCCAACATGGTGCTGTCTCTGGGCATGGTCGGCGCATTGTCCATCGTCCGTTTCCGCACCGCCGTGAAGGAGCCCACCGACACCGCCTTCCTGTTCTGGGCCATCGCCACGGGCATCATCTGCGGCGCGGGCTATGTGACCATCGCCATTCTGGCAACGCTTCTGATGGGCCTGCTGTTCGTGCTGGTTCACGCCATGTCCGGCAAGCAGAAATACGGCAGCTACATGATCGTAGTCCGCTGCGACAGCGACAGCCCCATCGAGAGCAAGCTCTCCGGCATTTCCGGCTACCGCCTGAAGAACAAGACCATGACCTCCGGCTACACCGAGCTGGTGGCCGAGGTCAAGCTGACCGACGCTGCGGTGCAGCATATGGATTCCCTCCGGGAGATCCCCGGCGTCAAGGAAATCAGCGTTATGAGCTCCGTTGGCGGCAGCGTTCTGTAACAAACCGCAAAAATCCCGAATGCAGTTGCATTCGGGATTTTTTACGGGCCAAACCGGGCCGCCTTTGCAGGCAGCCCGTCTGTTGATTCAGATCAGATCAATTTGATCTTTAAGCTTCTTCATGGATACCCATGTTCTTGGGCAGAACCAGGTCCAGAACGATGGCAACGACGAAGATAACGGCAACGACGTTTGCAGAGAAGATGTCCTGAACCATCTTGGGGAAGATGCCCCAAATTGCAACCTCGGAAGCGGCAGTGGTGCCGACACCGATGGCCAGGGACAGGGAGGCGATGGTGGTGTTTCTCTGAGTGAAGCCCGCACGGGACAGCATCTCGAAGCCGGCGACACAGATGTTGCCGAACATCATGACGGTACAGCCGCCCAGGACGCAGTCAGGCAGAGAAGCGAAGAAGTTGGCAATGGGAGGCAGCAGGCCGCACAGAACCATGATGGCAGCACCGGTCATGATGGTGAAGCGGTTGACAACCTTGGTCATGGCGATCAGGCCGACGTTCTGAGAGAAGGAGGTAACGGGAGGAGTGGAGAACAGAGAGGAAATGAAGGAGCCGAAGCCGTCGATGGCCAGGGAGCCGGAGATTTCCTTCTCAGTGATGTCGCGGTTCAGGCCGCCGTTGCACAGAGCGGTGGTGTCACCAATGGTCTCTGCAGCGGAAACCAGATAGATCATAACGGTAGCAATGATGGCGCCCATGTTGAACTCGGGCTTGATGGGCATGATGTGGGGCAGGGAGAAGAAGCCGTCAGCCAGGATGGTGGACAGGTCGACCTTGCCGAAGAAGATGGAAACGATGTAACCAACGATCATACCGATCAGAACGGAGATCTGCTTCAGATAGCCCTTTGCCATGGCGTTCCAGCCCAGGCAGGTAGCCAGGGTGATGGTGGCGATCAGCAGATTCTGCCAGGAACCGAAGTCCTCGTTGTAGCCGCCGCCGAAGGAACGGACGCCGACGGTGAACAGGGACAGGCCGATACCGGTGACAACGCAGCCGGCAACGATGGGGGTGATGAGCTTACGCCAATACTTGGCGGACAGGCCCAGACAGCCTTCGACGATACCGCCGATCATGACAGCGCCCACAACGGCACCATAGCCGTAGGAAGCGCCCACAGAGGACAGGACAGCAACAAAGGTGAAGGAAACGCCCATGACGACGGGCAGGCCGGAGCCGATCTTCCAGATGGGATACAGCTGGATGAAGGTGGCGATACCGGCAGCGATCATCGCGTTCTGCAGCAGGATGGCCAGAGTAGCGTTATCCAGGCCGGAGGCAGCGGCGATGATGGTGATGGGAGACAAGTTGGCAACAAACATTGCCAGGATGTGCTGCAGACCGAAGGGAATGGCCTTACCCAGGGGCACGCGGCCCTCGAGTTTGAAGACATTCTCAACGGAAGCAGGCTGCTTGGTAGCATTCTTGCTCATGTGTGAATTCTCCTTTTCGTTTGATTTTGGTCGTCGGGCGCTTTGGCAGGCCAAAACAGTCCGGCAATGAATATTATACTGAAGCGTTCACAGTTTTGCAATATCTCCAGGCAACATCCGTGGAAATTATTGTCATAACCGATTTCTGCCTGTTCCTGAAATTGGTCATCTTGCCCTGTTTCAAATGTGATTTTTCTACACTATCGCCCTTGCATTCGATAAAAAAATATGGTATCTTAATATTGTGTGATTTCGACCATTTATGAACGAAATATATAAATGGCCGGGACCGTTCTCAGTTTTTCCTCAGCCCGTATATAGGCTGCCGAAAGTATTCGAACCCAAAGCAGGAATTGGATGCTCTTTTTCATGCATTTGTTCCCAAATCCCTAAAATTTGTTCCCAAAACCTGAAAGGAGCCACGCAAACTATGAAAGTGACCATTCTCCACGGCAACATCGTATCCGCCCCCGAACTGGGCAAGCTGGAAATCGTTGAAAACGGCTATCTGGTAGCCGAAGACGGCATCATCGCAGGCGTCTATGAGACTCTGCCCGAAAAGTATGCCGGCTGCGAAATCGAAGAGTGCGGCGATAACCTGATCTTCCAGACCTTCTCCGATATGCATCTGCACGCTCCCCAGTACGCAATGCTGGGTATGGGCATGGATATGCCCCTGATCGACTGGCTGAACACCTACACCTTCCCCACCGAGGCTCACTTCGCTGACCCCGAGATGGCTCGGAAGATCTACAAGCAGCTGGCTCATGAGCTGGTTTCCAATGGTACCACTCGTATTGTTATGTTCTCCTCCCTGCACCGCGAGTCCACTCTGATCCTGATGGAAGAGCTGGAGAAGGCCGGTGTCACCGGTTACGTCGGCAAGGTCAACATGGACCGCAACGGCGGCGAAAACTACCAGGAGACCACCGAGGAATCCATGGAAGAGACCATCAAGTGGCTGGAACAGTGCAACTTCGAGCACATCAAGCCCATCATCACCCCCAGATTCACCCCCACCTGCACCAACGAGCTGATGGAGTTCCTGGGCAAGCTGGCTACTGAGAAGGATCTGCCCATCCAGTCCCATCTGTCCGAGAACACCGGCGAGCTGGCATGGGTCAAGGAACTGCATCCCGAGTGCGCTCAGTACTGGGAGACCTACTCCATGTACAACCTGTGGAACGACAAGACCGTCATGGCTCACTGCGTCTGGTCCGATGAGCGTGAACGCCAGGCTATCAAGGATGCAGGCGTTTGGGTTGCACATTGCGGCGACTCCAACCTGAACCTGATCTCCGGCTACATGCCCATCCGCAGAATGCTGAAGGAAGGCATCCGTGTCACTCTGGGCTCCGACATCGCAGGCGGCGACCGCATCTCCATGTTCGACGTCACTGCTTCCACCATCCGCGGCTCCAAGGCCCGCCGGATCATGGATAACTGGACCACCGATTTCCTGTCCGTTCCCGAGGGCTACTACCTGGCCACCTCCGCTGCCGCTGAGTTCTTCGGCGAGAAGGCCGGCTTCGCAGCAGGCAACCCCCTGCACTGCATCGTCCTGAAGGACGACCAGCTGCCCGCAGTCCGTCCCCTGACCATTCAGGAGCGGTTTGAACGCTGCATCTATCGCCGTCAGCCCAACGCCGTCCAGGCTGTTTGGTCCGCCGGCCGTAAGGTCTACTCCGCTGAGTAATCTGGCTACTACTTAATACACCGCTCCCGGATGCTTAGACATCCGGGAGCTTTTTCTTCATTGGTATTTTAAAGTCACTCCATTTACAAATGTCATTGTAGGGACCGGCGTCCTCGACGGTCCCTACGGAGCATAACGACAAACTGAAATTGGCAGCCCCAGCAAAATGCCCGGATGCTAAAGCATCCGGGCATTTTCAATATTCTTTACTTCTTTTCCTTCATTACGAAGATGGCAATCAGAGAGCTGACCAGCAGCAGATAGGGATAGAACAGATTGCCCATGATCTCAAAGGCAGACAGCTGCACGCCCATTTCCGCACAGGCGGAGATGGCCACCAGCATCTGAGCGCCGTAGGGGATCACACCCTGGAAAATGCAGGAGAAGGTATCCAGCAGGCAGGCTGACCGCTTGGGGCTGATGCCGTAATCCTTGCACATCTCCTTGGCGATGGGGTTTGCCATAACAATGGCTACGGTGTTGTTGGCAGTGGCAATATCCATGGTGCCGACCAGCAGGCCAATGCCCAGCTGACCGCCCCGGTTGCCCCGGAAAAGCCGGCGAATCAAATACAGCAGTGCATCAAAGCCGCCATAGACCCGGATCAGGGCGCACATGGCAGACACCAGAATGGCAACCATGGAGGTCTCGAACATGCCGCTGGCGCCGCTGCCCATGGAAGAAAGCAGATTCATAAAGGTCGTCTGGCCCGTCAGGAGCATGATCACCGCGCCGGAGACGATGCCTCCCAGCAGCACAACAAACACATTGATGCCCACAATGCCGCCCACCAGCACCAGCAGATAAGGAACGACCTGCAGCAGGTTATAGGGCTCATTGATGGGAGTGGTCTCCTGATTCATGGTGATCATCACCACGATCACCAGTGTCGCCAGAGCGGCGGGCAGGGCAATCAGGAAATTGCCCCGGAATTTATCCTTCATGGCGCAGCCCTGGCCGTTGCAGGCTGCGATGGTGGTATCGGAAATGAAGCTCAGATTGTCGCCAAACATGGCACCGCCGATCACTGTTCCCACGCACAGAGCCACACTGAAATTGGAAGCGCTTGCCACCTCAACCGCGATGGGGGTCAGCAGTGTAATGGTGCCAACGGAGGTACCCATGGCAGTGGAGACGAAGCAGGCAACCACAAACAGCACCGGCGCTGCAAACTGGGGCGGAATCACACTGAGCATGAAATATGCCACGCTCTGAGCGGAGCTGCGGCCCACAACACCAACAAATGCGCCAGCCGTCAGGAAAATGAGCAGCATGGTGATGATGTTCTTATCGCCCACACCCGCACCCATAATGGCAAACTTGTCTTCGACGCTGAGCTTCCGGTTCTGCATACAGGCCACCAGAATTGCAGCCAGGAACGCAATGACGATGGGGATATTATAAAAGCCCATTGGGATTCTCAGGCCATACTCAAGCCACAGGCCCAGACCCAGGTACAGCACCAGAAACACACCGATGGGCAGCAGCGCGATTGGATTTCCTTTTCTCATGTTTTTCCTCCGTTTTTCCGTTTTCTTGCTCTAAAAATATGTTATATCATCCTGATCTCCCGAAGTCAACGAAATAAGGCAGCATCTCATTTCACACGGTGTTCTCCCCTGGCGGTGCTGCGCAGTCCGAATTCCGTACCGTTCCAGATGCGCACATAGTTCATCCGGTGTTTGTAGATGATCACCGCCGTGGCGATGCACAAGATGGCCGCCAGAAGCCAGCTGCCGGAAGTCAGGCCGAAATAGATGGGAGAAGACACCACCGTCAGCGTGGTTCCCAAAACAATGTAATCCATAATCACCGTCACCAGTACCACCAGGATGATGATGGCCACAGCGAATTTCCAGTTCATCATCAGGATCATGCCCACATAGGAGGCAAAGCCCTTTCCGCCTTTGAACTTTAAGTAGAATGGGAAGATATGACCCAGCACAGCAGCCACACCGGCCACCGCTTCCGCGTGGGGAACCTGCGGAAACAGCGCCCGGGCCAGCCACACTGCGATCATGGCCTTGGCCACATCGTGGATGGTGGTCAGGATCCCCGCCTTCCAGCCCATCAGCATCGTCACGTTGGAGCCGCCCAGATTCCCGCTGCCGCCGGCACGCAGGTCCACATTTTGAAGTTTGGCCAGGTAATACGCCATATGAGAACAGCCAAGCAGATAGCCCATCAAAATCACCAGAATATACTTCATAAATCCCCCTCCTTTGATTATTTTCACCATTGTAACACAGGATCTGCGGAAGCACAAGCAGTATCGAAATTGCAAATTTCAGTCTGCCGTACAGATTATCGATATCGGATGTAGGGGCGGTCATTCGTAATCGGCGCTATAAACTTCAATTTGCCCGGGGCAAAAAAGAAGGAGGCACTTTCGTGCCTCCTTGCGGATCATTTCATTAGTTGGTGTAGTTATCGAAATAACCCTGGATGTGGATGATGGGGGTGCCCTTGTCGCCGGAGCCGGAGGTCAGGTCGCACAGGGAGCCGATCAGGTCGGTCAGACGGCGGGGGGTGGTGCCCTGGGATGCCATATTGCCAACCAGGCTGGAGCCGTCCTTTGCGCGGATAGCGTCCTCGATGGCCTTCTTCAGAGCCTCGCCGGACAGGTCGGAGTAATCGTTATCTGCCAGGTACTTCAGCTTCAGCTCGTTGGGAGTGCCCTCCAGGCCGGGGGTGTAGGCGGGAGAAACAACGGGGTCAGCCAGTTCCCAGATCTTGCCCACGGGATCCTTGAATGCGCCGTCGCCATAGACCATGACTTCGATGCACTTACCGGTCTTCTCCAGGAAGGAAGCCTGAATGTCATTGACCAGACCCTGGCAGTCTCTGGGGAACAGCTTGATGGCGGACTCGGTGGACTTGTTGGAGCCCAGCAGGCCGTACTTCTCGTTGTAGCCGTTGCCGTCGATGGACTCGGTCAGGATGTCGTCCATACCGCAGACCTTCTCGGCGCCGGCGGCGTACAGCAGGCGCTTGGTACGCACGCGGGTGTGGATGTCGCAATTGAGGACGTTCTTGGTGTAGTCCAGAATGGCGCGGCAGTCGTTGGCGAAGATGATCTCAACCTCAGCGCCCTCTTCCCGGATCAGGTCACCATAGTACTTGACATAGTCAACGCCGGTGAAGGGATGGGGATTGGAGCCGAACAGCTGGCGGTACTTCTCTTCGGTCAGGACGTCGGAGAAGGGATTGACCTTGGCAGCGTCCAGCTGATCGAAGGAAACCAGCTCATTGCCCACTTCGTCAGAGGGATAGCTGAGCATCAGGACGATCTTCTTTGCGCCCCGGGCGATGCCGCGCAGGCAAATTGCAAAACGGTTGCGGGACAGGATGGGGAAGATGACGCCGATGGTCTCTCCGCCCAGCTTGGCGCGGACATCGGCGGCGATGGCATCGACGGAAGCATAGTTACCCTGCGCGCGGGCAACGATGGATTCGGTCATGGCAACGATATCTCGGTCACGCAGTGCATAGCCTTCGCTTTCGGCAGCTTCCAGCACGCTGTCAACAACGATCTTTGCCAGGTCATCGCCCTCGCGGATGATGGGGCAGCGAATGCCTCTGGAGACAGTTCCGACTTTTCTTTCCATAATGAAAACCTCATTTCCCCGGTGGATTTCCCAACCGGATAGAATCTATTCAACACCCATTATTATATCGCAGTTAAGCACATTTTCAATCATTTTTTTGCAATTTCGACGGCCTGGAAATAATTTTGTAGAACCTTACAAAAATTACTTTTCTCAGGCAAGCAAAGAATGGCAGCAGGAAAATATCGGAATGTCCCGGGCTTTATAATTCAAATGTATCCCGGTAATGCCTGCATACAAATTCTGTAAACTCCCGAATATACTCCCGGCCGCTCTGATCCCAGCGATAGACCACATACAGATCTCTCGTGTTCATCCCGCCGGGGATCTCGAATTTCAGCAGCCGCTTTTCCGCCAGGAAATTCCGGGCAGCCCGTTCGGAAATGATGGAGATGCCCAGCCCCCCCGCCACCAGATTCTTGATGGCCTCCGGGTCGTTGACCCGGGCGGAGATATTCAGCTTTTCATCTGCCAGCCCCATCTGCTCCAGAAACAGGTCAGCGCTCTTGCGGCTGCCGCTGCCCTTCTCCCGCAGGATCAGAGGCTCCCGGAACAGCTCCGCCACCGGCGTCTCCTTCCGGCTCTGAAGCTGCAGGAAATGGGGCGTCACCGGGGTGATGATCACCATCCGGTCCCGGCAGAAGCTTTCGCAGAACAGCCCTTCCTTCTGGATGGGCATGCCGATCAGACCGATATCATAAATGCCGTCAATCAGGCCATCCACCACCGCCTGGGAATCGCTCTGGTGAATGGCGAAATAGGCGTTGGGATGGAGCTGGCCGAATTTTGGCAGGATCTCCGGCAGGACATAGGCCGACGGAATGGTGGAGGTGCCCAGATGAATGATTCGCTTGGCATCAGCCGCACACTCGAGCATCATCCGGTCCCGGAGCTCCAGCAGATTGATAGCATATTCATATAGCTTCATGCCCTCGGGGGTGACCTCAATATTCTTGGTGGTACGCATGATCAAGCGCACATTCAGCTCCTCCTCCAGTGCCCGGATGTGGGTGCTGATGGTGGGCTGGGATATATACATATTTTCCGCGGCTTTGGTGAAGCTGTTATAGCGCACCACCGCGGCATAGGATTCCAGCTGTTTAAATTCCATATTGATACTCCTGTAATATGGTTCAAATTTCAGTTTATCGGGCAGGTGCCCGAAATGCAGAATGCAAAATTAAGGAGTTTTCTTCGAAAACAATTTAAACGTGCGCTTTGCGCACACCATAATTCTGCATTTTGCATTGTGCTGCCTTCGGCACCACGCCAAACTGCAATTTGAAATTACCTCAAAATCTCTCCCAATGCTGCCAGCGCCCGGTCCACATCCTCCGCTGTGTTCCACCAGCCAAAGGAGAAGCGGATGGTGCCGGTGGGGAAGGTGCCCAGGGTCATATGGGCCGAAGGCGCGCAGTGCAGGCCCACCCGCGTCATGATGCCATAATCGGCATCCAGCTCAAAGGCTGCCTGGGACAGCTCCTTCGTCAGAGTCTGGATACTGACCACGCCGGTGCGGTCAACGCAGCCGCGCTTGCCGATGATCTTCAGCAGACCGCTGCTTTCCAGAGGGGCCAACCCTTCCAGAAAACGGGCAGTCAGGGCCAACTCATGGTCACGGATCTTGTCAATGCCCGTTTCCTCCAGCCACTGCAAACCCGCGTGAAGGCCCACGATGCCCGGCAGGTTCATGGTGCCCGGCTCAAAGCGGTCCGGCATGAATGCGGGGATCTGCTCGGTGTGGCTAATGGAGCCGGTACCGCCGGAGAGCAGCGGATCGATCAGACCGATCATCTCTTCCTTCAAAATAAAGCCGCCAATGCCCTGAGGCCCCAGCAGGCCCTTGTGTCCGGTAAAGGCCAGCGCGTCAATGTGCATTGCCTCCATGTCGATATCCATCACGCCGGCGGTCTGGGCGCAGTCCACGATGAACCTCAGACCGTGGGTCTTACAGAATTCGCCCACTGCTCCGATGGGCAGCACGGTGCCACAGACATTGCTGGCGTGCATCATGGCGATGGCCTTCGTATTGGGTTTGACCATTCCCTCCAGCGTCTCCAGCTTCAGGCAGCCCTCCGGGTCACAGGGAATCCGGTCAAATTCCACCCCGGCGGCCTCCAGCTGCCGGATGGGGCGCATCATGGCATTGTGCTCCATGGCTGACACCAGCACATGATCGCCGGGCTGCAGAAAGCCCTTGAGGATCACATTCAGACTTTCGGTGACGTTTTTGGTGAAGACCACATTCTTGCAGTCGCCGCCGTTGAACAAACCAGCGAGCATCTGCCGGGTTTCGAAGACGATCTCCTCCACATCGTAGGCACCGTCATAGCAGCCCCGGTTGATGTTGCAGCCCTGGCTGGTCATATAGTGATAGACCGCCTGAGGCACAGCTTCCGGCTTTGGGAAGGTGGTGCTGGCGTTGTCCAGATAACATTTCTCCATTTCCGCATCCTCGATTCGTCATTTTTGTACATAATAACATATATTTATTCGTATTTCAAATCCAATCCGCATTTTTATTAATTAATTTTATTTGCCCCTGTTTTTGCCTCGTGGTATACTTGTCGTATCCTAAATACTGGAGGTAGAAAAATGAAAACCAAAAATGAAAAGCTCGGCATCATGATTGCCGGTGCTGTCATCGGCATCATCGCAGTCCTGCTGGTGCTGTTTGGCAACCCCAAGAACATGGGCTACTGCATCGCATGCTTCCTGCGTGACACCGCCGGCGGCCTGAAGCTCCACTCCGCAGCCGTTGTTCAGTACGTCCGTCCCGAGATCATCGGTCTGGTTCTGGGCAGCTTTATCATGGCTACCCTGAAGAAGGAATGGGCTCCCAAGGGCGGCTCCGCTCCCTTCACCCGTTTCATCCTGGGCTTCTTCGTGATGATCGGCTGCCTGGCATTCCTGGGCTGCCCCTTCCGCATGACCCTGCGTCTGGCCGGTGGTGACCTGAACGCTCTGGTCGGTCTGGCCGGCTTCGTTGTCGGCATCCTGTGCGGCGTGTTCTTCCTGAACAAGGGCTACTCCCTGAAGCGCACCTACAAGCAGCCCAAGCTGGAGGGTGCTGTCGCTCCCGCGATCCAGGTCGTCCTGCTGGTTGTCCTGGTTGCTCTGCCCACCCTGCTGGTCTTCTCCGAGAAGGGCCCCGGCTCCATGCACGCTCCCATCATCATCTCCCTGATCGCAGGTCTGGTTGTCGGTGCTCTGGCACAGCGCAGCCGTATGTGCATGGTCGGCGGCATCCGTGACGTCATCCTGTTCAAGGAGACCAAGCTGCTGTCCGGTTTTGTTGTTCTGTTCGTTGCTGCTCTGATCGGCAACCTGGTCCTGAATGCGGTCAAGGGCGGCGGCTTCTTCAAGCTGGGCTTCATCGGTGCTGATTGGGTTCAGCCCGTTGCTCACACTGCTCACATCTGGAACTTCCTGGGCATGATGCTGGTCGGCTACGGCTGCACCCTGCTGGGCGGCTGCCCCCTGCGCCAGCTGATCCTGGCCGGCGAAGGCAACACCGACTCCGCCATCACCGTTACCGGTCTGGTTGTCGGCGCTGCATTCTGCCACAACTTCGGTCTGGCCGGCAGCGCTGCCTCCATCACTGACGGCGTTGTCGCCACCGGCGGCGTCGGCGTCAACGGTCAGGTTATGGTCATTGTCGGCCTGATTGTCTGCACCATCATCGGCTGTGTCAACAC
Source organism: Oscillospiraceae bacterium (assembly GCA_017622295.1). Taxonomy (GTDB): domain Bacteria; phylum Bacillota; class Clostridia; order Oscillospirales; family Oscillospiraceae; genus Faecousia. The sequence goes on from JAGARK010000073.1 coordinate 60,270, forward strand.
CTTCGGCAAGAAGGATTAAGAAAGGAGAACATACTATGCTGGACGCAAGAGGTCTTTCCTGTCCCGAACCCGTTGTCATGATCCGCAAGGCCATGGCTTCCAAGGAAAACGAGTACGTCATGGTGGTCGATAACGTCACCTCCAAGGAAAACGTCACCCGTTATGCCGAGCATCAGGGCTACACCGTCTCCGTTTCTGAAGCAAGCGGCGAATACACCTTGACTATGAAGAAGTAATCCATTAAAATAGGAATACTTCTTTAGCGAGGAATTATCGTTCTATGACTTACATTGCCACCTTCTACTCCCACTTCGGCGCCATCCGATTCAAAAAGCTCTGCACCGGCCGGGGCTGGAAAGCCCAGGTCATGCCCGTTCCCCGGGATTTAAGCAGCAGCTGCGGCACCTGTGTCCGCTACGAGGGGGATGCGCTTCATCCCACGGCAGAAATCCCCGAAGAGGTGGAGCAGATCGTGCTGGTTGGCACTGATGGCTATATCCGCCAGTATATGGCAGAGAACAGCTGAATCAAACCCAAGGGGCTGAGGATAACCTCGGCCCCTTTTCAACAAACACTGTCATTCCGAGCCAGTCTGCAGACTGGCGTGGGAATCCCCTGCGATTTTGGACCCGGTAAGCTATTGAAGGGGATTGCCACGTCGGCCTTCAGCCTCCTCGCAATGACGAAGACAGTATCGAGGAGGAACTGCTATGGAAACCCAAGTGAAAATGACAAAGCTCGCCAAGTGTGCCGGCTGCGGCGCCAAGGTCGGCGCAGGCACCCTGGCCAAGATGCTCGACGGCTTCAAAACCCATACCGACCCCCGTCTGATCGTGGGCTACGACAAGTCCGATGACGCCAGCGTCTACTATCTGGACAAGAATACCGCCCTGGTGCAGACCACGGATTTCTTCCCCCCCATCGTGGACGATCCCTACCTCTACGGTCAGATCGCCGCCACCAACGCCATCTCCGATATCTACGCCATGGGCGGTGAGCCCAAGCTGGCGCTGAACATCATGTGCGTCTCCGACCAGATGGACAAAAAGGCCGTGCAGGAAGTCCTTCGCGGCGGCTATGACAAGGCCTATGAGGCAGGCCTGATCATTACCGGCGGCCACACCATCAACGGCGCCGAGCCCATCTACGGTCTGGCAGTCTCCGGTTTCGTACACCCCGACAAGGTTTTGACCAACTCCGGCGCCCTGCCCGGCGATGTGCTGATCCTGACCAAGCCCCTGGGCGTGGGCATTCTGACTACGTCTGCCAAGGCAGACATGGTGGAGCCCGAGGTCATGGACCGGATCTATAAGCAGATGGCCACATTGAACAAGGCCGCCCGGGACATCATGGTCAAGTACTCCGTCCACTCCTGCACCGACGTCACCGGCTTCTCCCTGATGGGCCATGGCTACGAAATGGCCCAGGGCAGCGGTGCGACTCTGCACATCAAGAGCGCCGACGTTCCCTATCATCCCGAGGCCTACGAACTGGCAGAAATGGGCTTCATCCCCTCCGGCGCCTACCGGAACCGGGAATTCGCTGAAGCCGGCGTCAAGAACGTTGCCGGCATCAGCCGCGCACTGGAGGATATCTTCTTCGATCCCCAGACCAGCGGCGGTCTGCTCTTCGCCATTCCCGCAGACGAGGCCGAAGCCTGTCTGGCTGAGCTGAAGCAAGCCATCCCAGCAGCCGCCATCATCGGCTATGTCACCGAGGAGCTGGACGCTTCCATCTATCTGGAGTAACAGAATACAACAGCCCGGCCGGGATATCCCCGGCCGGGCTTCGCTATGCTTTGAAATGCAGAATAAGGAGTTTTCTGCAAAAACATTTTAAATCATGCGCTGCGCGCACACCATAATTCTGCATTCTGCATTTTGAATTTTGCAATGTGCTGCCATCGGCAGCACATTAACCTGTAATTTACAAAATTTGGCCGACGAAGTGGTCGGTGAATTCTCCCTCCAGCAGAGCGGGCTTACCCATGACAAATACGGTGTCCATGCCCGCAGCCAACTGGTCAGGCTTTTGCCAGGTGCCAGTCTGATGGATGTTCTTCAGATCAAAGAGGCACAGGTCCGCATCCATACCGGGGGCAATATGGCCCTTGGTCTTCAGACAGAACCGCTCGGCAGGCAGGCCGGTGATCTTGCGTACTGCCGCCTCGATGGTCAGCAGGCCCCGCTCCCGGACATAGTGCTCCAGAAGCCGGGGGATATTGCCGTAGACTCTGGGATGCATCAGGCCATTTTCGGGATAGGTGGCGTCGGAGATCACGCCGGAATAGGGCTCGGAGAGGATCCGGTCGATGTCAGAATCGCTGGTGATCCGGTCGATCATGGCGGGAGTGCAATGCTCCGCTGCCAGAAGGTCAAAGAGGGCGTCGTAGACATCCTTGCCCTGCATCCGGGCGATCTCCACGATGTTCCTGCCCTCATAAATTTGATGCTCCGGCAGGCGCAGAGAGGTGGCCTGGATGTTTTCAAAGCCCACCAACAGGGAGATGTTCTCGAAGTCCGTTCCGGTCTTCATCCGCTGCTTCATGATCTCCCGCTTGCCCGGATCCAGCAGAGCTTCCGTCAGGGCATCCATGCCGCCTGCCTGGAATTCCGGAGGCAGCACATGGATCAGCTGGGTAGAGCCGGCGGGATAGGGGTAGACGTCACAGGTGACATCGATGCCCTCCGCCCGGGCGGCCCGGAGCAGCTCGATCATCTTCGGCACGCAGCGGTCCCAGTTGCGGGTGCCAATGGCCTTCAGATGGCTGATCTGCATGGGAGTACGCAATGCTCTGGCAACCGTGAGCATTTCTTCCAGCGCTTCCACCACCTCATCGCCCTCCTGGCGCATGTGGACCGTTATCACGACGCCGGAATCCTTCAGCGGCTCCAGGGAGCGGATCATGCCTTCCGTATCATAGAAGCATTCCGGCGCGTAGCCCAGACCCAGGGAGACACCCTGAGCGCCGTCCTCCAGGCCCTGTTTCAAAAGACTGTGTATAAATGCATACTGCTCGTCATTCAGCGGGCCATCGTAAAAACCGGCAGCGCAGCCGCGAACGGTGCCCATACCCACCAGGATTCCGTTATGGATCCGCTGAGGCACCCGGGAAAGCTGCTGCTTGTACTCGGCAACGGAGGTAAAATCGCAGCCCGCAGGCATATCGCCTACCACGGGAGCCAGATAATCCAGGATCTCCTGCCGGTTGGGGCCCTGAATGGGTGCCATGGACAGACCGCAGTTGCCGTTGATCACCAGGGTCAGGCCCTGGGCCAATTCTGCCTTGCCGTAACCATCCCGGAAAGCCGCTGCCTCACCATGACGATGGACATCGATGAAGCCGGGGGTCAGATACCGGCCCGCCGCGTCAATGACCTGCCCCGCCGGCTGATCTGCCAGCTTTCCCACCGCCTCGATCCTGCCGCCCCGGATCGCCACATCTGCCTCAAAGGGCGCATTTCCTGTTCCGTCCACCACGACGGCATTGCGAATCAGATAATCAAACATGACCCTTCCTCCTTGGTTATTGATTGGATTTATTGTATCATTTCGCCGGCCACTTTGCAATCTTCTGCAAAATATGTACTTTTTTATTTGACAGCCAAAATCGGAAAAGTGCGGAAAAAATCCCGCTTTTTCGATGCATTTTCCGGCTAAAAATGCACTTTTCATAAACAGCAAGCTTTTTTTCTGGTCATAGTGCCCAATTTATTGAGCCCATTATCGGCAGTCTGCCATCAATTTTTCCTTGAATTTTGTCAGCCGGGATGGTATACTTTTGATAGGCATAACCTATAAGTGGATTATTGCGCCCTTTTTGCGATGGTACCCGGCTTTTTGACCCCGGAACATGAAAAAGCAGCCCGGGTTTCCCCGGACTGCCGCAGATTCCATTTACTTATCTTTCTCGCCCTTCGCTTCGTCAATGTAGCTGTAGAGGGTATACTTGGAGATGCCGAAATAGTTGCACACCCGCTGACCTGCCTTGGTGATCAGGAACGCGCCGCTGTCATTGAGGAAGCGGATGGCCTTGACCTTGTCTTCCTTGTTCATCAGCGCCACAGGCTTGCCCACGATCTTGGAGGACTGATTGATCAGCTCGTCCAGCAGATCATTGACATTGTGGGTAATGGTCTGAGGCTCCTGTGTGGGTTCCTCCGGTGCGGTGAAGATGTGCAGCATATCTTCCATGGCCTTCATCATGGTGATGTCGTAGTTGATGGCGAAGATGCCCACGGGCTTGCCCTCATCGTCCCGCAGGAAAATGGTGCTGGATTTGAGAATCTTGCCGTCCTCGGTTCTGGTCAGGTAAGCCAGCCGGTCTTCCAGCAGCTTGGGATCGGCCTTCAGCGCCTCCCAGACCACATAGGAAGGGCCGTCCCCCACCCGGCGGCCGGAAATATGGCCGTTCTCAATGGCGACGATGGAGTGCTCCACATCGGCAGCACACAGGTCATGGACCACCACCTCGCAGTTCGGACCGAACTGGCGAGCAATTCCCTTGGCAAGCTTGATACAGAAGTCGATTTCATATGTTTTCATATTGGACTTGGACCCCTTTCTGGTTATCTCTGGGTTCATTATATCAGGTTCATCAGAAATTTCAACGATTCCAGACGTAAAATTCGTCAGGAAAACAAAAAATTTGTCAAAGTTGCAGGCTGAAACGCAGTGCTTTGCGCACGGGCCCGGCTTTAAAATAAGAAAAAAATTTTTATACATCCAAAGGAGGCAAACAACATGCTGTTAGTAGGTAACGGTAGACTGATCACCCGCGATCCTGCAAACCCCTACCTGGTTGACGGCGCTGTCGTCATCGACGGCGAGCTGATCAAGGAGGTTGGCACTCTGGCTGACATGAAGGCCAAGTACCCCAACTGCGAGTATGTGGACGCTCACGGCGGCGTCATCATGCCCGGTCTGATCAACGCACATACGCACATCTACTCCGGTCTGGCCCGCGGCCTGTCCATCGCAGGCAAGAACTCCAGAAACTTCATTGAAGTCCTGGAAGACACCTGGTGGAATATCGACCGCCATCTGACCATGGACGGCACCAAGGCCTGTGCTTATCCCACTGTCCTGGACTCCATCCGCAACGGCGTCACCACCATCGTGGACCACCACGCATCCTTCGGTGAAATCCCCGGCACCCTGTTCACCATCAAGGACGTCTGCCAGGAAATCGGCATCCGTGCCAACCTGTGCTACGAAGTCTCTGAGCGCGACGGCGAAGAGAAGTGTGACCAGGCCATCAAGGAAAACGGCGAATTCGCCCGCTGGGCTGCCGCTCAGAACGACGACATGATCTCCGCCATGTTCGGCGGCCATGCCCTGTTCACCATCGGCAACAAGACCTTCGAGAAGATGATCGCCGAGAACAACGGCCTGACCGGCTTCCACATCCATGTGGCTGAGGGTCTGAACGACGTTTACGACTCCCTGAACAACTACATGTGCTACCCCATCGAGCGTCTGGAGCGCATCGGCGGCATCCTGGGTCCCAAGACCATGCTGGGCCACTGCATCCACCTGACCGACTCCGAGCTGGACACCATCGCTGCCACCGGCACCATGTGCGTCAATAACCCCGAGTCCAACATGGGCAACGCTGTCGGCTGCTCCCCCGTTCTGAAGATGTTCGAAAAGGGCATCCACGTCTGCATGGGTACCGACGCTTACACCCACGACATGCTGGAATCTCTGAAGGTCTTCCTGGTCATCCAGCGCCACAACGCAGGCAAGCCCAACGTGGCATGGGGCGAAGGCACCACCATGCTGTTCCAGAACAATGCCAAGATGATGTCCAAGTACTGCAAGAAGCCTCTGGGCATCATTGCTCCCGGTGCTGCAGCTGACATCTGCATCATGGACTACAAGCCCTTCACCCCCTTCTCCGACGAGAACATCGACGGCCACATGATCTTCGGCATGATGGGCAAGAACAACCGCACCACCATCATCAACGGCAAGGTCATCTACAAGGACCGCGAGTTCGTCAGCATCGACGAGGACGCCATCAACGCATGGACTCTGGAGCAGTCCAAGAAGCTGTGGGGCGAACTGAACAACCGCGTCTACTAATTAAATATCCACACTCCCATATTTAATTAAAAATCTAGTAAGTCTTTTTGGTGGCTGCACCCGCTGCGGGTGCAGTCCACCGAAATCACATAAACATTGGAGGAAATAAACATGGCAGATATTATGCGTCCCATTCCCTTTGGTCAGCTGATGACCTGGATCCTGAAGGAGAACGAGGAAAAGGGTTCC
>JAGARK010000074.1 GCA_017622295.1 Oscillospiraceae bacterium
GTTACCTACATGGCTCCCAACACCAAGGACGATGCTCAGCAGATCGAGCAGGTCAACAACGCTGTTTCCGCTGGCTGCCAGGCCATCATCGTGGCTGCCAACGGCCCCGACGCCATCACTTCCGCTCTGCAGGAAGCTGCTGCTGCCGGCGTTAAGATCGTCTATGTTGACTCCCCCGCCAACATGGACGCTGAGGCTACCTTCTCCACCGACAACCAGGCTGCCGGCCAGACCGCAGGCGAGACCCTGCTGGCTGAGCTGACCGCAAAGGGCATCACCGAAGGCTCCATCGGCATCATCAACACCAACGCTGCTTCCGACTCCACTCTGAAGCGCGAGGCTGGCTTCCGCGCTGCATTCGAAGGCTCCGCTTTCGAGATCCTGGAAACCCAGTACGGCGAGGGCGACGCTGCAAAGTCCCAGTCCATCGCTGAGAACTACATCACTCAGGGCGTCGTCGGTATCTTTGGCACCAACGAAGGCTCCACCACCGGCGCAGGCAATGCCATCAAGGCTGCTTCCTCTGATGTCGTCGTTGTCGGCTTCGATAAGTCCGATGCTATCCTGGGCCTGATCGAGGACGGCTACATCCTGGCTACCATGGCTCAGAACCCCGACGTCATGGGCTACGAAGGCGTTAAGGCTGCTGTTGCTGTCCTGAACGGCGAAGACCTGGGCGGCAAGGTCGTCGACACCGGCGTTTCCGTCCTGACCGCTTCCGCTGGCGCAGAGGCTCCCGCACAGACTGCCGGCGAAAACTACAAGATCGCTCTGATCACCATGGACTCCATCGACCAGCACTGGGTCACCCTGAACGAGGGTGCACAGAAGGCTGCTTCTGAGCTGGGTGTTACCGTTACCTACATGGCTCCCAACACCAAGGACGACGCACAGCAGATCGAGCAGGTCAACAACGCTGTTGCTGCTGGCTGCCAGGCTATTATCGTGGCTGCCAACGGCCCCGACGCCATCACTTCCGCTCTGAAGGAAGCTGTTGCTGCCGGTGTCAAGATCGTCTACGTTGACTCCCCCGCCAACATGGACGCTGAGGCTACCTTCTCCACCGATAACCAGGCTGCCGGCCAGACCGCAGGTGAGACCCTGCTGGCTGAGCTGACCGCAAAGGGCATCACCGAAGGCGAGATCGGCATCATCAACACCAACGCTGCTTCCGACTCCACCCTGAAGCGCGAGGCTGGCTTCCGCGCTGCATTCGAAGGCACCAACTTCACCATCCTGGAGACCCAGTATGGCGAAGGTGACGCTGCAAAGTCCCAGTCCATCGCTGAGAACTACATCACTCAGGGCGTCGTTGGCATCTTCGGCACCAACGAAGGCTCCACCACCGGCGCAGGCAACGCCATCAAGGCTGCTGCTTCCGATGTCGTCGTTGTTGGCTTCGACAAGTCCGACGCTATCCTGGGCCTGATCGATGACGGCTTCATTCTGGCCACCATGGCTCAGAACCCCGACGTCATGGGCTACGAAGGTGTTAAGGCTGCTGTTGCTGTGCTGAACGGCGAAGACCTGGGCGGCAAGGTCGTCGACACCGGCGTCTCTGTCCTGACCAAGTGATTTCTAAATTTTTCAACAAAAACGCCGGACTTGTCCGGCGTTTTTGTTGAATCCTGCCATACTGTATGGTATGATAGCAGAGACAAAACCAACAGGAGGATATTTCTATGAAACGCAGCGAAATCAATGCCGCTCTGAAGGAACTGGAAGCAATGGTGAACGAGTATAAGTTCGCGCTGCCTCCTTTCTGCCACTTCACCCCCGCCGAGTGGGAGGAGAAGGGCCACGAGTATGACGAAGTTCGTGACTGCATGCTGGGCTGGGACATCACCGACTACGGCATGGGCGACTTCAGCAAGTATGGCTTCTCCCTGATCACCATCCGCAACGGCAACCGCTCCATGCTGGACAAGTACCCCAAGGTCTATGCCGAGAAGATCCTGTATCTGAAGGAAGGTCAGTACGCACTGAACCATTTCCACTGGTTCAAGACCGAGGATATCATCAACCGCGGCGGCGGCAACTGTCTGATCCGTGTCTACAACAGCCTGCCCAATGAGGAGATCGACTACGAGTCTGACGTCACCGTCCATACCGACGGCCGTACCTACACCGTTCCAGCCGGCACCCAGATCCGCCTGACTCCCGGTGAGAGCATCTTCATCCAGCAGGGTCTGTACCATGACTTCGAGGTCGAGCCCGGTACCGGCAACGTTCTGCTGGGCGAAGTCAGCCAGTGCAACGACGACAACACTGACAACCGCTTCAATCCTCCCGCCGGCCGGTTCCCCGCCATCGAAGAGGATGAGCCCCCCTACCGCCTGCTGTGCAACGAGTATCCTCCTGCCAAGGATTGAGGAGATAACGCCATGTATGATGTGATTGCATTGGGCGAACTGCTCATTGATTTTGCTTCCAAGAGCGTGGATGCTGCAGGTTATCCCACCATGGCTGCCAATCCTGGCGGCGCACCCGGCAATTTCCTGGCCGCTCTGAATGCCTACGGCGCCAAGACCGCTTTCCTGGGCAAGGTGGGCGATGACACCTTTGGCCATCTGCTGCTGGGCACCCTGAATCAGGCCGGCATCGAGACCAAGGGCATCGTGGTGGACCCTGATGTCTTTACCACCCTGGCCTTTGTCACCTTTGACGACAAGGGCGACCGCTCCTTCAGCTTCGCCAGAAAGCCCGGCGCCGATACCCAACTGCGCTGGGAGGAAGTGGACAAGAGCCTCATCGACGAGACCAAGGTGTTCCATTTCGGCACCCTGAGCCTGACTGACGAGCCTGTCCGTACCACCACCCAGAAGGCTGTTGCCTATGCCAGGGAGCAGGGTAAGCTGATCACCTATGATCCCAACCTCCGCAAGCCTCTGTGGAAGAGCGAGGAAGAGGCCAAGGAGCAGATCCTGTGGGGGCTTTACCAGGCAGACGTGGTCAAGATCAGCGACGAGGAAGTGGAATTCCTCTGGGGCTGCAGCCCTGAGGAAGGCGCAGACAAGCTGCTGAATGAATATGGCGTGGGTCTGGCAATGGTCACCCTGGGCCCCAAGGGCTGCTACCTGAAGACCGCGAATGCTGTCTGCAACGCACCCGGCCCCAAGGTCAGCCCCATCGATACCACCGGCGCCGGTGATATCTTCGGCGGCAGCGCCGTCTCCCGTCTGCTGGAGCTGAACAAGCCCCTGGCAGAGCTGACGGCAGAGGACCTTGCCTACATCGGCTATTTCGCCACCACTGCTGCCAGCCTCTCCACCGAGTTCTCCGGCGGCATCCCCAGCATCCAGGACAAGGCCATCGTCCTGGAGCGCATGAAGGACCTGTAACATGAATAAAGGCACCGGAAATCGAAAGATTTCCGGTGCGTTTTCTTTGCGCAAACCTTCAGCAGCGGACAGAAAAAGAATTGACAGGGTAATTCTTGCAAATATAATTGGATTATAACAAAGTAAAGGAGACGGTGAAGTATGAAAAAACTGACAAGCATTTTTTTGGCAATGGTGCTCGTATGCGTGCTGCTGCCCATGGCTGCTTCTGCGGACGAGATCGCGTCCGGCACCTGCGGCAGCAGTATGACCTGGGTTCTGGCGGATGACGGAACGATGACCATATCCGGTTCCGGAGTGATGGACAGCTATTCCAGCTATTCCACCCAAAGCCCATGGCAGGGTTACCGCAACGATATCATCCATGTGGTGATCGAAGAGGGCATCCTTTCCATTGGCAGCAATGCGTTTAAGGACTGCAAGAAACTGGAAAGTGTATCTCTGCCTGACAGTCTGGCAACAATCAGCTCTTCTGCTTTTGAGAATTGCAGCAGTCTGCAGGAGATTGTTCTGCCCGGTCTTTCCAACCTTGGAGACGGCGCCTTTGAGAATTGCAGCAGTCTTCAGAGTGTCGTGTTCTCTGAAAACAGCGGCCCCGCGAGCTTTTCGTCCAGTGTATTTGCAAAGTGCACCTCTTTGACCAGCATTGAGATCCCGGAGGGCGTGGAGATTATTCACAGGTCTGCCTTCTACAATTGCACTGCGCTGACCGAGGTGACCTTCCCAGACAGCCTGGAAACGATCAAGGAATCTGCTTTTGATGGCTGCTCTGCCCTGACCGGACTGGATATACCGGATACCGTGACCGAAATCGGCGGCGGTGCGTTCCAGGACTGCGAGGCTCTGACCAGTGTAATGATTCCGGCGGGTGTGACAGCGCTGGCTGGAGATGTTTTCTTCCACTGCGATAATTTGGTGGAGATCCGGGTCGTAGAGGAAAACCCCAGCTACTGCTCCGTGGACGGCGTGGTGTACAGCAAGGATCAGACGGTGCTGGTCTCCTATCCCTCCGGCAGAGAGGGCGGCTTTGAGATTCCCGCCGGTGTTCAGAACATTGGCGGCAGTGCCTTTTCTTCCGCGGTCAAGCTTACGGATATTACCATTCCCAAGGGCGTTACTGTTATCGAGCATGGCGCATTTTCTGGTTGTGATTCCCTGACGCAGGTTACAATTCCTGAGGGCGTGACAACCCTTGAAAATGGCGCATTCCGGAGTTGTACTTCCCTGACGCAGATCACGATTCCCGACAGCGTGACAACCATCGGTTCCTCTGCTTTCAACTATACCGCCCTGCCGGAGATTACTCTGCCGAAGGGCCTGACCTGCTTGGCCCAGCAGACCTTTGCATACTGTGACTCCCTGGAGTCCATTGTCATTCCTGACAGTGTGACGGTTATTGAGGATTATGCGTTCCAGCAGTGCAAGAACCTGAAAACGGTTGAGCTGCCTGCCAAACTGGAGAAGATCGGAAATGGCGTCTTCGACACCTGCGAGAGTCTGGAATCCATCGTGATTCCTCCCGCAGTCAAAGAGATCGGCCGCTATGCATTTGTGGATTGCGATAAGCTGGAAGAGGTCAAATTCCAGGGAAGCGCACCTGTCATGAGTGACAGTATGTTCTATTTCCTGCCTTACGTTCATGCTTTCTATCCCGAGGGCGATGCAAGCTGGAACGTTGATGTGCTGCAGAATTACGGCGGCTATGTGCAATGGACCCCCTATACCCCGGAGATCTCCGGCGGCGAAGAAATTCCCGATGACGATGAGGAGCTTCCCGACGACGGAAGAGATGAGGAACCTGTAAAGCCCGGTGATATTAGCGGTGACGGCATTGTGGATGAAAATGACGTGGCCCAGCTGCTGTGGTATACTCTGTTCCCCGAGGACTATGAGATCAGCGGCGATGCCGACTTCAACGGTGATGACATCGTAGATGACGCGGATGTTGCGTATCTGCTCTGGCACACCCTTTTCCCCGACGCTTATCCCCTGTAACGAAACGTTAAAAACCGCCTGAGCTTTTGGCTCAGGCGGTTTTTTGTTACTTGCAGTGCTTTGCAGCGTAGATGGCCGCGCCGCAGGCGGCTTCTTCGTTGTTTTCGGACAGGATCAGCTGGCATCCGAAGGTGTCTTCAAAGACCTTGCACAGATGTTTGTTGCGCCGCAGGCCGTTGCCGGAGCCGATCATGGCCACGGGAGCCTTGCCGTTCATGTCCAGATAGCCCTTGTACATGCCGTAGAGCTCGTCGGCCATGCCGTGCATGACGCTGTGGATGAAGTGCAGGGGGGTGAAGTTCTCAGTGCCGATGCCGGCAAAGGAGCCACGCAGAGCGGGATCCTTCCGGGTGCCCTGGAAGGTGGTAATGGCTGCGGGGTAGTCCTCAATCAGGCTGCCTTCGTCCAGAGCCCTGGTCATGGCTTCATAAGCGCTGACCTCGGAGCCGGTGACCATCTTGACGGTCTGGCGGAAGAAATTCTCCAGCATGGCGTAGCCTCTGCCGCCGCAGAGGGAAGCGCCTACCAGCAGCCAGCCGCCGTCGGGGAAGGGCCGGGTCTCCAGGGTGCCCGTCTGCATATAGTCCGGGGAGTAGACGGAGATCTGTCCGCCAGTGCCCATGTTCACCAGCAGCACATCGGTGCGGCCGCCGGTGGCACCCAGGAAGCTGGCCTGATTGTCGCCGATGCCGGCGTAGACGGGAATGCCCAGCATTCCGGTACCCAGGCAGGGATCGTTGATGATCTCAGGCAGAATGGAGGCATCGATGCCTGCCTTTGCAAGAGCCTCGGCATCAAAGCAACGACCGGGGCCGTCGTAGAGGCCGAAGCTGGCAGCGTCGGTGGGCTCCGTCAGGGGAGCGGTGCGGCCGGAGAACTTCATGGCGAGATAGTCATGGATGGTGCACAGGCTCGCTGCGTTTTCGGGCACCAGACCGTGGTTTAGATTGTAGTAGTGGGTCACCAAACCGTAGCCGGTAGCCACGCTGTAGCCGGTGATCTGGGCCAGGTGGGAGGCCCAGCTGCTGTGCTCGTCGTAGGGGAGGTCACCGCGGCCATCCTGCCAGATATACAGGGGGCTCACGGGCTCACCCTGGGCATCCAGATAGACGATGCCGTGCATCTGGCCCGTCAGGCCCATGGCGGCCACGTCGGGGTGCTCTTCCAGCAGGAGCTTCACGGATTCCAGTGCTTTTTCGTAGATGACCTTGGGGTCCTGGATCCGCTCCCAGCTTTCACCCTCCAGGAAGGAGTCATTTTTGACGGTGCGGGCGGTCAGAACGCCCAGTTTGTCATCGTGCACCACCGCGGAGATGGTGGTGGTGCCGATATCAAGTCCTAAAATTTTCATGGCAAATCCCTCAGCAGCAGGTGGACATGGGATCCAGACGGCGGATGATGTCCTGCTGGATGGCGGGGGACAGATCCAGGAAGTTGACGAAGGTGCCGTGGATTCTCATGATGTACACGCCGTTGGGGGCGTACTTCTTGGGATTGGCCAGGACCTTGCGCAGGGTGTCGGGAGTTGTGACGTTGACGTAGAGATAGAAGGGAGCCCGGTTTTCATTCATGGGGTTGAAGAACAGGGGCTTCAGGATGCGGTCGCGGAACTGCAGGCCCTTGCCCTCCATGGTTTCGGCGGTGAAGTACTTGGGATCCACGCCGAAGTGGGAGGCCACGCCGCCGTTGAACAGCTGGTAGGGCAGCTTCATGGTGGACAGGGTGCGCAGACCCAGACCGTTGGTAGCATCACCATAGAGGGGGTCAATGCCGTAGCCCATCATCTCCCGGGCGGGACGGGCGTCGGGAGTGGCGCCGACCCAATAGCCATAGGTCAGGTGGGTGGAGGGGCTGGACCAGTCGGGACGGAAGGGGTTGCCCAGATAGTTTTTCAGGTTCTTGACCACATTGGAGACCTTTTCAGCCAGCTCCACGGCAGCTGCGTCGGCCTCGGGATCGTTGTTGCCGAATTTGGGGCAGTTGTGGAGGTATTCCTTCAGCTCCTCGTAGCCCTCGAAATTGCACTTCAGAGCATCGATCAGCTTATCGGCGTCCTTGGGGCGCTCGGCCAGCAGATGCTCCACAGCCACGAAGGAATCGGAGACCACGCTCAGGCCATGGATCAGACAGCCAGAGCCATTGTACTTGGTGCCCTGCTCGGTGGTGTCGCGGCAGTCCACGGCGGTTTCCAGACCGCCCATGAAGCAGCTCAGGAAGGGGACCCGCAGGTGGGACAGGGCACGGGAAGCGCCGTTGGCGGATTCGGCCATCTTCTGGGTGAAGAAGTCCAGATTCTCATAGAACAGGGGCTTCAGGTTCTGCAGGATCTCCAGAGGGGGACGGTTGGACTGGGGGCCGATGGAGGAACCGGTGATCATGGATTTGCCGCCGGTGAGGGTCAGCTCCAGGATCTTGGCCAGGTTCAGCCAGGAGTTGGTGGTGTTGCCGGTGTCCTTGCCCATGATCAGAGGCTCCTGGCAGCCTGCCACGCTGTAATCGGGCAGGTCGGCCTCTTCGATGCCGTTTTCCCGCAGGGTCTGGAACAGGGAGTCGTCGTTAAACAGGGAGGGAGTCAGACAGCCGGGGGTAAAGAAGAAGCGGCCCAGCTCTTCGTAGAGCTTTTCGGGGGTCTTGTCGTGGAGCTTGACGGACAGGATGGGCTGGGGCAGGTTCATTTCGTAGTAGGCGTCCAGAATGGCGTAGCTCATGGGATTGGTCAGGTCGCTACCGTCCACATCCCGGCCGCTGATCAGGACGTTCTGAGAAATGGCCCAGCTGCGCTCGCCCACGTTGAAGAACACCAGGAAGTGCTCAAACAGGGCGGCAGCCTCGACCCGGCTCAGATTATCGGCAGCGCGATAGGGCTCAAAGATCCGGTCGGCATTGCCCACGGAGAAAGCGAAGGGGTTGGGAGCCTGTTCGATGCACATCATCTGCCACAGCAGGATGTAGCTCTGCATAGCCTCATAGGTGCTGCGGGCACCGAATTCGGGAACATGGTTCAGAGTCTCCACCATCAGTTCATAGATTTCCTTCTGCTCGCCTTCGGCAGTCTTTGCCTTTTCAGCAGCGATGGCGGCGTAGCGGTGGGCCAGGGCGATGGCGCACTTCAGAGCACGGGCCATGCACTTGAGGTTGGTGGCATGGGCTTCGTCCAGGGTGGGAAGCTTTTCATCGATCTCGGCCAGCAGAGTGCGCAGGCCGACCTTCAGAGCACGGCGGAAGTCGGGGATCAGGTGGCCGGTGACCTGCTCGACGAAGAAAGCGACCTCGTCGGTGTACTCGCCGCAGGCACCGTAGACCTTGTTCAGAGCCCGGACATAGTCGCTGTTGCCGGCGCGCTGACGCATGGCGGCGATCCGTTCGGCAGGCACCTCCTCGGTGGGGGTGGCATAGTCGTAAACCTCCAGAGGATCGCAGTATCCCCGGAAGGTCTCCACCTTGAAGGCGGGGTTGATCAGGGCATAGCTGGCGGCGAAGGCATCGCGCTGGGTGCCGGCGAAAATGGCATTGTCGCTGATTTCCAGGGGGAGCTTTTCGATGATGGCTTCCAGCTCCAGAGCAGCCTTTTCTTCCTCGCTGCAGACGACGCCCTCGGAGGCATCAGCAGCGATTTCGCGGGACAGGAACCAGCCGTTGAGGACCTTTTTGGTCTGGCGCTCTTCTGTGAAAAGGGCCTTTGCCTTGTCGGTCAGTACTTGAGGGGTATGATTTGCAAAGATATCCATGGATGTATTCCTCCTGTTATGTTGTTAGGTTCGGATCACGGTAATACCCGCGTCCCGGAGGACTTGGGTAAAGTATTTCATGGTTTCGGGGGGGATCCGGGCGGCGTCAGTCATGGTGTATTCCATGCCGCATTTGGCGTACTTCTCCTTGCCGAATTCGTGGTAGGCCAGAAGTTCCAGGGTGCCGTTGCCCGGCAGGCTCAGCTCCTGAAAGAGCTTTGCAAAGCCCGCAGCGTCTTCCTCCGATGCGTTGAAGCCGCCTACAAGAGGAATCCGCAGGGCGGGATTTTTGCCTGCTTCAATGGCCAGGGCGATGTTTTTGTGGGTCAGTGCGTTGGAGATGCCGGTGACGCGACGGTGTTTTTCCGTGTCGTAATGCTTGCAGTCCATGATCAGATAATCGATCAGGGGGAACAGCTCCGGCAGGCGGACATGGATGCCGTTGGTCTCAATGGCGGTGTGGACGCCCTCTTCCTTCAGCTGGGTGAGCAGCTGCTTTACAGCTTCAAACTGCATGGTCACCTCGCCGCCGGTCAGGGTCACGCCGCCGCCGTCAAAAAACATCATCCGGCAGGACAGCACCTCTTTTACAAGGGCGTCAACGCTGTAAGCTTTGCCGCCGGACATGGCCAGTCCCTCCGGATTGGAGCACCAGGGGCAGTGCAGATTGCAGCCCTGCAGGTGAAGGATCAGCCGATTTCCGGGGCCGTCCTGGGAATAGTTGAATCCCTTCTGAAAGATACGGATTTCCATAGCAGCACCTCCTGAAAATAATATAACAATTTCTGGGGATGTTGTCAATTTGATTGACAAATCTGCTGGAGAATTTTATAATAAAAGTGAAAATTCATATACATAAATTGGGAGGATTTCATTATGAGCAAACAGCTTTGGCAGCGTCCTGTATTCTTTAACCGCAACCGGGTGTTCCGCGTGTACCTGGGTGGCAAGCTTTTCGGTGATTTTCTGGGTGATGCCCCCGAGGATGGCTTCCATCCCGAAGAATGGGTGGCTTCCACCGTTCACGCCATGAATGCCAACCCCACCGGACCCCTGGAAGGCATTTCCATCATCGAAGGCACCGACCTGCCCTTCACCCAGCTGCTGGAAGAGCACAAGGAGGACTGCCTGGGTGAGCGTGAGAATCTGGGCGTTCTGGTCAAGTATCTCGACAGCGCCATCCGCCTGCCCATGCAGGTTCATCCCACCCGGGAATTCTCCCGTGTTCACTTTGGCAGCCCCTACGGCAAGGCTGAGTCCTGGATCATCCTGGCAACCCGTCCCGATGCCTGCATCTACTACGGCTTCTCCCGTGAGGTCAGCCGTGAAGAGTTTGAGGCAGCTGTGGACAAGTCCATGGAAGATGTCAGCTGCATGACCGAGTTCGTCAACCGGGTTCCCGTGCAGCCCGGCGATGTGTTCTTTGTTCCCGCCGGCGTTATCCACGCCATTGGCCCCGGCTGCCTGATGCTGGAGGCACAGGAGCCCTCTGATTTCACCGTGCAGCCCGAGCATTGGTGCGGCGAGTACCAGCTCAACGACCATGAGATGTACCTGGGCCTGGACCGTGAAATCGCCAACAGCTGCTTCGATTTCACCCGTTACGGCGAGGAAGTCATCCGCCAGGGCAAGAAGGAGCCCAAGCTGCTGGCCGAGACCGAGAACACCAGACTGGAAAGCCTCATCGGCCCCGAGGACACCACCTGCTTCAGCGTGGACCGTCTGACCGTTTCCGGCGGCACCGCAGCGCTGACTGCCGGTGCAGGCGTCCATATCGTGGCTGAGGGCGAAGGCATCGTCCGCTGCGGTGATTACGAGCACAGCCTGAAGAAGGGCGACTATTTCTTCCTGCCTGTCTGCGCAGTGGGCGAGACTGTTGTGGAAGGCGAGCTGAATCTGCTGATCTGCAAGGGCGGCGACTGAATTTTAAAACTGGAGAAAGAGTGAGACCATGGCCAAAGCACACAATGCTGACTACATAAAAGAATATAATCGCAAGACGGTGCTTCGGCTGCTGCGCCGGGAGCCCATGAGCCGGGCCCAGCTGGCCCGGGCCACGGGCCTGACCCGGGCAGCCACTTCTCTGATCGCGGACGAACTGCTGAGCGAAGGCGTGCTGACGGAGCTGTCCCCCCAGAAGACGGGCCGGGGACGCAGCGCCATTCCGCTGGCGGTAAACCGAGACCGGTATTGCGCCCTGGGCGTGGTGCTGGACCGGCTGGCCTGTACGGTGGGTCTGATCGATTTTGACGGAAATCTGCTTTCCAGCAAGGTGCTGGAAAGCAGCGAGGCCTCCATTGATGCCATCGTGGAAGGTCTGGAGGGGCTGCTTAAACACGCGGATCAGAGGAGCGTGGTGGGCATCGGCATCAGCTGCCCGGGCCCTCTGAGCGTGCAGCAGGGCAGGATCCTGAATCCCCCTCGGTTTGACCGTTGGCACGGCGTTCCCATTGGCTCCATGCTGACAGAACGGATGGGTATTCCCGCATATCTGGAGCACGATGCCTGCGGTCTGGCGCTGCACCAGCTGGAAAAGGGCGAAAGCAGTGATTTTCTTCTGCTGCTGGTTCAGGAGGGTGTCGGCTCGGGCATCGTCAGCAACGGTCAGCTTTTGGGCGGCCATGGACGTTTCACCGGCGAGTTGGGTCATACCTCCATCCGTTTTGATGGCCGCCGCTGCGAATGCGGCAACCGGGGGTGTCTCGAGACCTATGCCTCCATCCCCAATCTGTTGGAGGGCAGCTGCTTTGCTTCCTGGAAGGAGCTGATCGACGATTTCGACAGTTCGGATGCAAAGCTGCTTCTGGACCGGGAGGTGGAGTATCTGGCAGCAGGTGTCATCAATCTGCTGAATCTGATCCCGGTGGATACGGTATATCTGGCGGGAGATATCAGCTATGGCGGCGAACTTCTTGCACAGCGGCTGCGCGGTGAGATCGCGGCCCGGGCTCTGGGACGAGACTTCAGCTCTGTTCGTGTACTGATTGCAGACCCGAGACCGGAAGCCATGCTTCTTTCTACCGGCGATATCGTTTTTTCAAAATTTCTGACCGTGTAAGATCCGGTACCGATTCAGGCAGACATGCGGAAAAACCGTGTGTCTGCTTTTTTCCTTGACATGAGGGTGGGAATGCAGTACGATTGTTGTAAATACATAAAATGGAAACGGGATAAACTGGGCATTCTGTAAAAGATGACCATGTCCGGCGTTCTGAAGGAGATTGCGCGATGAAAAAGAAAATCATTTCCGCAGGCCATATCTGCATTGACATCACCCCTGTGTTTCCCCGGGATACTCAGTGCGCCCGGATCGGTGATCTGCTGGTGCCCGGAAGGCTGATCCACATGAAAGGCGCCGATGTCCACACCGGCGGCAGTGTGGCAAATACCGGCCTGGCCCTGAAAATGCTGGGGGCTGATGTCCAGTTGCTGGGCAAGGTGGGCGACGATGCCTTTGGCGCCA
The DNA here is from genome assembly GCA_017622295.1 of Oscillospiraceae bacterium. GTDB lineage: Bacteria > Bacillota > Clostridia > Oscillospirales > Oscillospiraceae > Faecousia. The sequence continues at coordinate 12,528 of JAGARK010000074.1, forward strand.
TGATCCGGGATCTGCTGGCAGGCTATGGTGCTGAGGGGCTGATCGTGGATAAGGACAGCTCAACTTCTTATTCCGTTGTGCTGGCAATTCCGGGCATTGACCGGGTCTTCCTCCACAGCCCCGGCGCCAACAGCACGTTTGCAAATGCGGATATTCCCGAAGCAGCACTGGAAGACGCAGCGCTGTTCCACTTCGGCTATCCGCCCGTCATGAAGAGAATCTATGAAAACGATGGTGCTGAGCTGGCGGCTATGCTGCGCCGAATGAAGGAGCGGGGCATCGCCACCAGTCTGGACATGACCAATGTGGACCCCAATTCCGATGCCGGACGGGTGGACTGGCAGGCCCTTTTGGCGGCGGTGCTTCCGGATACCGATTTTTTCCTGCCCAGCTTTGAGGAACTGTGCTTCATGCTGAACCGGGAGCGTTACGAGGAACTGACTGCCCGGGGCGGCGATATGGCCGAGGGACTGGACATGGAAAAGGATGTGAAGCCCCTGGCCGACAAATGTCTGGAACTGGGCTGCCGGGTGGTCATGATCAAGTGCGGCATCAGCGGCATGTACTATCGGACGGCGGAGGAGTCTGTCATGTCCGGTGTTGGCAGCCGGCTGCAGTTGGCCCCCAAGATCTGGGCGGGCAAAGAGGGCATCCAGCCCTGCTTCCGGGCGGATCAGGTGCTCTCCGGCACCGGCGCGGGGGATACCAGCATTGCTGCGTTCCTGATGGCTGCAGCCGAGGGAAGAAGTCCCGATCGCTGTGTTGCCCTGGCTGCTGCTGAGGGGGCCTGTGCGGTGACGTCTTACGATGCCCTGAGCGGACTGAAATCTTTGGACCAGCTGGAAGCGCGGATCGCTTCCGGATGGGATACCATGTGAGGAACTGTTTAGCAGCATTGGCAAGGCGCAATCCAGACATCGACTGCCCGCAGAATGCTCTGCGGGCAGTTTTTGTGGAATGTTCAAATCCCAATTTGTCCGGTTGGCAATTTGTCCCATAGCTGTTATAATAATCCCAATGGAGGGATGACCATGAATTTGAATGCAATCATGCACAGAAGTGCCCTGACGGACTGCTATATGCTTGACAAGGATACCGCGGTGCTGAACATCCGCACCGGCAAGGATGTGACCGGGGTGAATCTCGTATATGAGGACCCCTACGCCTATGGTATTTCCGGCGATATCCACTGGATCGGCATTCCGCTGGCTATGGAAGTGAGGCGGGAGCTGAAGCATTGTCTGATCTGGACAGCACGGCTGCAGCCCAAATACAAGCGCCTGCAGTATTATTTTGAAATTATCTGCGGCGATGAGAAGCTGCTGATGTTTGAAGATGATTTTTATACCGAAGAACAGATCGCTCTGAAGGGCCGCTGGAAGCAGTATTTCAAGCTTCCCTGGATGAATGAATGCGATCTGATCAGGGTTCCGGACTGGGTGGAGGAGACGGTGTGGTATCAGATCATGCCGGACCGGTTCTGCCGGGGCGACGCTGCCCCCAAGCGGATGCAGCTGAAGGATTGGAATGACCGGGAGCGTGTGGGCCTCAACGATTTCTACGGTGGCGACCTGCGGGGCATCGTCGATAAGCTCCCCTATCTGAAGGACCTGGGCTTCACGGGCATCTATCTTCTGCCCCTTTTTGAATCCGACACCAATCATAAATACAATATTTTCGACTATACCCGCATTGATCCGGATTTTGGCACGGAGGAGGATGTGAAGGAACTGGTGGAAAAGGCCCACAGCCTCGGCATCCGGGTGATGCTGGACGCGGTGTTCAATCATTCCGGGACCGAATTCTTCGCCTGGAAGGACGTCTGGGAGAAGGGCGAAAACTCCCGGTATTTTGATTGGTTCTGCATCAATCAGGTGCCCTTTGAGCGCAAATATGCCAGCCTTACCGACGGCCGGTTCTATGGCTTCGCTTTCCTTGACAATATGCCGAAGCTCAACACCGGCAATCCCGAGGTGGCGGATTACTGCGCCGGGCTGTGCAAATATTGGGTGGAGAACTGGAACATCGACGGTATTCGCTTCGATGTGGGCAATGAGGTTTCCCACAGCTTCCTGAAAAAGGTCAATGGCTTGCTCAAGCCCATCAAGCCGGAGCTGTTCCTGCTGGGTGAGATCTGGCATGACAGTGTTCAATGGCTCCAGGGCGATGAGTATGACTCCGTCATGAACTACCCCTTCTTTGAGTCCTTGCACAATTTCTGGGTGGATCCCCGGACGGATTCCCGGGAGTTCATGTATGCCATGAACCGATGCTACAGCCTGTACCCCGAGCAGATCAATCGCTGCCTCTTCAATTTTCTGGACACCCATGATACACTGCGGGCACTGAACCGCTGCGGCAGCGAAGAAGCGATGTATCAGCAGCTGGCGGTGCTGATGACCATGCCCGGCTCTGCCTGCATCTATTACGGCACTGAAATCGCCATGCCCGGCGGCCATGATCCCGACTGCCGCCGGACCATGCCCTGGGATGAGATCGGGGCGGGAACATACGACGAAAAGATCGATCGCCTGAAGGCATTGATCTCCCTGCGCAAAGACTGCGCTTCCATCAGGGGTACGCAGATCCACTGGCATCACGACGAAAACCACCCCCGGCTGATTTGCTATGACCGGCCCGGACAGGAAGAAACGGTCCGGGTCTGGATCAACGGCCAGGCAGGAGGAGTCCCCGTGGATATTTCGGGAACAATCCTCTTTGCGACAAATTTCGCCGAAGGTCTGCTTCAGGCCGGCGGCGTTGTGATCGAAAAAATCCATGAAAGGAACTGATAACCATGTTGCAGCAGCTGAAAGCACGCTATGAGCAGTATGAGCAGGAGCTTCACAAGGTGATCCAAAAGGCCTCTCCCGGCGACGGCCTCTTCGGCATGGGCGCCGATCCCAAAGCCCATCCCTGCCATGACAGCTTTTACGAGGCGGTGGAAAACTGGGTCCGGGAATTCGAGGCTGCCCAGCCCTCCCCCCAGGAGGCCGCCGAGGCGGCAGAGTGGATCATCACCGCTGCGGACGCCCACCGGGATACCCCCGTCTATTGGTACATGTATGCCGCCCAGCAGCTGGCGGCGCCCCTGATCGAGCGGATGGAACCGGGGCGCTGCGAGGCGCTGATGGTCTGGTATGATCAGGCTCACAGGAAGGTTGACAGAATGCCCGCCCAGCAGAAGATCTACAAGCTCCTGCGCAAGCGTGCCAGGGGAAAGTAACGGGAGGCTGCAGATGAACAATATCATGCGGCTGTGGCTTCGGCGGGTGATTCTACTCCTGGCCGGCCTGACCATTGCCCATCTGGGCGTGACGCTGTTTTTGCAGTCGGATCTGGGTTCAGACCCCTTCAATGTGCTGATCCAGGGCATGCACCGCAGCATTCCCTGGCCGGAAGCTATTCCCATGACCCATGGCTGGGTCCATGTGGGCGTTTCGTTTTTGATCATTCTGGTGCTGCTGGTGGTGGACCGGAGCTATATCCGCATCGGTACCCTGCTGTGCATGATCCTGGGCGGCCCCATCATTGATGTGTTCACGCTGGTTCTGGGGAGCATGATCCATGCCCAGTCCCCCTTTGTCTGGCGGCTGGCGAGTTTGGTGCTGGGCTGCGTGATCCTGGCTTTCGGCATGACCATCGTCATCAAATCCCAGGCAGGCACCGGCCCCAACGATCTGGTGGCTGTGGTCATCAGTGATAAGGCCAGGTGGAAATTCGGCATCGTCAGGATCGCGGTGGATGTGTGCTTTGCGCTGGCAGGCTTTCTGTTGGGCGGCACTCTGGGCCTTGGCACCATTGTCTGTGCCTGTCTGGTGGGTCCCACGGCGCAGGTTTTCCTGCCCGTTTCCGAAAAAATATGTGACCGATTTCTCAATATCAAAGCTGACAGGGAGTGATGGACTTGAAACTGTATATCGGTGTGGATCTGGGTACCTCGGCAGTAAAGCTGCTGCTGATGAACGCCGAGGGTCAGATTTTGAATGTCGTGACCAAAGAGTACCCCCTGGAATTTCCCCTGCCCGGCTGGAGCCAGCAGGCCCCTGAGGACTGGCGCAAGGCGGTTCTGGAAGGAATCCCGGAGTTGCTGAAGAGATATAACGGCGGGGATGTTGCCGGTATCGGCTGCGGCGGACAGATGCACGGCCTCGTGATTCTGGATGCCGAGGATAACGTGATCCGCCCTGCCATTTTGTGGAACGACGGCAGAACGGCCAAGCAGGTGGACTACTTAAACGGCGTCATCGGCAAAGAAAAGCTCTCCGCGCTGACGGCCAACATTGCCTTCGCCGGCTTTACTGCACCGAAGCTTCTGTGGGTGCGGGAAAACGAGCCCGAAAACTTTGCGAAGATCGCAAAGATCATGCTGCCGAAGGATTATGTAAACTACATCCTCACCGGCATCCATGCCTGCGACTATTCCGATGCCTCCGGTATGCTGCTCCTCGATGTGGAGCATAAGTGCTGGAGCGGGGAGATGCTGGATATCTGCGGCATTCGTGATGCCCAGATGCCGAAGCTGTTCGAAAGCTACGAGTGCATTGGCACTGTGAGGCCTGAGATTGCTAAGGCGTTGGGCATTTCCGAAAACGTCAAGGTCGCTGCCGGCGCAGGCGACAATGCCGCCGCGGCTGTGGGCACCGGCGTGGTGGGCGAGGGCGGCTGCAACATCAGCCTCGGTACCTCCGGTACGGTGTTCATTTCATCTGAAACCTTCGGCGTGGACAGCAACAATGCCCTCCATGCCTTCGCCCATGCGGACGGCGGATACCACCTGATGGGCTGTATGCTCTCCGCCGCCAGCTGCAACAAGTGGCTGATGGAGGACATCTACCAAACCGGAGATTACGCCGCCGAGCAGGCGCCCATTTCCGATGACAAGCTGGGCGAAAATCACGTCTACTTCCTGCCCTATCTGATGGGTGAGCGAAGCCCCATCAACGACACCAATGCCCGGGGTACCTTCATCGGCATGACCATGGATACTTCCCGCGCGGACCTCGTGCAGGCGGTGCTGGAGGGTGTTGCTTATGCCATCCGCGACAGTGTGGAAGTGGCCCGGAGCCTGGGCCTCGTGATCAATTCCGCCCGGATCTGCGGCGGCGGTGCCAAGAGCGAGCTGTGGAAGAAGATACTGGCCAATGTCCTGAACGCGCAGCTGCAGTGCCTGCCCTCCGAGCAGGGTCCCGGCATGGGCGGCGCCATGCTGGCCATGGTGGCTGCAGGGGAATATGGCAGCGTCAGAGAAGTCTGTGACAAGTTCGTGGAAATCGCCTCCACCGTCAAGCCTGAGCCGGAGTTGGCTGCAAAATATGAAGCTCACTATCAGAAGTTCAGAAAAATCTACCCCGCCTGCAAGCAGCTGTTTGCAGAGCTGATCTAAAAGGAGAAACAGATATGGCTAACATTCCTGACGTAAAGCTCGGCATCATCGCCGTCTCCCGTGACTGCTTCCCCATCGCCTTGAGCACCCAGCGCCGCAAAAACATTGTGGCAGCTTACGGCGAGGGCCTCTATGAGTGCCCCATTACCGTCGAAAACGAGTTGGATGCCCTGGCCGCGCTGGAGGATGTGAAGGCCAACGGCGTTAATGCGCTGGTGGTATTTCTGGGCAATTTCGGCCCGGAGACCCCCGAGACCCTGTTGTGCCAGAAGTTCGATGGTCCTACCATGTACATCGCAGCCGCCGAAGGCGACGGAGATCTGATCAACGGTCGCGGCGACGCCTACTGCGGCGTGCTGAACTGCTCCTACAATCTGGGTATGCGCCATCTGAAGGCCTACATTCCCGAGTACCCCGTGGGTACCGCCGGGGAATGCGCTGAGATGATCCGCGGCTTCGTCCCCATTGCCCGGGCCATCATCGGCGTCAGGAATCTGAAGATCATCACCTTCGGCCCCCGGCCCCAGGATTTCTTCGCCTGCAACGCCCCCATCAAGGGTCTGTATGAGCTGGGCGTGGAGATCGAGGAGAACTCCGAGCTGGACCTGCTGGTCAGCTATAAGGCCCATGCCGGCGACGTCCGGATCCCCGCAGTCATTGCCGATATGGAAGCGGAGATGGGCGACCGGCAGATCTACCCTGACCTGCTGGAGCGCATGGCTCAGTTTGAACTGACGCTGCTGGATTGGGCAGAGGCCCACAAGGGTGCCAGAAAGTATGTGGCATTCGCCGACAAGTGCTGGCCCGCGTTCCCCGAGCAGTTCGGCTTCGAGCCCTGCTATGTCAATTCCCGTCTGGCTGCCCGGGGCATTCCCGTGGCCTGCGAGGTGGATATTTACGGCGCGCTGAGTGAATACATCGGCGCCTGCATCACCGGCGACGCCGTGACCCTGCTGGACATCAATAATTCCGTACCCAAGTACATCTACGACGAGGACATCGCCGGAAAGTGGGGCTATGACATCAAGGATACCTTCATGGGCTTCCACTGCGGCAATACCCCCAGCTGCAAGATGTGCGGCGACTGTGCGGTCAAGTACCAGCTGATCCAGAACCGTCTTCTGGAAAACGGCGGTACTCCCGACATCACCCGAGGCACCCTGGAAGGCGACATCGCCTCCGGCGATATCACCTTCTACCGTCTGCAGTGCGATGCTCAGGGTAATCTGCGCGCCTATATCGCCCAGGGCGAGGTCCTGCCCGTTCCCACCCGCAGCTTCGGCGGCATCGGCATCTTTGCCATCCCCGAAATGGGCCGCTTCTATCGCCATGTGCTGATCCAGAAGGGCTATCCCCACCACGGCGCTGTGGCATTTGCTCACTGCGGCAAGACCCTGTTCGAGGTTCTGAAGTACTTCGGCATCTCCGACATTGCCTATAACCAGCCCAGAAATCAGCCCTACGCCACCGAGAATCCCTGGGCATAAGTCATAAAATACAAAACCGCCGCCGGAATTCCCGGCGGCGGTTTTGCTGTTATTTCAGTTTGGAGATGTCGATGCCTTCGTGACTCAGAAGCCACAGCTTTCTGTCCACTCCGCCGTCATAGCCGGTGAGCTTATTTCCCGCACCCATGACCCGGTGGCAGGGAATGATGATGCCAATGGGATTATGCCCCACAGCGCCGCCCACGGCTTGGGCGCAGCCGGTGCCGAGCTCCTTGGCAATGTCACCATAGGTGATCGTCTGTCCGTAGGGTATCTCCCGGAGAATCTGCCAGACCTGCTGGCGGAAGGGGCTGCCCATCGGGGCAAGGGGGAGATCATCGATGGCGGGCTGTTTTCCCGCGAAATAGTCATCCAGCCAGTTCCGCGTCGCGGTAAATACCGGCAGGTCATCCTTTGGGATCATTTCGCCGGTCAGGCTGCTGCAAAAATGCTTCTGCCCCTCCATCCACAGCCCGATGAGGTTTTCACCGCCACTGGCCATGGTCAGCATTCCCACAGGGGAGGGGTACTCTGTTTTGAAGTATATCATGCTTTGCTCTCCTGGTTTTCGGGTTCGCTGTTGCGGATCTGCTCCTCACGGCCCAGGGCGGCCATCAGATCCCGGCGCAGCCGCAGAATCTGGATCACATGATAGTTGGTCACGATGTCCAGATCGGTGGGATTGTCCAGCTCCCGCTGATCCCGGATAACAGCGCCCAATTCCTCAAGCTGGGCCCGGTTCTTTTCGTTGAGGCGGCCGGGCTTTTTGATGTGGGACAGGACGACCATTCGGGCCAGAAGTTCTCTTGCCTTGACCTCGCAGATCCGGAATTCCTCCAGCTCCTGATGCTGCATGCGCATGCGCCGCAGTAGTTTCTGGTTTTCAAAGATCGTCAGCTGACGCTGCATATCTCCGATTTTGTGGAGCATTCTGTCGGTATCAGGTACCACATCGTCACCGTCAAAGAGATCCTCCAGAAAGCGGATCACTTCCTTCTCCAGGCTTTCCACGGTGCCGTGGATCATATTGCTGTTGTCATAGGGGAAGATCAGGGTGTTGATGGCGATGCCCACACCCAGACCAATGGCGGTATCCCAGATGCGGCCGATGGCGTAGCTGATGGGCTCAATGTCGGCTGTGGTGCACAGCAGCACCACGATGAAGCAGGGATTGACGGGGGAGTATGTAATCCGCAGGGCATTATAAAGGGTGATGACCAGCACGATGCCGATGCCCGTTGCCATCAGGGACGGCAGCTTCAGAGCCAGCAGCAAAACGCCTACCACGCCGCCGAAGATCACGCCGATGATCTGGGCGATGCAGGATTCCCAGGACTCCTTAAAGGTGGGCTGCACCGCCGCCATGGCGCCCAGCATGGCAAAAATCAGCTTGGAGGATGTGGCACCGAAAAAATCCACGATGATCATGGAAATGATAACAGCCGCCACGGTTTTGATGGTTCGAAGACCGATATGGATCCGGCTTCTTTTCTTGCTCATCGCGTTCACTCCTTTGATAAATAATATTAATTATATCACAGATCCCTTTCAGCGTCAAACACTGCCCCTGTCAGCACCTTGTAATCCCACAGGAAATGATATATAATATTAGCACAAATCCACAAGAAACCCAAAAACAGGACTGGAGGAATTGACATGACCAAAAATCTGTCTGCAAAGGCCATCGCTGTGATCAAAAAGATGCAGCAAAACGAACTGACGGAAAGCTACATCTATGAGGCAATCGCAAAATTTGCCAAGGGTGAGGAAAACAAGCAGACGCTGCTGCGGCTGGCCCGGGAAGAGCGGGCCCACTACGAGGTCTGGAAGAAATATACCGGCATCGAAATGAAGCCTGAGAAGTTCAAGGTTTTCAAATTCAAGCTGCTGGCCCGGGTTCTCGGATTTACCTTTGCCGTCAAGCTGATGGAGAGCGGTGAGCAGGGTGCTCAGGATGAGTATGAGCTCCTGACTGAGGAAGTGGAAGAGAGCACCCACATCAGACGGGAAGAGGAAGAGCATGAGCAGGCGCTGCTGGGCATGCTGGATGAAGAGCGGCTGCAGTATGTGGGCAGCATGGTGCTGGGATTGAACGACGCACTGGTGGAGCTGACCGGTTCGCTGGCGGGCTTTGCTTTTGCGCTGCAGAATAACCGGCTGATTGCCCTGTCCGGCCTGATCGTTGGCATTTCCGCCACCTTTTCCATGGCTTCCAGTGAATTCCTCTCCGCCCGCAGCGAGGGCCGCACCGATGCGCTGAAATCCTGCACCTACACGGGCACAGCCTATCTGATCACGGTGATCCTGCTGATCGCACCCTATCTGCTGCTGGACAGTTCCATGTACATCGCCGCTCTGATCGCCATGCTGGCCATTGTGGTTCTGATCATTGCGGGCTTTACCTACTATACCTCCGTTGCCCAGGACCAGCCCTTTAAGTCCCGGTTCCTGGAAATGGCGGTCATCAGCATCACGGTGGCAGTTCTGTCCTTCGTGGTGGGTATTTTGGCGAAGAAATTCCTTGGCGTCGATATCTGATCAAACCGAAAGAACCATCCGTCGTTAGACGGATGGTTCTTTATTATTACAGGAAGAATTTTCTCTCCATAGTCTCTCTGGCGGGGCGGCAGAGGGCCAGGAAGATCAGCATGATGCCCAGCAGCACCAGGGCGATCAGCGGATACCAGGACCAGCCCGCAAACCGCAGAGGCTCAAAGGTGAAGCACATCAGATACTCCATCAGAGGCATGAAGGCACCCAGGGCTACGGCGGCGCCGCCAAAGATGTAGAGCCTGCCCCGGCGCAGATACCGCAGCAGCGCCACCACCGCGGTGACCACCAGAGCGATGAAGCCCACCACCGGGAAGGCAAAGCTCAGAAACCAGCTTCCGCCGGAGGCCAGATTGATGTACAGAAGGTAGCCCCCGATGGCCGCGAAGCTGCAGGGGACGAAGACCACGGGATTGGGGCGGCGCAGCCACAGGGGCAGCACCAGCATCACATAGCCAACCAGCAGCGCGCCGATGACATAGCCACACCAGGTGACGGTTTTGTTGATCTGCAGATCGCACAGGGCCGTGATGAGGGCGGCCATCAGAAAGGCCGTGGTCAGCACGATCTGGATGGCCCGGGAATTGACCTGAGGGGCAGGCGCCTGATTGGCGGGGAACAGCCGTTCACCTTCGCCCTGGTGCAGCTCCGGGTGGAACACTACCACGCCGCACAGAGGACACGCTTTCTCAGTGTCGGCAAGCTTTACGCCGCAATTGATACAATACATGTTGTTCTCCTTTTTTACCGATCCGCCCGGTTGCTCTGAACCTCCACAGGGATCCCCATGTCCCGCAGGACGCGGTGGAAATGGTACTCCAACTCCGGTTCTTTGATGCTGCGGATGAAATTGATATACAGCGTGCCGCCGTAGGACAGGACGCCGCAGTTATAGGGTGCGCTGGCCTGAACGCCCAGAATGAAGTCCAGCCGCTGCACATAGTTTTTCATGATTTCCGGCAGTTGCACCGCGCCGAGATTGGACATGCTCAGGCAGGACTTCCGTTCGCCCACCGCATTAAAGACCGCCTTCATGACGGCGTTTTTGATGAACAGGGGCATGACCTTTACCGCAATGCTTCGTTCGCTGCCCACATTGGTGGCGATTTTGGTGCTCATGACCTTGGGATTGATGTCTAGCCCCATTCGGTGGCGGATGACCTTGCAGATTTCCTCGAAGCTGTACCGGCCCAGCCGGGGATCGATCTCCGGGGTGGTGTAGAGGGCGAAATTCCGCAGGCTCCGGCTGGGGAAGAGCTTTCGCAGATTCACGGGGATCAGGACCTTGATGGCCTTCCGGCGCAGCCGGTTGGGGACCTTTTCCTCCTGCAGGTTCTGCAGCGCCTCCATCAGTGCGGCGCACAGGAAATTGGTCAGGCTGACGCCGTATTCATGGGATTTTTCAAGGGCGGCGTCCACGGGGATCCGGAAGCAGGTCAGATTCAGAAATCCATCCTCCTCCGCCGTTCCGGTGGCACGCCAGGCGTCGGCCTCCTTCCGGCTGGCGCTGACGGGGCCGGCGTATTTCTGGAAGCTGTCTTCCAGCTCTGCTTCTGAGGGCTCCTCCAGACGGTCCAGAACGCCGTGCTCTGCCGGGATGAAGATGCCGTGCTTCTGCTGGAGGTATTCGGCGACCAGGGTCTTCAGGAAGACCAGCGCACCGTTTCCGTCGGTAATGGAGTGGAAAATCTCGATGGCGATGCGCTTTTTATACACCAGTACACGGATGGCGCACTGGCGCACCTCATCCCGGAGCATCCGGGTCAGGGGATAGCTGCTGTCCTCCCGGACTTCGGGGACCTTGGACAGCTGCTGGACATAGTACCAGAATACGCCCCGGCGCAGCCGGGCGGCGATGGAGGGGAACCGGCGGACCGTCACATCCAGAGCGGATTGCAGCACCGCCGTATCCACATTTTCCGTCAGGGTCATGGACAGCCGGAAAACGTTGCTCCAGTGGTTGCTTCTGGCGGCGGGATAGATCTTTGCAGCATTGTCCAGCCGCATCCAGCGCAGCTTCTTTTCCTGAGACAGATACTTGTTCAGGAACTGATTGATTTTGGTGAAGTCCTTATCGTCTTCGGCAAGGCCGTAGAGCAGGTATCCGTGCCAGCGTTCCGGAGTGACCACCAGCCTGGACTTGCTGCCGGCGGCCAGGAGCTTTTCGTGGAGCTGGGCGGAATCATCCAGCATGATTTCGTTGCCGCCTACGAAGATCAGACTGGGAGGCATCTGGGTCAGATCGCCGAAGAGGGGAGAGACCAGGGGATCTTTCCGGTCTGCGGTGTAGCAGGCGGCGAAGAAATCCAGCTGCTCGATGGTCATGGAGGGATCCACCTCCCGGTTGCGCTCGTAGGAGGCGCCGGAGGCGGTCAGATCCGTCCAGGGGGAGAGGGCAATGATGCTGCCGGGCAGGGGCAGATTCTCCTCCCGGAGCTTCATGCACAGGGCGTAGCACAGTCCGCCGCCGGCGCTCTCGCCGCACAGGCAGATGTGATCCGGGGCATAGCCCTTGGACAGAAGGTATTTGTAGCTTCCCAGGGCGTCCTCCACCGCAGCGGGGAAGGGGTGCTCCGGAGCCAGGCGGTAGGCGGCGCAGAAGACCTTCACGCCGCAGCGCACCGCCAGGGCGGAACCAAAGCCCTTGGCGTATTCCAGGTCGCCGCAGGTGTAGCCGCCGCCGTGGAGGTAGAGGATCACGCCGCTGCGGCGTTCGTCTTTAGGAAGCATCCAGGCGCCGGAGAAACGCTCAAAACGGTGCTCCCGGGAAAATACCTGATCCCGGCAGCGCAGCTCCATCAGCTCGCCGATTTTGTTCTGACCCTTACGGATGGTCTCCAGGGAACAGCTGCGAAGCAATGGCTGCATCATATTGAGTTGTGCGCGTAGGGTTTTTGCGGATATGGGCATGGCAATTTCCTCTTTAAAATCATTTTCTATATCCTATCATCTCCCGGCCCGGCAGCGCAACCTATTTCTGAAAAAACACTCTACCGCCGGTAGAATCCATGCTCTACCGGAGAAAATCGGCCCTTTTCCCCAAAATCGATTGACTTTTTTTCCTGTTCTGGTAAAATAACCTGCGATACAACAAAGAGTACAAGGAGGAACCGCCATGAACCGTTTGGTAATGATGGTACTTAAAAATATTACCCGGGTCCCGGGCCTGTGGACCAGGCTCTGCCGCTATGCCAAGACCCCTGACAATTACCCCGAGCAGGAGCGCTACGATCATATCCAGCACATTCTGAAGCTGGCCATCAAGTCCGGCAACATTGAGCTGAAGGTCACCGGTCGGGAGAACATCCCCACAGAGGGCGGCTTCGTGTTCTATGGCAACCATCAGGGCATGTTTGACGTGCTGGCCATTGTGGCCACCTGCGATATGCCTCTGGGCGCCGTTTTCAAGAAGGAGCTGGCTGACATTCCGTTTATCAAGCAGATCGTCTCCTGCACCAAGTCCTTTGCCATGGACCGGGAGGATGTGCGTCAGTCCCTGACCGTCATCCAGGCCGTCACCGAGGAGCTGAAGAAGGGCCGCAGTTACCTGATCTTCCCCGAGGGCACCCGCAGCAAGAACGGCAACCAGATGGGCGACTTCCACGGCGGCAGCTTCCGCTGCGCGGTGAAGGCCAAGGCACCCATTGTGCCCATCGCTCTGGTGGACTGCTTCAAGGTTCTGGACCAGAAGGGCAGCGCCCCTGTTACGGTGCAGATCCATTATCTGAAGCCCATTCCCTACGAGGAATACAAGGACCTGAAGACGGTGGATCTGGCGGCGCTGGTCAAGGCCCGCATTGCCGAGACAATCGAAGCCAATATCTGATGCCTTTCCCCTCCCCGTGCGGGAGGGGATTTTAATCTGGTGTCTGCGTACCGGTAATTTCAGGAAGATACGCATTGGGGCTTGACAAAAGGCCCTATCTGTGGCAATATGTTGTGTAGGAAGAGAGAAGAAAACACAATATATTGTGTTATGTCTACATACCATTTGTAAATTTCTAAAGAAAGTAAGGTCTGCCATTATGATTCAGAGTATTATCAAGCGTGATGGTCGGGTCGTTTTATATGACCAGAATAAGATTGCTGCTGCCATTTTGAGAGCTATGGAGGCTTCCCGGGACGGCGATGCCGCCGATGCTGCCCGTGTTGCCAATGACGTCCAGAACGATCTGGAGCGCCGCAGTGTGGGCAGTGCGCCGGATATTGAGCTGATTCAGGACGCTGTCGAGCGTCAGCTGATGAACCACGGCTTCAATGCCGCCGCCAAGGCTTACATCCTCTACCGCGCCAACCGTACCCGTGCCAGAGAGGCCAACACCTCCCTGATGAAGACCATCGACGAGATCACCAACATCGACGCCCGCATCAGCGACATGAAGCGTGACAATGCCAACATCGACGGCAACACCGCCATGGGCTCCATGCTCCAGATTGGCTCCGCCGGCGCCAAGGCCTACAATGAGATGTATCTGCTCCGTCCCGAGCATGCCAAGGCCTACCGGGAGGGCGACATCCACATCCACGATTTCGACTTCTATTCCCTGACCACCACCTGCTGCCAGATCGATATCCTGAAGCTGTTCCACGGCGGCTTCTCCACCGGTCACGGTTATATCCGGGAGCCCAAGAGCATCGCAAGCTATGCTGCCCTGGCTGCCATTGCTATCCAGTCCAATCAGAACGACCAGCACGGCGGCCAGTCCATCCCCAATTTCGACTACGCCATGGCCGAGGGCGTCGCCAAGACCTACCGCAAGGCCTATTACCGTCTCCTGGCAGAAGCCCTGGAGGACAAGCTGGATCTGGAAGAACAGGCCATCACCGTCAAGGAGCTGGTGAAGAATGTGGAGGCCAAGCTGGGCCAGGTTCCTGCCATGGAGAGTAGCCCTGAATTTGATGAGGCTGTGATTTATGCTCTGACCAAGCGCTATGGCCTGCCTCTGGGCGATGCTTCCAGTCTGGTTGCCCGGGCCAAGAAGCGTGCCGTCCGGAAAACCGACCGGGATACCCATCAGGCCATGGAGGGCTTTGTCCACAACCTGAACACCATGCACTCCCGCGCCGGTGCCCAGACCCCCTTCTCTTCCATCAACTACGGCACCGACACCTCTGCCGAGGGCCGCATGGTCATCCGCAACATCCTGCTGGCGCTGGATGCCGGCCTGGGTCACGGCGAGACCTGTATTTTCCCCATCCACATCTTCAAGGTCAAGGAAGGTGTCAACTACAACGAGGGTGACCCCAACTACGACCTGTTCCGCCTGTCCTGCAAGGTCAGCGCCAAGCGCCTGTTCCCCAACTACACCTTCCTGGACGCTCCCTTCAATCTGCAGTACTATGTCCCCGGCCGCCCCGAGACGGAAGTGGCTACCATGGGCTGCCGTACCCGTGTCATGGGCAATACCTATGACCCCACCCGGGAGATTGCTTACTCCCGCGGCAATCTGTCCTTCACCTCCATTAACCTGCCCCGTATCGCCATTGAGAGCAAGGGCGACGAGAAGGTCTTCTATGAGAAGCTGCAGCGCATGATGGAGCTGGTGGCCCAGCAGCTGCTGGACCGCTTCGAGATCCAGGCAAACAAGCGCATTTACAACTATCCCTTCCTGATGGGCCAGGGCATCTGGCTGGATTCCGACAAGCTGACCCTGCAGGACGACCTGCGGGAGGTCCTGAAGCACGGCACTCTGTCCATCGGCTTCATCGGTCTGGCTGAAAGTCTGACCGCCCTGTATGGTGAGCACCACGGCCAGAGCGAGGAGATCCAGAAGAAGGGCCTTGAGATCATCGGCTTCATGCGTCAGTTCTGCGATCAGAAATCCCAGGAACTGAAGATGAACTTCTCCCTGCTGGCAACCCCCGCAGAGGGTCTGTCCGGCCGCTTTATCCGTATGGATCAGAAGCGCTACGGCAAGCTGCACGGCATCACCGACCGGGAGTACTACACCAACTCCTTCCACATCCCCGTCTGGTACGGCATTTCTGCCTATGACAAGATCCGTCTGGAGGCTCCCTACCATGCTCTGTGCAACGCAGGTCATATCAGCTATGTGGAGCTGGACGGCGATACCGCCCGGAATGTGGAGGCCTTTGAGGCTGTTGTGCGCTGCATGCATGACTGCGGCGTGGGCTATGGCTCCATTAACCATCCTGTGGATCGGGATCCCATCTGCGGCTACGTGGGCATTATCGGTGACGTCTGCCCCCGCTGCGGCCGCCGGGAGGGTGAGGAGATCCCCTTTGAACGTGTTGAAGAACTCAGAAAAATGTATCCTGAAATGCCTGCATTTCAGGGAATCGAATGAGGAGGTATTGCAATGACTGTAAAATCTCAGAATGAAAAGCTGGGCCAGGGCGTTGGCTTTGAGCGTATCCGCCGCATCACCGGCTATCTGGTGGGCACCATGGACAAGTGGAACGACGCCAAGCGCGCCGAGGAGCGGGATCGTGTGAAGCACGGTCTGAACGGCAATGCTTGATCTTTCCGGCATCGTCGGGGATTCCATTGTGGATGGCCCCGGCATCCGCACCACGGTTTTCAGCCAGGGCTGTCCCCACCATTGCCCCGGATGTCATAACCCGGAGACCTGGGCCTTTGGTTGCGGCACGCAGATGGAGGAGGAGACGATTCTTGACATCGTCCGGTCCAATCCCCTGTGCCGGGGCGTGACCTTCTCCGGCGGCGAGCCCTTCGTCCAGGCGGCGGGGTTTGCGAAGCTTGCCCGGCTGCTGAAAGAAAAGGGCTATGAAGTGGCCTCTTACTCCGGCTATACCTTTGAGCAGCTGCTGACCGGAACTCCGGAACAGCAAGAGCTGCTGAGCACCATTGATGTGCTCATCGACGGCCCATTCCTGATGGCTGAAAAGACGCTGGAAGCGGCTTTCCGTGGCAGCCGGAACCAGCGGATCATCGATGTCCCGAAGAGCCTCGCAGCGGGAGCGGCGGTGTGTATCACCTCCGGCCGCTGGCAGGGCGAATACTGAATAGAATCTCCCCTGACACTATTCGTCAGGGGAGATTTATGTTTATGAAAAGATTTAAATTGCAGTTTGTTGATGAGCATACCTTCCCCCTGGGGGGAAGGTGCCCCGAAGGGGCGGATGAGGGGACCGCACCGTATTGCTGTAAAATATCCCAAATTTATAGCGGAAGTCCCCTCATCAGTCTCGCTGTCGCTCGACAGCTTTCCCCCGGGGGGAAGCCATTAGGCACTTAGCACAAGGCACGGCTTCGCACGCCGCGCCACTGCGCCCGCAGGCGCGCACAGAGCGCAACCGCCCAAGGGGCGGCTCTTAGCGCGAGTAGTGCGATAAACTGCAATTTGAACAAGAAAACTCTGGCTTTTTCGCCTGATTTGTCGTATGATGATAAAAAAGACGAAGGAGAGAACATAATGGAGCACAATCAGCGTTGGGTCAGTGTTTGGGGCAATGCGGTCAGTGTGGCGGAGAACCGTCCTGAGCGGTATGCCAAGGATATTACCATCCGTTATCCCATTCACGTCCCCTTTGAGGGCCATGCCATCCGGCTGACCTTTGACAATTACTGCGGCACCGAGCCCATTACCCTGACGAAAACCACCGTGTTCTATGGCGGCAAATTCCGCGCCGTCCTTTTCGGCGGCGCAGGCTCCGTGACCATCCCCGCCGGGGAGCGGATCACCTCTGATCCGGTTCAGATGGAGATCACCGAGGGTGAGATCGTCCAGGTCAGCTTCTATCTGGGGAACTTTACCCTGATGCGCTCCGTGGTCTATGCCTGCGGCGCCCTGTCCGAGGGACTCTACGCCAACGGCGACCAGACGGAAAATGCCAGCATCAGCATTGAAAATTCCAGAAAGACCCATCTGTTCTACTTCCTGTGCAATGTGGCGGTGGTGACCGACGCGGACAATCAGGCCCTGGTCTGCTACGGCGACTCCATCACCGCCCAGGACTGGCCCGATGAACTGGCGCTGCGTTGTTTCAGGGAGGGGTATCACAAAACCGCCATTATCCGCCGGGCTACCTCCGGCTCCCGGATCCTGCGGGAATACCACTGCCTGACCTACGAATCCTATGGCCTGTCCGGTGAGCACCGGTTCCATCATGAGGTCCCCACCACCGGCGCCGAGGCAGTGATCATCCAGCAGGGCATCAATGACATCATCCATCCTGTGGGCGAGAAGGTGAATGTGTTCCGTCCCATGAGCGATCTGCCTACGGTGGAGCAGCTGATCGAAGGTCTGAAGGCCTACA
This sequence comes from Oscillospiraceae bacterium, assembly GCA_017622295.1. Lineage (GTDB taxonomy): Bacteria > Bacillota > Clostridia > Oscillospirales > Oscillospiraceae > Faecousia. Next base: position 30,192 of record JAGARK010000074.1, read on the forward strand.
TCGCCCAGGCCCGGTCCTTTGGATATAAGGTCTATGTGGGCACCCTGCTTCCCATGGGCGGCTGGCGTACTGATGCGCCCTTCCGTCAGGAGATGCGCCATGCCTACAATGAGTTTATCCGCACCACCGATCTGATCGACGGCTGCATCGACTTCGACGCGGCCCTGCGGGACCCGGAGCGTCCGGACTATTTCCTGCCGGAATACGATTCCGGTGACCATCTGCACCCCAGCCGCAAGGGCTACGAGCGGATGGCCATGGAGATTCCAGCAGAGCTTCTGAAATAAAGAATAAGTCCCCCGGCTTCAAAGCCGGGGGACAGTTTGCTTATATTACCAGTTTTCCTTGCGGACTTCGAAGTATGCCTGGGCGTGGTTGCACACGGGGCAAACATCGGGGGCCTTGGTGTCCAGCACCAGATGGCCGCAGTTGCGGCACTCCCACATGACGATGCCGGCCTTCTCGAAGACAGTCTTGGTCTCCACATTGTTCAGCAGGGCGCGATAGCGCTCCTCGTGAGTCTTCTCGATGGCGGCGACGCCGCGGAACTGCTCAGCCAACTCATGGAAGCCTTCCTCGTCGGCGTCCTTGGCCATACGGTCATACATGTCGGTCCACTCGTAAGCCTCGCCCTCGGCGGCGTGGAGCAGATTCTCGGCGGTATTACCCAGCTCACCCAGAGCCTTAAACCACAGCTTGGCATGCTCTTTTTCATTGTCGGCAGTCTGCAGGAACAGGGCAGCGATCTGCTCGTAGCCGGCCTTCTTAGCCACAGATGCGAAGTAGGTGTACTTATTGCGGGCCTGGGATTCACCGGCGAAGGCTTCCCACAGGTTCTTCTCGGTCTTGGTGCCGGCGTACTTGCTCTTGGGAGCTGCCTGCTTCTCGAAAACGGAAGCGGGCTTCTTGCAGATGGGGCAGGTGAAGTCAGTGCTCATGGCGCCGGTATGGATATAACCACAGACGCTGCATTTCCATTTTTCCATAGTAAATTCCTCCAATGATAAAGTAAAGTGTTGCTGAGAAAACGGACGAAAGGATACTCCGCTATTGTTAGAGTATCACATTTTTTAAATATGTCAATGAAGGGATTTGAGCAAAAATACGACCGTCGGATCGGGGCACTTCCGTATCAGTTTATGCTCAAGCCGGCAGAATATTCATCCGAACCGCCGGGCGTAGCCGCAGCGGCGACAGAGCTCTTCTGCGGCTTTGCCGCTGGAGAAGCCCTGATAGATGGCACTGGCTCTGTGGGAGGCCAGGATGCTCTGTAAGTCCTCTTCAAAGAGATTGCCCAGAGGGATATCTCCCTCGTGATCCAGGCAGCAGGGGACCACTGTGCCGTCACACAGCACACCGATCTGATCCCGCAGGCCGTAGCAGAACACCTTTTCGCCGCCGTCCGGGGCGCTGAGGTCGGGCCAGTCAAATTTGTCGCCGTATTCCAGATAGACCCGTTGGCCGATCCGGGTGCCACGGCGCTCTGCAGCCCACTGTCCGGGGAAGGCATCATGCATGGCCTTCAGGATATCCCGGTTTTTTTCATCGGCGCCGCCCTGGTTCCACAGCCGGTAGGTTACGAGCTTGCTGCCCTCTGCGGCCCGGCCGAAGGTAAAGCAGCCTGCCAGATAGTCCTCAAAGCTCATGGTCAGATCGTTGGCTTCAAAGGCGTGCAGGGAGATATTGACCTTGTGCAGAGCGGGGGCGGCAAGGAGCATGTTCTGGTGTTTTGCAAGGAGACTGCCATTGGTGGTGAGGATCACCTTGAAACCTTCGTTTCCTGCCAGCTCCAGAAAACGTTCCAGTTTGGGGTGGCACAGGGGCTCGCCCATGAGATGAAAATACAGATAATCCGTCCAGGGCCGAAGCTTTTTGATCAGCTCCGAGAATTCCGCTTCCTCCAGGACTCTGGGAGGGCGCTTTGTACCGGGACAGAAAGCGCAGCGCAGATTGCACAGATTGGATATTTCAAGGTAGACCTTCGCAAAACGCATGACAGTTTCTCACTCCTTTTGCCTATCATACCACACGGGGGAGGAAAATTCAAATTGCAGTTTATCGAACTGGCGCGGGAGCGCCCTGGACTCCCCCCCGGGGAAGCCGGCAAAATTTTTTGATTTTTGACTCTGCGCCCGCAGGTGCGTTTCGGAGCGCAACCGCCCGCAGGGCAGCTCTTAGCGTGGAGATGATGAGGTATGCGGGCGGAAATCTATAAGTTTCCACATTGTTTTAGCCTACTGCGCACTTTCCTGCACACCATCCCTCATCCGACCTCGCTTACGCTCGGCCACCTTCCCCCTGGGGGAAGGCATGGGTGCAGTGCGTAACAGAACGATAAAATGCAATTTGATATCCCGTCACATCAGCGGGGCGGCGAGCTTGAGAATCCGTCCGGTGATTCGGGTCATCAGAGATTGCCTGCGGATATCCTGGTCGGTGATCAGTTGAGATTTCTCCATGGTGTCCCGGAAATCCGTCATGATATCTTTCAGAGCCGGGACCTTATAAAGATAGGCACCGCATTCAAAATGGTGGTACAGGCTTCGGTAATCCAGATTGATGGTGCCCACCACCGCGTGGATGTCATCGCTGAGGAAGACCTTGGCATGGACAAAGCCCGGGGTGTATTCGTAGATCTTCACACCGGCGTCAAAAAGCGCCCGGTAGTGGCTTTTTGCCAGAACGAAGGCATACTTCTTGTCCGGGATGTGGGGCAGAATCAGCCGGACGTCCACGCCCCGCTTGGCGGCGAAGGTCAATCCGGTGAGCATTTCGTTATCCAATATTAGGTATGGGGTCATGATGTAAACATAGTCCTTCGCCTGGTTCAGGATGTTCAGATACACCATTTCGCCCACATTTTCATTGTCCATGGGGCTGTCACCGTAGGGCATGACATATCCTGAGCCGGTATTCACACTTTGAGGAAGCGTCAGATAGGGCCCGAAGACCCGCTCTTTCTCATTGTGGTTCCACATCTGAAGAAACATCAGGGTGAAGCCCTGTGCCGCTTCGCCCCGGACCATTACGGCGGTGTCCTTCCAGTGGCCGTAGACGGTCTCTTTGTTGATGTAGCGGTCTTCCAGATTGATGCCGCCGGTGAAGGCGACAGTGCCGTCGATGACTGTGATCTTACGGTGGTCCCGGTTATTGTAGTGAGTGGATACAAAGGGGCGTACCGGGGAGAACATCTTGCATTGGATGCCCAGGTTTTGAAGCTGCTTGGGGTAACCGTAGGGCAGCTGGGCCAGTGCGGCAGTACCGTCGTACAGCACCCGAACTTCGACGCCCTGCTGAACTTTTCGGGACAGGATTTCCAGAATTTTGCCCCACATATATCCTGGAGCCAAGGAAAAATACTCCATAAAAATGAACTTTTCAGCCTTTTCCAGCTGTATAAGCATTTCCTGAAACATATCCTCGCCCAGAGGGAAGTATTGTACGTCGGAGCCTGCGTAGATGGGGAAATTGCCGTGACATTCCATGTAGTGGACCAGGTTGTGAAGATTCCGGTCCGTAAGCTTCAGCTTTTCTTTCAGCTCCGCACGGGGCGGGAGGTATTTCCGGCTGTCTGCCATGCTGGAATCCACCATCTTCCGGACCATCCTGTGGCCAATTTCCAGCCGGACGAAGAAATACAGCAGCATTCCGAAAACCGGCAGCAGAGCGATGATGACGCACCAGCTCAGCTTGATGGCAGGGTTCTCTCCGCTGTTGAGCACATGAAGCAGCATCAGGGCGGTAAAAACCTCCACACCGCCGAACAGCAGCGGCAGATCCCGGAAAACATCATACAACCGGGCGAAAACCAGCAAAAACTGCATCACCATCAGAAGCAGGATCAGCATGCTACGGCCAAAAATGATGCGTAGTATTCCACGTTTGCCGCTGCGCACCAGACGGCTTCCATCCATTGTTTTTTCTCCTCTCCTTGACATTTTTGTCGATTGGTGTTATTTTATTATACACCTGTCGCATTTACAACAGATAGTTGTGTATAATTTGTTGCTTTTTTGTAAATTTTAAGGAGAGGATTCTATGGAGCGAGAGAATCAGCGCGTCGCCATGTCCAAGCGGCTGCTGAAAGAGGGCTTGCTGAGGATGCTGGAAAACCAGGAACTGGATAAGGTGAATGTCAGCGCCCTGTGCCGGGAATCCGGGATCAACCGGGCTACTTTTTATCGGCACTATACCTGTCCCAGGGATGTGCTGCTGGATCTGGAGCGGGATATTGTCCGGGAGCTGGGCCGAAATCTGAAGCGCCCCACCTCTCATGAGGAGGCCAAGCTATATCTGGAGGAGATTTGCACCAACCTGTATGACCATAAGGACCTGTTGCGGATTCTGATCAAATGCAAGACCGATGAGGATCTGGCGGGGCTTTTGGATGAATTGAGCCAACGGATCTGGGACCTGCGCGATGAGGTGGTTCAGATCCGCCTGCTGGATCAGGACAGCCTGCGGTTGATTTCCACCTTCCTCTATACCGGCGCATATTATCTGCTGCGCCAGTGGCTGACGGAGGAGATTCCCAAGACGCCCAAAGAGGTGGCCCAGCTTCTCTACGGGGCTATTCTGATCCGCACACCTCTGGGTGAGAATAACTGAAGAGTGCGAAAAAGGCCCTCCGGCACTTGCCGGAGGGCCAATTTGTCTGGTTGGCAGAGGATTATCTCTGGATACGGCCGGAGCCGTCGCCGCCTGCCAGCTTTTCGACTTCAGCGACGGTGACCATGTTGTAGTCGCCCTCGATGGAGTGCTTCAGAGCGGAAGCTGCAACTGCGAATTCAACAGCTCCCTGGGTGTCCTTGCCGCTGAGCAGGCCGTAGATCAGGCCGCCTCCGAAGGAGTCGCCGCCGCCGACGCGGTCGATGATGTGCAGGTTGTACTTCTTGGAGAAGCAGTACTCGTCGTTTGCCACGTTGTACAGCATGGCGGACCAGCCGTTGTCGAATGCGGAGTGGCTTTCGCGCAGGGTGATGGCGACCATTTCGAAGCCGAACTTGTCAGCCAGCTGCTTGGCAACAGACTTGTAGCCCTCGTGGTTCAGGGTGCCGCCGTAGATGTCGGTAGCCTCAGCCTCGATGCCGAAGACGTCCTTCGCATCCTCTTCGTTGGAGATGCAGACGTCGACGTACTGGCACAGGTCAGTCATGGCAGCGCGGGCTTCGTCACGGGTCCACAACTTGCCGCGGTAGTTCAGGTCGCAGGAGATCTTGATGCCCCGGGCCTTGGCAGCCTTACAGGCTTCACGGCAGATTTCAACGACGTTGGGGCCCAGCGCGGGGGTGATGCCGGTGAAGTGGAACCACTCGGCGCCCTCGAAGATCTTCTCCCAGTCGAAGTCAGCGGTGGTAGCCTGCTGAATTGCGGAGTGAGCACGGTCATAGATGCAGACGGAGCCGCGCTGGGAAGCGCCCTTTTCGTTGAAGTAGATGCCCACACGCTCACCGCCCCGGGTGATCAGGGAGGTGTCAACGCCGTAGCGGCGCAGGGAATTGACAGCGGACTGGCCAATGGCATGCTTGGGCAGCTTGGTGACGTAGGCCACGTCCATGCCGTAGTTTGCCAGGGAGACGGCCACGTTTGCTTCGCCGCCGCCGAAGGTGAATTCGACATGGTCACACTGGACAAAACGCTCATAGTTGTAGGGCTGCAGACGCAGCATCAGTTCGCCGAAGGTAATAACTTTTGCCATAATATATATTCTCCTCTAAAAATGATTTTGAAATCAGGCCTGTGCGGCTGCGCGGGCATCGGCACAGAGCTGGGTGATCTTTTCCCAGTTGTTGGCGGAGATGTCAGCCTTGGGGCAGACCCAGGAGCCACCCACAGCGTGGATGTAGGGAGCGGAGACATACTCCTTGATGTTGGCAGTGTTGACGCCGCCGGTGGGCATGAACTTGACGCCGACAAAGGGAGCGGACAGGTTCTTCATGGCATTCAGACCGCCGTAGACATTGGCGGGGAAGAACTTGATGACCTTCAGACCGCGGTTGACGGCCATGGTGATCTCGGTGGGAGTGACGCAGCCGGGGGTCACGGGGATGGAGTTGGCGATGCACCAGTCAACAACCTCAGCGTCAAAGCCGGGGGAGACGATGAACTTGGCACCTGCTTCCACGGCCAGCTTACACTGGTCCAGGTTCAGGACAGTGCCGACGCCGACCAGCATGTCGGGGCAGTTTTCGCTGACAGCCTTGATGGCGTCCAGGGCAGCGGCGGTGCGCAGGGTGATCTCCATCACGTCGATGCCGCCGGCGACCATGGCATTGGCGCAGGGAACAGCGTCCTTGGCGTCTTCAATGACGACAACGGGGACGACGATGGAGCGGGCGAGTCTTTCCAAAACAGTCATAGTAAACAGAACCTCCAAAATTCATTTTTCAGTATCATCCGAAACAATGTCCTTATAATTATAGCAGGCCGTCGTTGCGTTCGCAACCAATTCAAAAGGATTTGTCAGCATGGATTGTAATTTTGTCGGAATTGACGAAAATGCCCTGCTTTTTAAGTGCAAAAAATTCAGAGTTAAGTTGTTTGCAAAAGTCGAAAGTGTTGCAAATCAGACAGATCGGCCTAATATGTTGCAATTGTTGGCAAGATTTTTCTTGGAGAAAATCTCGTTTTCAGATTGACAGACAGAGCTGATAGTGGTATAGTTTAGACAATGTTAGTGCGCCGCAGGCGTGCAAAAGTCTGTGCCACAAAAACAAAGGAGAGATGAGACTATGAAAAAACTGATCGCGCTTGTACTGGCAGCTTTGATGCTGCTTACCATGACCGCCTGCGGCTCTGCCGGGGAAGACGATGGCAAGTATTCCATCGGCGTCTGCCAGCTGGTTCAGCATGATGCGCTGGATGCCGCCACCAAGGGCTTCCAGGATGCTCTGACCGAAAAGCTGGGCGAGAATGTGGAGTTTGACGTTCAGAACGCCTCCGGCGACAGCGCCAACTGTGCCACCATCGTCAACGGCTTTGTGTCTGACAACGTTGACCTGATTCTGGCAAACGCTACCGCGCCTCTGCAGGCTGCCGCCTCCGCCACTGCCGACATTCCCATTCTGGGTACTTCCGTCACTGACTATGCCACCGCTCTGGAAATTGAAAACTGGACCGGCACCGTCGGCAGCAATATTTCCGGCACCTCCGATCTGGCCCCCCTGGACCAGCAGGCAACCATGATTCAGGAGCTGTTCCCCGATGCTCAGAACGTCGGCCTGCTGTACTGCACTGCAGAACCTAACTCCGTCTACCAGTGCTCCGTGATCGAGGGTTATCTGGAAGGCTACGGCTATAGCGTGGCATGGTACGGCTTTACTGATACCAACGATGTCAACGCCGTTACCCAGGAAGCCTGCGACGGCTCCGATGTCATCTATATCCCCACCGACAATACCGCTGCTTCCAACTCTGAGGCTATCGCCAATGTGGTCGTTCCCGCAGGTGTTCCCGTTGTTGCCGGCGAAGAGGGTCTGTGCTCCGGCTGCGGCGTGGCAACCCTGTCCATCAGCTACTATGACCTGGGCTACCAGACCGGTCTGATGGCCTATGAGATTCTGGTCAACGGCGCAGATATTTCTGCCATGGCTGTTGCGTACGCTCCAGAAGTGACCTGCAAGTATAACGCAAGCATCTGTCAGCAGCTGGGCGTCACGGTGCCCGACAGCTATGTCGCCATCGAGTAAACTTACAATTCACCAATACAGGAAGAAGGGGAATTTCGGGTTCCCCTTTTTCTGCTATTTCATTAACATCACAACGGAGGATACTCATTTATGGATTTTATAGGCGCATTGCTTAGTTCCATGCCGGGTGCCATTGCCCAGGGCCTGATCTGGGGCGTGATGGCCATCGGCGTTTATATTACTTACCGGGTTCTGGATGTGGCGGACCTGACGGTGGACGGCTCCCTGTGCACCGGCGGCGCTGTCTGCGTCATACTGACCCTCAATGGTGTTCCCATGCCTGCGGCGATTCTGGCGGCCTTTGCAGCCGGTTTGCTGGCGGGCATGGTCACGGGTCTGCTGCATACTTCCTGCGGCATTCCGGCGATTCTGGCGGGCATTCTGACCCAGCTCGCGCTGTACTCCATCAACCTGCACATCATGGGCTGGGGAACGGACAACGGCAGCAAGTCGAACCTGCCTGTCAGCGTGGATAAGTACGACCTGTGGGTCTCCAGCCGCCATGTCCGGGCTCTGACGGCGGAGAATCCCTTCCTGATCCTGATCCCGGTTCTGATCATCGTGATCGCGCTGCTGTACTGGTTCTTCGGTACGGAGACTGGCTGCGCCCTCCGGGCAACCGGCGCCAACGGCAACATGGCCCGGGCTCAGGGCATCAACACCAATTTTGCCAAGGTGCTGGGTCTGATGATTTCCAATGGTCTGGTGGCCCTGGCCGGTGCATTCCTGAGCCAGTATCAGGGCTTTTCCGACATTAACATGGGCCGCGGCGCCATCGTCATCGGTCTGGCGGCGGTGATCATCGGCGAGGTTATGTTCAGCAAAGTCTTCCGTAATTTTGCGCTGAAGCTTCTGGCCTGCGCCATTGGCGCGGTGATGTATTACATCGTGATCCAGTTCGTTCTGAAGCTGGGCCTGTCCACAGACGATCTGAAGCTTCTGACCGCCCTTGTGGTGGCCATGTTCCTGGCGATCCCCTACTGGCAGGGTATCCGGGCCCAGAAGACTGTGAAGGGAGGAAAGGGCCATGCTTAAAATCGAAAATGTCTACAAGACCTTTAACCCCGGCACCATCAACGAAAAGCGCGCCCTGAACGGCCTGAATCTGGAGCTGAAGGAGGGCGAATTCGTCACTGTCATTGGCGGCAACGGCGCCGGCAAGTCCACCATGCTCAATGCGGTGGCAGGCGTCTGGGGCGTGGATTCCGGACGGATCCTCATCGGCGATGTGGATGTGACCCATCTGCCGGAGTACAAGCGGGCCCAGTATATTGGCCGCGTGTTCCAGGACCCCATGATGGGCACCGCCGCCACCATGCAGATCGAGGAGAATCTGGCCCTTGCTGCCCGCCGTGGCAAGGCCCGGACTCTGCGCTCCGGCATCACCAAGGCCGAGCGGGAGGAATACCGGGAGCAGCTGAAGATTCTGGATCTGGGTCTGGAGGAGCGGATGACGGCCAAGGTGGGCCTGCTGTCCGGCGGCCAGCGTCAGGCGCTGACGCTGCTGATGGCCACGCTGCGAAAGCCCAAGCTGCTGCTTCTCGATGAACACACCGCAGCCCTGGACCCCAAGACCGCGGCCAAGGTTCTGGAGGCAACGGAAAAGATCGTTCAGAAAAACCAGCTGACCACCATGATGATCACCCACAACATGCGTGACGCCATTGCCCACGGCAACCGGCTCATCATGATGTACGACGGCCACATCGTGGTCGATGTATCCGGCGAGGAGAAGAAGAATCTGACGGTGGAGCAGCTGCTGAGTCTGTTCAGTCAGGCCAGTGGCTCCAGCGAGGTGGATGACAAACTGGTGCTTGGATAAAATCAAAAAAGCTCCCGAAAGGGAGCTTTTTTCGTGGTATAATAAAAATACCCCTGGGTAAGGGCTTGCTTGTGACGCGGCGTTATGTAGTATGATAAGGCCGCAAGGAGGTGAAAGCTATGTCAAAATACACGACAGGAGAAATCGCGAAGCTGTGCGGTGTCACCGTCAGAACAGTCCAGTATTACGACACCCGGAATATTCTGGTTCCCAGCCAGCTCAGTGAGGGCGGCCGGCGGCTGTACTCCGAGGAGGACCTGAAGCGGATGAAGGTCATCTGCTTCCTGCGGGAGCTGGATCTGAGCATCAACACCATCTCCCAGCTGCTGAGTGAGGAGCATCCGGAACAGATCATCGATCTGCTGCTGGAGCAGCAGGGGCAGACCCTGCGGGAAGAGATTGGCCAGCGTCAGCAGAAGCTGGAAAAACTGGAGCATCTGCGGCGGGAGGTCAGAACAGCACCGCATTTCTCCGTTGAATCCATCGGTGATATAGCTTACGCAATGGAAAACAAAAAGAAAATGAGAAAGCTTCATGCGGTCCTGCTGATTACGGGAATCCCCATCGGGATTCTCCAGTGGGGCTCCATCATTCTGTGGATTGCTACGGGAATCTGGTGGCCCTTTGTGCTCTACGCTCTGGTGGCGGTACCCTACGGCGTGTGGATGAGCAGGTATTACTTCAAGCGGGTGGTGTACATCTGCCCGGAGTGCCACGAGGTTTTCAAGCCTGCGCTGAAGGAGGCCTTCTGGGCCAATCATACCCCCACGCTTCGCAAGCTGACCTGCCCCCATTGCGGCAGGAAGGGCTTCTGCGTGGAGACCTACGGAGGTGTTGAAGCATGAAAAAGCTGAAAGCGCCTGCGATGTTTGCCCTTGTCATGGCGCCCATCGGCGCCGTGGCGGCATATTTTACGATTCTCTATCAGATCGATTTTTTGGATGCGGCTACGCTGGAGATGACCGTCTCTCAGCTGGGCAGTCTGGAAGCACTGATCGCTGTGTACATCGTGCAGATCGTGGTTTATACGCTGGTACTGGGAATCTTCGGTCATATGCTTGCCGGGAAGCTGGGGCTGATGAAGCCCTTCCGGTTTGAAAAGGCAAAGTTGATGCAGACGCTGCTCCTGTCGCTGGTGGTAGGCGTCGTGCTCAGTCTGGATTACTGGACCTTCGGCGCGGTGATTCCCGGCATTCAGGAGGCGGATGCGGCCATGCTGACGCCCCATGTCATCGCAGCTGCCATTCTCTATGGCGGCATCATCGAAGAACTGATGCTGCGGCTGTTCTGTATGAGTCTCATCGCGTGGCTGATTTGGAAGATACTTTTCAGAAAGTACACACAGGTTTCTACAGGTGTGCTGATTGCCGCCAATGTGATTTCCGCCTTGCTCTTCGCTGCGGGGCATCTGCCGGCGACGGTTCAGATGTTCGGCACGCTGACGCCGCTGATCCTGCTGCGCTGCTTCCTGCTCAACGGCGGCGCGGGAATGGTTTTCGGCTGGCTGTACCGCAAATACGGTATTCACTATGCCATGGCTTCTCATGCACTGGTGCATATCGTCAGCAAGCTGATCTGGCTGATTGCCATATGATAAAAAGACTGACCCCAGGAGGGTCAGTCTTTCTGTTTACAGTGTCTCGATGTATGCCAGCAGCTCGTCGAAGCTGCCTTGGGGATACCGGGAGATGTCCACGCCGTGTTTGTTTATCAGACAGTCGGTCAGCAGGAAGACCCGGATTCCCAGATTCTCTGCAGCCGTATCCTCTACCGCGTCGTTGCCCACCATCAGGCACTCGGCGGGGTCTGCACCGATTTTTTTCAGAATGTCCCGGTAGTAATCAGGATTGGGCTTGCAGCGGCAGGAATTCTCGTAGGTGGTGTAGAGCTCAAAATCCCCGGGCTCCAGACCGGCCCAGCGGATCCGGTTTTCGGTTGCCACCGCGGGGAAGAGGGGATTGGTGGCCAGAATGAGGCGGTAGCCCTTTTCCTTCAGGGTTCGGATGGTCTCGGCGGCCTTGGGATGAAAGCCGCAGGCGGCTCTGGCACCGCTGAACTCATTCTCGTAAAACTCCCGGAAGATGGGCTCATCCCTGCGGACGTCATGGTCATAGAACCGGGAGAAGCAATTCCAGAAAGCCTCTTCGTTGAGGCAGGAGCCGTCGTTTTTTACCATGGCCTCGGTGCCGGCCCAGATGTTGCCGACGAGGACCTTAGGGTCATAGCCATGGGGTGCCAGCTTTTTGGCCAGCAGGCCGAAGTAGTATTTTACAAATTCATCCTGGTCCATGGGAAGCAGGGTGCCGTCCAGGTCGAACAAAATGGTTTTCAGTTTCATAGATGATCCTTTCGGAATAAAGCGTGGATGGGCCGCCCGGAGGCGGCCCACATGGAATGCAGTGATATTACACGCCGGAATATGCGGCGAAACCACAGTCGATGGGCAGGATCACGCCGGTGACGGCGGACGCGGCCTTGTCGTCGGTCAGGAAGAACATGCCGCCCAGCAGCTCTTCGGAGTCGGCGAAACGGCCCATGGGAGTCCCACCCAGGATCTTATTGGAACGGGCGGTGGGGGTGCCATCAGCGTTGAACAGCAGAGCACGGTTCTGGTTGGAGACGATGAAACCGGGGGCGATGGCGTTGCAGCGGATGCCGGTACCGGCAAAGTGGGTGGCCAGCCACTGGGTGAAGTTGGAGATACCAGCCTTGGCACCGGAGTATGCGGGGATCTTGGTCAGGGGGGTGAAGGCATTCATGGAGGAGATGTTCAGGATGTTGCCGCTCTTGCGCTCGACCATGTCCTTTGCGAACACCTGAGTGGGCAGCAGGGTGCCCTGGAAGTTCAGCTTGAAGACGAAGTCAACACCGGCTGCATCCAGGTCGAAGAAGGTCTTCTGGCCTTCCTTAGCCTCGTGCTGGTACTCGTTGTCGGTGGTGGCCCGGGGATTGTTGCCGCCGGCGCCGTTGATCAGAATGTCACAGGGCCCCAGATCGGCCAGGACCTGCTGATGGACGGCTTCCAGAACCTCGCGGTCCAGAACGTTGGCCTTGTAGCCCTCGCAGATGTATCCTTCAGCCTTCAGCTCTTCAGCCAGCTTCAGGACGGCTTCTTCGTTCAGGTCCAGAGCGGCGACCTTTGCGCCGGCAATGGCGTAAGCACGGGCCATATCGCCGCACAGAACGCCGCCGGCACCGGTGACGACGACGACCTTACCGGTAAAATCATGATGCAGGGGAAGATATGCCATTTTGAATTACCTCCGAAAGTAAATAGAAAGATTCAATCAGATCTTGCCGCTGAGGCGGTCCAGCATGTCCCAGACGCCCAGCATGTACATGATGCCCAGAGCACGGTCGTACAAACCGTAGCCGGGACGGACGTTGCCGGGGCCCTCGCCCCACAGGTGACGGCCGTGGTCGGGACGGATGTAGCCTTCGTAACCGCAGTCGTGGTAAGCCTTCAGGATCTCCAGAATGCCGGTATCGCCGTCGCAGTCGCGGTGGCTGGCCTCGCTGAAGTCGCCGTTGTCGAAGTGCTTGACGTTGCGCACGTGGGCAAAGGCAATGCGGTCGCAGTGCTTGCGGACGATGTCGGCAACATTGTTGTTGGGATCGGCATTCAGAGAACCGGAGCACAGGGTCAGGCAGTTGCAGGGATGATCCACCATCTTCAGGAAGCGGTCGATGTTTTCTGCGCTCGTCAGCAGGCGGGGCAGGCCGAAGATATCCCAGGGGGGATCGTCCATGTGGATGGCCATCTTGATGCCGGCCTCCTCGCAGGTGGGCATGATGGCTTCCAGGAAATACTTCAGGTTGGCCCACAGCTTCTCGTGGTCCACATCGGCATAGGCCTTGAACAGCTCGTCCAGCTTTGCCATACGCTCGGGCTCCCAGCCGGGGAAGGACATGTTGTACTTCTCGGTGAAGTCCAGAATGTACTTGGCCATAGCGTTGTAATCGTCCTGGATCATACCCTTTTCATAGAACAGGGCGGTGGAACCGTCGCCGACCTCGTGGAACAGGTTGGAACGGGTCCAGTCAAAGATGGGCATGAAGTTGTAGCAGATGACCTTGACACCGAATTTGCCCAGGTTGCGGATGCACTGTTTGTAGTTTTCGATCAGAGCGTCCCGGGTGGGCAGGCCGATCTTGATGTCGTCATGGACATTGACGGATTCGACGACGTCGCCGTTGAAGCCGTACGCATGCAGCTGATCCATAACCTCGGCGATCTCGTGCTCTTCCCAGATCTCGCCGGGCATCTTGTGGTGCAGCGCCCAGACGATGCTGGTAACGCCGGGGATCTGCTTGATGTAGTCCAGGCTGATCTTGTCATTGCCCTCGCCGTACCAACGGAAACCCATTTGCATTGGCATAAGTTATTCCTCCAGTTTGTGTTTATTTACAGATTGAAATAGCGTTTTGCGTTATTGCAGCTGATATCCTCCACCAGCTGGCCCAGGAACTCCATATCCGCGGGATATTCGCCGTTTTCGACCCAGGTGCCAATCAGCTGGCACAGAATGCGGCGGAAGTATTCGTGGCGGGCGTAGCTCAGGAAGGAGCGGGAGTCAGTGAGCATGCCGATGAAATTGCCCAGGATGCCCAGCTGTGCGAGGCTGGTCATCTGGTTTTGCATTCCGACCTTGTTATCATTGAACCACCAGGCGGAGCCGTGCTGGATCTTGCCGGGGATCTCGGTGCCCTGGTATGCGCCCAGCAGGGTATCCAGCCACTGGTCGTCGGCGGGATTCAGGGAGTAGACGATGGTCTTGGGCAGCTGGCCGGTCTGGTCCAGCGCGTCCATCACATGGTGAAGGGCGGCGGACGAGTCAGTGACGGCGATGCAGTCGAAGCCGCAGTCGGCGCCCAGCTTGGCAAACTGCCGGGAGTTGGGGTTGCGGAAGCAGGAGAAATGCAGCTGCATGGCCCAGCCGCAGCGGGCGTATTCCCGGCCGCAGTGGAGCAGCAGATAAGTCTGATAGCCCTCAGTCTCGGCAACGGAGGGGACTTGGCCTGCCATGGCCTTTTGGAAGGTAGCCTCGATCTCTTCGGCGGTGGCTTTCCGGTACATGACATAGTCCAGGCCGTGGTCGGAGGCCCGGCAGCCGCAGGCGTCAAAGTAGTCGATCCTCTGGCTCAGGGCCTTTGCGACATCGGCGGCGTGCTCAATTTTGATGCCGGAGGCGGCGGAGAGCTTTTCGATGTATGCGGCGAAGCCTGCCTTATGGCAGTTCAGAGCGGGGTCAGGGCGGAAAGAGGGGCAGACCTTTGCTTCCATCTTACCTTCCTCGGCGATGAGCTTGTGCCACTTCAGGTCGCTGCAGGGATCGTCGGTGGTGCCGATCATGGCGACGTTGCTCTTTTTGATCAGACCACGGGCGCTGAATTCGGGCTCGGCCAGCTTCTTCAGAGCCAGGTCCCAAACCTCCTGGGCGGTATCCGGGTTCAGGGTGCCCTCGTAGCCGAAGAAGTTCTTCAGCTCCAGATGGCACCAGTGGTACATGGGGTTGCCGATGCACCGGGGCAGGGCCTCTGCGAACTTCTGGAATTGCTCCCGGTCGGGAGCGGTGCCTGTGATGTAGTACTCGTCCACGCCGTTGGAGCGCATGATGCGCCACTTGTAGTGGTCGCCGCCCAGCCAGACCTGGGTGATGTTCTCGAAGCGGACATCCTCATAAATCTGCTGGGGATCCAGGTGACAGTGGTAGTCGAAAATGGGCATCCTGGCCGCGTGGTCATGGTAGAGCCGTCTTGCGGTGGGGGTGGTCAGAAGAAAATCAGGGGTCAGAAAGGGTGTCATGCCGTCCGCTCCTTTATATTTTTTGATGATAACAGTATATCAGAAAGCAAACCTGATGACAAGAAGTTTTCACTGGATTTCACGATTCGACCATGATTTTATACAAAAAACGCATTTGTGTTGAATTTATTGCCAGGTTTTGTTCTCAAAACTCCGGAAAGCAAATTCCCCGCAGAGGCGCGCTCTGCGGGGCGTTTATCAATTGGCGGAGTCAAATAGCAGATTTCCCTCCAGGTCCCATTCCATGATACGGCCGTCATCGAAGAAGACCTCCAGACGATCGGCATCTATGTCCAGATTGTAGCTGAAGCCGGGGATGGAGTCTTCATGGATGTGGTAGACATAGTCCGGGATCGGGTCGCTGCCGTTTTCCTCTTCCGACCAGAGGACGGTATCGTTGAACCGGAGGACATCGTAGCTTCCCTCGGAGCCGTAGAGGCGGGTGGTCATGAGCTGGATATTGGAATCGGCTACCTTGGAGGAGAGGATGGGTTTGCGCCAATTGATCACCAGCGCCGTGCCGTTTTGATCCTCCACGGTTTTGTGCAGGCCGGAGGTGGAGGCATTGTACAGCGGCTGGGTGAACATCAGGAAGAAGTACTGCTTCCCATCCACCTCATAGCGGTAAGTCCGGTAGATCTGAAAATCCGATGCATCGATGGGAACTGTGGGGACCTGGGTCAGGACATACAGTCCCGCGGCCAGCAGGATGCAGGCCAGCACCGCGGCGATCAGGGCGGTGGTGACGCGCTTCTTTTGGACCGCTTTGGCGAAGGACGAAAAGCGGCTGGCAGCTTCCGGTTCCGGCCGGACCGGCAGGTCTGACAGCAGCAGCCGGTATTCCTGAGCGCAGGCTTCGCAGCCCAGCAGATGGCGCTCCACGGCCTTATGGGTGACGGAGTTCACAACTCCATCGTGGTACAGCGGCAGCAGATCCTGTATGATCTCACAGCGCAGTTCATTTTGATGTTCGCTCATAGCGTTCCTTCCTTTCTCATGGCGTCCATGATCATCTTTCTTGCCCGGTGATAGGTAACTCTGGTCCAGCTTTCGGTTTTGGAGAAAACCCGGGCGATCTGTGCAAAGGACAGCTGGCCGAATAAGCGCAGGGAGAATACCTCCTTGTAGGGCTCGGGAAGAGCGTGGAGAATCTGATGGACCTGCATGGAGAGGTCTTCATCGAGAATGCACTGCTCCGGGGATGGGGCGCTGTCGGAGATATCCATCACCGCCGGGATCTCCCGCGCCGCTCTCCGGCAGCGGTTCAGCCAGAGATTTTTGGCGATGGCGCACAGCCAGGTGTACAGGCTGCTGTTTCCCTGGAACCGCTCCGCGGCCTTCATGGCCTTCAGAAAGGTCTCCTGGGTGATGTCCTGGGCTTCCGAGTCGCTGCGGCACAGCGAGAGAACATAGCGGTACACGGCTTCGTATTCCGCGCACAGCAGTTCCTGGGAAATGGGCGGGTCGTTATTTCGTCTGGGCACCCGCTTCACCTGCCTTTCGTATCGTTTCACAGGTTAGACAATCAAAAGAAAGAAACGTTACAGTTTTCTGAAAAAAGAATCGGCACGGCGGAGAAGCCGTGCCGATTTTGGTTGGGGAGTTACTTGCTTTCCTCTTCGACGATCTTTGCCATCTCGTCCCACTTGGCTTCCATTTCGGAAACCAGCTTGAACTGGGTCCGGCAGCGGTCCAGATTGTGCTCGGGGCGATGGATACCGAAGTAGTGGTCGCCATCCAGATAGTCGGTCAGGAAGCGGGTGCCGCATTCCAGGGTCATGGTCAGGGCACCCAGGGGCAGAACCTTGCGCTCGTTCTCGGTCAGACCGGGGCAGGCCTTCAGGAAGCCCCGGGTGAAGATCCGGAACAGATCCAGATTGATGGTCATCTTGCTCAGGTCCTTCTCGTCCTCGGCAGCGGTGGCTGCGCCGAAGCGGATGGAGTCGCCGAAATCATAGGCGCTGAGGCCGGGCATGGTGGTGTCCAGGTCGATGACGCACAGGGGAGTGCGGGTCTTCTCGCAGAGCATGACGTTGTTGAGCTTGGTGTCGTTGTGGGTGACGCGCAGGGGCAGCTCACCGGCGGCCAGCATGGCGGTCAGCTTCTTGCCCACTTCCTCGTGAGCCAGCACGAAGTCGATCTCAGGCTGCACATCCTTGGCGCGGCCCATGACATCCTTGGCCAGAACTTCCTTGAAAATGCGGAAACGGTCGGGGGTGTTGTGGAAGTTCTTGATGGTCTCGTGCAGAGTCTCAGCGGGGAAGTCCTCCAGCTGCTGCTGGAAGGTGCCGAAGGCGATGGCACTCTGATAGAAATCCTCGGGGGTCTCAGGAGCCTGCAGGCACAGGCTGCCTTCAATGAAGTCATACACACGCCAGTCGCTGTTTTCGCCTGCATGGTAGTAATCCAGGCCGTCCAGAGTGGGGATCAGGGTCAGGGCGCCGTAAGGGTTGGAGATCTTGGTGTGCAGATGGCGGGTAACGGCGGAGATATTCTCCTGAAGACCTGCAACATCGGGGAATGCCCGGTTGCTGATCTTCTGCAGAATGTAGCGGCGGCCGGATTCGGTAACCACCAGATAAGTTTCGTTGATGTGGCCGCAGCCGTAGCGGTCAGAGGAAACAGCGGGGCTGTCCAGCTGGAACTGCTTCAAAACTTCGTAATTCATGGCAGTAAATATCCTTTCTGATAGAGGGAAATTAACCCTTCACACCGCCGGCGGTCAGGCCGCTGGTCAGGTTCTTTTCGATGGACATGAACAGGATGACAACGGGGATGATGGCAAAGATGGATGCGGCGAACAGATACTGCCACTCGATGATGTTGTAGCCGTTGAAGATGTTGATGCCGACGGTCAGAGGCTTGATGGTATCGGTGGAGATCAGGCACAGTGCCACGGTGTATTCATTCCATGCGTTGATGAAGATGAAGATCAGGGTGGTGACGATGCCGGGGGCGGCAACGGGCAGCAGGACCTTGAACATGGCCTGGATGCGGTTGCAGCCGTCGATGGTGGCGGCCTGCTCCATCTCAGCGGAGATGCTCATGAAGGTGCCGCGCAGCAGCCAGATGGTGAAGGCCTGGTTGAATGCTGCGTTGATGAAGATCAGACCCAGCAGACTGTTGGTCAGGCCCATGACCTGCATGACCTTGTAGATACCGATCAGCAGAACCACGGGAGCAAACATCTGAGAGACGATGATGAAGCCCAGGAATGCAGTCTGCCCCTTGAACTTCATACGGGCCAGGGCGTAGGCTGCGGGGATGCCGCAGACCATGGCGATGGCGGTGGAGCCGCCGGCGATGATGATGGAGTTGAGCATGTACTGGGCCATGGGAGCCTTCTTCCAGATGTCGGCAAAGTTGGACCACATGACATCGATGGGGAAGACGGTACCGTTGATGGAGAAGATCTCAGTACGGCTCTTCAGAGCGGTCAGGAGCATGACGAAGTAGGGATACAGAATGGTAATGCAGACCAGTGCCACCACGAAATACAGCACAATCCGGGACAGCAGCTTCTGCCAGTTAACGCGAATGTTATCGTTCATGATTAGTCTTCTCCTTTCTTCAGGGTGGAAACCATGTAGACACTGGCGCAGACCAGCAGAATCAGGAAGCCGATGACGGAGACCGCGGCGGCTTCACCCTGCTTGCCGTTGTAGAAGGCCAGCTTGTACAGGTAGGTGACCAGGGTGTCGGTGCGGCTTGCGGGGTCACCCTTGGTGATGGTCCAGACGATGGGGAAGGAGTTGAAGACGTAGATGATGTTCAGAACGGTTGCGACGGTCAGGCTGGGCTTGACCAGAGGCAGGGTGATGTTGAACAGCTGCTGGAAGTAACCTGCGCCGTCAACGGTGGCAGCTTCGTAGTAGGAGCTGTCGATGCTCTGCAGACCGGACAGTGCGGTGAAGCAGACGAAGGGGATGGTGACAAAAATACCACAGGCAATTTCCCAGCCAAAGTAGGCTTCGGGAGTGGGGGTCCAGTTGACATTGGAGCTGATGATGCCCAAAGTCTTCAGCAGGGTATTCAGAGCGCCGTAGTCAATGTCGATGATGAACTTCCAGACGCTGGCCTGGATGACCAGAGTGGTGGCCCAGGGGAAGACCACGATGGCGCGGGCGATCTTACGGCCCTTGAACTCGTTGTTCAGCAGCAGAGCCAGAATGAAGCCCAAAACGGTGGACAGGACGACGACCATGATGGTCCAGACGATGGTGTTCTTCAGAACCAGGCCGAACTTGGCGCTCTTGAGAACCTTGGCGAAGTTTTCGATGCCCGCAAAACCCTTCACCAGACCGGCCTTGGTGACTTCGCTGAATGCCATACGGAAAACGAAGCCGATGGGGATGATGATAAAGATGGACATCAGGATGATGCTGGGCAGGATCCACAGATAGGGCTCTGCCTTACGCACAAGAGTATAAGGTTTACTTGTGTTCACGAGGGTACCTCCCTTATTTGAGTGTGGGGAATGCTCATGCAGTGGTGCAGAAGATGCAGCCACTTTCAAAAGGCGGCGCAGTTGCAGCATTTTGAAAATGGCTGCAATCAAAATGGGCCGGGCCATAAAGACCCGGCCCATCTGTTATGCCTTGACTAAATCAGTAATGTACTTAAATTAGCCAGCGATATCAGCCTGCAGATCGTCCAGCATGGTCTGAGCGTCTTCGCCCAGCAGGACCTGCTGCAGAACGTCGATGACGCCCAGCTTAACGTCTGCCCACTCAGCCTTTGCTGCGGGGTAGAACTTGGCGGAACCGATGACGTCGATCCATGCAGCCATGCCGGGGTTGGCCTGGGCGCACAGCTCGTTGCCGGAAGAGGTAGCGGGCAGGAAGTCTTCCATCAGAACCCACTCAGCGTAGGGCTCGTCGTCGTAGAATGCGTCAACAACAGCGGTAACAGCAGCCATCTCAGCGTCGGTGTAACCGTTGTCGAAGCACATGATGCGGTCCATAACGCCGACGGAAGCGCCAGCCTTGTCACCGTTGGTGGGCAGGGAAGCGATACCGTAGTTGATGCCGCCGTTAGCTTCACAGTACTTGGAGATCTGGTTGGGGCCGATCATCATAGCGACCTTGCCGGAAGCGAACATTTCCTGCAGATCGTAACGGGTCTCGGTGGTGGGGTCGGTGTTGGTCAGGCCGTCCTTGACCAGGCCGACGATGTAGTTGACAGCTTCAACGTTCTCGGCAGAGTTCAGAGTCCAGTTGCCTTCTTCGTCGACGAAGCCGCCGCCGTTGTTCCATGCGTAGTAAGCGAAGCAAGCCTGACCTTCGTCAGTGGTCATGTCAACGCCCCAAGGGTAGATCTCTGCGTCGTAAGCCTTGATGGCTTCGCAGACGGTCTTCAGCTCTTCCCAAGTGGTGGGAACTTCAACACCGGCAGCCTCCAGGATGTCAGCGTTGTAGTACAGTGCACGAGCGGAAGCCAGGTCGGGAACTGCCCAGACAACATCGTCAACGATGGACTGCTCCAGGAAAGAGGGGAAGAACTTTGCGTAAGTCTCTTCGGAAACCCAATCCTCGGCAGGCAGCAGCAGGCCGTCAGCCTGGTAATCGGCGAAGACGTCGATGTTCAGCAGGTCGGGAGCCTCGCCGTTGGCGATACGGGTGTTGACCACGGTGTAGATGTCGTTCCAGGAAACAACGTCAACAACCAGGTCGATGCCGTTGTTGGCAGCCTCGAACTTCTCTTCGAAGCCAACCCACCAGTCAGCAGTTTCGTTGCCGTACTGGGCAGCGATCATGGTGACGGTGACCTTCTCATCGGAAGCAGCGGGAGCGTCGGCAGCGGGTGCGTCAGCCTTGGGGGCCTCAGCCTCGGGAGCGTCAGCAGCGGGTGCCTCGTTGTTGCCACAGGCAACCAGGCCAATAACCATGACCAGAGCCAGCAGCAGAGCAATCAGCTTTTTCATTTGTTTTTTCCTCCTTTGAATTTTGAGAAACACGGATGTTGATTTACACAATCCGTTAAAGGAATTTTACTATTAATTGGGCGTATTGTCAAGGTTTCGCCGGTGGGGAAGACTTATTTTGTGATATATGTATCTTTTGGAAACGTTTTATTGTGCAAATGTACTGCTGGGTCTTGTATGAGGCGATTTCGGATTTATCTTTTTCGATTCCAGATGCCTTGCGAAGCGGATAGGTCCGTTTTGTTGGACTTCCGAAATGGTAAAATTGGGCGGTAGAGCCCTTCTTGAAAAAGAAACTCCGGTGTGGTATGCTCAATACAATGGATACATAAGGAGGAAACGCAATGAAGATCATTCATTGTTCCGATATTCATCTGGATTCCAGAATGGAGGCCAATTTATCCCCGGCCCAGGCGGCAGAGCGCAACAGCGAAATCTGTGTGACCTTCGGCCGGATGGCGGCGTTTGCCCGGGAGCAGAAGGTGGCGGCGGTGCTGATCGCCGGTGATCTCTTTGACGGCAGCCGGGTCTCGGCCCGGACGGTGGATTTTGTGCTTGACACGATTCGCCGGGCTCCCGGTGTAGATTTTCTCTATCTGCGGGGCAATCACGACGAGATGGATCCCTTTGGGGGGCTGGAACTGCCGGATAACCTTATCACCTTCGGTTCGGAGTGGACATACCGCCATTATGCCGATGTGACCATCGCCGGTCTGGAGCCTGAGGACTGGCAGGGGATGTACGACAGATTGATGCTGGAGCCCGGCAGGACCAACATCGTTATGCTCCACGGTCAGATTTCCACACAGCCCGGGGAAGAGCTCATCGCCCTTGCGAAGCTTCGGGGAAAGGGAATCCGGTATCTTGCATTGGGACACATTCATTCTTACAGCGTCGATGCGCTGGATCCGGAGAGCGAATACTGCTACTGTGGCTGCCTGGAGGGCCGGGGCTTTGACGAGTGTGGAGAAAAGGGCTTCGTGCTGCTGGATATTCAGGAGGGAAAGCTTACCCATGAGTTTGTCCCCTTTGCCGCAAGACGGCTTTACGATGTAAGCGTGGATATTTCGGAGCTTACCACCGTCAGCCAGCTGCGCCAGGCTATGGAAGCCGCTGCGGAAGGCATCAGTTCCGATTCACTGGTAAAATTCACCCTGACCGGCACCTATACTCTGGAAACCCAGAAGGATCTGCGGTTTTTGAAAAAGAGCCTGGAACCCCTTTTCTGGTTTGTGAAGATCAAGGATGAAAGCCGCTTCCGAATCGAGAAGGAGAGCTATGAGCATGACATCTCCCTGAAGGGTGAATTCATCCGACTGGTGATGGCCTCCGACCGAAGCGAGGAGGAGAAGGCTCGGATCATTTGCTGTGGCATCCAGGCCCTCAGCGGAGAGGAGATCGTGCTGTGAAACTGATCAGTATTTATATAGAGAATTTCGGCTGCCTGCACCAGTATGGCCTGGAATTTGCCGAGGGGCTGACGGTGATCCGGAAGGACAACGGCTTCGGCAAGACCACACTGGCGGAGTTTATCCGGGCTATGTTCTATGGCTTCCCCCGGGCGGCCAAGACCCTCGACAAGAACCGGCGGAAAAGATACCTGCCCTGGAGTGGCGGGAAATGCGGCGGTCATCTGACCTTCGAGCAGGAAGGCTGCCGGTACCGCATTCAGCGCACCTTCGGCACGGTGCCCAAGGGGGATACCTTCAGCCTGATCGATCTGAGCACCAACCAGAAGAGTAATCGTTTTTCCGAGGATATCGGCGTGGAACTTTTTGGCCTGGACGCGGATTCCTTCGAGCGCAGCACCTATATGCCCCAGCTTCATGAGACGGGGGCGCTGAGCACGGACAGCATCCGGGCCAAGCTGGGTGACCTGGTGGAGGACACCAATGATGTGGGTAATTTTGAAAAGGCAGTGGCTGCCCTGAGAGCCAAACGCATGACCTACTCCCATTTTCGGGGCATTGGCGGCTCCGTGGCGGAGGCCAAAAGCAAGGTATCCCAGCTTCAGCAGAAGCTGGATGAGGCGGAAGAACAGCGAAGCACCCTGGCCAGCCGGAATACCGGGATCCGGGAATTGGAGGATCTGCTGGACCGAGATGAACAGGAGCTGGCGCAGATTCGTGAAAAGATCACCGAGGGCTCCCAGGCTGCGGCAAGAGAGGCGGTGCGCCGGGAGTATCGCCGGCTGCTGGAGCAGCGGGATCAGCTTCAGTCCGGATTGGACGTCCGTTTTGACGCCGGAATGCCCGGGGCTGAGGATTTTGAAAAAGCGGACAGTGCCTGTGCGGAATATTTGACTGTGACGGCTCAGATCCGGGATACGGCCCCGGCTCCGGCGGAGCTGGGGGAGCTGGAAGCGTTTTTCGGCCCGGGTATTCCCGAGGATGAAAAGCTGGAGGACCTTTCTCAGAAACAGCGGCAGCTGATGCGCCTCCAGGCAGAGCTTGACAGCCTGCACCTTTCCGACCCGGAGCAGCATCGGCTGGAGGAGCTGCAGTCCTGTTTTGCTTCCGGTCTTCCGGAGCAGAAGCAGATCGATGACAGCAGAATGAAGCTGGACCGGGCTGACCGGCTGCGGCAGGAGATTCCGCAGCTGCGTGAGGCCCTGCAGGCGCGGGAGGAAAAACAGAAGGGCAGTCCCTGGACGGTCATTGCACTGATTTTGGGCGTGTTGGCCCTGGGCGGCGGCATCGGGCTGCTGGCTGCGGGAAAGGTGATTCCCGGCGGCGTGCTGCTGGGCGTCGGATTGCCGCTGATACTTTTGGGCGCCTGGCTGGGCATCCGGCGGATGATCTCGAAGGAAGTTTCCGGAAATGGCGCGGACCTGCGGCAGCAGCTGGCTGCTGCGCAGACGGAGGCCTCCCGGCTGGAATGGGAAGTGCAGAGCTTTGTGGGGCAGTATCTCGTGGTTGCGCAGCTTGCGCAGAACCTTGACGAGATCCAGAACCGGCGGACGGAATATCTGGCCCTCGTACAGCGTGCGGCCGGTTTGGAAAAGAGCCGCAGCCGGATTCAGGCGGAACTGGATGAGTGCCAAGGCTTGTTGTATGAGGCACTGGCTCCTTATTTTGGTGCTGAACCGGAAGCGGAGCAATCGATTCTGACGCTGCGGATGAAACGCAGCCGGCTGCAGGATCTGCGGCAGCAGCAGGCTTCCGCTGATGAAAAACGCACGGTGATGAGCCAGCGTGCCAGGGAACTGGAAGCCCAGCTGCGGGCATTTCTGGAGCCCTATTATGAAACGGTGGCGGTGGATCGCTTCGGCAGTCTTTTGAATCAGCTGCGTCGAAGCTGCGATGATCAGATCAGAATCCGGAACCAGCTGAGCACACTGGAGCAGAAACTGGCCGAGTTCCGGGCTGAGCATGGAGCCGTGCTGTCCCAAAGGGAGCAGATTCCGGATCTGGAGCTTCTGAAGCATCGGGAGCGGCAGCTGTCCGATGAGATCACCGATCTGACCCGCCGCCTGCTGGAGCGAAAGCAGCAGGCAGCTCAGCTGCGCCATGAGATCGACCGGATCCCGGAGCTCCGGGATGAGCTGGAAAGCTGGCAGTCCCGGAAGGACGCAGATCAAAACCGGGCGGACACATTGGACCGGACGCTGGATTTTTTGCAGCAGGCCCGGGAAAATCTCTCCGGAAATTATCTGAGCACCATCCAGCGCAGCTTTGGCCAGTATCTGGAACGCCTGTCCGGCGAGGACCGGCAGAAGATTTTGGTCACCGGCGATCTGGAGGTTCAGCTGGAGCGCCAGGGACAGACCCGGGAGCTGGGGTATTTCAGCGCCGGTCAGACGGACCTTGTGATGCTGTGCATGCGCTTTGCTCTGGTAGACGCGCTGTTTACGGAGGAGAAGCCCTTTGTGATTCTGGATGATCCCTTCGTGAATCTGGACGATGCGCGCACCGCCGAGGCGCTGGCCCTGCTGAAGGATCTTTCTCAGGACCGGCAGATCATCTATCTGGTGTGCAACAGCAGCAGAATATAAGCAATACAGGGGCGGCCGATGGCCGCCCCTAAAAAAACGGGAAAACATGTTAAAATACTTGACGCGTCTTATCGAGGATGGATATAATTGCAGTATCCAATGAACAGGAGGAACTGGAAATGAAGAAACAAATTACCCGTATTCTGGCGCTGATCCTCTGCGCCGTGATGATCCTCGGTATGGTGCCGATGATCGCTCATGCTGCAGATGATTCGCGAATCATCACCAATATGGAGGAGCTCAAAGCGGTGCTTAACGAGGTGGATCCGCCGGAAGGCGGCTACAGACTGATCGTGGAGTCTGACGAGCCCTTTGTTCTCACAGAGTCTGTCGAAATTCCCTGGGGCTTCTGGCTGCAACCCTTTACTCCGATGATTATTCCCGAGGGCGTTTGCCTGACGGTCCTGGATTCTTTTCATATTTATTCGGAAGTAACGGTATACGGCGAAGTCAATGCTCCAAAGTATAGTTATGTGTGGATTGGCGGCGATTTCGGTGGCTGTCTGAAGGTTGCCGAGGGTGCAAAGGCAGATATCAACTATATTCATGTGGATGCGCCGATCGGCATGGAACTGTCCGAAGTGATTCAGGGCATAGATCTGACGGAGTATTCCTTTTATGAAGAGTCCGGAGAAGACATGTATAGCTGGTTCCTGACGAAAAAGGGCGCTGAAGAGGAACCCGAGGCTGTGCCCGGTGATATGACCGGGGACGAAGTGGTGGACGACTCCGATGTTGCCCATCTGCTGTGGCACACCTTGTTCCCCAATGAATATGAGGTCAGCGGTGAAGCGGACTTCAACGGCGATGGCGCCATTGACGATGCCGACGTTGCTTACCTCCTCTGGCATACCCTGTTCCCCGATGCGTATCCCCTGTAACTGACATAATAAAAAAGGAGCGGAATATCCGCTCCTTTTTTGCGTGCTATGTACTTGGGGGGTCATGGTTCAAAGTTTTCAAAAATCGGCAGCCAGCCCTCTTTGACGGCGGTGTCGTAGTCTTCCTGGGTGCGGATGGTCCAGCTGACACCCTGGACGCCCCAGAATTTGCGGACCAAAAAATCGCTGAGTGTCTTGCGGTCCTCAAATTTGTAGGAGGTGAAATCGGGCCGGGTCATAAAACCGAAGACCTGATGCTTCAGGCACCATTTGAGGGCGGGATGCAGCTTGCTCTTTTCGTCCCGGAAGAAGTCTGCGGTGAGCTGGCCCCGGATGATGTCCGGGCGGTGCTTTTTCAGCCAGTAGACGCAGCGGGGGTCGAAGGACTCCATGCACCAGCTGCCTTCGTAGCCTTCCATCATGGCGCAGGCAGCCTCCGCCAGGGCGGCGTGGTTGCCCCGCTCCGGCTTCAGCTCGATGATCATGGGAGCCTGACCGGAGAAGAGTTCCAGAACCTGCCGGAATTCCGGGATGGTTTCGTCGGTGCCTTGCAGGCGGTAGTTTATCAGATCCTCTGTAGTCAGATCTTCAATCTGAACGTCGCAGCCCGCGGTGCGCTTCAGGGAAGCGTCGTGGATGACGGCCAGATTGCCGTCTTTCAGTAGGTGAATGTCCAGCTCAATGCCGTAGCCCTTTTCCAGCGCTGCCCGGAAGGCAGCCATGGAGTTCTCTGGGATGCCGTTACCGTGGAGGCCCCGGTGGGCATAGCTCCAGCCCCGCAGGGCCTTCAGCCCCGGATGGCCGGTTCTGCCCCGGACAGAGAAGACAAATGCGGCTGCTGCCAGGAGCAGAATAATCAACAGGATTTTCAAAGATGATCGCTTCTTTCAATGAATAATACAAATGTTATCCGACGGTCAGCATCTGAAGGTATTCCTCCAGACACACATCCAGCTCGTGGATTTCGGCGGCGACCTCTCTTCCAACATAGCGGTAGTGCCAGGGCTCAAAGATGATACCGGTGATGTCACTTTTTCCGTCGGGGTAGCGCAGAATCCAGCCGTATTCCCAGGAGTGCTCCATGAGCCATTTCTGGGTGGCGGTGTGGGCCTGGCTTTCGTTCAGATTCCAGTTGCCGTTGTCGATGATGTCCAGGGCCAGACCCAGCTGATGCTCGCTGGTGCCGGGGACGGCAACAGAACGGCCAGCAAGAGTTTTTGCCTCTTCCTCAGCGTAGCCCCTGGCGGTGTAGAAGGCAACCTTCCGGCTGTACAGGAGTTCCTGATACTCCTGGGTCCGGTAGGAGGAGCAGACAGCCGGGTCCAGACCGGCGTCCTCGCAGGCGCGGATCATTTCCTCAAAATCCGCCAGGGCGATGGAGGCGACCTGATGGTTTTCGGCGATGGGAGCCAGCTCCACGGTATAATCCCCGGGGACATAGTTCCAGGGGTTGACCAGGGGGATGTACTGGCCGTTGGAGGAGAAATGGTACAGCTTGCCGTCGATTTCCGTAATGCCTGCGGCGGGGGAGCCGTCGGAATAGAAATAGTAGTCAAGGCCGTCGATGGTCTGCCAGCCGGTCAAAGCCCGGCCGGTCTCGTCAAAGCAGCAGCGCATGGAGTCCGCTTCGGCCCAGCCGGGGAGGGGGCGGCCTTCTGTGTCGGCCCGATATCGGACGCCATCGAGCAGGAAGATTCCGTCGGCCAGATAACCCTCTTCATTAAATAAGTACAAGCTGCCGTCGATTTCCCGGGGACCGGTAACCGGCGTGCCCTCTTCGTCCAGATACAGCTGACGGCCATTCCGGCTGAGCCAGCCGGTGACGAGGCTGCCGTCATCCCGGAAGAAGTGACGCTTGCCGTCCAGCTCCGTCCAGCCCGCGGCGGGGGAGCCGTCGCTGTGATAATAGTATCGCAGCTGGCCCTCCGTGACCCAGCCGGTTTGAGGGGCCTTGGAGGCGTCCGGTTCCAGTTTGGCGAGAGCGGCCAGGAATGCCAGGATGCACACTGCAGCCAGTAATCCGAGGATCACCGCCATATTCCGTTTGTTCACAATCGCATCCCTCCGGAAATTGCCGCATTTCGACAAAATTTGCATACATTGTAGCACGGAAGGCTGTGAATTGCAAGGAGGGAAGATTCGGAAAAACCGAAAGCGGGGGCCGAAAAAAGTTGGTGCACTTTCGCAGATTATGTGTTATACTATATTAAATGATCGGAAGAGGGAGGTCCGTGTATGGATCGATTTGACAGGAAACGGTATCTGTACAGTATGCTGGCTGTGGCGGGGGCCATTTGCCTGAGTGTGCTGTTCTTCTTCCTGCTGTACAGGATGCAGGGTGTCGGCGAGTTCCTGGATACGTTTATCCGAATTCTGAAGCCCTTTATTTACGGCGGCGTCATTGCCTACCTGCTGCGCCCGGTGTGCAACTGGTATTCCAGAATGCTCCATAACGCCTTCAAGGGGAAATACCCGAAGATGGCAGAGGCGCTGGCGGTGATCCTGAGCCTGATCACGGGATTGCTGGTGGTTTACGCTCTGATCATCATGATCGCGCCCCAGCTGTATGCCAGCATTGCCGCCCTCTGGGAGTCCATCCCCTCCAAGGTAGAGCAGCTGATCGCCTGGGCAACGGTGACCTTCGGTGAAAATGAAAAGCTGATCGCCTACTTCAATTCCAGCTATCAGCAGATCTACACCACCCTGGAAAACTGGGCCACCGGAACCCTGACTCCTTATATTACCAATATTGTCAGCGGCGTGGGTATGAGTGTCTGGAAGGTTTTGCTGTTTTTGAAGGATCTGCTGATCGGCGTGATCGTGGCGGTGTACCTGCTGGGCAGCCGCAAGCGCTTCAGCCGCCAGGCGGTCATCGTCATCCGAAGCATGTTCAAGCCCCGTTGGGCGGATATGGTTCTGGGCGAAATCAAATTTGTTGATGATATGTTCGGCGGCTTCATTGAAGGCAAGCTTGTGGACTCCGCCATCATTGGTGTTTTGTGCTACATCGGCTGCTCTGTGTTCAAGTTCCCCAATCCATTGCTTGTTTCCGCCGTTGTGGGCGTGACCAATGTGATCCCCTTCTTCGGACCATTCCTGGGCGCCATTCCGGCAACGCTGCTGATCCTGATTGATGATCCCATCAAGGCGCTGTGGTTTGTGGTGTTTGTGTTTTTCCTCCAGCAGCTGGACGGCAATGTCATCGGACCCAAGATCCTGGGCGATCATACCGGCGTTTCCAGCTTCTGGGTGCTGTTCTCCATTTTGCTGTTCGGTGGCCTGTGGGGCCTGGTGGGCATGGTCATTGCGGTGCCGCTGTTTGCGGTTTTGTATGACATTGCCAAGAAGCTGGTGATCCGTGGCCTGCGGAGAAACGGCTGCTCGGCCGTTTTGAGCGATTACAGCCGGGATTTCGGCGGCGGAACAGAAGAAAAAGAATAAGGATTCTGCTTTCAGGCGCCCCGCTTCCGGCGGGGCGCTTTTCTTATGCCGGGAGCATTCGGAACGAATGGATAAATATTCAAAGGTGCGATATGAAAACGGACCTTGATTTTACAAAATTTTCACAATATGTTCCTGCCAGATGAACCATAATGCGTCACTCGAAAACGAAAAACCGGGTGTTTGCGGCTGGAAGACGTTAATCCCTGTGAAAAAGTCACAAAAACAGATGTGCAGGTCCGATAAATCTTCGGTCAGATATCCAGTTGAAAATAAATATTGAATACTATATAATTCTTATAGTATTTTTGATTAACTTATGGTCTAAGTATGTCAAAAAGTGCCATTCCGCGGTGAATACGGGATGGAAATATATCACAAGCGGGACGTCCCGCCTCATGTTTTCTTACGGGGAAAACATGATAGATCTTGTACGGAACGAAGCTGGTCCGGGCAAGGGACGTAGCTTTATCGAAAGGACGGATCTGGATGAACACAAAGACATTATGGTACATCCTGAAGCGGATCGCGCTGGCGCTGCTGACTGTGTGGGTCGTCATTACTGTGACCTTCTTCGTCATGCGTGCCGTTCCCGGCGGCCCCTTCCTGGGTGAAAAGGCCATCTCCGAGGCAGCTCAGGCTGCACTGGAAGCCAAGTACGGCTTGGACAAACCCCTGATGGAGCAGTACATTACTTATCTGAAGGATATTGTGACTGCTTTTGACTTCGGACCTTCTCTGAAGCTTCGCGGCCGTCAGGTTATGGACATTATTATGGACGGCATGAAAGTCTCCGCCAAGCTGGGTCTGATTGCTGCATGCATCGCACTGGTTGTGGGCGTCGTGCTGGGCGCTGTGGCTGCCCTGCGCCGCAACAAGGCAATTGACAAGATCATCATGGTCTTCACCACTGCCTGCATTTCCATGCCCTCTTTTATTATGGGCACACTGCTGCTGCTGGTCTTTGCTCTGCAGCTGGCCATCGTTCCCGCCAACGGCGAGACTGCAAAGGGTCTGATTCTGCCCATCATTACCCTGTCCCTGTCCCCCATGGCAAACATCACCCGTCTGACCCGTTCCTCCATGCTGGACGTGCTGGGTCAGGACTATATCCGCACCGCACGGGCCAAGGGCGTTTCCCAGATGAACATCATCTTCGGTCACGCACTGAAGAACTCCCTGATCCCCGTCATCACCTATTTTGGCCCCATGCTGGCCTACATCGTCACCGGCTCCCTGGTCGTTGAGCAGATTTTCGCCGTGCCCGGCATCGGCAGATATTTCGTCAGCTCCATCACCGGCCGTGACTACCCTCTGATCATGGGCACCACCATCGTGCTGGCAACTCTGATCGTCATCATGAACCTGGTCAGCGACATTATGTACAAGGTCGTTGATCCCAGAATCAATCTGGAGTAAGGAGGCAGGCAAATGAAAAAGAATCCCTTCAGTCTCCATGTGAATCTGGATGACTTTGCCCCCGCCAGCGAAGCGGAAAAGGCTTATATGGTGCAGATGCGCCCCTCTACCACCTTCTTCAAGGATGGTATGAAGCGCCTGCTGAAGAACAAGATCGCTACCATCAGCATGATCGTCATCATTCTGGTCACCCTGGCAGCCATCATCCTGCCCGTGTTCTGGCCCTACAGCTATGATACCATGCTGGGTGTCCGTCCCGGCAGACCCGTCGACTCCTCTTATAACAACCTGGCTCCCTTTGAGTTTGGCGAGACCGAGCTGGAGCGGATGGCAGAGGGCGAGGAGATTTTCCCCCATGTCTTCGGCACCGACTCCGCCGGCCGTGACTACTTCATCCGTGTGGTCTATGGTACCCGTATCTCCCTGTCCGTCGGCTTCTTCGCCAGTATCATCGTGCTGATCATCGGTATGACCGTCGGTTCCGTTGCCGGTTATTTTGGCGGCAAGGTGGACCTGATCATCATGCGAATCGTTGATATCATCTACTCCCTGCCTGATATGCTGATGGTCATTCTGCTGGCCTCCGTGCTGAAGCAGAGCGGCCTGAATGCAGCCATCGAAGGCACCGTCCTGGAAAAGCTGGGCGGCAACATCATTTCCCTGTTCATCATCTTTGCGCTGCTGTACTGGGTCAGCATGTCCCGTCAGATCCGCGGTCAGATCCTGTCCCTGAAGGAGCAGGAGTATGTTCTGGCAGCCCGCGCCACCGGCGCCAAGGGCAGCTGGGTCATCACCAAGCATCTGCTGCCCAACTGCATCAGTGTGGTCATCATCTCCACCTGCCTGCAGATTCCCAGCGCAATCTTCACTGAAAGCTACCTGTCCTTCCTGGGCCTGGGCGTCAACGCTCCCATGCCTTCCCTGGGCAGCCTGGCATCCGATGCCCTGAACGGCATCACCACCTATCCTCACCGTCTGGTGATCCCCGCTGTGGTCATTTCTCTGATCGTGCTGTCCCTGAACCTCTTCGGCGACGGTCTGCGCGACGCATTTGACCCCAAGCTGAAAAACTGAGAAAGGAGTGTAGAACCAAATGGCACTGCTTGAAGTTAAAGATCTGCATACCTCTTTCTACACCCCTGCCGGTGAAGTAAAGGCTGTCAACGGTGTGTCCTTCAATCTGGACCACGGCAAGGTTCTGGGCATTGTGGGTGAGTCCGGTTCCGGCAAGTCCGTCACCGCTTACTCCATTATGCAGATTCTGGAAAAGACCGGTAAGATCGTCTCCGGCTCCATCAAGTGCGATGGTCAGGAGCTGGTCGGCGCCGGCGAAAAGGTCATGAAGACCGTCCGCGGCAATAAGATCTCCATCATCTTCCAGGACCCCATGACCTCCCTGAATCCCACCTACACCATTGGCAAGCAGCTGATGGAAGCCATCATGCTGCACACCAAGCGAAACAAGCAGCAGGCACGGGAGCGTGCCGTTGAAATGCTGCGGCTGGTTAACATCAACGAGCCCGAGAAGCGAATGAACCAGTATCCCTTCGAGTTCTCCGGCGGCATGCGTCAGCGTATCATGATCGCCATGGCGCTGGCCTGCGAGCCCGATATTCTGATTGCCGACGAGCCCACCACCGCTCTGGACGTGACCATTCAGGCACAGATCCTGGAGCTGATGCAGCAGCTGCAGAAGGACCTGGGCATGGCAATCATCATGATTACCCACGACCTGGGCGTTGTTGCTCAGATGTGTGATGAAGTTATCGTCATGTACGCCGGCTCCATCTGTGAGCAGGGCACCGCTGACGAGATCTTCTACAATCCCAAGCATGAGTACACCAAGGGCCTGATGCGCTCCATTCCCACCGTCGACAGCGACGGCAGCAAGCTGCAGCCCATCACCGGTACTCCCATTGACCTGCTGAACATGCCTGCCGGCTGTCCCTTCGCACCCCGCTGTGATGCGGCTATGAAGATCTGCCTGCGGGAGCGCTGCGAGCGGATGCAGATCAACGAATGGCACCAGGCTGCCTGCTGGATGAATGTGAAAGAAGCAATGGAAAAGGAAGGCGGTGAGGAAGAATGAGCGACAAGAAGACTCTGGTCGAAGTAAAGAACCTGAAGGAGTACTTCAACATCACCACCGGCGTGTTTTCTTCCAAGCCCCTGAAGGCTGTGGACGATGTTTCCTTCTCCATCCGCAAGGGTGAGACCCTGGGCCTGGTCGGCGAGTCCGGCTGCGGCAAGACCACCGTCGGCAGAACCCTGCTGCACCTGTACAAGCCCACTGCCGGCGAGATCTGGTTCGACGGCAAGAAGATCGAGACCAAGAAGGACATTCTGGATTACCGGAAGAAGTCTGCAATGGTCTTCCAGGATCCTTATTCCTCTCTGAACCCCCGTATGACTGTCTCCGACATCATCGCCGAGCCTCTGGACGTCCACAAGATGTACCAGAACAAGAAGGAGCGTCAGGAGCGGGTGCTGGAGCTGATGGCCAAGGTCGGCCTGAACTCCGAGCATGCAAACCGTTACGCCCACGAGTTCTCCGGCGGTCAGCGTCAGAGAATCGGCATCGCAAGAGCCCTGTCCATGAGCCCCGAGTTCGTGGTCTGTGACGAGCCTGTTTCCGCACTGGACGTTTCCATCCAGGCACAGGTCATCAATATGTTTGATGAGCTGCAGGATGAGCTGGATCTGACCTATCTGTTCATTGCCCATGACCTGCTGGTCGTGCGCCACATTTCCGACAGAATCGCCGTCATGTACCTTGGCAAGATGGTGGAGCTGGCCGAGTCTGATGAGATCTATCATCACCCCCTGCACCCCTATACCAAGAGCCTGATGTCCGCCGTTCCTCTGCCCGATCCCCAGAAGGCAAGAGAGAACAAGCGCATCGTGCTGACCGGCGATATCCCCAGCCCTCTGAACGCGCCCTCCGGCTGTCCCTTCCGGACCCGCTGCCCCCATGCAACGGATGCCTGCGCCGAGTCCATGCCCGAATTCAAGGAAGTCGCTTCCGGACATTTCGTGGCATGCCATCACGTGGATAAGATCAACTGATCTTCCCAATAAAAATTCACATCCGCGCCTGACCGGTTTGCCGTATCGGAAGGGCATGGATATGAACCAAAATTTTCTATGAGAAAGGAAAATGAAACATGAAGAAACTGATTGCAATGCTGCTGGCTCTGGTTATGGTCATGAGTCTGGCTGCCTGCGGCGGCGAAAAGGCACCTGCTGCCGACGCTCCCGCTGCTGATGCACCCGCTGCTGACGCTCCCGCCGCTGAGGTCGAAATGACCGAGGCTGAGAAGGCTGCTGCTGAGGCTGAGATCCGTTACGCAATCGGCCTGCTGTTCGACCGCAACTACATCGTTGACGAGATCGCACAGGGCGGCCAGGTTCCCGCTTCCTCCTTCGTCGCCATGGGTATGACCGACGCCGATGGCTCTGAGTTCTACAAGAACGCAGGCTCCAGCGACGAGTACGACGGCTACTACAATGTCGCTGCCGAGGCATACGAGGACAACTACGCTGAGGCCTATGAGATCCTGACCAAGTACTACGAGGTCGATGAGCAGGGCATGCTGGTTGGCTTCCCCACCCTGACCTACATCTACAACACTTCCGAGGCTCACAAGGCTATCGGTGAGTATCTGCAGAGCGCTCTGGCAGGTATCGGCATCACCATGAACCTGGAGAACCAGGAGTGGAACACCTTCCTGAACACCCGTAAGAACGGTGACTACTCCATCGCTCGTAACGGCTGGCTGGCTGACTACAACGATCCCATCTCCTTCCTGGATATGTGGACCTCCGTCTCCGGCAACAACGACGTTCAGTTCGGCAAGGGCGACCATGCTGATCTGGCTGTTTACAGCATGGATCTGACCGAGTATGGCTACGACGTTGCTGTTGAGAACGGCACCTGGGCTGAGACCTATGACGTTGTCATCTCCCTGATCAAGTCCTGCACCGACGTTGAGACCCGTTACGCACTGATGCACGAGGCAGAGGACCTGCTGATGAGCACC
This sequence comes from Oscillospiraceae bacterium, assembly GCA_017622295.1. Lineage (GTDB taxonomy): Bacteria > Bacillota > Clostridia > Oscillospirales > Oscillospiraceae > Faecousia. The sequence continues at coordinate 65,206 of JAGARK010000074.1, forward strand.
GGCGCTATCGTTCCCCTGTACTTCTACACCGACATGTTCATGCTGGACGACTCCGTTGAAGGCTTCTTCAGCAACCCCCTGGGCTACAAGTACCTGTGGAAGACCTCCGTTAACGGCGCTACCGACTCCCTGGCTGTTTCCGCCGGCTCCGAGCCCGACACCATGGACCCCGCTCTGAACTCCGCCGCTGACGCTGCTACCATGCTGAACCACCTGTTCGCTGGCCTGGCTAAGTGGGATCTGGACGAGTCCGGCAAGCTGGTCATCACTGCTGACTGCGCTGAAGAGCTGGTCGAAGGCGTTGAGAACGAGGACGGCACCATCACCTACACCTACACCCTGAAGGACGGCCTGAAGTGGTCCAACGGCGAAGCTCTGACTGCTCAGGACTTCGAGGATTCCTGGAAGCGCGCTTCCTCCGCTGATCTGGCTGCTGACTACGGCTACATGTTCGAAGTCATCGCCGGTTACAACGAGGGCGAGATCCTGGTTGACGCTCTGGACGAGAAGACCCTGCAGGTCACCCTGTACAACTCCGTTGCTTACTGGAATGAGCTGCTGGCATTCCCCACCTACTTCCCCGTGTACAACGCTGCCAACGTTGACGAAGCTTGGGCAACCGACGCTTCCACCTACGTCTGCAACGGTGCTTACACCATGTCCGGTTGGGAGCATAGCTCTGTCATCACCATGACCAAGAACCCCAACTACCACAACGCTGACGTCGTCACCATGAACGAGCTGAAGTTCTACCTGTCTGACGATGCCAACAACATGCTGACCAACTTCAAGAACGGCACTTGGCTGTTGATCGACGAGGTTCCCACCAACGAAATTGCTACCCTGAAGACTGAGTATCCCGATGAGTTCATCGTGGCTGGCCAGATCGGTACCTACTACGTCTGCTGGAACATCAACGAGGTTCTGCTGCCCTGATTTTCGCGGCTGCATAACGTAGTTTCACAAGGCTCCCCACCCGCAAGGGTGGGGAGTTTTTTTGTGATTGGTGACGGAATCAAATTGACATTGTCAGATTGTGCTGATATAATGAGATTCTATATATTGTGTCCATTTGCGGACAAGAATATGGAGAGGTACCATTATATGAAGAAAGTCATTTCTGTATTATTTGCACTGGTTGCCGTTGCAGCTGCTGCGGCAGCCATTTATCTGTGCTTTACTTCTCTGGATGCCGAGCCTGTGCTGACCTCCAATCCTGTGGAGGCGGAGAACCGGATCCAGGACTTTATGGATGCTGTCTGCGATGGTGATTACGACCAGGTCAGTGCCTATATTGCCGGCCACCCCAACCTGGGTCTGAGCCGCGAGGCCTCCGATGAGGTCGGCGTGCTTCTGTGGAATGCCCACACGGACAGCCTTAGATACACGCTGGTAGGAGAGTGCCATGCCACCGATGACGGTCTGGCTCAGAAGATTTCCCTGACGGGTCTTGATATTTCCAGCGTAACTGCCGTCCTGAAGGACCGCTCCCAGGCGCTGCTGGAAAAGCGCGTCCAGGAGGCAGAGGATGCCACTGAGATCTATGATGAAAACAACGAGTATCGGGAGGATTTTGTCATGGAGGTCCTCTATGACGCCGCTTCCGAGGCTTTGGAGAATGACGCCCAGGAGATTACCACGGAGTTTACCGTGAATCTGGTCTATCAGGAGGATCAGTGGCTGATCGTTTCTGACAATGCGCTGCTTGATGCCATTTCCGGCGGAATTCTGTACTGAGAGGTGAGCGTTTTGCCTGAAGAAACGTCACTTTCCAATTCCCGAACCGCGCTTGCTCCGGTGCTGGCGGTTCTCAGTGTGATCGCTACCGCGGCGCTGCTGGCCATGATGCTGTTTTGCGGCGGCTCCAACTCCGTATCCGCCTATACTCAGGTGGAAGATGCAGCAGTCATGGACAGATACGATATGTTTATGACCAATGCGATCAGCGATGCGCTGGATGGCATCTGGGCGGTGGAGAAGGTGTTCTGGCTGTCCGACCGTGATCTGGTGGCTCCGGAGCCCAACCCTGCCTGCTACGGCCAGGTCAGCAGCCCCGCTGAACTGATGTGGCTGCTGGACGAGGCGGCGGATCTGATCGACGGTCAGCAGATGCTGTTCAATGAAAATACCGCTGTCTGGATCGGGGAACCCATTTATTATTACTACGATGAGACGATCCTGGTCATCACCTGGAAGGAGGCCCGGGAGGGCTCCATGTTTACCATCTCCGAGGTGAAGATCGCTCATCCCAGCCAGTTCCGGCGCTTCCTTGCTGATGGCGAATACGGCTCCGACAAGCAGTATACCACCACCGAAATGGCCGCCAGCGTCAATGCTGTGGTGGCTTCCTCCGGTGACTTTTATAAATTCCGTCAGTATGGCACCATTGTTTATAATGATACCCTCCAGCGTTTTGAGGGTGAGGCGGTGGATACCTGCTTCATTGACGACAAGGGTGACCTGCACTTTGTACGGCGGAATGAGCTCAGGACCCAGGCGGAAGCCCAGCAGTATGTGGATGAAAACAATATCCGCTTCAGTCTGGCCTTTGGACCTGTACTGGTGGATGACGGAGCGGTTTGCCAGATCTCCGGCTATATCATCGGTGAGGTGAAGGAGCAGTACTCCCGTGCGGCTCTTTGTCAGATGGACCAGCTGCACTATCTGCTGGTCAACAGTTGCGCCGAGGGAGGCTATGTGGATGGCCAGAACATCCAGAATTTTGCGAAGATCATCGGCGAGATGGGCGTTCAGAAAGCCTATGCCCTTGACGGCGGCCAGACCACGGTCATCGCCATGAATGATGAATTGATCAGCAATGTGGACTTCGGTACCCAGCGCCGGATCAGCGACATCATCTATTTTGCAACGGCGATGCCCGAAGGAGATTGATGTATGGAAAAACTCGCGTTTATCAGTAATGGATCCTTCATCTACTGGAGCTCCATTATTCTGACTTTGGCTGCAGTCACAGCCATTGCGGCATTCGCGGCACTGTATTACGGTAAGAGCGGCAATATCCTTGCCATCGGCCTGATGGTGCCCATGTCTGTCGGCGGCTCGCTGGTGCTCAGCCGGTTGATCCACTGGCTTTGCTGCGGCGAAAGCTATACAAGCCTTTCCGCCGCTTTGACGGATCATTCCTCCGGAGGTTATGCTCTGGCGGGTATTTTTGCGGCCTGTCTTCTGTGCGCGCTGCTTCTGCGGCTGGTGGGGGTGGTAAAGAATCTTCCTCAGATGCTCGACTGCCTGGCCCTTGCCGGTGGCATCGGCATTGCATTGGGAAGACTCGCTTCCTTCTTCAACAGCTCTGACAGAGGCATGGTGCTGCCCCAGAATATGGGTCTGCCCTTTGCCTACCCTGTGACCAATGCGGTTACCGGTGCGGTGGAGATCCGGCTGGCTACCTTTATGCTGCAGGCCATTGCTGCCGCTGCGATCGTAGCCGTGCTGCTGATCTGGTCCGCCTCTGCGAAGGCCAGAAAAAAGGACATCCGGGACGGCGATGTGTGCCTTTTGTTCCTGGCCTCCTACGGCGCCAGCCAGATCCTGCTGGATTCCACCCGTTATGATTCCCTGTATCTGGGCGGCAGCGGCTTTTTCAGTATGGTGCAGCTGCTTGGCCTGGTGCTGGTGCTGGCAGTTATTGCGGTGTTCTCCATCCGGCTGGTCCGCAGCCGGGGGATCACGACCTTCGTGATGGCGATTTGGATTGTTCTGCTGGCGATGACCGGCGTGGTGGTATATATGGAATACCATGTTCAGAACCACGCAGACCAGGCGAATTTTGCCTATACGGTGATGACCATCGGCATCATGGTGATCGTGGCGCTGACGGTGATGCTTCGGTATATGGGCTGTCCCCGGGCGAAAAAAGTGCCGCGCAGACATGTGGAAGTTGTGAAACTTCCCAACGACGGGGATGAAGCTTCCGCGGATGCGGCTGCTGAAAAAGCTCCTGTTAAGAAATCCATCACCTGGAGACCCGCAGTTCCCGGAAGCTTCAAAGGCTCCGGTCTAATCTGGTTTGCGTGTATTGTGCTGCTGTGCGTATTCGGCGGCCAATTTCTGAGCCAGGCCCTGCTGGGCGGCCTATGGACCAGAACCACGGCCCAGAGCACCGGCGATTCCGCGCTGATGGACAAATTCGATATGTACATGACCAACGAGATCAGCAACGCGCTGGACGGTGTGTTGTCTGTTGAAAAGGTCTACTGGCTGTCTGACTCCGATCTGGTGGCTCCCGAGCCTAATCAGGAGTGCTACGGCACCACCAGTGATCCGTCCACCCTCCAGTGGCTGCTGGATGATGCCCAGGAGATTCTGGACGGTCAGGATACGCTGTTTACCACCGAGACTCCAGTCTTCAGCGGCACGGATGTGATGTATTACCTTGATGAGACCATTTTTGCCGTGACCTGGAAGCAGCAGATGGGCGGCTGCATGTATACCATTTCTGAGGTCAAGATTGCCGACGCCTCCCAGTTCCGGCGGTTCCTGGCCGGTGGTGAATACGGCTCCGACAAGCAGTATACCACCACCGAGATGGCTGCCAGTGTCAACGCTGTGGTGGCTTCCTCCGGCGACTTCTACAAGTACCGCCGCCAGGGCGTCATCGTTTACGACGGCACCGTGCAGCGCGTGGACGGCGTCTATGTGGACACCTGCTTCATCGACGATAAGGGCGATATGCTCTTTGCTTATCGGGGCGACCTGACCACGATGGAACAGGCGCAGCAGTATGTGGATGAAAACAATATCCGCTTCAGCGTGGCCTTCGGTCCTGTCCTGATCGACGACTATGAGCGGGTGGTGCCCTGGGGCTATGCTCTGGGTGAGATCGATGACCACTTCCCCCGGGCCGCGCTGGGCCAGCGGGACGAGCTGCATTATGTGCTGGTGGTCTGCAATCTGGAATATGGCTATAATAACACGCCCCACATCTGGAATTTTACGGACCAGGTGGAAAAGCTGGGCTGCAAGGACGTCTATACCCTCGACGGCGGTCAGACCGGCGTCATTGTTATGAATGATCAGCTGATCAATGCGGTCCATTTCGGTGCTCAGCGTCAGATCAGCGACATCATCTATTTCGCCACTGCACTTCAGGACGGAGGTTAAGTTATGGAAAAGATTGCTTTTATCAGCGGCGGTACATTCCTCTACTGGAGTTCCATTATTATGGGCCTGGCAGTGATCACCGCAATTTGCGCCTTTGTGGCGCTGTACTACGGCAAGAGCGGCAACGCTGTTGCTACAGGACTGATGATCCCCATCTGCATCATCAGCTCTCTGCTTCTGAGCCGGTTTATCCACTGGTATTGCCGGACGGACAGCTATGCCAGCCTGACGGCGGCGATGACTGACTATTCCTGGGGTGGCTTTGCCCTGATGGGTGTGTTTGCGGCCTGCGTTCTCTGCGCCTGCGTGCTGCGGCTGGTGAAGGTTGTGAAGAATCTGCCCGAACTGCTGGACAGCATGGCTCTGGCCGGCGGCGCCGGTGTTGCGGTGGGCAGGCTGGCTTCCTTCTTCAATACTTCCGACCGGGGCATCCTGGTAGACGAATCCATTGGGCTGCCTTTGGCGTACCCCGTTACCAATGCAGTGTCCGGACTGGTGGAAAACCGTCTGGCTACCTTCTTCCTCCAGGCGATCATTACTGGTATTGTGGTGCTGGTGCTGTTGTTCTGGTATCTGAAGGACCGCAACGGAGATCGCCGGATCAAGGATGGTGATGTGTGTCTGCTGTTTCTGGCCTGCTACGGCGGCGGTCAGATTCTGCTCGACAGCACCCGCTATGATTCCCTGTTCATGCGCAGCAACGGCTTTATCAGCATTGTCCAGATCCTGGGCCTGATCTGCCTGGTTTTGGCGCTGGTGCTGTTTTCTGTCCGAATGGTTCGCAGCTGTGGTTTCAGGTCCTGGTTCATCGCTCTTTGGGCAGTTGCTCTGGCTGCCATGGGCCTGGCGGGTTACATGGAATACCATGTCCAGCGGCATGGCGATCAGGCGCTGTTTGCCTACAGCTTCATGTCCCTTGGACTGATCATCATCCTTTGCGTGACAGTGGCGATTCGCTGCATCGCGGAAGGCGGCCGGAGATCCAAATAAATCAAAGCGGCACAGGAAGCTGTGCCGCTTTTGATATCTTGAATTGCGGTTGACAAAGCTTCGCCTTTCGATGTATACTAGACATAAGAATGCCAACAAGCTAAAACACCTGAGGGTATTTTCAAGGAGGACAACTATGACACCGAGCGAGAAGAAGCAACTGCAAATCATGGCATGCAAAATCCGCATGGGCATCATTGATGCCACCCACGGCGCCAAGGCCGGCCATCCCGGCGGCAGCCTGTCTGCTGCGGAAATGTTCACCTATCTGTACTTCAAGGAAATGAACATCGACCCTGCAAATCCCAAGTGGGAAGATCGGGACCGTTTCGTGCTGAGTAAGGGTCACACCGCTCCCGGCCTGTATTCCGCACTGGCACATCGCGGCTTCTTCCCCGTGGAGGATCTGCCCACCCTGCGCCACATCGACTCCTATCTGCAGGGCCACCCCAATATGAATTCCGTTCCCGGCGTTGACATGTCCACCGGCTCCCTGGGCCAGGGCATCTCCTGCGCAGCCGGCATGGCTCTGGGCCTGAAGCACCAGGGCAAGGACGCAAGAGTCTACACCCTCCTGGGCGACGGCGAGATCCAGGAAGGCCAGGTTTGGGAAGCCATGATGCTGGCATCCCACTACAAGCTGGACAATTTCGTTGTCATTATCGACAACAACGGCCTGCAGATCGATGGCGCCATTGAGAAGGTCATGAGCCCCTATCCCATCGGCGACAAGCTGGCTGCCTTTGGCTTCTATGTGGAGCACATTGATGGCCACAGCTTCGATCAGATCGAGTCCGCGCTGAATAATGCCAAGGCGATGAAGGGCCAGCCCAGCGCCATTATCATGAAGACCACCAAGGGCAAGAACGTTTCCTTTATGGAAAACAACGCCGGCTGGCATGGCAAGGCTCCCAACGATGCAGAGCACGAGCAGGCCATCGGTGAACTGAAGGCAATCCTCAACGAACTGGAGGGCAAGTAATATGGCAGACGTAAAGAAAATCGCGACCCGCGACAGCTACGGCAACGCGCTGAAGGAGCTGGGCGCACAGCATGACAATCTGGTGGTTCTGGACGCCGACCTGGCAGGCGCCACCAAGACCGGTATCTTCCTGAAGGCTTATCCCGACCGTCATTTTGATTGCGGCATCGCAGAGGCAAACATGATCTGCGTGGCTGCCGGTATGTCCACCACCGGTCTGGTGCCCTTCGCATCCTCTTTCGCAATGTTTGCGGCAGGCCGTGCCTACGAGCAGGTCCGCAACTCCATCGGTTATCCCCATCTGAATGTCAAGATCGGTGCTACCCACGGCGGCATCTCCGTCGGTGAGGACGGTGCAAGCCATCAGTGCTGCGAAGACTTCGGCCTGATGCGTACCATCCCCGGCATGATCGTCATGAGCCCCGCTGACGATGTGGAAGCAAAGGCTATGGTCAAGGCTGCTTACGAGCATGTTGGCCCCGTGTATATGCGTTTCGGCCGCGCTGCTGTGCCCGTCATCCATGACGAGGACTACCAGTTCCAGATCGGCAAGGGCGAGGTCGTCAAGGACGGCTCTGACGTTGCGATCATTGCCAACGGTCTGATGGTCTATGAAGCCATCGTAGCCGCTGAGGAGCTCCAGAAGGACGGCATCAATGCCATGGTCATCAACATGGCCACCATCAAGCCTCTGGACGAGGAGCTGGTTCTGGAAGCTGCCAAGAAGTGCGGCAAGGTCATCACCTGCGAAGAGCACTCCATCATCGGCGGCCTGGGCGAGGCTGTCTGCGGCGTCCTGTCCGAGAAGCTGCCCACTCCCGTCAAGCGCATCGGCGTCAACGACGAGTTCGGCCATTCCGGCCCCGCGGCTGCGCTGCTGAAGCAGTTCGGTCTCAGCGCCGAGCACATTGTGGAAGTGGCAAAGGAATTCTGCGGCAAGTAATTTAAGTGTATAAAAAGCGCCCCGTCGGCCCAATAGCTGACGGGGTGTTATTTTTGGATTGGAGTAGGGGAGTAGAGGTTATTCTGTCTTTTCCAGGTCGTCCAATGCGGAACGGACCGCAGCAATCACAAAAGCAGAAAATGTACATTCTTTGCCCTGGATTACTTGTTCCACCTGTTCTACAACATCATTGGGAAAACGAATCGTCTTGTTAGTTGTGGGAGGATTTGTCGGAATTTTGAACTTACCCATAGCACACCTCGCAATACATTTGTCTTGCTTTAGTGTAATGGAAAACACTGTGAAAATATGCATTGCATTTGCAATGCATATTTGATAAGATAGGGTTAGAAGTATTATGGCAATGGGAGCGAATTACATGGAAAAGCCGCAAGACAGTACATATAGCAAAGGGTATCGGAATGGTTATCTGGATGGTTACCAAGATGGCGTTCTGGCTACACAAAAAGGTGAACACAGGGGACATGGAGAAAATGAGCTTCTATATCTGTCTATTGAAGCCATGGGGATCACAACACGTGCCCGTAACTGTTTGGTCGGGTTGGGGTGCAGGCATATCTCTGATCTGTTGGAATTGAAAGAAGAAAAATTGCGGCATGCAAGAAATCTGGGGAGCAAAACTGCCGCAGAGATTGCCGCCTGGCTGGAGCACAATGGCTTTTCCTATACTGTTTGGAGTAGGTTTTTGTGACGTGTAGCGTGAGACTGCCCTCTTCGAGTCCGTCTATACCGTTCACAAAGCAAAAAAAGAGCTTCCCAAAGGGAGCGCGTCACAACGATATAGGACTCGACTTGCATTTTTGTCCCGATGGGACAAAAATCAAGGTGTCATGCCCGTCGAGCCGGGCATGAGCAACAGTCCACCGGACTGTTGCATTTAATGGGTTCGAGTCCTATATCTAATTCCATACCAAATAAAAAAGACCATCCGAAAGGATGGTCTTTTTTATTTGGTGGACGATATAGGACTCGAACCTATGACCTTCCGCACGTCAAGCGGATGCTCTAGCCAGCTGAGCTAATCGTCCATATGCTGTTGGGCAATCGGTACTGTGGTGGACGATATAGGACTCGAACCTATGACCTTCCGCACGTCAAGCGGATGCTCTAGCCAGCTGAGCTAATCGTCCATGTAGTACCTCTTGCCGAAGCACATGGCTTATTATATATGCCAAGTTCTGATTTGTCAAGAAGAATTTTAGAAAATTTTGAAAAATTTTATCCGACCATGCCGTCAATGGTTTCGTTGTCCAGGAAGCGGATCACCAGCCGGTGAGGGAGACACACGATCTGGGTGCCGGAGTTGCAGAAGCCCCGGGCGACACAATACTGATCCGGGCAGTCAGCGGCTGTTACGGCAATGGCGCCGTCTTTGACCGTAATGGTATTGGTGCCGCTGTCCACGGTAATTGTGAACTCCTGGTCGATATTCAGGTCAACGGTTTTGAGGATCTTGCCTTCGCTGGAGATTTCCGCCCGGGTGACGGGGGAGCCGCCCATCAGCATCAGGCTCAGGGCCAGACAGATGATCAGTGCCGCTGCCAGCAAAAGGATCCAGTATTTGCTTTTCATCGGAAAATTACCTCGTAGTCGCAGCCGGAGAGGTTGACGCCCTCCGTCGCATGGATCTTGCCGTCATTTGTGATAAAGACCGCTTCAAAATCATCGCTGGCGCGCCAGAACCGCGTTCCGTCCTCCAGTCCCATGACAAACAGGGCGGTGGAGAAGGCATCGGCGGTGAGGCCATCATCGCAGATGACCGTCACGGAGCGCAGACCCGAATCGGCAGGGAAGCCCGTTTCCGGATCCAGGATGTGGTGGTAGCGGACGCCATCCACCTCGAAATATCGCTGATAGTCGCCGGAGGTGACGACTGCCATGGTGCCGGTGACGGAAATGATGCCAAGATAATCACCGCCGTCGGGATTCTGGATGCCGATCTTCCAGGGAGAGCCGTCGGCTTTTTCGCCGTAGGTCTGGATGTTGCCGCCCAGGTTCAGCATGGCCCGGTCGACCTTCAACTTGTCCAGCTCCAGGGTCAGACGGTAGCCTGCGTAGCCTTTCAGCGCGGCGCCCAGGTCCCACTGCTCCTGGGAAAGAGCCTCAGTGATTTCTTCTGCCGTGGGAACCCGGAATTCTTCATTGTAAAAGCCCCAGGCATTGCTCAGGGCGTAGAGCTTGGGATTGAAGGCACCGCCGGTACGCTGGGAAAGGGCTTCCACCTGGTTCAGAAGCGCCTGATAGGGTCCATCCAGCTTCACATCCTGCCCTCGATTGATGGCGCTGAGGGAGGAGTTTGCATCGGTGACGGACCAGAGAGATTCCAGATCACGAAGAATCACGTCGCACCGGGCGGCTGCCGTTTCGCAGTCCTTTCCCCACAGCTGCAGGTGCATTACGGTGTTCATATGGTAGAGGGTTTTCTGGGTGTTTGCGCCGCAGCCGGACAGCAGTATACAGATCAAAAACAGACAAATCAGTCGTTTCATGGGCATCGCTCCTTTGTACTGAAAAGTATAGCAGGTCATACAAAAAAACGCAAGGAGCGCTGAAAAAAATTTAGGAAAACCTGAAAATTATTCTTGACATTGGATGGGGCATTTGTTACAATACATAGGCCGCATCGAATGGGCTTAAGTTGGTGCGTCAAAAACACCCGCCTTTAGAGCGAGACTACACAATATAAAGTAGGTGAAATTAGAAATGAAAGCAGTTATCGTTACCGGTGGCAAGCAGTACACCGTTTCCGAAGGTGATGTCCTGTTCATCGAGAAGCTGAACGTCGAGGCTGAGGAGACCGTCAAGTTCGAGCAGGTTCTGGCAGTCGTTGACGGCGAGAACACCAAGATCGGCACTCCCGTTGTCGAGGGCGCAGCTGTCGAGGCCAAGGTCGTCAAGAACGGCAAGGGCAAGAAGATCGACATCATCCGTTACAAGGCTAAGAAGGGCGAGAAGCGTCACATCGGTCATCGTCAGCCTTACACCAAGGTGGAGATCACCAAGATCGCACTGTAATTGAAAGATTATGACTAGATGCGAATTTTTTACCGAGAATGAGAGAATCACTGGATTCTCCGTTTCCGGACACAGCGGCTATGCTGAGGCTGGTCAGGATATCGTCTGCGCCGCCATTTCCGCTGTTGTAACCATGGCCGAGGCCACCATCAATGATGTGTGCGGCGCGAAGGCCAAGGTCCGGGTCAAAGACGAGCAGGCTCGTATTACCCTGACTCTCCCCGCATCCTGCGACGAGGAGGAAACCGTACAGGCAGTTCTGGCCGGTATGATGGTTACCCTGATTAGTCTGCAGGAGGATTATCCTGATTTTATCGAAGTTTTGGAGGTGTAACACCATGCTGAAGATTGGTATTCAGTACTTTGCTCACCATAAGGGCGGCGGCTCCACCAAGAACGGCCGCGATTCCGAGGCAAAGCGCCTGGGCGTCAAGCGTGCTGACGGTCAGTTCGTTCTGGCTGGCAACATCCTGGTTCGTCAGAGAGGCACTCACATCCATCCCGGTGTCAACGTTGGTATCGGCAAGGATGACACCCTGTTCGCTCTGGTTGACGGTACCGTCAAGTTTGAGCGCAAGGGCAAGGATCGCCGTCAGTGCTCCGTTTACGCTGAGCAGTAATTAGATTTGGAAAAGCTGCCGCATATTGCTTGCGGCAGCTTTTTTAATGCTAAATGCAAAATGCTGAATGCAGAATAAAGGTATGCCCTCCGGGCATGATTTAAAATCGTCCCCGAAGGGGACACCACAATTTTGCACTTTGCATTCAGCATTCTGCATTTGGTATTAACTCTCATCCCCTGAACGAAGGAGGAAATTCTATGTTTGTAGATAAAGTTCGAATCACCGTATGCGGCGGTCGGGGCGGCGATGGCGCCGTGGCCTTCCACCGTGAGAAATATGTGGCAGCCGGCGGCCCCGATGGCGGCGACGGCGGTCACGGCGGCAGCGTCATCCTGCGGGTCAATGACAATATGACTACACTGCTGGACTTCCGTTACAAGAGAAAGTATGCCGCACAGGCCGGTGTCAACGGCCAGAGCCGCAAGATGGCCGGCAAGCGGGGCGAGCCCCTGATCATCGAGGTGCCCAGAGGCACCGTGGTCCGGGATGCCGAGACCAATGCCATCATCGTGGACATGTCCACCGGCGAGGATTTCGTCATCGCCAAGGGCGGCCGCGGCGGCTGGGGCAATGCCCATTACGCCACTCCCACCCGTCAGGTGCCCCGTTTCGCCAAGGCCGGTATCAAGGGCCAGGAGCGGGACATCATCCTGGAGCTGAAGCTGCTGGCTGACGTGGGTCTGGTCGGCTTCCCCAACGTGGGCAAGTCCACCCTGCTGAGCGTCACTTCCAACGCCCGGCCCAAGATCGCTAACTACCACTTCACCACCCTGTTCCCCAATCTGGGCGTCATCTACGTGGAGGAGGGCGTGTCCTTCGTCATGGCCGATATCCCCGGCATCATCGAGGGCGCTGCGGAAGGCGCCGGCCTGGGTCACGATTTCCTGCGCCACATCGACCGCTGCCGTCTGCTGGTTCACGTTGTGGACGTCTCCGGCTCCGAGGGCCGCGATCCCGTGGAGGACTTCGACGCCATCTGCGCCGAGCTCCATGACTACTCTGTGGATCTGAGCAACCGTCCCATGATCGTGGCCGCCAACAAGACCGACATCATGGATCCCGACTCCGACAATCTGGAGCGCCTGCGCGAGCGCTGCGAGGAGCTGGGCATTGAGCTCTATGAGATCTCTGCCGGCACCACCCAGGGCACCCGCAATCTGATGCGCGTTGTGGCTGAGAAGCTGCGTACCCTGCCTCCTGTGACTATCTACGAGCCTGAGTATGTGGAAACCGCCCCCGAGGCCGGTGATCCCACCGCTCTGGAGATCGAGCACTATGGCAGCACCTGGCTGATCACCGGAACCTGGCTGGAGCGCATGGTCATGAACATCAATTTCGACGACTATGAATCCCGGAATTATTTCGACCAGCAGCTGCGCAAATGCGGCCTTTTCCAGCGTCTGGAGGAGATGGGGATCCAGGATGGCGACACCGTGGACATCTACGATTTCGAATTTGAATATCAGAGATAAATTTTTCAATAAAATATTTGCCATTTTCGACTCTATCGTGTATAATAATGGGGCTACCTGATTTTTCGGGCAGCCCCATTCAGTATTTTTTCGGAGGTATGCGCTATGATTCGGAATTTGAACCAGGTGAGTTTCCAGGGGTTCGGTACGATATTGCCGGAAAGAGCCCATACCGCTAAGATCGTAGATAAAGGCGCACGTCAGACCCTTCAGCTTCAGACCGGGACGGCTTCGGTGTATCGGGCCGTGTCGGAGACATGGCTCAATTGCAGTTCCGGCATGAATGTTCTGTCCGTATCCAATGACGGAGAACGATATTTCCACTTCTATCTGGACAAGCCTGTCTGCGTTAAGAGCGGCGTGATCTTCTCTGTGGCGCCTTTCCGGGGGGACTCCGCCTTTGAGATGGCTGCGGCCGCATGGCCGGAGATTATCGGCTCCCGGAATACCGAATCTCTGCGGGTGGACCATGTACTCCATGTGGAAGGTTTGTATACCTTCTTTTACCATGAAAAGGAGCAGGGCTTCCTGTTCCCCGGTGAATCCCATCCCATGCCCGAACTGACTTATGTGGACCAGGGGAGTCTGCATTCCGTGGTGGATGGTCAGGATCTGCTGCTCAAGCAGGGTGACATCGTGATCTATGGACCCGACCAGTGGCATATGCAGTATGCCGACATCGGTGTGGCGCCCCGGTATGTGACGCTGACCTTTGATCTTGCGGGAGCGGATATCACGGCGCTGCTGAACCGGAAGTTCGCGGCACCCCAGCAGGCGGTAACACTTCTGCAGCAGATGCTGCGGGAGCAGGAGCGGATGGATTCCTTCTCCAACGACATGATCATTTCCCAACTGAATATGCTGCTGCTTCTGCTGCTGCGGGAGAGCGAGAATCCCTCCGGCGGCAAGCTGCAGACCTCCAACGCGGTCCACAGTGAGAATGAGATCATCCGTCAGGCCCAGATCTTCATCAGCAGCCACATCCGGGAAAAGCTCAGCGTTCCTCTGGTTGCCCGGCAGGTGGATGTGAGCCCCAGCTATCTGACGGCGCTGTTCCACAAGAATCTCCAGATATCCCCCGGCGAATATATCCGCCGCATCAAGCTCCAGGAGAGCAAGCAGATGATCCGGGAAAACGATCTGAATTTCACTGAGATCGCCGCTGCCCTGCAGTACTCCACGGTGCACCATTTCTCCCGCCAGTTCAAGGAGAAATTCGGTATCACCCCCACCGAATACGCAAAATCCGTTCGATAAGTTCTTGCCGCCCGATGCTTGCATCGGGCGGCTTTTTCGGATATACTATTGGTAGCTCGAATGCAAAATTACAGGAGCGATCATATGGATTTCAAAGTATTGTGTGTGGGTGATGTGGTGGGCAATCCCGGTTTGGACCGGGTGGAGCGGAGCCTGCGGTATCTCAAGCGCAAATGCGGCGCTGATTTTGTCATCGTCAACGGTGAGAACGCCGCGGTGGTGGGTATGACCCCCCAGCAGGGCGAGGAGATTCTGGATGCCGGCGCCGACTGCATTACCATGGGTAACCACACCTTCAATAAGCGGGAAATTGTGCCCTATCTGGAGGAGTGCCCCCAGATCGTTCGTCCTGCCAACTACGCGCCTCAGGCCCCCGGCAGGGGTTGGGCGGAGTTTGATACCAAGGCGGGTACGGTGTGCGTCATCGACCTGATTGGCCGGTGCAATATGGACTACGGCCCGGAAAACCCCTTTCTGATGGTGGAAAAAATCCTGAAGCAGACCAGCGCCAGGATCATTCTGGTGGAGATTCACGCCGAGGCCACCTCTGAAAAGCTGGCCATGGGCTGGATGCTGGATGGCCGGGTCAGCGCCGTCTGGGGCACCCATACCCATGTGCCCACCGCCGATGCCCAGGTGCTGCCGAAGGGAACTGGCTATGTGACGGATCTTGGCATGACAGGCCCGAAGAATTCTATTCTGGGTATCAAGCCGGAGCTGAGCATTGCCAGATTCCGGGGCGACCTGCCGGAGCGGTACCGCTGGGCCGATGGCCCCACCAAGATGGAGGCGGTGCTCTTTACCATCGATTCCTCCACAGGAAAATGCAAGGCCGCCCAGCGGGTGGATTTAAGTGAATAAGGAACCGGGCTGTCGAAAGACAGCCCGGTTTTTCGCTAAATGAGGACGAATATCTCATTGACAAAATAGGTTTAATGTATTAGACTATTTACAAAGAGGTCTAATATATTAAACCAAAGGGAGTGATCCGAATGGAAACACCGAAGATTTTTGAGAGCGAATACCGCTTCTGTCTGATCCTGTGGGAGCACGAGCCCATCAATTCCACAAAGCTGGTGGAGCTGTGCAAGGTGCAATTGGGCTGGTCCAAGGCGACTACCTACACCGTCATCCGCCGTCTGGGGGAACGGGGCGTATTGAAAAACGAGAACGCCATCGTCACCAGTCTGGTGTCGAAGGAGCAGGCGGAGGAAGCCCAGATGGAGGAACTGGTGGAAAAGACCTTTCAGGGCAGCCTGCCTGCTTTCATCGCCGCGTTCTCCCGGAGCAAGAAGCTGACACGGCAGGAGGTTGACCAGCTGCGGGCCCTTATCGACAGCTACGGGGAGGGGTAAGTATGAGCGAGGTCTTCAGAACTGTGCTGAACGCCGGATTTCAGGGGAGTATTGTGATTGTGATGGTCATTCTTCTACGGATGGCGCTGAAAAGGGCACCGAAAAAATATATCTGCCTGCTGTGGATTCTGGTTGGCGTTCGGCTGCTGCTGCCGTTCAATTTTGAAAGTGTACTGAGCCTGCAGCCGGCAGAACAGATCGTATCGCAGAAGCAATGGCAGGATCTGCGAGATTACGGCGGGATCATCAATGAAAATGCTCCAATGGAAGTGCCGCAGCCACACAGCCCGGTGCAGCAGTCTGGGGTGGGGCATCTGCCGGAATCAGCAGTCATCACCCGGACGGAGCTCAGCTGGGCGGCAGCCCCATTGCTCTGGCTGACCGGCGTTGGACTGTTGGGAATATACAGTCTGATTTCCTGGCTGCTCCTGAAGCGACGGGTCCGGGAGGCGGTGCACCTGGCGGATGATGTATGGGAATGTGCCGGGCTGGGGACGGCCTTTATACTGGGCTATCTTCGTCCGCGGATCTATATTCCCATGAACATCAGCGCCCAGAGCCGACGCCATATCTTGAAGCATGAGCGGTACCACCTGAAACGGTTTGACCATTGGGTGAAGCTGATTGGCTTTATCGCACTGACGATCCACTGGTTCAATCCGCTGGTGTGGGGTTTCTATCTGCTGCTGTGCCGGGATATTGAAATGGCCTGCGACGAAGCTGCGGTCCGGGATATGAGTCTGGAGGAGCGGAAGGGCTATTCTGCCGCTTTACTGGAATGCAGCGCGGGACGGATGCACTGGGCGGCCTGTCCGGTGGCTTTTGGCGAGGTATCCGTCAGGCAGCGGATCCTGGGGGTGCTGAATTACCGCAGGCCCCGGTTTTGGCTGACGCTTCTGGCGGCCGTGGCGATCGTTTTTGTGACGGTTTGTTTTCTGACCAGTCCGGTGGAGCGGATCGATCCGCTGAAGCTGGAGGACTGGGGAATCACGATGACCGCCATGGATCCATCTGCCACAGGCGTGACGGCGGCAATTGAGATCCCGGAGAATCTCGATGGCAATATCGTGATTCAATACAGTTCCTGGGTATTGCAGGTGTATGCCAACGGGGAATGGGAAGAGGTGCCGATGCTTGAGCAGGAAGATGACTATCCCTGGAACGGTCATGTCAGCACTGTATCTTCCGATGACGAAGCCCATTGTGCCAAATTGGACTGGAGCACGGTTTACGGGGAACTGGAGCCCGGAAAATACCGGATCCGTGGGACGCTGGAGCTTATTCAGGACGGCTTGGGCTGGAACAAGGACTTCTATGGAGAATTTCAGATTGAAGCAGACGATGCTCCGGAATGGGGCATTGCCCTGAGGACGGAGCATGTGACGGCGGAAGGACTCTCCTTGTCCATCACCCAGTCCGGTACATTGGCGCTTCAGGAGCTGTACTACGGCCAGGACTATTTCCTGGAGCGGTGGAACGAAGACGGCTGGGAAGCTGTGGAACCAATTATTGAAAACTGGGGCTTTACCATGGAAGCGATCCAGCTGTCCCAGAACCAGACTACCCGGCTGGATATCGACTGGGAATGGCTCTATGGCCAGCTTCCTGCGGGAACCTACCGCATCGGAAAGAGCATCCATAATGATGTCCGGGTGCAGATTGGCGTCAATCCTCCACGGGTGGAGCAGCCGGAGGAGCGCACTTACACTTATTATGCGGAGTTTACAGTTCCCGGGGTGCGGTCTGCATCGGAAGCGGAATTGCTGGCTTATTGCCGCTCTGGGCTGGAAGGCTGGCAGATGTGCGGAAGCTGCGTTCTGGTTTGCAGTAATGAAGTCAACGTAGCAGATGTGCTGAACCGCTATTCTGTCCAGCAGTTTTGGATGGACGGCGGGAAGTGGTATCGCGTTACGGATATTCAAGAGGCACTGACAACGGACTATACCCTTTTCAGGGATGGGAAGCTGTTTGAGCGTGCTGAAAACGGTCATTATCCAGAGGAGAAAGACGTTTGGAAAGAGGTCCCTGCCGATGATGCCGAAGCGTATCTTCCCTGGCTGCTGCGCTATGACTGGAATGAGGAAAGCATTTCTTTCCACTCCAGTGAGACTGCTGACGGCAGTGTGCGGATCACGCTGCGGGTAGAGGAAGAAATCACCATGGCCGGATTGACGGTGCCGAAGCATTTTCTGGTCTTTGAATTCAGCGGACGGGATGTGTTGTCGTCGGTGACTCTGGAGCTGAACAGCGCCGGAGAGTCAGTCCGCATGACTGCGGGTCTTCAATCAACGGACCGGACGGAGATTGCCGGGGTCATTGACGAAGCCTGGCAGCAGATCGCTTCATGAAAAAATGCCTGTCCCGGTTTGGGACAGGTATTTGTTATTTTGCAATCAGTCGGAACAGGCCATAGCCCACCACGGCGCCGATGACATTGAGAATCAGATCGTCAATGTCACAGCTTCCCATCAGGGTCAGCAGCTGGGTGATTTCCACCAGCGTGATGATGGCGGCGGTGGCGAGAATCACCCTCCAAAGCCTGCGGAGCCTGGAGATTACCAGCGGCAGAAAGAAGCCCAGGGGAATGAACATGATGATATTTCCGAAAAGATTGATCACGGCCAGACGCACCAGATAAGGCCGTGCAGAGTCCAGCAGACGTGCATAGCGCATAATGGTCTGGAAGGGCTTCAGGTTTAGACTCATGGAAACCTGCTCCCAGTAATCCACACCTTCGATGGCACCGGCCCGGTGGAACAGCAGCCACAGCATCACGGCGCAGTACACCGCAAAGAGACAGATATGCAGTTGACGGTGCTTTGACATGGCCATCCCTCCTTTGTTACCGGCGCATTATAACAGAACCGGGATAAAAAAGCAAGAGAAAGAGCCTGCACCGTATGGTGCAGGCTCAAAGAATAAATGATCGTTATCAGGCCTTTTCCAGAGCCAGGGTTCTGGTGGTGATGTCGCAGACCTCGGCGGGGCCGTAGTACTGGATGGCGCCGGGGTAAGTGAAGCAGGTTTCCACTGCCCACAGATCTCTGTGCTCGGCGAAGTACTGGAAGGGCTTGCCGTCCAGCTCAACCAGAGCCTTTCGGATGACGGGCTTGTCGGCACCGTGGCGGCGCTCGATGTTCATCATCTTGGTCATGGGCATACCGCCGGCGACCCACTCTTCAGCGGGAGCCTGCAGGTTGGAGACCTTGGACAGGTAGCCGGTGTAGCCGTACTGGATCAGCATGAAGGCGTTGTAGCCCAGGGAGTAGCAGTAGTCAGCGTCGAAGTTGGAGGGGAAAGCGCAGCGGCCTTCATAGCCGAAGAAGTGGTACTGAGTGCCGTACTTGCCGTTGTAGGTGCCGGCAGCCTTGCGGGCCTTCAGGATATCGCCGACCAGGGCGCCGAACAGCTTCTCGGACTCGATCAGGGAGACCTGAACGTTGCCGTGAGGATCGCGCTCCAGGAACAGCTGCTGCTGAATGTTCTCGGGCAGGATGGCGAAGACAGCCATGGACTCCTTGGTCAGGCCTGCCTCGATGAAAGCGTACTTGTCAGCCCAGGTGGGCAGGGCATTAAATGCGTCAGCCTTTTCGCCTGCCAGCAGCTCGTTGATCTCAGCGATCAGCACGGAGAACTCGGGAACGAACTCGACAATGCCCTCGGGAATGACGGCAACACCGAAGTTCATACCCTTGGCGGCACGGGCGGTAACGGAGTCGGCGATCTGCTCAGCAACCTGAGACAGGGACATCTTCTTGGCGGCGACTTCCTCGCCAATCAGGCAGATGTTGGGCTGACACTCCAGAGCGCACTCCAGAGCCACATGGGAAGCGGAGCGGCCCATGACCTTGATGAAGTGCCAGTACTTCTTGGCGGAGTTGGCGTCACGCTGGATGTTGCCGATCAGCTCGGAGTAGGTCTTGGTGGCGGTATCGAAGCCGAAGGAGCACTCGATGTCCTCGTTCTTCAGGTCGCCGTCGATGGTCTTGGGGCAGCCGATGACCTGGACGCCGGCGTTGCGTGCGGCGAAGTACTCGGCAAGAACCGCTGCGTTGGTGTTGGAATCGTCGCCGCCGATGATGACCAGAGCGGTGATGCCGTGCTTCTTACAGGTCTCAGCCACGATCTCGAACTGAGCCTCGGTCTCCAGCTTGGTACGGCCGGAGCCGATGATGTCGAAGCCGCCGGTGTTGCGGAACTGGTTGATATACGCATCATCGAAGATCAGATAGTTGTCATCCAGCAGACCGCTGGGGCCGCCCTTGAAGCCATACAGGACATTTTCAGGATTGGTAGCCTTCAGCGCATCGTACAGACCACAGACCACGTTGTGGCCGCCGGGCGCCTGACCGCCGGACAGAATCACGCCGACAACCTGCTTCTTAGCCTGGCTGGTGTTCTGACCCTTCTGGAAGGTGATCTCGTTCTTGCCGTAAGTGTTGGGGAACAGGGCCTGGATCTTCTCCTGGTCGGCAACGCTCTCGGTTGCATTGCCGTTCTGAACGCAGATCTCGGAGATGCCGTTTCTGAGCATGCCGGGCAGCTTGGGCTCATACTGGTATCTTGCAATCTGCAGAGGGGAAAGTTTCATATGAAAACACTCCTTAAGTTGATATTGGTAGATAACCTCTCGTTAGATTATACGCTATTTTCCGTCAAACGTAAATAGTGATTTGTGATATTTTGTATGGGTACATCCAGCGGAGAATATGTGAAATATTGTTATTGAATTCAAGGAAATTTATGTTATAATGTATATGAATAACTGCGGCCTGGCCGCTGATTTAAGAAAGGAATTGATCCTATGGCTCTTGTTACTACTACCGAGATGTTCAAGAAGGCTTACAACGGCGGCTATGCTGTCGGCGCTTTCAACGTCAACAACATGGAAATTGTTCAGGCCATCACCGAGGCTTGCAAGGAGGAGAATGCTCCTGTTATCCTGCAGGTTTCCAAGGGTGCCCGCCAGTACGCCAACGCCACTTACCTGGTGAAGATGGTTGAGGCTGCTGTTATCGAATGCCCCAATATCCCCATCGCTCTGCACCTGGACCATGGCGACTCCTTCGAGACCTGCAAGTCCTGCATCGACGGCGGCTTCACTTCCGTCATGATCGACGCCTCCTCCAAGTCCTTCGAGGAGAATATCGAGATTACCAAGAAGGTCGTTGAGTATGCTCATGACCACGGTGTTGTCGTTGAGGCTGAGCTGGGCTCCCTGGCCGGCATCGAGGACGAAGTCAACGTCTCCGCTGAGGCTGCTTCCTACACCCGTCCCGAGGAAGTCGAAGAGTTCGTGACCCGCACCGGCTGCGACTCCCTGGCCATCGCCATCGGCACCTCCCACGGCGCTTACAAGTTCACCCCCGAGCAGTGCACCGTCAACGAGCAGGGCATCCTGGTTCCTCCCGCTCTGCGCTTCGACGTTCTGGAAGAGGTCACCAAGCGTCTGCCCGGCTTCCCCATCGTCCTGCACGGTTCTTCCTCCGTTCCCCAGGACTACGTCGCCATGGTCAACGCCAACGGCGGCAAGATGCCCAACGCCATCGGCGTGCCCGAGGAGCAGCTGCGTAAGGCAGCCCAGCTGTCTGTGTGCAAGATCAACATCGACTCCGACCTGCGTCTTGCCATGACCGGTACCATCCGTCAGTACTTCAACGAGCATCCCGACCACTTCGACCCCCGTCAGTACCTGAAGCCCGCCCGCTCCAACATCAAGGAGATCGTTCGTCACAAGCTGATCAACGTTCTGGGCTGCGCCGGCAAGGCTTGATTGCTGTTCATAACAAAAAGCTCCCTCTCTCGAGGGAGCTTTTGCTATCCAGCGATACCGTACAAATTTCAATTTGAAGATGGGGATGGGTGGCCCGTCCCCTATTTTTGTGCATCAATCGGCAATATGGAAGCGGGTACCGGTGTGCAGGTCATGGATCTCGTAACCGTCATTATAAAGGGTGCAGCAAATATAGCGATCCTGCAAAATGCTGAATTCAAAGACATTTTCCATAAGGGTAACGGTTTCGCCGGTCTCCAGATCATAGGATTTCACCGGGTATTTCTTATCCTTCTGATCCAGATAGATCAGCTTGCCGTCCAGGATCTGGAACATCCAGGCATTCATGGGCAGCCGGGTGATTTCCCCATCCCGGTAACGGATCACCGGGTAGTCGTTCCCATTTCCGCCGGTGCTGAAGTACAGGTCCTCGCCCTCGGCAAGGATCCGGATGGGATAGAAGTCCAGCTCGATCTTCTCAAACTCCTGGCTTCCCTTCTTGCCTTTCAGGAAATGCCAGCCCTGTTGCTCGATGGCATAGATGGTATCCCCTTCCAGATCGAAGGCGGTAACATCCTTTGCCAACTGGGTGATCTCTCCGGTGGAAAGATCGATGGTCCGCAGGCCCTCACCCAGAGCATACAGGGTCATTCCGTCGGCATAGAGCATGGTACTGTAAATGCCCTCATACACCTGGGTTTCCGGGGCAGTTCCATCCAGCTTGAGCAGCTCCAGCCGGTCATAGCCTGTCATATAACCCACATAATGATCGGTGACAAACAGGTACTTGGGGTCGGCAAATTTATCCGCCAGGGTATAGCTGTGCTGCTTGCCGGTCTGCAGATCATAGACGATGATCTGACCCACATCACCGATATACAGCTTTTCTTTATAAAGAGCGATCCTGCCCTGCTCCATCTGGGCATTGTCCACGGTATTGCTGCCCGGCTGGATGTCAAACAACGGCTTCAGCTCCTGCAGGAGCTGCACATCCACCTTGCCGTAATTCTCCGGCACATTCAAGA
>JAGARK010000075.1 GCA_017622295.1 Oscillospiraceae bacterium
CCATATTGATGGTACCGGAGTAGGTCTTGTGACCGGTGGAAATAGAAGTTGCGGTGGATGCGGAGTCAGGGGCAAAGGAGTTGGAGTCATAGGTCACGGCAGAACCTGCTGCTTCAAAGTTCATGAAGTTCAGGTACTGGGGGCCATCCAGAGTTGCGCCCTGGTTGTCGTCCAGGCTGGGCTGTGCCATGAAGTAGTCTTCATCGGTCAGTGCACCCAGATAATCGGCAGTGGACTGGATCTGAGGATAGCTCATGCCGTCGCCAATGAACAGGAACACATACTTAGGCGCGGCCAGGGTATCCGCCGGTTCCGTCACCTGGGTCGTGAGAGTGGTTTCGTTATTGCCAGTGGTTTCGTTTGCCTGATTCTGGTTGCCGCAGCCGACAAACAGCGTCAGCATCAGACACACAGCCAGAAAGGCAGCCATGATTTTCTTCATTGTGGATTCCTCCGTTTGTATTTAGTTTGTGCCTTGCACAATTCCCAGTATACAAATCGGTTGTAAAATCCGAAACCAGCGAACGGTAAAACTATTTCGAAACCTGCGTAAAGAAAGTATACAAAACTTTACATTTGAAAATGAAAAGCGGGTAAGCCATATAGCCATGGCTTACCCGCTGATTATTTCTTCTTATTATTTGCGCTTTCTGATGATTACAACCAGCAGAGCAATTGCAATGGCTCCAACAACCACAATCCAGACCATGTTCGGAGTGTTTTCCTCCGTTACAACTTCAGAAATGGGATCAGTAGCTTCCACCGACTCAGTAGCTTCTGCTGGCTCGGTCACATCCACAACCACGGCTTCATTGCACTTGGTGCAAACACCGTCGACAAAGTTGTGGGTCACATCGCCGCCCACTGCGTAGGCGCTGACGGTGCCGCTGACCTCGAAAGCCGCCAGCAGAACACAGGTATCGCCGGTGTTGATGAGATACATTCCCTCGGGAGCAACGTCGCCGGTCATGTAGTAGCCGGGGTTTTCCTCGTTCACATTTTCGGGGTTCTCGGAGAAATTGCGGGTGTTGATATAGTTGACATAGGAAGCGGTTTCGGCCTCGGTGTTGATCTTGTAGGCCATGATGCCGCTGATACGCTCCAGGGCAACAAAGGCATAGAGGTCATTGCCAACTGTTCCGACGATGACACTTTCGGGTTCTGGGCCCTTCTTGGGGGAGCGGCTGTCGTGCTCATTGTCATCATTGGAGCAGTTGAAGTATTCGGGGATATAGGAGGCGGTCAGTTCCTCAAAAGCCTTGCCGCTGTCGAAGACCTGCGTCAGCCCATCTTCCTCCACACGGAAGATAGAGAAGGAACGGCTGCTGAAGAGAACCTGCTTACCATCCGGCATACCGTCGGTCACCTCGGGATCGATGACACGGACCTTTTCGGCCTCAGAACCATCGGTGGCAATCAGAGTTTCCTTGATTTCGTTGCAGTATTCGTTTTCATCGCTGCCCCATTCCCGGGCGTCACCCTCGTTGGCGGTAACCAGATAAGTAATGCCATTGACATCGTACATGGCGATGCCGTCAGGCATATGTGCGGCAACTGCATCAGGGTAGGTATTGGCAGCATACACGCCGTCCTCTACCAGATCCAGCGCATTTTCTTCCAGGCTCAGATCCTGATAGCCCAGAGCGTAGACACCGGTATAAGTACCGCTGACCAGATCCAGCACAGCAACGGCATTGGCTTCCTGGAGGACGATGTAAGCGGTGGTATCGTCGCAGGTGATATATTCAGGCTCGAAATCTACGGAGGGAGCATTACCCTTGACCATCATGACACCGGAGGCGACCAGTTCTTCCCGCTTTCCATCAAAAGCCTCAAAACCCACATTCTTGTGGGAGCTGGATGCAGGGTCTTCTGCATTCAGCCAGATAACGGTAACAGAACCGGCAGGATCGGTCACGCCATCGCCAAAGCCCTCCCGGGGTTCACCTTCGTTGGCGACCAGAATTTTGGTGCCGTCGGGGGTAAAGGTGACCATATCGGGCTGGAATCCTGCTTCCATCATAGCCAGCAGCTCGCCATCGGTATTCAGAATACCAACGCAACCGGCAGCGTCATAGTCCTCTGCCTGCAGAGCTACGGCAACCAGACCAAGATCGGAATTGACGGATACGGAGGTCATATCACCGTAGTGGAATCCGGGCATCAGCTCCGCAGCCATGGCCTTGATATCCAGAGAGGTGGCGGTGATGGCATCGGAAGTACCGCAGGTCACACCGTTCAGATCCAGAATATCCAGCATACCGGTGGCGCCGTTGACCACCCAGGCGTTGTTGTTGACTGCATCGTAGGACACGATCTCGGCCACACCACCTTCAGGATTGGAAATACCGGACACATAGGAGCTAATCTTGGTCAGATCCACGCCGTTCCCGTTTTCATAGCCGTCGATTTTGGTTTCAGCGGCATGTGCCATACTGGGAACCATAACAAAAGTCAAAGCAAGTGCCAGTACAACAGATATAATACGTTTGAAATTGAACATATAGGAAATTCCTTTCTAATAATTGTACCTCGTACAATTATTAGAATAATGCTTTAATGTAAAATCCGAAATCAACGGATGGTAAAACCATTTCGAAACCTAAGTAAAGAAAATATAATAAATTTTACAAATGCACTTGCCTGACCAAAAAGAGGAATCGCACTAAACCGTGTGCGATTCCTCTTTTTTCGTTTATGGGCAATTTATTCTGAATTTGCAGATTCCGTAGCTTTCCTTATATTCTACGATATCTTTCGGCAGAGCCTTTTTCCATTTCTTGCTGAAACCTGTACTTCCATAGTAAGCATCCACCGCAGACACCGGGAGGATCACCCAGTCCTCGCCATCCACTCTGTGTGCCAGATAATATTGTGTCAGCATGGGCAGAAGATCCTCTGGAACACCTTTGGGTGTTGCTTCCTTCAGATTATTGATTACTTCCTGAGAAAGAGAAATCTCGTAATTCTGCGGCGGTCCCAGTTCCAGGGCATCCGCAAGAATATCATCAAAACGCAGTCCCCAGGCTGCCTTTGTATTTTGTGCGAAGGCCGGGACCTGAAGCTGTTTGACCTTTTTCTTCCATTCCCTCGTAAAGCCAGATGCCAGCTTCTCGCAGTTTTTCTGGGCGGGCTTGCTGACAAGGTCAGGATTCTTTCTCGCAAATTTAATCACATTCTTCACATGGCGATGGAACCAACCGTTGCCCTTTTCATCCACCAGCTCCGGAAAGTCGGTGGACAGATGACCGAAATTTACCTTCGGCGCTGTCCCTACTTCCGGAGCTTTTTTGCTTTTTGCGGGGATACTGCACCAGGCACAGAGGGCATATCGGGCATATTCTATGTTCTCATAAGGATCAGCCCCATCCCGGAACAGATAACCTCTGGCAATGATGGTCAGAATTCTGCCTAATCCTTCAAAGTCCAGAAAGGTATTGAACGTAAATCTGCCCACCCATGCGGTATCCCGTTTACCGGAAGAGCGGTAAACGGGTTTATCCGTATAGGCTTTGAATTCACCAATCTCGTTCAGCATCCCAGGGCCACCTCCATTTCCGCTTTCTGGGTTTCTCTTCCTTGTGGGTACTCACCGCCAGATCCAGCACGGTGCCGGGCAATACCTCCAGGGCAAACTGTCGCTTCCCCAAGGCTATGGCGCACTTAACCGCATCCTCTGAAAGAATCCAATGCCCTTTGGTTATGGGATGCAGAATCCGTTGGCACCGTCGGATCAGAGCTTCCTTGTAGTTCCGCTCCTCATGGATGTGGTACATCAACTGATGCAGATCTTCACTGTCACCCCTTCGGTCCAGGAGCCGTTTCCGATGCTCCTGGCTGCTGTACAGATCATCATAATCACAGATAATATCCGGCAGCAATCGATAGCCTCCGCTGCGGAAATCGCAGAACAGATCCCAATAGCGAATACTCGCCATGGGCATGTGGTCAAAGTAATCCCATCGGTCCTCCGACTTTGAGAACTGCCACCCACCATCCGTCAGCTCATGGCGCAGCTTTCGGATCGTATCGGGAAACTCGTGGTCGAAGCAGTGGTACAGCTCGTCCACGGTGTAGTCATGCTCCTGATTCCGGGCAAACAGGATGCGCAGAATATCATTTTTCCGCGTCATGCGGTCCGACTCGATCCGCAGATTGCGGCACCGCCGCTGGGCTTCCTCATAGGCGGATATGAGTTGTTCCATCCGCTTCATCAGGGCAGGATTGAGTTTTTCCTTCCATTCGGGATCTGCCGCAAAAGCGAACAGGTACTCGTCACGGGCCGGAATGGCTGTCAGTGCCGAGCATTCTTCTTCCAAACATTTGGCATAGTACGGCAGCTTTTCCAGATTAGAGCTGACATGCTCCCAGTCCACGGAGCCGAAGAATGTGTCCATCCGCTCCTTTTTGGTGGGCTGATACCATTTCCGGCTGTCGCTCTTCTGGTGAATGGTCTTGTAACGCAGGAACAGGCTTTTCCTGCCTCTATTGTCGCCCAAGTATTCAGACAAATCCGGTTTGACACCACTTTTTGCAGAGTCGATCTCCAGACCCGTCAGGATGGCGAGAACTTCGGTTTCCTGTCTGCGCTGCTGCTTTTCCTCTGCGGTGGTGTTTTCATCGTAGGCTATGATACTGCGCCGCAGAGCGGCGTTGCTGATCTGGCCCACACGGGAGGAAAAGGTTGCCTTGACCGTCTCAAACCGTGCTTTCCAGTCCTGGGAGTCCGCCAGAATAGGCTCCGCTGCCGGGATCTTCAACAGGGGCAGATTGCCCTCATTTTCATAATTATCGCCGTAATTCCGGCCAACACACCGATTCATCAGCGGGTCGGAAATGGTCTTGATCATATCGCCGTCATAGTCCGCACCGCCCAGCCGCTCCGGAATCAGGCTTCGGGAATCCACCATGACCACATAATGAAGGTGTCCCAAGTATTGCTGCCGCAAAGAGCCTGCTGCCGTGGGCTTTGCAATGACTTCCTCGTTTCTTGCGATATGGGGGTTACGCAGGAGTGTGTACATATCGTTCGGCTCGTAGGCAGGCTTCGGTGCATAGAACACAGCACCGCTCAATGCCTCCGCCATCAAAACGTTATAGGCATATTCCGATACCGGCTGAACAACCACAGCCAGTAAACGCATCAAATCATCGGAAAGATAGCGGTTATCTCCTGCCACCAGAAGATTTGCATTACGGTACTTATTCAGAATGTGTTCGGCCTTATCCTGTAACTCCTTCTGGTAGATCGGCTCAAAGATGAACCAGAAATTCTTCTTTATCAGTTCTGCCCGGTACCGCTGTCGGTCAGTAATGTCCAGCTCCGGGTCGTCCAGCTTCGCTATAAAGTAGTCCCGCTGGGAGCCATGGTTTGCACGGAAATCGTAATATGCCTGCTCGGTTGCCTTGGTAAGCCAGTATCCCTCACGAGCCTGCCGGCTGAAATTCCAGTCCTTTGGCACCGCAGCAGGCCGGAATTCTTCATCGGAAATAGCAGCGGTATTCAGGAACTGATAGTTCAACTCCGTCATATCCTGGGGTTCCACGGAATCCATGCCGGAGATGTAGAGGGCATGGTCGTATTTCAGGCATCTGCGCAGATATTCAGCCCAGCTCAGACCGTTCTCCGTCATCCAGCCGAAGCCCTTGAACATGCTCTTCGTCAGGATCATATCCACGTCTTCTATGCTGTGCCAGTTGCCCCAGATGTCCACGATCATGTGAACCCCCAGGTCATAGAACAGCGACCTGAAATCCACCTCATGAACCACGCCCTTGATATAGGGCAGACGGATCTGGAAAGAATGGTGGAAATGTCCCTTGTCAGCCATGGGATCGAGATGCCTTGCGAGACGAGGAGATACCAATCCCTCGCCGTCGAACTCCGTGATTTCAATATCCATAGCCTTTTCAACTCTGGAATACTTACGAACAGGGCCGTCAGAACCGTCATCCTCGACTGTAATAGTCTTTACATTTTCAATGACACTCTTGGGATTATCGATGACGATGATCCTTTTATCATTCAGCAAATCCCGACTGTCAATACGATAGCCGCCGGTGAAGAGTAGGCCATTGTAAGCATAAAGCTTGCTCAGCTGGCACTCCCCGATGGTCATACCCAGCATCATCCGCTCTTTCAATGGTTCATACAGATCCTCCCGGACGAAGCACAGTTTGGAATTCCGGCTCATACTGGCAGAGCGTTCAAAGGCAATATATCGATGTGTCTGCACTCTCAGGCAGAGACGGATTCCTTCCGGGCGGAACATCCATTCCGCTTTCCGTTGAAGCTCTGCTACCTTGCCCACCGGTCTGCGATCAAAGATGCCGGAGAAATCGATATAGATGAATACTTCCGAAAGTGCATCCCCGTCAGCATAGCCAAAGCGCTCATCACCCTTGAGAAGCCGCATGGCCTGATAGAACATGGGACAAGCTTCCTGCTGCGTCCACTTCACCAGATACTCCCTTGACGGCTCTGCCGCATCATAGACAATATCAAATTTCCCATCTCTTTCTTCGATGGAAGACAGCAACGTAATGGCGCTGATCTCCGGGATGGTATATCGGAATGCCATATCAGCACCTCCTTAGTTTGGTTATCATCGTTAACTTAGTTTAGCAGACAATTATGAACAAATCAACCGCCAAATTCCTTATTTGATAACTGCCCCCACTTTTTCTGTGCGAGGTCAGTTAGATCTTAATGAAAAGGAGGAAAAAAGATATGATTTGGAAGCTCACACCAGAGCAAAAACAGCAGGTCGAAGCCCTGATCCCAACCTGCTGCAACTGGGACAACGGGCAATGTCTGGCACTGGATATGCCCTGTCCCCAGCAACTGTCCGTCAGCCGGATCAACTGCACCTATTTCCGCGGTGCAGTCCTGCCGGGACACCCGGAACTCTACGAATCCATTATAAAAAACAACCAGGGAGGATAATGAAACATGAAAAACAAGAACGGAACCTATATCATCGGTATTGACCATGGCTACGGCAACATCAAGACGGCCAATTGCTGCTTCCCCACCGGAGTGGTGGTCAGCGATACCGAGCCTACTTTCAAGCAGAATCTTCTGGTCTATAAAGGCCGGTATTATCAGATTGGTATCGGTCACAAGGAATATGCCGCCGAGAAGGTCATGGATGAAGATTACTATGTCCTGACCCTTGCCGCCATCGCCCGGGAACTGGCGCGGGAGCAGATCACCTCTGCTGTCGTATTCATCGCAGCCGGTCTGCCTCTTAGCTGGGTTGGAAGCCAGAAGCAGGCATTCAAGGAATATCTGCTGCGCAACGCTGAGGTTGACTTCACTTTTCGCAGCCGGGACTATCACATTAAGATCGTCGGCGCAGAGGTATTTCCCCAGGGCTTCGCAGCCATTGCGGAACGGCTCAGTGATTTCAGCGGCACCCATCTGCTCTGCGACATCGGCAACGGCACCATGAATCTTCTGCGGGTCGCAAATAAGAAGCCCGATCCCCGGAACATGTTCACGGAGAAGTACGGTGTCCAGCAGTGCGTCATCGCTATGCAGGAAGCCCTGATGCGGGAGCATAAGGCCCAGGTGGACGAAGAGACCATTCACAGCTTTCTCCGCCATGGCACCGCTGGCATCACGGCAGAGATTGAGCATACCATGACCGCCGCAGCAAAGGATTATGTTCAGGAGATCTTCCGGAAGCTCCGGGAGCATGGGTACGATCCCCGGCTGATGAAACTCTATGTAGTAGGCGGAGGTGGCTGCCTCATCAAGAATTTCTGCCAGTATGACCGTAATCGTATCGTCATCAATGACGACATCTGCGCCACCGCCAAGGGTTATGAGTATATGGCGGCGATGAATTTCCGAAAGGCGGGGAAATGATGGCGACAAAGTATATCAAGATCCGGCTGAATCTGGACAAGGAAAAGGACCGGCGGGTCTACGAATATCTGGACAGCTGCGGCGGCTCTCTTTGCAGAGCCGCCGTTTCTGCGTTATACGATCATATTGAGCGGCTGGAAGAGGACGCCTTTCTGGAGCGAGTCATTCGGACGATCCGGGAGGAGACCCAGAAAGCCAATGTGCTTTCCGGGCTGATCGGTCAGCTTCAGCAGGTATCGGTGGTTCCGACTCAGGTAGATGCGGACGTACAGGAGAATGAGGACACGATTTCAGACTTCCTTGACGCCTTTAACTGAGTGGGTCCGTTTTGACCCGCTTTGACCCAATGATCCGGGAATCTGGAACCGCCAATTTCGTCTCCAATCACCTGACCCAGAATCAAACCGAATGTGGAACTTTTGGTTCCATAAGTGGAACAGGGCGGATTTTCCGTAAAATCCGCCCTGAAATCCTCAATGCTGCGGACGTGTCCGCAGGCAACTCAGGACGTGCTTCAAAGCCCGTCCGGGAATGCCTGTGGCGCGTCCACAGGGATAACGAGCATCGGATTGCGACGGCGCAATCCAGCATCCACACCGCTTCCGGGTGTGGACGGGAAGGGGCCAACCCCTTAAAAACCCCAGAGAAAGGGCTGATTAAAATCGAAAAGAAGACCGTAAAACACACGCTTCGGATGACCGAAGCAGAGAGTAAGAAGCTACAGCGCAGGGCGGAAAAGGCCGGGATCTCCCAGGCTGAATTTGTGCGGCAGAAGGTCTTTGGTCTGGAACCGGTACCCATGCCGGACAACGCTTTCTGGAATCACATGGCTGAGCTTTATGCGATCCATGACCGGCTGAAGGACGAAAGCATCAAGGCTGATCTCCGCCGCCTGATCCTGACAATCCAGAGCGAAGCGACACTTCCGAGAGAGGTGGAATCCAATGGCGACAACGAAGCTGTGGCACATTAAGGGCCGCCTCCGGGACTTAATTGAATATGTAGAAAATCCTGTAAAGACGGTTGATCCGTCGATGCAGGATTTTTTCAATGTCTTTAGTTATACCCAGAACCCGGACAAGACCGACCAGGGCGAATACGTTACCGCCATCAACTGCGTCAAGGAGATCGCGCTGGAGCAGATGATCCTGACCAAAAAGCAGTTCTGCAAGGATGACGGTTATATTGCGTGGCACGGCTACCAGAGCTTCAAGCCGGGAGAGGTAACCCCGGAGCAATGTCATGCCATCGGTGTACAGACCGCTAAAGAGATGTGGGGCGATGGCTTCCAGATCATCGTCACCACACACTTGGACCGTGAGCATCTGCACAACCACTTTTGCTTTAATTCTGTCGGATTCAGGGACGGACGCAAATATAACTATTCCAAAGCGGAACGAAGGCGGTTCATGGAGGTCTCAGACCGTATTTGTCTGGAACATGACCTCTCCGTCATCCGAAATCCAAGGAAGTCTCCCAGTCGCCCGGTGTGGCTGGATGAGAAGGCCGGAAAGCCCACCCGGTATAACATCTATCGAGAGGATTTCATCAGTGCCGCAGAGGGCAGCCGCACTGTGGAGCAGCTGGCGCGATACCTGACCCGCCTGGGCTATGAGGTGGATTTCAGCGGCCCGAAGTGGAAGATGAAGCTGCCCCAGTACAAATACTTCACCCACATCGACACCCTCAACGACAAATGGACGCCGGAATTCGTCCGCGAACGGATGGGCAGCAGGACCCGTTACGGTCTGGTACGTCCCATCGTGTCCGCATCGCCCTATCTCCCGGAGGAGCTGAGAGGTACCTGGCAGCCCGGTGTCAAAACCACCCACATCTACCGCCTGTATGTCTGGTGGCAGTATCAGCTGGGCGTCATGCCGAAGGGCACCAGCTACAAACCCACTTCCCCCTTTATGAAAGAGGAGCTTCGGAAGCTGGATCAGTACACCCGTGAGATCCAGTACATGGGTGCCAACCATATTGAAACCCTGGATGATCTCCACGCTGACCTTGCCCAGACGGAAACGGAACTGGAGAGGCTGCGGACGATCCGTACCAAACTCCAGAACCAGATCCGCAGAGCAGACCCGGAGCGCAAAGAAGAACTGCGGCAGGACAAAGCCGAGATCACGGCACAGATCACTGAACTGCGCAAACGCAGAAAGATGGCCATCAATATCGAAGAGCGTTCCACCCATATCGATACCATGATGACCCATCTTTACAAAAATGAAATGGAAGCCAAAACTAAGACCCAAACCAGAACAGAAAGGAGCTACAGCCGATGAGCAACAAAATACTGGCAGAATATCTGTCTGTCGATAAACTCCGTCCCTTTGAGGGACATCCCTTCCAGGTGAAGGATGACGAGGAAATGAACCAGCTTGTCTGGAGCATCATCACCCAGGGGGTTCTGAACCCCATTATGGTCAGACCGCTGAACACAGGTGAATATGAAGTGATCTCCGGACATCGGAGAGTCCACGCATGTCAGAAGGCAGGAATCGATACGATTCCTGCCTTAATTTATTCTCTGGAACGTGACGCAGCAGCTATCGCCCTGGTGGACAGCAACCTCCACCGGGAGCATATTCTGCCCAGTGAGAAGGCGTTCGCATATAAGTTGAAGCGAGATGCCATGAATCATCAGGGTAAAACTTCTCCCCAACTTGGGGAGAAGTTACTGACCGTAGAAAAGATTGGTCTGGATAGTGGCGACAGCAAGAATCAGGTTCTTCGCTATATCCGCCTGACCTATCTGATCCCGGAAATCCTCCGCATGGTGGATGGGGGCAGGATTGCCCTGACCCCGGCTGTGGAGCTTTCCTATCTGACGGAAGCAGAACAGCGGGATCTGTTGGAAACCATGGAGTGCGAGGACTGTACGCCCTCTCTGTCCCAGGCCCAGCAGATGAAGCTTTTGAGCCAGCGGGGTGAGCTGACCATGGACCGGATCTTTGAAATGCTCCGCGCTCCCAAGCCCAATCAGCAGGAGAAGATCAGCCTGGACTACGGCCAGCTGCGCCGCTACTTCCCCAGAAGCTACACCCCGAAGGATGTACTCAATGCCATCCTCCGGCTTGTGGAAGCGGACTACAAGCGCCGCCAGCAGCGCAGAGAGGAGCGTTGATGATGGAACCCAATATCCAGATTCATGATGACTACTGTGCAGGCGTGAATTCTGAGGATATTGCGGATATCTTATCGCAGATTACAGCGCTGATCTCTCAGGCATATTCCAGAAGCACCCCTGAAACGGAAGAAGACATCCCCGCATAACAGACCACCCACAAAGGTACGGCTTCGGCCGTACCTTTGTGCAAACAGAACCATTTCGATAAAATACGAGAAAACAGTGATTTCACAGAAAGGAAGTGTGAAATTGGAACGATACTTAATGTACCTGAGAAAATCCAGAATGGATACCGATTACGAAGAGATTTCCGTGGAAGAGACCCTATCCCGCCACCGGCAGATTCTGGATAAATTCTGTAAAGAGAAGAAGCTGAATGTGGTGGAGGTACTGGAAGAGGTCGTCTCCGGCGAATCCCTCTCCTCCCGTCCCAAGATGATGCGCCTGCTGGAACTGATCAACACCGGCATGTATGACGGCGTGGTCTGCATGGACATTGAGCGTCTTTCCAGAGGCTCGTCCATGGAATCCGGCTATATCATGCAGGTTTTCCAGACCAATGCCTGCCGGATTATCACCCCCGGTAAAACCTATGATCTACAAAACGAATCCGACGAGCAGTTCACGGACATGAAATTCATGTTCAGCCGGTATGAGCTGAAAACCATCACCAAACGTCTGGTCCGGGGCCGCAATCAGTCCGCCTCCGAGGGAAAATTCATGGGTTCCATGGCCCCCTACGGCTACCGGACCTACAAGCTCCCCGGCGAAAAGGGCAACAGTCTGCGCATCGAGCCGGAGGAGGCAAAAGTCGTACAGATGATCTTCGATATGTACGGTCAGCAGGGTATTGGCTATAACACCATTGCTTATCAGCTGAATCAGATGCATATCCCCTCCCGTACCGGAGAATGGGGACAGACCTCCGTTGCCAATATCATCAACAACGAAGTCTATCTCGGAAAAATCCGTTGGCGCAGGGAACCTGTAAAGCGAGTTGTGAGGGATGGTATGCTTGCCAAAAAGAGAATTCTGAATGAAGAGTATGAAGTCTATGAGGGCCGTCACGAGCCCATCATTACAGAAGAACAGTGGAGCCGTGCCAAGGCCGCCCAAGCTAAGCGCTATCACCCACCCACACATAAAGAATGGCACTTGCAGAATCCCTTTGCCAGTATTCTATTTTGCGAGAAATGCGGTGCCGTCATGAAGCGAAAAATCCCCAAGAAAACAAGAACCTGTATCGCCTGGTACCAGTGTCCCACCAGAGGCTGTGATTGCAAAATGATTAAATGCGAAACCGTGGAAGATGCGATCTACGACGCAATGGAAGAATGGCTGGAGGAATATATCGTCCAAGTCAATTCTGAACAGGAACCCACTGTTGATCCTGTGCAGTCAGCCCTGGATGCTGTACGTGGACAGCTTGCTCAGTTACAGCTCCAACAGGAGGGGATTTGCGAATATCTCGAAAAAGGCGTTTACACCATCGATATGTTCACCAAACGAAATGCTTCCCTGTCCAGGGAAATCAGCCAACTCCAGCGCACCGAAGCGGAGCTTCTGCAACAGCAAAGCGATAACAATCATCAGAAAAAAGCTACCTCGCAGATCATTCCCACCACACAGCACATTTTGGAAAACTACCCAATGCTGACCGTCACGGAGAAGAATCGGCTCTGGAAGCTGGTTATGAAGAAAGCCACGGTGTATCGCTCCCAAGATGGAGAATTGACACTGCACATCTATCCCAATCTTCCCAAATAATATGCGCTCAATGCGCCAGCAGAACTACCAGGAACTACATTTTTTCCAAAATTCAGTAAAATCTATCGACGAAAACCCCTTTCCATGCTATAATGATGCGTACTTGATCATGGAAGGGGGTTATTTCTATGGGTGAACAGCCCAAAAAGCGGATGTGTAGTATTGCTCTATTGGCCCATGTAGACGCCGGAAAGACCACCCTTTCGGAGGCACTGCTGTTCCGGACCGGTGCGAAGCGGACCCTGGGCCGGGTGGACCATGGCGATGCGTTTCTGGATACCCATAGCCTGGAACGGTCCAGAGGTATTACCATATTCTCCAAGCAGGCCCGTATGGCCATCGATGATCTGGACGTCACCCTGGTGGACACTCCGGGACATGTGGATTTCTCCGCCGAGGCGGAACGGACTATGCCGATTCTGGACTGCGCAGTGCTGGTGATTTCCGGCACCGACGGCATTCAGGCCCACACCGTTACCCTCTGGCGTTTGCTGGAGCGCTACGAGGTCCCCACCTTCCTGTTCATCAACAAGATGGATCTTCCGGGGATGGAAAAAGAAAAACTGATCACCCAGCTGCAGCAGGAGCTCTCCCCGGGCTGCATCGATTTCGGCATGGACGCCGAAGCGCTGCAGGAAGCCTGCGCCATGTGCGACGAGGCGCTGCTGGAAACCTATCTGGAAACCGGCGAAGTCACCCCCGGCAATATCCGCGGACTGGTGGCCGGACGAAAGGTCTTCCCCTGCTGCTTCGGCTCGGCGCTGAAGCTGGAGGGAGTAGACGGGCTGATCGACACCATCAGCGCCTATGCCCCGGTCAAAACCTATCCCGCCGATTTCGGCGCACGCGTTTATAAGATCTCCCGGGACCCCCAGGGTAACCGCCTGACCTGGATGAAGATCACCGGCGGATCGCTGAAGGTCCGCTCCATTTTAAGTTATGTAAACCAAAAAGGCGATCAGATAGAGGAAAAAGCCCTCCAGCTGCGGCTCTACTCCGGCGATAAATTTACCGCCCCGGAGGAAGCAGCCGCCGGCTCTCTGGTGGCCGTCACCGGTCTTTCCGGCACCTTCGCCGGTCAGGGACTGGGGGCGGAGCCTGCCGGCACCGCTCCGGTTCTGGAGCCGGTCATGACCTACCGGGTGGAGCTGCCCAAGGGCTGTGACCCCGCCACGGTCCTTCCGAAGCTTCGGCTTCTGGAAGAGGAGGACCCCCAGCTGCACATCATCTGGGAAAGCGGCCAGATCCATGTGCAGATCATGGGCAAGGTCCAGCTGGAAATCTTCCGCAGTCTGGTCCAGCAGCGGTTTGCGCTGGATGTAACCCTGGACAAGGGCCGCATTTTCTACAAGGAAACCATCGCCAATACCGTGGAGGGCGTAGGCCACTTTGAACCCCTGCGGCACTACGCCGAGGTCCACCTTTTGCTGGAGCCTCTGCCCCCCGGCAGCGGCATCGTCAAGGACTCGGTCTGCTCCACAGATGTGCTGGACATCGCCTACCAGAGCCTGATCATGGCCCACATCGGAGAAAAGGTTCACCGGGGCGTCCTCACCGGCGCGCCGCTGACGGATGTTAAAATCACCCTGCTGGTGGGCAAGGCCCACCTGAAACACACCGAAGGCGGCGATATGCGCCAGGCCACCTACCGGGCCATCCGTCAGGGCCTGATGCAGGCAAAATCCATCCTGCTGGAGCCCTGGTACGCCTTCACCCTGACGCTCCCCACTGAATCCATCGGCCGGGCCATCACGGATATCCGCGCCATGGGCGGCGAATTCGACTCCCCGGAATCCTCCGGCAGTCTTTCCACCCTGAAGGGCATCGTCCCGGCGGCGGAATTGGGAGACTACGCCGATACCGTCGCCTCCTATACCCAGGGCCGGGGACGGCTGCAGATCGCCCTACAGGGCTACGCCCCCTGCCACAATTCTGAGACAGTCATCGCCGAAACCGGCTACGACCCGGAGGCGGACCTGGAAAACACACCGGATTCCGTTTTCTGCGCCCACGGCGCGGGCTTCAACGTCAAGTGGAACGAAGTGCCCAATTATATGCATCTGGAAAGCGGCCTGAAAGAGCACAAGCCTGCCCAGATCATCACCCGCAACTTCCGCATCGATGACAAAGAGCTGGAAGCCATCATGGAGCGGGAATTTGGCCCCGTAAAGCGACCCCTGTACCGCGCTCCCGCCAACCGCCCCGCCACCGAGGAGATCACCATCAAGGCCCCCAAGCAGAAGGCCCTGATTGTGGACGGCTACAACATCATCTTCGCCTGGGAGGATCTCGCTACCCTGGCCAAGGAGGATCTGGAAGCCGCCCGCCGCACCCTCTGTGACCGGCTGAGCAACTACGCAGGCTTCCGGAAATGCTATCTGGTGCTGGTCTTCGACGGCTGGAAGGTCAAGGGCAACCCCGGCGAGAAGGAAAAGTGGAACAACATCCAGATCGTCTACACCAAAGAGGGCGAAACCGGCGATGCATACATCGAGCGGCTGGTCAACCAGATCGGCAGCAACTATGCCGTTCGGGTGGCCACCTCCGACGCGCTGGTGCAGCTGTCCAGTTTCCGCAGCGGCGCGCTGCGCATGTCCGCCCGGGAATTG
Organism: Oscillospiraceae bacterium; assembly: GCA_017622295.1. Taxonomy (GTDB): domain Bacteria; phylum Bacillota; class Clostridia; order Oscillospirales; family Oscillospiraceae; genus Faecousia. The sequence continues at coordinate 15,383 of JAGARK010000075.1, forward strand.
CGGGAGGAACTGGACCGGGCTGCCGGTGAAATGAAGCAGTTCTATTAAACTACAAACCGGGACGAATATTTCGTCCCGGTTTCTTCGTTTTTTATGAGATTTTTCTTCCATTTTCACCGCTTTTAATGTAAAATAGAAATATCAACCAACGAGGAGGGCATTACCTTGAGTCACCACTCCCCCAACAAAACAAACCTGTCTCAAAAAGAGAAGGACTACCTGGTTCGGATGGAAAAGCATGACAGCCGCCTGGACCATGTTTTCCGCCGGATCCTGCACTGGATCGAGCGTTTCATCGCCGCAGTCACCATCATTGCCCTGCTGGCAGCATTGGCGCTGGAAATCCACACCATGTTCAATACCCCCAGCTATTTCAAGGATGTTTCCCATCTGCTGCACAATCTGCTGACCATTGTTGTTGGCCTCGAGTTTGTGCGAATGCTCATTGACACAACCCCGGCAAACATTCTGGAGGTCCTCACCGTGGCAATCACCCGCCATGTCATCCTGAGCCACGATGATCCCTGGAGCAACATTGCCTCCATGGCCTGCATCGCGGGCCTGTTCGCCATCCGCCGCTTCCTCATCCGCCGCAGCGAGCTGCAGGAGGAAATGGTCGAGATCGACTGAGTTATCTCAAAACAGACGCTGCTGTGAAACGGTCACAGCAGCGTCTTTTCGTATATCCGCCCGTATTCGATCATCTTCAGGCACAACTCTTCCTGGAGGTCCAGCAGGGAATTGATGATGTCCTCCACATCGTCGTCATCATCCACCCGTCCCAGCCGGAGCAGCAGCCGGTCGTAGGCATCCAGCATCTGCCCATACAGCTCCATGCAGTGACTGCCGCTGGCGGTGGCATCCTCCACCCAGGGGATCCGGTATTCCTCGATCACCCCACCCCATAGGGAGTCATAGACCTCCTTCGCCATGGAATATTCCTGTTTTTTCATGTTTCGCCTCCCGATATCAAGGTATACTTAGTGTACTAAATATTTATGGTTTGGTCAAGCAAAAAGGTATACCATGTATACAGGTGATAAATATGAAAAAGACTGAATATATAACTTACAGAACCGATCCCGTGATCAAGTCCATCCTCGCAAAAATTGCTGCCGAGAAGAAATGGAGCATCTCCCAGCTGACAGAAGAGATCATCAAAGAATGGCTTCAGGAGAAGCATCCCGAGCTGCTGCCCGATGAAGAATGATAAAGCGCCCCGTCCGGTTGGACGGGGCGCTTTTCCGTTGTGATGCTTCAAATTGCAGTTTGTCGCTCAGTTGAGCACCGCACCCAAAGCCTTCCCCCGAGGGGAAGGTGGGCCGGCGAAAGCCGGCTCGGATGAGGGATGGCGATAACTGACACTGCGGAAAAGGTCTCAACAGATTCGAAACGGGTACTTTTCCGCCCGCATTCCTCATCATCTCCGCGCTAAGAGCCACCCTGCGGGCGGTTGCGCTCCGAAACGCGCCTGCGGGCGCAGAGTCAAAAATCAAAGATTTTTGCCAGCTTCCCCCCGGGGGAAGCCTTGGGCGCTCCCGCGGCAGTACGACAAACTGCAATTTACCCTTCCTGCCCCGTCAGTTCCTCAATCCGCATTGCGATCTGACAATTGGGCTGGTAGATGCAATCGCCGTAGCAGCAATCCACCTCGTCGAGCTTGCCATCGTCGAGGATGACCTCCACCATCCGGCTGGCGTCCAGCTGGCGGCAGTAGCCGGATACGAATTCTTCCCGCTCCATCTCAGTTCTCCACCAGGCAGAAGCCCATGGGGGCCAGGGTCAGCCAGTCGGGAGCCACGGTCCGCAGATTGTTGCCGAACCGGACCTTTCCGGCGGGAATGTCCCAGAGGTCGTCACTTCGGTTTACATAAATCGAGTAACTCTTGCCGTTGTAGCTGCGCTTGAAGCCGATCTTCTGGTCCTCCGCCTGGAAGAACTGGATATCGCCGAGGCGCAGCGCCTCGTGATTCCTGCGCAGCTGGCCCAGCCGCTTGAAATGGCTCAGCAGCTCCCAATCCTCCCGGCCCCAGGGATAGGTCCGGCGGTTGAAGGGATCCTTATAGCCCTCCATGCCCGCCTCGTCGCCATAGTACAGGCTGGGACTGCCGGGGAGCATATACTGCAGGAAGGAGGCCATCAGCAGGCGCTCCTGAGCCACCAGCAGACGCTGCCGGGGCAGACGGCGGCGTGCCTGCTCATAGCGGGAGCCGCTGAAATCGTCCACCAGCGCCGTCAGGATTCTGGGGGTATCATGGGTACCCAGCAGATTCATGTTGCACTGGATCACATGAGCCGGGTAATTTTCCACAATGGACATGACCGTCTCCTTCAGGGCCCGGCCGGAGTCCCATTCCCGGAGGAAATTGATGATGGCCGTGCGGAAGGGATAGTTCATGACGGAGTCCAGCTCACCGTTCGTAAAGTAGGTACGGGTCTTGCCATAGGCCTTCTTGTTGGAGGCGTCCTCCCAGACCTCGCCGATGAGCAGCGCATCGGGGCGGATCTCCTTGACCCGGTCCCGGAGCAGCTTGATAAACTCGTCAGGCAGCTCGTCCGCCACGTCCAGACGGAAGCCGTCGGCGCCGGCCTTCAGCCAGTGGGCCACCACGCTGTCCTCGTCCCGGATGATGTAGTCCAGGAAGCTGGGGTGCATCTTGTTGACGGTGGGCAGGGTCTCAAAATCCCACCAGGAGCGGTAGTGATGGGGCCAGTTGTAGAACTGGAACCAGTCATAGTACTCCGAATCCAGGGAATTGTAGGCGCCCTTGCCGCCAAAGGTGCCGTTTTTGTCGAAATAACGGCTGTCAGAGCCGGTGTGGGAATAGACGCCGTCCAGGATCACCTTGATGCCCCGGGCGTGGGCCGCGCTGCACAGGGCTGTAAATTCCGCCTCAGTGCCCAGCATGGGGTCGGGGACCTTGTAATCGCCGGTGTCATAGCGGTGGGAGGAAAAGCTCTTGGAAATGGGGTTGAGATAGAGGATGGTGGTGCCGAGGCTGGCGATATAGTCCATCTTCTCAATGATGCCCTTGAAATTGCCGCCGTAGAAATCGTTGTTCAGGACGATGCCCTCGGGGGTGGGCTCCCAGTCCACTTCCTCATTCCAGTCCTGGTGGATGGTATAGGGCTCCAGCTTGCCGGTCAGGTCGCACTTGCCGGACTTATAGAACCGGTCCGGGAAGACCTGATAGATGATGGCGCCCTTTGCCCAGTCGGGGACGGTGAAATCAGCTGGGACGCAGCTGAGCTGCCAGGGATCGCCGGCTTCCATATTGGTCTGGTCTCCCTGCTTGAAGAGACGGAAGCCGCCGGTGCGGTGGGTGATATAAAAATGATAGAAATACAGGCCGGTGTCCTTCATGGAAAACTTCGCCTGGTAAATTTCATAGGCACCCTTCTTCATCTTAAACTCGAAGGGCACGACGAAGCCATGGGCGCCGTCGTCGCTGTCGAATACGCACTCCACCTTGGTGGCCTGAACGGCGGCGGGAATATGGATATTGAGGGTACATTCCTGACCGGGTACCAGAGTACCGAAGGGATTCTTGTGCTGAAGCAGCTTGCTGTCGAACAGAATACGCATATCTATCTCCTGATGTGTGTTCTTTGCGGCATTTGCCAAGTTGTATTATATACCATTTTTATTGAAAATGGAAGTGTCATATTTGTAGAAAAAGTCATTGCCTATCCCCATGGGGAAGAGGCCTTGTAATTCTTTGTCGTTATCTGTTGACAAATCCCGGAATTTACAGTAGCATAATATATGCGAAACCCTGTTTTCGGGTTTTTAAAAACCGCTAGATGCAAAGGAGCATTTTTATGATCCGAATCGTTTCAGATACCTCCACCCTCTATTCCACCACCCAGGCAAAGACTGCCGGCTTCGACGTATCCCCCCTGTCCGTTACCATCGCAGGCAGGAGCTACCGGGAATTCGACGAGATCGGCGCAGAGGCCTTTGTAAACATCATCCGCCAGGGCAATATGCCCACCAGCAGCCAGCCCGCCATCGGCGAGGTCGCCGCCCTCTACGAGCAGTACCCCGACGATGAAATTCTAAACATCACCATCGCCGACGGTCTTTCCGGTACCTATCAGAGCGCCGTTGCCGCCGCCCAGATGTCCGGTAATGGGGACAAGATCACCGTTCTGAATACCCGGACCCTCTGCGGCCCTCACCGCTACATGGTGGAGAAGGCCGTCCAGTGGGCAACGGCGGGCCTCAGCGTTAATGAGATTCTGGAAAAGCTCAACGCCATGATGGACAGCACCAAGAGCTTCCTGGTCCCCGCAGACTTTGAATATCTGCGCCGGGGCGGCCGGCTGTCCCCGCTGGTCAGCTATGTGGGCCAGGCCGCAAGCCTGTCCCCCGTCATGACGCTGACGGAAGATGGCCGCCGGCTGACCATTGCCTCCATCCGCCGTGGCTTCGCCCACGCCTTCAAGTACATGGTCAAGGCCTTTGAAAAGCACGGCGTGGAAAGCGGCTGGCGCTTCTACATCGTCCATGCTGATGCCCCGGACCAGGCCCGAAAGGCACAGGAAATTCTCCAGGCCGCATTTCCCCGGTGCAGCTTTGAGTTCCATCCCCTGAGCCCCGCCTTCATCACCCAGGGCGGCCCGGGCTGTGTCGCCGTTCAGATTGTTAAGGAATGCTAAAATGATAAGCGCACCCGATTACTCGGGTGCGCTTTCGCATTTGGTTGATCGCTTACCAGCTGAGCATCTGGTTGAAGAGGTCCATGTACCGGCCAGCGGGGACGTCCCAGCTGAAGTCCTGGCTCATGTCGGTCTTGACCAGAGCGTTGAAGCCTTCGCGGTTGTTGTTGTACAGGTTCAGGCAGCGCTTCAGAGATGCCAGGAAATCGTCGGCATTGTAGCTCTGGAAGGTGAAGCCCAGACCGCCCTCGCCGTTTTCATCAGCGGGAGGAACGGTATCCTTCAGGCCGCCGGTGGCGTGGACAACGGGAACGGTGCCGTAACGCATGGCGTTCATCTGGCTCAGGCCGCAGGGCTCGCTCTTGGAGGGCATCAGATAGATGTCGCCGCCGGCGTAGATACGGGCAGCCAGGCCCAGATTGAAGGTGATCTTTGCAGCGCACTGCTCGGGATACTCAGCAGCCAGATCCTTGAAGAAGGTCTCATACTGAGGCTCGCCGGTGCCCAGGATCAGCAGCTGGCACTTCTCCTCCCACAGGAGGCGGCGTGCGATGTAGCACAGCAGATCCAGGCCCTTGTGGCCGGCAAGTCTGGTAACCATGACCATCAGAGGCACATCGGGCTCCACAGGCAGGCCAACTTCCTTCTGCAGCTCGGCCTTGCAGATGGCCTTGCCATCGGTGAAGGTCTCGGCATTGAAGTGAGCAGGCAGCGCAGGGTCATTCTCGGGATTGAAAGTGTTGGTATCGATGCCGTTGGTGATGCCGGTGAGCTTCCAGGCAGCGTTAGCCAGGATGCCGTCCAGACCATGGGCATAGTAGGGGTACATCAGCTCGCGGGCGTAGGTCTCAGAGACAGTGGTGACCAGGTCGGCAGTCTCGATGGCGCCCTTCATGACGTTGACGGAGTTGTTCATCTCCAGGCTGCTGCGATACTCCCAGGGCAGGCCCAGCACATCATCGAAGAAGCCGGCCTGTGCCCAGCCCTGATACTCGATGTTGTGGATGGTGTACATGCAGCGGGTGGAGGGGAACTTTGCCCGGTAAACGGACTTCAGGTAAGTGGGGATCAGAGCACACTGCCAGTCATTGCACTGCAGCACATCGGGGATGTAGTCCACAGCGACCATGGCGTCCAGGCAGGCTCTGGAGAAGAATGCGAAGCGCTCGCCGTCGTCCATATCGCCGTAGATGGCGCCGGAACGGCCTGCGAAGTAGTACTCATTGTCGATGAAGTAGACCTGAACACCGTCATTGCGGTTCATCAGCTTCATCAGGCCGCAGTACTGCTGACGCCAGCCCAGGGAGACCTGGAACTGGGAGACCAGCTGAACCTCGTACTTTTCGCTGTCTTTGATCTTCTTGTAGTAGGGCAGGAACAGTGCCACCTCATTGCCTTCAATGCGGGCCAATGCGGCAGGCAGAGCTTCCATAACGTCGCCCAAACCGCCGGACTTGGCGTAGGGGGCGCCTTCGGAAGCGCAGATGGCTATTCTCATACGGTTTCACCCCGCTTGACGATAATGGGATGCTCCTTGTCACCGCACAGCTTGACGCCGGGACGAACAGTGACGTTCTTGTCCAGGATGACATACTTCAGCTCTGCGCCCTCACCAACGACAGTGTCGTTCATGATGATGCACTTTTCAACCTCTGCATCCTCACCGATGGTGACCTGGCGGAACAGGATGGAGTCTTCCACCTTGCCGTCGATCATGCCGCCGTCAGCGACCAGGGAGTTCTCGACCTCGCAGTTCTCGCCGTAGTAGGTGGGAACGCGGTCGCGGACCTTGGTGTAGATGTCGTGATGGCCGCGGAAGATGCCGTAAGCGGTATCCTTATCCAGCAGAGCCATGGAGTTTGCGAAATACTCAGCGGTGGATTCGTTGAACAGCGCAACGCCTTCATATGCATAGGTGTTGATGGAAACAGTGCCATTCTGCCAGCCGCCCAGGATCAGATCACGGTCCAGGTGGTACAGGTTGTGGGCAACATATTCCTTGACCTGCTCGACCAGCCACTTTCTGCCCACCACGAAGGTGTCGATGGAAGCGACATAGTCAGACGGAGCAACGTAGTCGACCACGATATCAGCAACTTCGCCGTTCTCGCCCAGCTTCAGAGCCAGGTCCAGCTTCTTGACGCCGTTAGCAACGCCGGCCTTGGTAACCACGGTGACGTCCTTGCCACTGGCGATGTGCTTTGCGACCACATCGGGAATGTCCAGATTGGTCAGGATTGCAGAGTCGGACATGACGATGTAATCGTCATCACCGTACTGCAGGAAATCCAGTGCGGAGTGCAGGTTCTCCAGCTTGCCGCGGTAGTTGGCATTGGAGGACATTGCATAGGGAGTCAGATATTCCAGACCGCCCTCGCCCAGCTCCAGGCCCCACTCTTCACCGGAACCGACGTGGTTCATCAGGGACTGGTAGTTGTAGCGGGAGATGATACCCAGGTGGCGAATGCCGCCTGCGGTCAGGTTTGCCAGATGGAAGTCCACCTGACGATAGCGGCCGCCGAAGGGCAGGCTGGCCATAGTACGCTTGCTGGTCAGTTCGCCGATGGCGACGTCGTTAGCAAAAATAATACCCATTACGCTCATAATATGGTAACCTCCCTGACATTAGGACTGCATCTCGCCGGGCAGCAGAACGGTCTCGACCACTGCGTTCTTGGCGGTGACGCTGATTTTCTTCTTATCATCGGGGCCGAAGGCGCCACCGACAACGGCGTTGCTCAGAACCTTGGAGTTCTCGCCCAGGATGGCATGGCGGACAATTGCGCCGGGCTCGATGACGACGCCGGGCATGACCACGGAATCTTCAACGATGGCACCCTTGCCGATCACGCAGCCGACGGAGATGATGGAGTGCTTGACGGTGCCGCGGATTTCACAGCCCTCAGCGACGAAGGAGTTGGAGATCTTTGCGGTGGTGTCGATGTAGGAAGAGGGATGTGCATTGTTGCGGGCATAGATCTTGTTCTTGCCGCGGATCTGGAACTCGGGATCCTTGCCCAGCAGCTCCATGTTGGCCTCCCACAGGGAGTCGATGGTGCCGACGTCCTTCCAGTAGCCGTCGAAGTTGTAAGCCATCATCTTGTGGCCGGCGTTGAGCAGGTTGGGGATGATGTTCTTGCCGAAGTCGTTGGAGGAATTGGGATCCTCTTCGTCAGCAACCAGAGCGTCGTGCAGGACCTTCCAGTTGAAGACATAGATGCCCATGGAGGCATTGGTGGACTTGGGAACCTTGGGCTTCTCTTCGAACTCGTAGATGGAGTTGTCGGGATTGGTGTTCAGGATGCCGAAGCGGGAAGCTTCTGCCAGAGGAACGGTACGAACAGCGATGGTGCAGGAAGCATTGTGCTCCTCATGATACTTGATCATGGCATCGTAGTCCATCTTGTAGATATGGTCACCGGACAGGATGACAACATAGTCAGGGTCAAAACGCTCGATGAAGTCAATGTTCTGGTAGATGGCGTTTGCGGTGCCCTTATACCAGCCGGACTTCTTGTCGTGACGCTCATAGGGGGGCAGAACCTGAGCGCAACTGTGGGTCTTGTTCAGGCCCCAGGGCTGGCCGTTGCCGATGTACTCGTTCAGCTCCAGAGGCTGATACTGAGTCAGGATACCCACGGTGTCGATACCGGAATTGACACAGTTGGACAGGGGGAAGTCGATGATACGATACTTACCACCGAAGGGGACGGCAGGCTTGGCGGTCTTCTCCGTCAGGACCTTCAGGCGGCTGCCCTGGCCACCGGCCAGCAGCATGGCAATTGCGCGTTTTTTCTGAAAATACATGGTCACAGCTCCTTATATCTTAATGTTAATTAATAACCGGGAACCCGGGGGAATCGGGGCTCAAAAGGGCATAGAATCCCCCACGCATAACATAACATATTTTCCCCGATTAGGAAAGGGACAAATTATCTAAAATATCAGAAATCTTTCGTTCAATCTGCCTAAGGGAGTGCCAGGAAACCGGGGAAATACCGTCGTTTCCAACAGCTTCCAGCTCTTTTTCCATCCAGAACACGCCCAGCCAGCGGCCGAATTTATAGCCGCAATCGGGAAATTCAGCAGTCAGTTTATAGCCCATTTTCCGGTGAAATGCAACAGATGCCGCATTTTCAGAGGTAATAATCGCGTAATTGCGCCGATAGCCCTGCTCCGCCAGAATGGCCTCCAGAGCCATATACAGCTTTTTTCCGATGCCCCTGCCCCGGGCCTCCGGCTTCAGGTAAACGGAGCTCTCGGCGCACCAGGCATAGGCCGCCCGCTCAAATGGAAGGCTTCCGTAGGCATAGCCCAGGACCTCCCCGTCCTCCTCCCACACCAGCCATGGGAACTGGGCCGTGATGGTGCGGAAGCGATTCAGAAATTCCTCCTGAGAGGGCACCTCGTATTCAAAGGAGCAGGTTGTGGTTAAGATATAGGGAGCGTAGACCGCCAGCATCGCCGGCACATCCGCCTCCACCGCAATTCGGAGCATATTTTTTCCTCCTGTCGTGCTTCAAATTACAGGTTAGCGTGCTGCCGATGGCAGCACAATGCAAAATTCAAAATGCAGAATTATGGTGTGCGCGAAGCGTACAATTTAAATTGTTTTCGTAAAAAACTCCTCAATTCTGCATTTCGCGCATCTACACGATAAGCTGTACTTTAAACCATTGATATACCCATATTTTACGTTCCCGCAGAGACATCGTCAAGGTTGACATTTTCCGAAAATAAAGTTAAAATAATAATAATTATGACCTTAAGGAGGGAAAACCATGGACGCTGGAAGTAGCGGCAATATACCGGGCCGAAGTAGCATGACTGCCGCGTCTGTGGCAGCCACCTGATACTCGGCCGCGTATCGTTGCCTTCCATACCGTGAATCTAACGTATAGGAGGAGTAAGCGTGGCAGAACGTTTTGAAATCGTGCAGAAAGCTCTCGTCAAGATGCTCGACGAGAAGAAGTATGCAACCCTCCGGGATATCCTGATCACCATGAACCCCAGTGATATCGCCGGACTTTTTATTGACCTGGAGGACAACCAGATCCCCCTGATGTTCCGGCTGCTGACTAAGGAGCAGGCAGCCGAGACCTTTGTCGAAATGGAACCCGATGCTCAGGAGCTGCTCATCAAGGGCTTTTCCGACAACGAGCTGAAGGAAGTGCTCGATGAGCTGTATGTGGACGACGCGGCGGATATTGTCGAAGAGATGCCCGCCAATGTGGTCAAGCGGATCCTGAAGGCCGCCGACCCCGAAATGCGCAAGTCCATCAATCAGATCCTGCGTTACCCCGAAAATTCCGCAGGCTCCATCATGACCACCGAATATGTCTCCCTGCGGCCCAATATGACCGTTGAGGAAGCCATCCTTCGGATCCGCCGCCAGGGTGTGGACAAGGAGACCATCTACACCTGCTACGTCACCGATAATGACCGGACCCTTCTGGGCCTGATCTCTGTCAAGGATCTGCTGCTGGCAGATGACGACGAGACCCGGCTGAAGGATATTATGTTAACCAATTTTATCTGCGTCACCACTCAGGACGACCAGGAATCCGTCGCCCGGATGCTGAGCAAGTACAATTTCCTGGCGCTGCCCGTTGTGGACGGCGAGAACCGCATGGTCGGTATCGTCACCTTCGACGACGCCATGGACGTCCTGATCGAAGAGGCCACCGAGGACATGGAAATGATGTCCGCAATGACCCCCTCGGAGAAGCCGTATCTGCGCAGCACCCCCATCGACCTGTTTAAGAACCGGTTCCCCTGGCTGACGCTGCTGATGGTGTCCTCCACCTTCACGGGGCTCATCATGACCGCCTTTGAGGACGCTCTTGCCGCCCAGATCGCCCTGTCCGCCTTCATCCCCATGCTGATGGGTACCGGCGGTAACTCCGGCTCCCAGTCCTCCGTCACCGTCATCCGCGGTCTGAGTCTGGGCGAGCTGAAGTTCCGGGACATTTTCGAGGTTCTGGGCAAGGAGCTCTGCACCGCCCTGATGTGCGGCGTCGCTCTGGCCGTGGTGTGCTTTGCCAAGATCTGGTTTGTCGATCATCTGCTTTTCGGAAACCAGGAAATCACGCTGATGGTGGATCTGGTGGTGTGTCTTGCCCTGGTTCTGACAGTTGTCATCGCCAAGCTGGTGGGCGGCGCACTGCCCATGATCGCCAAGGCCCTGGGCGCCGACCCCGCCGTCATGGCAAGCCCCTTCATCACCACCATCGTCGACGCCGTTTCCCTGCTGGTGTACTTCATGTTTGCCAAGATGCTGCTGCATATCTGAACATGTCAAACGAGCCCGTCCGATGGACGGGCTCGTTTTACGTTGATCGCTGGTTCAAACGACAAATTATCATACGAAAACCCGGGCCCCTGCGAGGACCCGGGTTCTATGTTACTTGGTGAGCAGTTCTGCGATCTGGATGCAGTTGGTGGCAGCGCCCTTGCGGACCTGGTCACCGCAGCACCACAGGCACAGACCATTCTCATCGGTCAGATCAGGACGGATGCGGCCGACAAAGACGATATCCTGGTTGGTGGTGTCCAGAGGCATGGGGTACTGCTTATTTGCCAGATCATCCACCAGACGGCAGCCGGGAGCCTTTGCGATGATCTCACGGGCCTGCTCCACGGTGACCTTCTTGTCAAAGCGCAGAGTAGCGCTGATGGAGTGGCTGCGGACAACGGGAACACGGACACAGGTCATGGACACATTCAGCTCGTGCAGATGCATGATCTTGCGGCCCTCGTTCTGAAGCTTCATTTCCTCGCTGGTGTAGCCGTCACACTGCTCGCCGCCGATCTGAGGGATCAGGTTGTAGGCGATCTGGTGGGCGAACACCTTGGGCTCGTAGGTCTTTCCTTCCCGCAGAGCTTCCACTTCGTTCATCAGCTCAATGGGACCGCCGGCACCAGCGCCGGAAACTGCCTGATAGGAGGAGACGATCATGGACTTGATAGGAGCCACCTTGTTCAGCGCATTGACTGCGGTGCAGGTAATGATGGTGGAGCAGTTGGGATTACTGATGATGCCCTTGTGGTTCTTGACATCCTCGGCGTTGATCTCGGGAACGATCAGGGGAACGTTGGGGTCCAGACGGAAAGCGGAGGAGTTGTCAACAAAGACAGCACCGGCTGCCACGATGGCAGGGGCCCACTTTTCGGCAATGTCATTCTCAGCGGCGCCCAGAACGATGTCCACGCCCTGGAATGCCTCGGCGCAGACCTCCTGAATGGTCACTTCCTCACCTTTAAAGGTCAGCTTCTTGCCTGCGCTTCTTGCGGAAGCCAGAGGAACCAGCTTACCCACAGGGAAATCACGCTCTTCCAGGATCTTCATCATTTCCTGGCCCACGGCGCCGGTCGCGCCCAGAATGGCTACGGTATACATTTTCATAGAATTTACCTCCCAAACGCTGACGGACTGGTCATTTTCCGTTCAGCAGATTATACTGATATTCAATTAAAAACTTAAATTCACCGAATTGAAGTTTTTAATATGAAGATCATAATGAGACGGGATTCTGTTATTTTCTTTCCAAAATAACAGAATCGACAGCGCCAAAGGCGATGTCTTCTTGATGAAAGCATTTCATCAAGAAGTAGTATTGCATTTACTTTGCAAAGCTGTCGTACAGGACCCGGATGGCCTTCTTGAAGTCCTTGTTGTCCACGCCGAAGATGATGTTCAGTTCGTCGGGGCCCTGGTTGATCATGCGGATGTTGATGCCCGCTTCACCGAGGGCGGCGAAGATCTTACCGGAAATACCGGGCCGGAAAGCCATCTTACGGCCGACAGCGGCAACAACGGCGATCTGGTCGTGGACCTCCAGAGAATCGGGCTCCACTTCCTTCTGGATCTCGCTGAGAATGGTGTACATCTTGTTGCCCACGGAATCGGTGGGGAAGACCACGGAGACATTGTCAATGCCGTTGGGCACATAATCGACGCTGATGTTGTGGCGCACGAGGACGGTCAGAACCTTGTGCAGAACACCGACCTGATTGCTCATGCCCCGCTTGCTCAGGGAGATGATGGAGAAATTCTTCATGCCGGTGATGCCGGTGATGAAGCGGTTGGGCTCGTGATCTCCGTCGAAGCACTCCTGGATGATGGTGCCGGGTTCATCGGGAGCATTGGTATTGCGGATGTTCAGGGGAATATTCTTCTCCCGGACGGGGAAGATGGAGCCCTCGTGGAGCACCTGGGCGCCGGAGTAGCTCAGCTCCCGCAGTTCGTCATAGGTCACTTCGGAAATGGCCTGGGGATTGTCAACGATCCGGGGGTCAGCCATCAGGATGCCGGAGACGTCGGTCCAGTTTTCGTAAACCTCAGCGTCCAGAGCAGCTGCTGCCAGAGAGCCGGTGATATCACTGCCGCCACGGGAGAAGGTCATGATATGACCGTCGGGCAGGGTGCCATAGAAGCCGGGGGTGACCACATTGCGGCCCCAGGCGATGGAGCGGAAGGCCTCATAGGTGGCCTCCTGATCGACGGAGCCGTCGAAATTGAACTTGACCCAGTCCGCTGCGTCCACGAACTTGAAGCCCAGGTAAGCGGCCATCAGCTTTGCGGAGAAATACTCGCCGCGGCTGACCAGCTCTTCCCGGGAAACCTCCCGCTTGTCGATGCGCTTCTTCAGTACCTCAAACTCGGATTCCAGATCCAGCGCGATGCCCAGCTCATCCCGGATGCCGGTATACCGGGACACGACCATATCAAAAATAGGACCGCTGTCCACGCCGTACTTGGCATGGGCATTGCACAGATACAACAGGTCGGTGACCTTATGGTCCTTGGAGTGGCGCTTGCCTGCGGCAGAGACCACCACCACCTTACGGTTGGGGTCTGCCAGAACGATATCGCGGACCTTGCGGTACTGGCCGGCATCGGCCATGGAGGATCCGCCAAACTTGGTTACTTTCACTTTCTATTCCTTCTTTCCTGCGGGCCGGGCCCGCGGCGTATGGTAACTTCTTTCGGATTTATTCCGCGATAGCCGCGATGAAGGCATCGGGATTGTTCTTCAGCCAGGCGTGCATTTCGCTGACAGCCACGGGGCCGGTCACGACGGCGCCGTTCCAATTCTCTGCGGCAACACTCTGGATCCAGGCATCGGAAGCGCCCCGGACGTAGTAGCGGCGGGTGCAGGAATTATCCACGGTGACCTTCTTGCCGTAGGGGCAGTAGAAGCCCTTGCCGGAGAGCAGACTGACACAGTCCTGCACCACATTATATGCGGTGGGGTAGCGGCCTGCACCCTGACCGTAGAAGCTCTGGCGGCCAGAAACCTCGCCGTCCAGGGTGATCAGGTTGAAATTGGTGGGAACGGCTGCCTCCAGCGCACCCTGCGCATACAGGGTGGGCTGGACAAAGGCGCTGTAAACGCCGTCGCACTGGGTCCCGTGGGAAACCAGCTTGCAGACATAGCCGTGCTCCGCGAAATTGGCCACATCGGCTGCGGAGATCTTGCTGATGCCGGCGGCGGGAACGCCATCGCGCTCCAGGCTGACGCCGAAGGCGATGTTGGAGGACAGGATCAGCTTGTGCCAGGTATCGATGCCGTCCACGTCGGTGGAGGGGTTACGCTCGGCATAGCCCAGAGCCTGAGCCTGGCTCAGTGCCTCACCATAATCAAGACCCAGACGGGTCATGGAGTCGAGGATGTAGTTACAGGTGCCGTTCATAATGCCGCCGACCATGCTGACAGTCTCCACACGGCGAACCCGCTCCAGCTCGCTGAGCCAGCCGATGCCGCCGCCCACAGCTGCAGTGCAGCGGAAAGCCAGGCCCTTGCTCTCGGCCAGGGGCAGCAGATCATCATAGAAGGTAGCCACCAGCGCCTTGTTGGAGGTGACGATATTCTTGCCGGCTTCCAGCGCGGCACGGACAAAATCATAGGCCGGATGCAGACCACCCATGGCCTCCACCACGGTGTCGATGGACTCATCATTCAGGATGCTCTGGAAATCATGGACGACCTCCGCATCGGGCAGCTGAATATCCTCCAGGCACAGCACCTTGACAACCTGCATATCGTCACGGGCGGCAGTGATTTCATAAACACCTCTGCCCACAACGCCAAATCCCAAAAGACCGATTTTCATAGTTCTACCTCCATATATGGTGTATACACACGGGCCGAAACAGCGGTTCCCGTATCAAAAACACTTGCTTTTTTACCGGAAACAGTATATCATATACCCAACCAAAAAGCAATAGCCCCTAAAAACAAGTATTTCCGGGATTTAGCCCCAGATTTGTGCAGAAAGCAGACAAAAACGGCAATCCCGGGGGAGGAAACCATATGTTCTATCATTCTACCCGCAATGCATGCGAAGCCGTGGACAGCGCACGGGCCGTTCTGGAGGGTCTGGCACCCGACGGCGGTCTTTACATGCCCGAGGCGCTCCCCGCCTTTGACTGGCGCAAGTGCCTGGAAGGCTCCAGCCAGGAAATGGCCACCATGATCCTGTCCGCCCTGCTGCCCGATATCCCCGATATGAAGGCTCTGGTGTCCAAAGCCTACACCGGTAAATTCCAGACCGAGGATCTGACCCCCACCGTTAAAGTCGGCGATTTTACTGTCCTCGAACTGTTCCGGGGACCCACCTCCGCCTTCAAGGACGTGGCCCTTTCCATGCTGCCCCAGCTGCTGACCGCCGCCAGGGATGTCTGCGGCCAGGAGCGGGAGATCATGATCCTCACCGCCACCTCCGGCGATACCGGCAAAGCCGCTCTGGCGGGCTTCCGGGATGTTCCCGGCGTCAAGATCACCGTGTTCTATCCCGACGGCGGCGTTTCCGCCGTCCAGCGGGCCCAGATGGTCACCCAGGAGGGAAACAACGTCAAGGTGTGCGCCGTTCGGGGCAATTTCGACGACGCCCAGACCGGCGTGAAGAACATCTTCGCCGCCTGTAAGGGGCAGACCCCCAAATACAGCCTCTCCTCCGCCAACTCCATCAATATCGGCCGTCTGGCACCTCAGGTCATGTACTATTTCAAGGCCTACCGGGATCTGCTGGACCGGAATGAGATCAAGCTGGGCGATCAGGTGAACTACTCCGTTCCCACCGGCAATTTCGGTGACATTCTGGCAGGCTACCTTGCAAAGCTCCTGGGTCTGCCCGTGGGTATGCTGATCTGCGCCTCCAACGCCAACAATGTCCTCACCGACTTCATCCGCACCGGTACTTACGACAAGCGCCGTCCCCTGCTGAAAACCACCTCCCCCTCCATGGACATTCTGGTGTCCAGCAATCTGGAGCGTTTGCTGTATCTGATGAGCGGCTGCGATACGGAGCTGGTGGCTGGTCTGATGACGGATCTGAACACCAATGGTGTCTACACCGTTCCCGAAAATATGAAAGCCGCCATTGACAAGGAATTCTGGGCAGGCTGCTGCGGCGACGAGGCCACTGCCGCAACCATTGGCAAGGTCTGGCGCGAGCAGGGCTACCTGATGGACACCCACACCGCCGCCGGCTGGGCCGCAGCAGAAGAATATGTCCGCCATACCGGCGATGACCGGGCCATGGTGGTGCTCTCCACCGCCTCCCCCTACAAGTTCCCCTCCGCGGTTCTGGAAGCCATCGGCGGCGACCTCAGCGGCGACGAATTCGCCCAGATGGAGCGGCTGGAAGCAATCACCGGAGTTCCCACCCCCGCAAACCTCTCGGGCCTCCGGGGCAAGACCGAGCTGCACCCCGGCGTCATTGATAAGGACAAGATGCTGGAATTCGTACTGTCCCTCTAAGTAATAATAACAGGAGAACTGCCTTTTTATGAAACGAGTCACCATCCGCGTGCCGGCCACCACCGCCAACCTGGGCCCCGGCTTCGACGCCTTCGGCTGCGCGCTGAGCTTATACACCGACGTCACCTTTGAAGAGACGGAATACGGTCTGGAAATCACCGGCTGTCCCGAGGAATTCACCGGCCCCGACAATCTGGCCTATGTATCCTACTGCGCCGCCCTTGCCACCATGAGCGAGGAGCTGCGGGGCGTGAAGATCCACATCGACGCTCACATTCCCGTCTGCCGGGGCTTGGGCTCCTCTGCCGCACTGCTTGTGGCCGGCGCCATGGGCGCCAACGTCCTGCGGGGCAACAAGCTAAGTACCCAGGGCCTGCTGAACATCACCAACGCCATGGAAGGCCACCCCGACAACCTGGCCCCGGCGTTCCTGGGCGGTCTGACCGCCTCCATGGTTGACAACGGCCTGCCGGTCTGTGTCAGCTTCCCCCTGCACCCCGACTGGGAATTTCTGGCTCTGGTTCCGGATTTCAATCTGCCCACCACCAAGGCCCGCGCCGTCCTGCCTGCTCAGGTCAGCCGCGCCGACGCCATTTACAACATCTCCCATGGCGCTCTGGTGCTGAAAGCTCTGGAGCTGGGCGATGAGAAGCTCCTGCGCAATGCCATGCAGGACCGGCTGCACCAGAATTACCGCAAGAGCCTGATCCCCGATTACGAAAAGATCGAGAGTCTGGTCCGCACCTGCGGCGCAGCCTTCTGCCTCTCCGGCGCAGGCCCCACTCTGCTGTGCATCACCCAGGATGAGCGGCTGGAAGAGAAGCTGGCCAAAAAGCTGGATTCCATCACCGAAGCCAACTGGCAGATGCTGCCCCTCCATGTGGAATTCCAGGGCGCACGAGTCATTGCAAGCGAATAAGAAAACAGGCACCGCTCCGGCGGTGCCTGTTTCTGCGTCAGAGCGGTTCAAATTGCAGTTTAGCGCGCAGATGCGCGAAATGCAGAATATTGTGCGCTTCGCACACATCGCAAAAAACCGTCCGGAGGGGCTCCCTCCGGACGGTTTGTTTTTGGGGATCAGGCCTCGGCAGTAACCTCGGGCAGATGCTCGACGTTGGAGTCCTTGATCAGGCCCTTGGGACAGACCTTGGCGCAGTCGCCGCAGTTGACACACTTGGTGTAGTCGATGCGGGCCAGATTCTTTTCCAGAATGATAGCGTCATGCTGGCATGTCTTCTTGCACTTGCCGCAGCCGATGCAGCCAACGGTGCAGGAGCGGGTGGTAGCAGCGCCCTTTGCCAGGGAGGCGCAGGCGATGACCACGTTCTGTGCGGGAGAGACGGGAACGATCAGCTGGCGGGGGCAGGCAGCAGCGCAGGCCAGACAGCCGATGCACTTCTCTTCGTCCACCACGGCAACGCCATCCTTGATGCTGATAGCGCCGTACTGACAGGCCTTGACGCAGTTGCCGAAGCCCAGACAGCCGAATTTACAGGCCGTGGGGCCCCGGCCGGCGACCTTGGAAGCAGCCAGACAGTCGGAAATGCCCTCGTACTCGCCCTTCAGCTTGCCGCCGACGATATTGCCCTCGGCGTCGGTGGTCTTGTAGCCGGAGCAGCGGACCATGGCCACGCGGCGCTCCACCTTCTCAGCCTTGACGCCCATGATCTCAGCCATCTTCATGGCGCAGTCATTGCCGCCGGAGGCACACTTGCCGATGGGGGCTTCTCCCTTCAGGACCGCCTCAGCATAGCCGCCGCAGCCGGCATAGCCGCAGCCGCCGCAGTTGGCGCCGGGCAGGCACTCGTTCAGCAGATCCAGACGGGGATCGGTTTCAACATAAAACACCTTGGAGGCGATGGCCAGGACCAAACCAAAAATCAGGCCCAGAGCGCCAAGGATGCCAATGGCAGTTAAAATTGCAGTCATATCTCGCCCCTCCTTAGAAAATCTTCAGGCCGGAGAAGCCCATGAAAGCCAGGGCCATCAGACCGGCGGAAATCAGCGCGATGGGGAAGCCCTTGAAGCACTCGGGGCAGTCAGTCTTGTCCACGCGCTCACGGATGGAGGCGAACAGGACGATGGCCAGGGTAAAGCCCAGACCGCCTGCAGCACCGTTGATCACACTCTGCAGGAAATCATAGCCCTTCTGCACATTGACCAGAGCGACGCCCAGAACAGCGCAGTTGGTGGTGATCAGGGGCAGGAAAATACCCAGAGCCTGATACAGAGCGGGAACGAACTTCTTCAGGAACATCTCAACGAACTGGACGATGGAGGCGATGACCAGAATGAAGGCCACAGTCTGCATATAGCCCAGGTTCAGGGGCTGAAGGATCTTTGCATCCACAAACCAGCAGGCAGCGGAGGCGATGGCCATAACGAAGGTAACGGCCATACCCATGCCGATGGCGGTGTCGGTCTTCTTGGAAACGCCCATGAAGGGGCAGATGCCGTAGAACTTCACCAGAATGAAATTCTCGGACAGAATGGCACTGATCAGAATGCCGATAACAACCTGCATATATTCCATATTTCAGTACCTCCTTACTTCTTGCTGTCCAGGCGCTTCATCAGCCACTGGGAGCCGGCCAGGACGAAGCCCAGCACCAGGAAGCCGCCCACGGGCATGACGATCTGCATGGCGGGGAACTGGGCGGGGATCAGGCGGATGCCCTCACCATTGTTCAGCAGGCCGCCGCCGAAGGTGCCGGAGCCCAGCAGCTCACGGATGACACAGACGATGATCAGCGCCACAGTGTAGCCGATGCCCTGGCAGATGCCGTCGATGGCGGAGGCCAGGACGCCGTTCTTGGAAGCAAATGCCTCGGCACGGCCCAGGATGATGCAGTTAACAACGATCAGAGGAATAAACACACCCAGACTGCTGGACAGATCCGGCAGGAAGGCCTGGATCGCCAGGTCAACGATGGTAACGAAGCCTGCGATGATGACGATGTAGGCTGCGATACGGATCTGGGAGGGGATGACCTTGCGCAGGGCGGAGATCAGGATGTTGGAGCAGGTCAAAATGATGGTAACGGCCAGGCCCATGCCGATACCGTTGAACAGGCTGGTGGTGATGGCCAGAGTGGAGCACATGCCCAGCAGCTGAACGGTAACGGGGTTCTTGGTCAGCAGGCCCTCAACAAATTGTTTCTTGAAATTCATATGAAGTACCTCCTTAACCCATTGCAGCCACGAGGGCCAGAGCAGCATTGACGCCGTCACAGACAGCTCGGGAGGTGATGGTGGCACTGGTGATGGCCTCCACCTGACCGCCGTCCTTGGTGACGGAAATGGTGCTGCTCAGTCCTGCGAACTGCGCGCGGAATGCTTCACCGGCAGAGGTAGCGGCAGCAGCCACGGCGCCGAGACCCGCGGTTTCGGAATGGTCGATGATGGAAATGCCGGTGACCTTGCCCTCGTTATTGACGCCGACCATCATGGTGATGGTGTTGTCGAAACCGGTGGGGGTGACTTCCACAGCGTAGCCGTTCTCGCCGTGGTAGACCTTGGAGATCATATCCATGGCGGGGAAATCGGCGACCTCGTCGCCGCCGCCTTCCAAGACGGCGCTGACGGCCCGCTGGGTCTTTTCATATGTCAGCTGCTCAATGATCGGAGCAGTAACTCCGTTGACAGCACCCAGGGCAGCTGCCATGACCACGCAGATCAGCAGCAGCGTCACGGTCAGCCGAATGACATACAGAAAATTGGATTCTTTTTTCATTTCTTCGCAGCCTCCTTCTTGGGTGCGCCGAACTTCACAGGACGGCCAACCTTGTCCAGCAGAACCACGCAGCAGTTCATGATCAGAATGGCGTAGGAGACGCCTTCGCTGTAACCGCCGAAGTAACGGATCAGGATGGTGATGACGCCGCAGCCGATGCCGAAGATGATCTGGCCCAGCTTGGTGACGGGGGAGGTGACATAGTCGGTAGCCATGAAGATGGCACCCAGCATCAGGCCGCCGCCGAAGACCTGAGCAGCCATCCATGCGATGCGGTCATTGCCCAGGGGGAACAGGAAGGCCAGGACAGCCACGGTGGCAATGTAAGCCACGGGAATCCGGGCATTGATGACCTTGCGGAAGAGCAGGTAGGCAAAGCCGATCAGCAGCGCCAGTGCGGAGGTCTCGCCCAGGCAGCCGCCCACATTGCCGATGAACAGGTCCCAGATGGACTCGCTGCACATCTGCCCCTGGTGCATGGCAGCCAGAGGGGTAGCAGCAGTAACAGCGTCAGCGGTGGAGATCAGACCGGCAGCATTGGAGAAGCCGACCTTGACCCAGGTGCTCATCAGCACGGGCCAGCTGAACATAAAGGCACGACCGGCCAGGGCGGGGTTGACAAAGTTCTTGCCGATGCCGCCGAAGAGCTGCTTGACCAGCACGATGGCGAACAGGTCGCCCAGGATGATGGTCCAGTAGGGAATGGTGACGGGGCAGACAAAGGCCAGCAGCACGCCGGTGACCACTGCGGACAGGTCCCAGGCGGTGTTATCCAGCTTCATCAGCTTGCGGTAGCCCCACTCGAAGAAGACGCAGGCAGCGGCGGAGACCACAGTCACCATCAGGGCACGGAAGCCGAAGAAGACGACGGACATGATCAGCGCGGGCACCAGAGCGATCAGAACATCTCGCATGATGGTCTGGGTGGTGGTGGAGCTGTGGGCATGGGGAGAGCTGGAAATCGTCAGCTCATAAAAATATTTCATCTGTGCCATACTATTTCCACCTCCTTATTTCTTGGGCATGGCATCGCGGAGCTTCTGCTTGCCGGTCCGGAAGGACTGGACCAGAGGAATGCCCGCGGGGCAGGTATAGGCGCAGCAGCCGCACTCGATGCAGTCGAGCATGTTGAGGCTCTTCATCTCATCGATGTCGGAATTGCGCTCGGCATTGTACATCATCACGGGGATCAGATGCATGGGGCAGGCGTCCATACACTTGCCGCAGCGGATGCAGTGGGGATTGTCCACGGCAAAGCGGTTCTTTCTGCCCAGAATGGTAATGGCGTTGACGCCCTTGTTGGTGGTAACAGCCAGGTCATACTGGGCAGCGCCCATCATGGGACCGCCGGAGATGACCTTGTAGGGGTTCTCGGAAGTGCCGACGGCCTCCATCAGGGCCTCGAAGGGAGTGCCCACGGGAACCATCAGGTTCTTGGCTTCCATGCAGATGTCGCCGGAGACGGTGACGATGCGCTTGATCAGGGGCATACCCAGATACACAGCGTCATGGATAGCCTTGCAGGTAGCAGCGTTGAACACGGCGCAGCCGACAGCCGCGGGCAGACCGCCGGAGGGGACTTCACGGCCGGTAACAGCGTAGATCATCTGCTTTTCAGCGCCCTGGGGGTACTTGGCGGGCAAAACGTCCACCACGATGCCGTCAGCGGGATCGATGGCGAACTTCAGCGCCTTGACAGCGGCGGGCTTGTTGTCCT
The DNA here is from genome assembly GCA_017622295.1 of Oscillospiraceae bacterium. Lineage (GTDB taxonomy): Bacteria > Bacillota > Clostridia > Oscillospirales > Oscillospiraceae > Faecousia. Next base: position 37,260 of record JAGARK010000075.1, read on the forward strand.
CGATGGCGATATGTGCAGCCTTCAGGCCGAAGATCTTCATGATGATCTTCAGGCCGCTGACCAGCTCAGGAGCCATTTCCTGACACAGACGGTCGTCTGCGGTGATGTAGGGCTCACACTCGCCGGCGTTGACGATGACGGTGTCAACCTTGCCAAGGCCGGAGGAGAGCTTAAAGTAGGTGGGGAAGGTTGCGCCGCCCATGCCGACGATGCCGCCCTCACGGACGATGGCGATCAGTTCTTCGGCTGTCAGCTTGTCAACTTCCTCCTGGGTGCGGGGCTGGATGTCGGGGCACAGCTCATCCAGATGGTCATTCTGGATGACCACGCTCATGCAGGTCATGCCATTGGTGTGGGGGCGCGCCTCAACAGCCTTGACGGTGCCGGACACGCTTGCGTGTACGGGAACGCACAGGCCCTGATTGTCGCCGATCTTCTGGCCGACGGTCACCCGGTCGCCCTTCTTCACCAGGGGCAGACAGGGAGCGCCGATGTGCTGGGACATGGGGATTACCAGCAGGTCGGGAGCGGGAAATTCCTGAACCTTCTGGTTTTCAGCATAATGCTTATTTTCTTTGGGGTGTACCCCTCCGAAAAAAGAAAACGCCATAACGGTCACCTCTTTCAAATTCCGCGGTATACGAACCGCATTATATGTTGATATCATACCGCAGTTTTTTCGATTTGTCCATAGAAAATGCGGCAAAATATACAAACTTCCATAAATGAATATCTTTGTATCAATGCAATTCAACATATCGGCATTTCAAATTGGAATTTATCGCGCAGATTATCGATACCGGATGCAGGGGTGTTCATAATCGGCGCTATAAACTGAAATTTGCACACTTCCCGACAAAACCAACAAAAAAATCCTCCCGGCGAGGTCATTTTTCCACGCTTCAAAAACGGCCGTATTCCCGGTTTTCTATTGCAAAATCCTGAAAATTGGCTATGATATATGTAAAAATGATTTAGGAGGGGTATTATGGCTATGGCTGACGCAAGAGACGAATATACACAGGCGCTGCGCCAGGGTCAGAAGGAATATAAAGAACTGATTGCTGCCGGCAAAACGCCGTTTCCTGCCGTGCTGGATGAGCTTCTGGAAGACGCTCTCGCCGATGCCTCCGTGGATATCGGCCTGGTGGAGATCCCCGCGGAGCGGATCGTCGGCACCAAATCCGCCGGCCGCATCACTGCCTTCACCGCCAGCTTCCTGCCCCTGCTGAATCCCAACAGTGAATTCGCCGGCAAATGGATCAACCTGTGCTCGGCCCATCTGGGCGACACCGGCATCCGGGATCCCATTGTCTGCTTTGAATACCTGGGCAATTTCTATGTTCAGGAGGGCAATAAGCGGGTATCCGTCCTGCGGCATTTCGGTGCGCCCCGGATCCCCGGCATGGTCCGCCGGATCGTCCCCGCCCTCAGCGACGAGCCCCGGATCAGGGCCTACTACGAATTCATGGATTTCTATAAAGTATCCGGTCTGTACACCGTCCAGTTCCGCCGCCCCGGCGACTACGCGCGGCTCCTGGCCTATCTGGGCAAGGAGCCCGGCGAAAAATGGGAGGAACAGGAACGACGGACCTTTTCCGCCTATTTCCACTATTTCAGGGACGCTTTCAACTCCTGCTCCGGCAAAGATCAGGATATTCTGCCCGAGGAGGCGCTGCTTCTATGGCTGGAGGTCCACCCCTACCGGGATCTGGGCGCACTCAGCGCCGGCGAACTGAAAAAATCCCTCTCCGCCCTCTGGCCCGATGTGATCACCAGCACCCAGCAGTCGGAAGTTAAGGTGGAAACCGAGCCCGTGGCAGAGCCCAAAAGCGGCATTCTGTCGCGAATCATCTCCTCCGCCCCCGACCATCTGAATGTGGCCTTCGTCCACCAGCTGGACCCGAAGACCAGCGGCTGGGTCCAGGGTCACGAGCGGGGCCGCAAGCATATCGAAGAAGTCTTCGGCGACAAGATCACCGTCCGCAGCTATTTCGACGCCAACCACGCCGCCGAGGCGGAGGCCGCCCTGGAACAGGCTGTGGCCGACGGAGCCGATGTGGTGTTCACCACCGCTCCCAAGCTGATCCGGGCCACATTGAAGATAGCCATCAAATATCCCAAGGTCCACTTTCTGAACTGCTCTGTGGACCAGCCCTATTCCAGCGTCCGGACCTATTACGGCCGGATCTATGAGGCGAAATTCCTCACCGGTGCCATCGCCGGTGCCCTGGCCCAGAAGGACCGCATCGGCTACATCGGCTCGAACCCCATTTTCGGCGTTCCCGCTTCCATCAATGCCTTTGCCCTGGGCGCCCAGATGACCAATCCCCGGGCCCAGATCGAGCTGCGCTGGTCCTGCTGCGAAGGCACCCCACAGGCGGATTTCTTCGGCGACGGCATCCGGGTGGTCTCCAACCGGGACGTCCCCACCCAGGACCGGATGTATCTGGAATTCTGCAACTACGGTACCTATCTGCTGGATGACCGGGGCGGTCTGATCCCCCTGGCATCTCCCGTGTGGGTCTGGGGCAGCTTCTATGAGTTCGTCCTGCGGACCATCTTCGCCGGCAACTGGAAAGATGATAAGTCCGCTCCCCGGGCCGTCAACTACTGGCTGGGCATGGACTCCGGCGTTATCGACATCGAGCTGGGCGACCGGCTCCCCGCCGGCGTACGGATGCTCATCGACATTCTGAAAAAGGATATGCGAACCCGGTCCCTGGATCCCTTCTTCCGGAAGGTCATCGCCCAGGACGGCACCGTCAAAAACGACGGCAGCCGCCACTTCACCCCCGACGAGGTACTGCACATGGACTGGCTGGTGGAAAATGTGGTGGGTTCCATCCCCTCTTACGATGAAATTCTGCCCGAATCCCAGTCCATTGTCCGCAAGCTCGGGATCTATCGCGACCAAATCCCCGCCGTAAAGGAGACCATCAAGTGAAAATACTGGCTGTATCCGACGAAGAATGCCCCGCCCTGTGGGATTATTACATCCCCGGCCGGCTGAAAGAATACGACCTGATCATCTCCTGCGGCGATCTGAAGCCCGATTATCTGTCATTTCTGGTCACCATGGCCCGCTGCCCGGTGCTCTATGTCCACGGCAACCACGACGGCCGTTACAAAAGCCGTCCCCCCGAGGGCTGCGACTGCATCGACGACCATTTCGTGGTCTATAATGGCATCCGCATTCTGGGCCTGGGCGGCTGCCGCCGGTATCACCCCGGCCCCCATCAGTACACCGACGCCCAGATGCGCCGCCGGATCCGGCGGCTGAAATACCAGCTCTGGCGTCACAAGGGCGTGGACATCGTGGTGACCCACGCGCCTCCCGCAGGCGTCGGAGACGACGAGGACCCGGCCCACTGGGGCTTTGAATCCCTTCTGGAGCTGATTGACAAATACCATCCGAAGTATCTTCTCCACGGACATGTCCACATGACCTACGGCCAGAACATGGTTCGTGAAAAGGACTACCACGGCACCCGGGTCATCAATACTTACGAGCGCTACCCGCTGGAAATTCCAGACCGGGAGGTTCCCCTGAAGCACTACGGCCAGGTGCTGTATAAAACCAAGCAGAAGAAAAACACAGACTGATATACGCAAAATACAGAAAGAGATGAACATTCATGTTTACCGGCTTTTCCCCGGAGACCGTTGACTTTCTCTGGGGCATTCGACTGAACAACAACCGGGAATGGTTCCTGGAAAACAAAAAGAATTATATAAACTTCCTCTATGAGCCCATGAAGGCCCTGGGCAAGGATCTCTTTGAGCCCTTTCTGGAGCGCACCGGTGACATTCTGAAGGTCAGCCGCATCTACCGGGACGCCCGGCTCCATCATCCCCTGCCCTATAAGGAGAGCCTGTGGATCTGCATCCGTCAGGATGTGGAGTGGTGGGCGGAGAATCCCTGCCTGTACTTCGAGATCAATCCCGAGGGCGTGGACTACGGCTTCTTCATCTGGAAGCCCCGGCCCGCCTCCATGGAGGATTTTCGCCGTCTGATCCGCGCCAAACCCGACGAATTTCTGACCATGGTCCACAAGGTGGAAGCCGCCACCGGCCAGAAAATCGAAGCGGAATGCTACAAGCGGCCCAAGCCCTGCGACAACGAGGCCCTGCTGCCCTATTTTACCTGGAAGGGTAAAATAGGCCTGACCCGACATGAGGATTTCAGCGAAGCAACCTTTGGCCCCCAGCTGGGCCAGCGGGTGGCAGAATTCTTTGAACAGCTTCTGCCGCTGTACGATTATTTCAATAAATTTAAAGTCTGATATTCTAGGAGATATAAATAATTATGAAGAACACCATCTTTACCGGCATGGCTACTGCCATCGTCACTCCCATGACCGCCACCGGCATCGATTACGACGCCCTGGGCCGCTTCATCGAATTCCAGATCGAAAACGGCATCAACGCCATCGTGGTCATGGGCACCACCGGTGAAAATGCCACCATCGAGCCCGAGGATCAGAAGGAAGTCATCCGCTTCACCGTGGAGAAGGTGGCAAAGCGGGTCCCCGTCATCGCCGGCACCGGTACCAACAATACCGAGCACGTTCTGTCCAACACCAAGGCCGCCTGCGAAGTGGGCGCCGACGCCATCCTGGTGGTCACCCCCTACTACAACAAAGCCACTCAGAACGGCCTGATCAAGCATTTCACCATGATCGCTGACGCTTCCTCCGTCCCCGTGATCCTGTACAATGTCCCCGGCCGCACCGGCTGCGCCCTGCAGCCCAAGACCGTGGCAAAGCTGGCTGAGCACCCCAACATCGTGGCTCTGAAGGAAGCCACCGGCAACATGGCCCAGATGGTGGAGCTGATGCACCTGTGCGGCGACAAGCTGGACATCTACTCCGGCGAGGATGCCCTGACCGTTCCCATGATGGCCATGGGCGGTGCAGGCACCATCAGCGTTCTGTCCAACGTGGCTCCCAGGGAGTCCGTCGCCATGACCGACGCCTGTATCGCCGGCGACTACAAGACCGCCGCCAAAATGCAGGCTGATCTGCTGCCCCTGATCAACGCCCTGTTCAGCGAGGTCAACCCCATCCCCGCCAAGGCTGCCGTGTCCGCCATGGGCTTCGGCGAAGAGAACCTGCGCCTGCCCCTGACTCCCATGGAAGACGGCACCCGCGCTGTCCTGTTTGAAGAGATGAGAAAGCTGGGGATCAACGTATGAAAGCTGTGATTTGCGGTGCCAACGGCGCCATGGGCAAGCTGATCGACGCCTCTCTGGGCTGCGAAACCGTGGGCCGGGTCAGCATCGACGGCGAAAACAATGTCCCCAAGACCTTTGAAGAGCTGGGCAAGGTGGAAGCGGATGTGGTCATTGACTTCTCCCACCATACCGCCGTGGCTGACGTTCTGAACTACGCCAAGGGCATCGGCGCCGCTGCCGTCATCGGCACCACGGGCCACACTCCTGAGGAAAAGGAACTGATCTTCGCTGCCGCCAGGGAGATTCCCGTCTTCTTTTCCGGCAATATGAGCCTGGGCATCGCGGTGCTGTGCCGCCTGGCCAAGGACGCTGCCAGGTACTTTCCCGACGCCGACATTGAGATCGTGGAAGTTCACCACAACCGCAAGGTGGATGCCCCCAGCGGCACGGCCCTGATGCTCTTCAACTCCATCAAGGAAGTCCGCCCCGAGGCAACCGCCAACTGCGGCCGCGCCGGTGAAGGCAAGCGCACCAAGGACGAGATCGGCATTTCCGCTCTGCGTATGGGCAGCGTCGTGGGCGTCCACGAGGTCCACATCCACACCGGCACCCAGCACCTGACATTGAAGCACGAGGCAGTTACCCGTGCCATGCTGGCCGACGGCGCCGTAGACGCCGCCCGGTTCATGGTGGGCCAGGGCGTGGGGCTGTATAATATGGAAAATATGCTTGGATAAGGAGCATTTGCATGAAGGTTTGGTATATGAACGGCGCGGGCAATGATTTTATGGTCATCGACGCCCGGGGCAAGGATTACGACTTTGAAAAGCTGGCACTTCAGCTGTGCCCCATCACCGGAGCCGACGGTTTTATGGCCGTGGACTACTCCGACAAGGCTGATTTCAAGCTCCATTTCTATAATTCCGACGGAACCCGGGGCGAAATGTGCGGCAACGGCGCCCGGTGCATCTGCCGCTATGCCTATGACAACGGCATCGCCGGCGCATCCATGGTTGTCGAGACCGACGCCGGCCTGGTGACGGGTCAGCGGCTGGATCAGGATCTGTACCGGGTGAAGCTGAACAACCCCGGCATCCTGGACCTGAACCGGAAGGGCGACTGCACCTATGTGGAGCTGGGCAATCCCGGCGTGCCCCATGCGGTGAAGGAGGTTCCCGGCCTGCGCTATGAGAACAAGGCCGAATACTTCGAAATGGCCAGGGCGTTGCGCCATGATCCCGCCTTCCCCAAGGGCGCCAACGTCAATCTCTACACCTGGATCAGCCCCGAGGCGGTCCGGGTCCTGACCTTTGAGCGGGGTGTGGAGGATTATACCCTGGCCTGTGGCACCGGCTGCGGCTCCACCGCCGTGACTCTCTGGTCCCAGGGCAAGCTCCCCGGCGGCCGGCTCATCGCCCAGAATCAGGGCGGCCTGCTGGTTGTGACCATTGAAGGCGAAAATGGCATCGTTTCCTCCATCATGCTGGAGGGTTCCACGGAAGTGGATAAGATCTACGAAATCTGATATTGTTCCCGACAAAAAGCACCACCCCGAAGGGTGGTGCTTTTCTCAGCTCTCCATCTGCTTGCCGAGAAAGCCCGCTACGGTCTGGATCAGCTTCTGCTCTCCTTCGCTCAGGGCTTTGTCCTGCTCCGACAGCAGCAGCATGGCGCAGCCCATCAGGTCGCCCTGGCTGAGGATCGGCGCGGCGATACCCAGATGGTATTTCTCGCTGGCTTCGCTGACCCGGATGGGCGTATCCCCGTCCTGGAACAGGTAATGCTTACGCTGCTCCATGATCCGCTCCAGTTCCGGGGAATTGGGCTTGTCCAGCAGCTCCCGCTTGGGGGCGCCGGACAGGGCAATGATGCTGTCCCGGTCCGCCACCGCCGCGATATGGCCGGTGTTGGCGCCGATGGCGTCGCACATCTGCACGGCGAATTCCTGCAGGTCTCCCATGGGGGAATATTTCCGGAAAATGACGCCGCCGTCCTTTTCCGTATAGATCTCCAGGGGGTCGCCCTCCCGGATGCGCAGCGTTCTTCTGATCTCCTTTGGGATCACGATTCTTCCAAGGTCATCGACCCGTCTTACAATTCCGGTTGCTTTCATACTCTACTCTCTCCTTGCTTGTTACTGAAGCAATGGTATTGTTTGCAGCAAAAGGGGAATTATGCAGAATGATGAAGCCGAATCCGAAAAAAGCTCCCCGCAGGGAGGTCCCGAAATCGTCACCGATCCGGGCTCAGCCTGCGGGGAGTATCGTTTTTTCTGTGAATTACAGATTTGCAGCCAGGAAAGCCTGCAGCTCAGCAGCGGCCTTCTCTTCGTCAGCGCCATCGACGGTGACGGTCAGCTCCATACCCTGCTTGGCAGCCAGACGCATCAGAGCCATCAGACGCTTTGCATCGGCAGTGCCGGTGGGAGCGGTGACAGTGACCTTGGATGCATAGCCGGCAACAGCCTTGACCAGCATACCGGCGGGACGGGCGTGCATACCCAGGGGATCGGCAATCACATGCTTGAATTCTTTCATTTGATTATTTCCTCACTTTCATGTTGATTACAGTTCGGACTCGCAGACGATCTTTCTGGCTTCCAGAATGCGGCCTGCGGCCATGGACAGCTCGGTGTAGCCCATTTCGATGAATTTCTCAGTCATCTTGGGATCGGCGCCCAGCTCGCCGCAGATACCGGCCCAGATGCCGGCCTCGTTGGCGGACTTTGCGATGTGGGCCAGCAGTGCCATCAGCGCGGGATGGTAGGGATCATAGAACTTGTCCAGCTTGGCATTCTGACGGTCAACAGCCAGCGTGTACTGGGTCAGGTCGTTGGTGCCGACAGAGAAGAAGGCGGCTTCCTTGGCCAGCTCATGGGCCAAAACAGCGGCGGCGGGGGTCTCCACCATCACGCCGATGGGAACATCCTTCGTCTCGATGCCCTCTTCCTCCAGCTCAGCGCGGAGCTTGGCGCACAGGGCCTTGGCAGCCTTCAGCTCCCACACAGATGCGACCATGGGGAACATCACCAGCAGGTTGCCGTAAACGGAGGCCCGCAGAATGGCCCGCAGCTGGGGACGGAAGATCTCTTCTCTGGTCAGGCAAATGCGCAGACCTCTCAGGCCCAGGGCGGGGTTCTCTTCCTTCTCAAGGCCCATGTAGGAAACCTGCTTGTCGGCGCCGATGTCCAGGGTGCGGATGACCACGGGGCGCTCGCCCATGATCTGACCGACCTGCTTGTATGCCTCAAACAGCTCGTCCTCGCTGGGCAGCGTATCGCGGCCCAGGTACAGGAACTCACTGCGCATCAGGCCGACGCCTTCGCAGTCTGCAGCAACAGCGGCCTCAGCATCCTCGGGGCTGCCGATGTTGGCGGCCAGGATGATCTTCCTGCCGGACTTGGTGATGCTTTCGCGGCCCCGGTAGGCTTCCAGCGCAGCACGGTCAGCGGCGGCTTCGGCCTGCTTGGCCTTCAGCATTGCCATGGTCTGCTCATCGGGATCCATGTACCAGGTGCCGGTGAAGCCGTCAACGGCCAGGATCTGGCAGCTTTCAGCGTCCTCCAGTTCGATGTTGGACTGGACCAGGGAGGGAATATTCAGGGTTCTTGCCAGAATGGCAGTATGGCTGGAGGAGGAGCCCTGACGGGTCACAAAGGCCAGGATATTCTCTCTGGGCAGCTGAATGGTCTCAGAGGGAGCCAGGTCCTCGGCAACCAGCAGGAAGGAGCCCTCCGGCAGCTGGAAGCCGGTATTGCCGCAAAGGATATCATACAGCCGGTGGGACATGTCCCGGACGTCCGCGGAGCGGGCGTTCATGTATTCATCGTCCATGGCGGCGAAAATCTGGGCAAATTCCTCGCCGGTATCCAGCGCGGCGATGGCGGCAGCTGCGCCGCCCTCGATGGCCAGGGCAACACCGTCCAGATAGTCCAGATCGTCCAGCATCAGCATCTGCACTTCAACAATTGCGGCCTTCTCTTCGCCCAGCTCGACCTTTGCCTTTTCAAACAGAGCGCTCAGCTGCTCACGGGCAGTCTCGACGGCTGCGTTGAACTTGGCCTGCTCCACGGCGGGATCGCCGGAGGAGACAGGCAGGGTGCGCTCGGACTTGCGGTAGACCACCGCAGGACCGATGGACACACCGGGAAATACAGGAAGTCCAATACCAGTTTTCATAGCGTCTCCTTACTTGGCCACTTCGATGACCACGTCGGCGTTGGAAACAGCCTTGCCGATGGTGGCGTTGAAGGTGGGATAGTCATCGCAGTTGCAGACCAGAACGGGAGTAATAGTGGGAAGGCCGGCAGCCTTGATAGCCTCCAGATCGGCCTCCATCAGGGTCTGACCCTTCTTGACCTTGTCGCCGCTCTTGACCTTGACCTTGAAGGGAGCACCGTTCAGGCCCACAGTCTCCAGACCCACATGGATCAGCAGCTCGATGCCGGAGTCGGAAACCAGGCTCACAGCGTGGCCGGTATCGAACATCATGTCCACGGTGCCGTTGAAGGGAGCGCAGACCTTGCCGTCGGTGGGCTGGATGGCAATACCGTTGCCCATCAAGCCTTCAGAAAAGGTGGGATCAGGAACCTCGGACAGTGCCACAGCCTGACCAGCCATCGGTGCGTAGATGTGATTGGGGTTGATTTCCTCGGCCTTGCCGAACAGTTTACTGAAGAGTCCCATAATATTTCCTTCTTTCATTAGTATTGCCAGCCGCATTGCGGCCTTATTTATTTTTCAGCGCGTATCGCTCGATGGCGATGGCAGCGCCGTCATTTTCGTTGGTTTCGGTTACGGCATCCGCCAGGCGGCGGATGTGCTCCGGCGCATTGCCCATGGCCACGCCGAGACCCGCTGCCCGCAGCATGCTTTCATCATTGCCGCTGTCGCCCAGGGCCATAACCTGCTGCGGCTTAATACCCAGCAGCGCGCAGAGCCGTCTGATTCCCTGGGCCTTGGTGCCCTCCGGATGGGTGATCTCCATGCTGGAAGAGGAGGCCCACACGGCGCTGACGGGGATCTCCTTCAGATCCTCCAGAACCCCTTCCCGAATCCCGGGGGTGATGCACAGCAGATTGACCTTTTCCACATTGCTGGCGCAAAGGGGCTGCAAGGAATCTACGATCCGGCCGTTTTTTGCCAGGATCGTATCCCGGTGGAAGGCAAGGCCCGGATGCGGCAGCTGCTGCTCATAGGCATGGGCTGTCAGGTACAGCATGCTGTCCACAGAGAATTCGATGGGCAGGTCCCATTTTTCCGCCACCGCCAGAAGGCCCTCCAGGGCTCGGGGTTCGATATTCAGGCTGTACAGCACCTCTCCGCTGCCCAGCCGGCGAATCTGAGCGCCGTTGCAGACCGCGGCATACTGCTCCCAGACCGGGTGCTCCCAAAGCACCTGGGGCAGCAGACCATACTGCCGTCCGGTTACCGGCGCCACCGCAATGCCTCTGCGGTGGGCCTCCGCCAGTGCGGCATGGAGCCGGGGAGAAAAGCTGCTGCGGTCCTTTTGGAGGGCAGTACCGTCCAAGTCCATACAGATCAGTCGAATATCCATGGCAAATCCTTTTTATCTTATGGCCGCACCAGCGTGAACTTCTGACCTCCCCGGATGCATTCCAGCAGCAGCCTGGAATTTTCGGGCACAGAGCCGATCACATTGACCCGGGGATCTGCCTTCAGATCTTCGCGGATCAGCTGGATCTCGCCGGTATAGCGTCCGTAATTTACATTGTCAATGGTGATGCTTCCCCGCGCTCTGACAGTGCAGTTTTCCGGCTCCACGTCGATACCCTTGCAGGAATAGACGCGGGACTCCTGAAACCGCACCAGCCATCTGGGGGAATCCACACGGCAGGTGAACACCGCGTCATACAGATGCTCATAGCCGGGCGAAAGCACTGCGGGGACACAAATGACCCCATCCCGGCAGAACCGGGTAATGCGCTGCCGCTCCTTCTCACTCAGGCCCGGATCGGCCAGAAAAATCTCCTCCATGCCGAAGCGGACGGCAAGATCCACGAAGGCCGCGGAGGGCAGGCAGCTGCGGTGGGCTTCCAGGGTGGGAAGTCCTTCATAAACGGGCCCCCGGAGCATGGTATCGCCGGGGATAAAGGCCAGCACCTTCAGTCCCGCGTCCCGGAGGGCCTGGGTGGTCTGCATCAGCAGCTGCTCATCCAGTCCGGTTTCCGGCCGGGGATAAAAATTGTGCATGGCGAACACTTCCCTGCCTTCGCCGGCAATGCATGCGGCATCCTCCGCAGAGATGGTGGAAGCATTCAAAACAACGGGCATTTCCTCCGCTATGGCCCGGATCTCCTCCCGGGATATGCCATAGTCGATCCGCAGCGCCCAAAGCTGCAGATGCTTTGCAAGCTCCGTCAGGCTGCCGTAGCCGAACTGCTGTAGCGTCTTGACGGATACGTCCGCGATGACCCGATAGCCCTGCCGGGCCAGAGTACGGCAGACTTCCTCTGCCCGGCGGCAGTAGGAATCGTCAAATTCCTCGCTGATGTGCAGCGAGAGAAAAATCGGCGCATCCGTACCTGCCGGGCCGCGCAGTGCGGAGCACTGCGCGGCGAAAGTTGACAGATACAGGGAATAACCCAGTGCCTTAGGCATGGGCGACTTCGGAATCCTTCAGAGTGAAGTTGGTGATGAGGAAGCCCATGACGTAGGAGATAACCAGGCCAACAGCGTAGCAGACCATCTGGGTCACGGGGCTGTTGCCGCCGGCGACCATGATGGGCAGAGCCAGAATGCCGGAGGGACCCCAGGTAGTAGCAGCGACCTTCATAGCCATGCAGAACATACCGCCGAAGCCGGCGCCCAGACCAGCCGTGATGAAGGGCTTGCCCATGGGCAGGGTAACGCCGTAGATCAGAGGCTCGCCAATGCCCAGAACACCTGCGGGCAGAGCGCCGCCGATGACGGACATCATGCGCTTGTTGCCGGTCTTCTTAGCCTTCAGCCAGATAGCGATAGCAGCGCCGACCTGACCTGCGCCAGCCATAGCCAGAGCGGGGTACAGGGTGACGAAGCCGATGGTCTCCAGCTGGACGGTGTACAGAGCCACCAGACCATGGTGCATGCCCATAGCAACCAGAGGCAGGAACAGGAAGGAGCCCAGGAAGCCAGCGATCATACGGATGAAGACGCTCTCGGACATGCAGACAGCGCCGACGATGGAAACCAGACCATTGGAGATCAGGCCGGTGATGGGCATGATGATCAGGATGTAGGGAATGACGCAGATGATCATGACGACCAGGGGGGACACAACGATGTCCAGAGAATCGGGCATCTTGGAGCGAACCCACTTCTCGACCTTAGCCAGCAGCAGAACGCCGAAGATAACAGCCAGAACGCCGCCACGGCCTGCGCGCAGGACTGCGTTCAGGGGGTCGCCGCCTTCGGGAACCCACATGCCAACCAGGGGAGCGATGTTGTTGATGTTAGCCATTGCGGTGATAGCGCCCAGCATACCACCCAGGATGGGAGTAGCGCCGAACTTCTCAGCAGCACGGTAGCCAGCCCATGCGGTGATGGAGCCCATGAACGCGGTGTTGATCATGGTCAGGATCTGATGCAGGATGTACAGAACCTTGTTGTCAGCGTAGCCGGGGCAGGCAAATGCCAGCAGACCAGCCAGACCGGAGCAGATGCCTGCAGCGATAACGCCGGGGATCAGGGGAACGAAGATGTCGCCGACAGCCTTCAGAGCGGTCTTAACCTTGCCCTGCTTCTGGCCGGCCTTCATGGCAGCCTTGTTTTCCTGCCAGTTTGCTTCGGTAGACATGCCTGCTGCAACGCCTGCGTCCTCCTTGAACTGGTCAGTGACCTTCTTGGCCTTGCCGGGACCCAGCACGATGTGCAGGTTGTCCATCTGAATGACCTGCAGAACGCCTTCAACGTTCTTCAGACCTTCGATGTCTGCCTTTGCGTAATCCTTCAGATTGACGCGCAGACGAGTCATGCAGTTGGTAGCGGCAGTGACGTTTTCCTTACCGCCGACCAGCTCCAGGATCTTGAGGGAAAGTTCCTGATTTGTCATTTTTTGCACCTCTTCTATAATTTTTCTACCCCTTGCGGGGCTTACAAAACAGCCGAAGCTGTAAATGTACGGATTTTACTTGATGGCCTCGCGGACATGGCCCTTGGCCTTTGCCAGACGCTCTCTTGCCTCTTCCAGACCGCAGTCGGCCAGGATCATGGTGATGGCGGTCTTGGCGTTGCCGCCGGCGATGCCGATCTTCTCGGCAGCGGTCTGGCGGTCGCAGCCGGTGGCTTCCATGACGATGTTCTGTGCACGGACGACCAGCTTCTCGTTGGTCTGCATCACATCCACCATCAGGTTCTGATATGCCTTGCCGCAGCCGACCATGGTAGCGGTGGAGATCATGTTCAGGATCAGCTTCTGGCAGGTGCCGGACTTCAGGCGGGTGGAGCCGGTGAGGCACTCGGGGCCGGGAACCACTTCAATGGCCAGCTCCGCAGCGGCGCCCACGGCGCTGCCGGGGTTGCAGGAGATGCCCACAGTATGGCAGCCAACTTCCCTGGCGTAGGCCAGACCGCCCAGGACATAGGGAGTACGGCCGGAAGCGGCGATGCCGATAACGATGTCGCGGGGCTCCAGATTAATGTTCACCAGGTCTTGACGGCCCAGCTCACGGCTGTCCTCAGCGCCCTCGACGGCCTTGATGAAGGCCTTTTCGCCGCCGGCGATCAGGCCCACGACCACCTCGGGGGCAACACCGAAGGTGGGAGGACACTCAACGGCATCCAGAACGCCCAGACGGCCGCTGGTACCGGCGCCCATGTAGATAATGCGGCCGCCGGCCTCGATGGAGGCAATGGCCCAGGTGACGCACTGGGCGATGTTGGGCAGCGCAGGCTTGATGGCCTCAGGCACCTTGGCGTCTTCCTGATTCATCACGGTGACCACTTCCAGGGGGGTCATGATGTCCAGGTTCATGGTGTTCTGATTCCGGGTTTCAGTGGACATGTTCTTCAGATTCAGGCTCATAATGAATCTCCCTTCATTTATTGCGCATTTTTATTCATTTTGTGAATCAAGTGTTAACAACATTCTACTCCGATTTTCTGTTTGTGTCAATATTCTGCGCATTTTATGAAACATTGTTTCATATACCTGGATGGTCGACGCTCTTTTTGGTATTTATGATGAAACATTTCCAAAAGAACCAATCTTACCCTGTGCATCATGCGCAACGAACCCAAAACGTTTTTGTGCATAAAACGAATAGCGCCCCCTCTGAAAAATGGATAAAATAGTTTCAAATCACGCCCGGAGGACGCCGCCATGAGCAATGCACTGCTGAAACTCAGAGAACAATCCCGCCTGTTCAGCACCACGGAACGGGAAATCGCCATGCATATTCTTGAAAACCCCCAGCTGGTGGTGGATATGAGCATCCATGAGCTGGCAAAGCACACCTTCTCCTCGGCTTCGAGCATCGTGCGGCTGTGCAACCACACCGGCTATTCCGGCTATAAGGAGTTCCGCAAAGCCGTCACCCATGAGCTGGCCATGCGGGAGCAGAGCAAGCGGACGGAGCAGAAGGAGATCACCCGCTCCGACAGCCTGCAGGACATCATCGACAAGATCTCCTACGCCAACATCGTCTCCCTGGAGGAAACCCGGGAGCTGATGGACGCCGCGGTGCTGCGCACTTGCGTGGATCTCATCAAAAACGCCCGGATGATCTACCTGTTTGGCCTGGGTGCCTCCCTATGTGCCGCCCGGGATGCCTACCTGAAATTCCTGCGGCTGAACAAGCTGTGCGTCATCAACGACGACTGGCACTCCCAGATCCTTCAGGCCAGGAATGCCGGCACCCAGGATGTGGGCATCGTCATTTCCTATTCCGGCGCCACCGTGGAGATGGTGGAGTGCATGAAAATCATGAGGGAAAACAACACCCCCATCATCGCCATCACCCGCTGCGAGAATTCTCCGGTGTCGGAGCTTGCCGATCATCTGCTTTACACCACCTCCCGGGAATCCATCTTCCGCAGCGGTGCCACCTCCTCGCGCATTTCCCAGCTGTGCATCATCGACATTCTCTACACCGCTCTGGCCAACGAAGATTACGAAGCCTCCCTGGAGCAGCTCTCCCGGACCCATATCCGCAAGCCCGGGCAGATTTCCGGAAAGATGTACAAAGGAAGCTCCCAGTTTTAATTTCCGCCCGAATAGAAAACCGGTCCCTTGCGGGACCGGTTATTTTAGGTTTCGTCGGTTTCCTGGAACAGGTAAGTGGTGGTTGCACTGCGGTTCAGGGAAGCGTTCTTACTGGAATAGCGCAGATAGTAGGAGCCGACCTTCAGCTTGCTGTTGCTGAAGGAAACAGAGCTGGAGCTGCCGGTACTCAGAGTCAGGGTGGGAGTGCCGAACCAGCCCCACCAGCCGCTGGCGCTCTGGGCGTACAGGTAATAGGTGGTATTGCCGTCCTTGTAGCTGAGCTTATTGCCGGAGTAGGTCCAGACCAGATCCTCAGTGATCTCAGAAGTTACCACACCGTTGGAAACAGTGACCTGAACCACGGAGATCTGGTTATTCTCATGGGACAGGGCATAGTACTTATTGCCGGAGTAGAGGGTGATCACATAGTTGTTGTCCGAAGTGAGGGAGGTGACCTTGTTGTAGGTCAGAGCGCTTGCCAGCTTCTCGGAATAGCTGTCGCCGCAGGTGCCGCAGGTATAGACCAGGTAGCCATCGGCCTCGACGCTGGTATAGCTGTGGCCCAGGGCTGCGGTGTAGGTATCGGCATAGCTGTCACCGCAGTTGGCGCAGGTATGGCTGGTGTAGCCGCCCTCGGTCTCGGTGGGATCCACGGTGACGGAAACATAATCGTGGCCCAGTGCCTCAGTCTGATCATAGACCTCAGCTACGCCGCAATTGGTGCAGGTGGTGCTGGTGTAGCCGCCGGTGGTGCAGGTGGCAGCCACAGTGACGGTCTCATAGTTATGGCCCAGTGCAGCGATCTCGTCGGTCACATAGCTGTCGCCGCAGGCAGTGCAGGTATGGGTGGTGAAGCCACCGCTCTCGCAGGCAGCCTCGGTGACCGCAGATCCATTTTTATGTATATTTACAATCTTTTTTACTGTTGACACTGCAGCTGATTTCCTGTATTATTTAATTAGCACTGTTAACATATCTGGAAACGTTTCCATTTAGTTTATATTCGGGTTACAAGGAGGTCGACCATGCCCAAAAGAGAATCCAACCTGCGGGAAGCCCTGATCCTCGCAGGCATCGAGGAGATCAATCAGCACGGCGTCACCGGCTTCTCCATCCGCCGGGTGGCCGAAGCCTGTAATGTATCCTGCGCCGCGCCTTACCGCCATTTCCAGGACAAAAACGGCCTCATTGCCGCCATCATCGATTACGTCAACGACCAGTGGGCCATCCGTCAGGAGGAAATCGTCAGCCATTGCAGCGATTCCCTGCGGGAGCAGATCATTGAGATCAGCGTCGGCTATATCCGTTTCCTGATGGAAAAGCCCTTCTACCGGGCTGTCCTGATGCTCAAAGACGAGGAATTTGACAACCTGTACCATAAAAAAAGGACTCAATTCGGCAGTCTTTCCCAAACTCTGGAGGCCGCCCTCTTCGCATCCTCCGGCCTGGACGAGGACACCTGGAAGCGAAAGCTGATGATCGTCCGCTCCCTGATCTTCGGCGTGGTCTTCCTGTTTGACGCCGGTGAGTTTGAATATAACGACAAAACCATGGAATATGTCCGGTTCACCATCAACCGGGAATTTGAAATCTTTTGAACAGAAAATCCCCGCTGCAGCAACGCAGCGGGGATTTTTTCAGATAATATTGAGTTTTTTCAGTTTCTCCAGGAATTCGCGGATGTCCTGCATGGCCTCCTCGGGGGAAACCTCGTATTCTTCCAAAACTGCCTTGCAGATCTCTTCTTCCGTGTCTGCGCTGGGCAGCAGGCCCCAGATGAAGGCCCCCAGCTCGTTCAGAACGAACAGGCCGTTGGAATCATACACTGTCCTGCCCACGGGAACCAGAATGGTATCTCCCGCAATTTCCCGCTTGATCAGTTCCTTTTTGATGATCATTTGTTTCTCTCCTCCCGGACC
>JAGARK010000076.1 GCA_017622295.1 Oscillospiraceae bacterium
ATCGGTACCGCCGGAAGGAGAAAAGCCTATGGAAAAGACATTGAAAATTGAAGGTATGATGTGCAATCATTGCGTAATGCATGTGCAGAAGGCATTGGCGGCAATTCCGGGCGTCGCAGATGTAACCGTAAGCCTGGAGGATAAATCCGCCAAGGTAAAGCACAGCGGTGATGTGCCCGATATAGTATTCAAGGCGACTGTTGAGGAGGCAGGCTATCAGCTTACCGAAATCGCATAATACGTAAAAAGCCAGCCGCTGCATTGCAACGGCTGGCTTTTGATCATTGATCACTTAATTCTTCCAGTTTCTCTGTGGCGGTAATTTCAATAACACCCCGGGACAGCTTGACCATGCCTTCATTCTGAAAATAGCGAAGCATCCGGGTAATAACCTCCCGATGAGATCCCAAATGGTTGGCAATGTATTCGTGGGTGATTTTCAGCTTGTCAGTTCCTTCAATGGAGGCTTCCTCCAACAGGAAGGCCGCGACCCGCTTATCCAGGCTTCTCCACATGATTTGTTCGATAAGCCACATGACATCGGAGAACCGGGTAGCCATTAACTCGTTGGTATAATTGGCCACCGGTGCAGACTCCGACATAATATTCTGATAAATCTCGGAGGGAATAATCCAAAACTCGGTATCCTTCTCTGCTTCGATTGTCACATCAAACTGGATGGAGCGCATCATGCAGGAGGCAGAGAACAAACACATGTCACGGTCAAACAACCGATAAATCGTGATCTCCCGCCCCTCATCTGAGAGAATGTATGCACGGAGTTGACCAGACTTCACCAATAACAGGCCGGTACAGTCCATGCTGCCATTATGAATAATCGTTCCTTTGGCAACCATTTTGGTCATCAAAGCTCCGGATAATTTATTCTGCTGAGGAATGTTCAGTTTGTTCCATATCGGAAAGTAATTTTGAAAGTCCATATTGTCCCCTCCTTACCAAGTATAATTATATCGTCTTTATGGGCATATGTCAACAATTTAATTGACATATGCCCATAAAAGAATGTATAATGGGAGCATAAACAAAGTAGAGGTGTCTTTATGTCGAGACGTGCAAAGAGCAGACGGGTATGCAAACTTCCTGAAGTAAAAGAGTTTGTACCAGTTATAGCAAATGAAGAGAAGCTCCCTGTTGTTCTGACAGTCGATGAATATGAAGCTGTTCGTCTGATTGACAAAGAGGGCTTCAGCCAGGAAGTATGCAGCATGTACATGCAAGTGGCAAGAACAACCGTACAGAGAATATATAACAACGCAAGAAAAAAGATGGCAGACAGCCTTGTGGAAGGACGCCCTCTCAGAATTGAGGGCGGAGACTTCTGGATTTGTGGCGAAGATGATTCTGTGTAGGAGACTTTTTCTTAGGAGGAGCAAATCATGCGGGGAGATGTCAGCTTTACCTTTCTGCACCGTGTAGAAGAAGTGGAACTGAATATAGCCGATGGGCGATGGCAGTCGGCGTTGGCATTGGCACTGACCTTGCCGGACATTTGCGGTGGTATCGCATTTCCTGAGATTGTCAAGCGATATCGGGATGGTCGTGTCATGCTTGATCGCCAGAAGAACCCAACCCGTGATGTCGGAGGGCAGTATGTTCGCTGGTTTGACGAATACGCCGGAGAATATTTCAAAATTTCCTCATCTGATAAAACACCTTATATTTGTGGTGAGCGTTGTTGGCAGCTCCGCTGTGAGTATCTGCATCAAAACAAGGGTTTTTTGAACAACGAAAATGAAAGCAATGTCCGTTTCCATTTAGGTGTGAACTGTGGCACTTCTGTATGCCAACTGGATCAGGCAACAATCCATTCAGATGGGATGGATATCCGCATTGATATTGAGCAGTTCTGCCTGAGAATGTGTCAGGCAGCCAGAAGCTATTATGATGATGCTCACAAAGAAAAAGATTTCAGCCTATACAACACTCCGGTGCTGGATTTTATTCAAGCTACCGGAGAGCCGGTTTCTGAATCGATTGTCGCTCTGTTGTGCAAGAATGAGGTTTACGCAAAAGGTTTGCAGCAGGCATTGAACTCGGTATCCAAAAGCGTCTTTCTGTTCCATACTCCGGAAGATGTGAGAAAGTATTTCGGAAAGCGTAAACCGGCTCTTTGGATTGTTACGGAAGATATGACAAATCAGCCAGACCAACCGTGGCGTGCGGACAGGACTACGCCCGTGATTCTCATTTCCCGTGATATGGCATACGCCAATGGGATCGTAAAGAATCCGGGTAAGCTGACTGTGCTTGTAATGCCAATTTCACTGAGCATTCTACGGGATTCAGTAAGAAACTGCTTGCCATAAGGAGAGGATAGCCATGCAGTATATCATACTAATTTTACTTGTTTTGATCATAGTATATTTGGTAATCCTCCTCCGAAAAAAGGAAATACAGTTGCGGGAAGGCCAGGCTCAAATGAGCCGAATGCAGGAACAAATCGAACAGACAATCCAGACGTCCAATGATATCAAGGCTGTCCGTGACGAAATATGGGCTAGCGCCAACACGATCCATCTGTATGCTGCACTTTCGGATGAAGAAAGTTACTCTGTGTCTATCAAAGAAAAGCAGTCTGAGATTATCCGGTTGACCGAGAAAATCATGCGCCAAATACATAAATAACTGTTAAGAAACTATACGGAGGGCCAAATTTGTGATATGATGTTATCATAAGTCTGGCTCTCCTTTCAAGAAAGGAGAGCTCCCGAAAACAAAGAAACATGAAAATGCCGAAAAACCCTGCAATATTGGACATTTGAGAAGAAATACAAGACTTATCTGGAGATATAAGACGATGATAAAAATACTATTTATTTGCCACGGCAATATTTGCCGCAGTCCGATGGCGGAATATGTGATGAAGGATCTGGTGAAAAAGGCCGGGGCGGAGGCGCAGTTTGAGATCGCTTCCGCGGCGGTGAGCCGGGAGGAACTGGGTAACCCCGTCTATCCCCCCGCGCGGCGGGAGATGGCGAAGCATGGTATTGGCTGCGACGGACACGCTGCCCACCAGATCACTCAGGCGGAGTACGACCGCTATGACCGAATCTACTACATGGACCGCAGCAACGCCCGGTATCTGCAGCGGATGCTGAAGGAGACCTCCAAATGCTTCCCGCTGCTGGGCCGCGATGTGGCGGACCCCTGGTATACCGGAGATTTCGGCCAGACCTGGGATGATATCCTGGAGGGATGTCAGAAAATTCTGGAGGAATTCGTATGACGGATCTGGAAAAGCTGGAAGAGCAGCTGGCAGAGCTTCCGCTGCTGGGATACTTTCACATTGACCCCAGAGAACTGGAATTCAATCAGCGGATCCGGTGGATCTGCGAGCATGAGTGCCCCATGTACGGACAGACCTGGGCCTGTCCCCCCGGCGTAGGCCCGGTGACGGAGTGCCAGCAGAAGTGTCACGCTTTCGAAAACTGCCTGATGATCGCCACCATCACCGAGGTCGCAGATATTGCGGATATCGAGGATACCCTGGCCACCCGCCCGGAGCACGAGGAGATCACCAATCATGTCCGGGAGCTGATGCGGGAACAGGGCGTGGAGCCCTACATCCTGTCCACGGAAGCCTGCACCGTATGCGACCGCTGCGCGTATCTGGACGGCGAGCCCTGCCGCCACCCGGAGCGGATGCACCCCTGCGTGGAGAGCCACGGCATCAATCTGATCCCGGTGCTGGAAAACAACGGCATTGAATTCCAGTATGGCGGCAATGTGGTCACCTGGGTATCACTGTTATTCTATTGAGCAATTATAAGCGGCTTGCAGTCCATGTGTCAGACTGCAAGCCGTTCTTTTTATCTCCTTCTGTAATCTTCAATCAGCAGCGTCAAATGCGCTACGACCACATCCGGGAGGCCCTCCATGTTGATGCGGGGAACATCGTCCTGTCCCAGCAAATAATCGGTTGAGACCCCGAATATTTTCGACAAACGGAGCAGCATTTCGATCGAAGGCTGGATGTTTTCATTTTCCCAGTTTGATACGGTCTGTTTCGCAACGCCAAGCTTCCGGGCAAGCTCCACCTGATTCCAGCCAAGCAGAGCTCTCATTTCGCTTATTCTCTGACCAAGCATAATATCCTCCTTCCAAAGATGTCAAATATTGCAATACTATTGTCGCTTATTATTTGACAATAGATAAATACTATGGTATTTTGATATTGGACTAATTTCCATTTCTTTCATTATGAATTTGATATATTGAGGGAGGATTTAATGCCTTGAGGGGTAAAAAAAGTATTATTTTGGGATTTTTGAAATACGCAGTTGTCATTCTGGCGGCGGGTGTCATTGCCGTTGCCGTGTCGGACAGGATCGTCGATCACGCAGGGATCCAGTATTCCGCCGTTGCATGGGACGACCTGTCCTACAAGCTCTCCGATCTGCGGCAGGATGTGGACGCCCTTGAGGCGGATGATACCGCAGAAAAACTGACCGAACTTGTTCAGAGCCCGCTGTACGGTAAGACCATCATTTACGAGGGAGATTCCATTGCCGAAAGCCGGAGCAACAACGGCGGCGGCTATCCCGCGCTGATTGCGGAGCTCACCGGAAGCACCTATGAAAACTTCGCCCGGAGTGGCGCCCACCTGACCTCCAGCGACGACGTCCATTCCGTTGTGGACAATCTGAAAAATCTTCCGGATGACGCCGACCTGTACTGCTTTGAGGGCGGCATCAACGATTTCTGGGGCAGTATCCCCATCGGCGAGTGTGACCCCTCGGATTACACCGGACCGCTGGATACCGGCACGATCTGCGGCGCGCTGGAGACCATTTTCCGGTATTGTCTGGACAATCTCCCCGGCAAGCCGGTGTGCTTCGTCATCACTCATAAGATTCAGCATACGGCCCATTCCCCCAACCCCAGCGGCGTCACCTTTGCCGATTATCACAATGCCATGGTTGCCGTCTGTGAGAAATATTCGATCCCCTATTATGACGCATTTCTTGACAGCGGCCTGAACGGCTGGAATCAGACCCAGAGCGACCTGTACCTGACCGCCTGCGAAGCGGACCGCGGCGACGGTACCCATCCCAACGCGGAAGGCTACAAGCGCTATTATGTCCCCCAGCTGCTGGACCTCTTTGAGCGGATTCTGCCCGTTGAATAAACCTGAGTATCGTTACGCTTGTATTGATAGAAAAGAATCAAATTATTTCCATTTTATGGCAATACCTATTTACTTTTTCTGCCGCATCGTGTATGATATCCCCGAACAGAGTAGGAGACCTTGCGTTAAGTGCCATCGGGACGGGGAGTTGCCCGGAGGACGAAGGATTTGTTCCACGATAAGGTCACCGCACCCGCTGTTGCATATGGGATTACCTCCTTTATGTAGCAACGATACTCGGTTGGGCAGACGGCCAGCTGTGTTTTTGCTGTATGTCCACTGGTGATCCGTATAGTATTACTCCCCAGCGCGTGATGCGCCGGGGAGTTTTGCTGATTGGGGGCCGGTGGATGACGGGCTTGTCGTTTGCTTCTATCAAAAGGAGGAATTATTTATGGCAAAAATCGAGCGTTCCACTGCAACCTACAAGACCCCCTTCAGCCCCAGCTACTGGCGTGATGCCTCTGCGGAGATGAGGAGCACCAAGATGCTGGTCATCACCGCTCTGATGGTGGCACTGCGCATCGTCCTGAAGCCCCTGGCAATCCCTCTGGGCCCCAGCCTGAGCATCCAGACCGCAACCCTGGCCACCGCCCTGGGCGCCATGATCTTCGGACCGGTAATGGCAATTCCCGCCGCCATCGTCTCCGACACCATCGGCTTTGTCATCTATCCCACCGGTGATTACTTCCTTCCCTTTGTGCTGACGGAAATTGCCGGCACCCTGATCTATGCCCTGTTCCTTTACCGGGCAAAGGTCACCCCCACCCGTGTCATGCTGGCCCGGTTCTGCATCTGCTTCTTTGTCAATGTGGTGCTGCAGCAGTTTATCTACGCCTGGTACTACGCCTGGATCGGCAATCCCGATCAGGCCAAGGAATCCATCCTGGGCATCATGACTCTGACCCGCATTTTCAAGAATCTGGCTATGTTCCCCATTGAGGCGGTGGTACTGACCCTGTTCCTCAAGGTGCTGCTGCCGGTGACCCAGCGGGCAAAGCTGACCTGCTGTACCGATGCAGACATGCGCATTTCCAAAAAGCAGGTGATCACGCTGATCGTTCTGGTTCTGGTAGGCGTCGTCAGCGCGGTGAGCTATCTGGGCTATCGTTATACCAACACCTCCCGTTCCGCCGACTACTCTGCCGAGGAGCGCGTAACTGCCAACAAGTCCATGGCTCAGCTGGTGCTGGAGCGCACCGACGAGTGGGACGGGGAGACGGTCATCTGCGTGGTGGACAGCGCCTACCGGGGCCTGTTCGAGGATGAAACGGACTATACCGTAGCAGTGTATGTACTGGATCAGGAGGCCTTCGCCGCCGGCCAGGCTGCGGACGCGGATTACGGTCTGGACACCCTGTGGAACTACTCCAAGAGCGGTCCCAAGAAGGATAAGTACGGCTCTCTGATCAAGGTCGCCAGCGCGGCGGTGGTCAAGAACGAGAAGACCGGCGAGATCCTGGAATTTGAAGTAACCCCCGCTGAATGAATTAAAAGCACGCTGCCGATTGGCAGCGTGCTTTTCGTACCTAACTGGTGTGCGCAAAGCGCACGATTTAAGATGTTTTCGAAGAAAACTCCACAATTTTGCATTTTGCATTATGCGTTCTGCATTTCGGGCACCTGCCCGATTAATTGCAATTTAGTGATTCTCAAAAAACGCTCTGATCTGCGCTTCCGTTGCATTCACCCGGCCCTGCTGGAAATTGGGCTTGCCGCCGCCACGGCCATCAAGGGCCTGGGTCATTTCACGGCCCAAAGGCCGCAGATCTCCCTCCCGGGTCACCAGGCAGAAGCTGTATCCAGCCTCCCCGCTGTCGGAGAACACCGCCGCGAAGCCGTTGCAGAAATCGGCAATCCTGTCCGCCAGTTCCCGCACCAGGGCTGGTTCCAGTCCCGACTCAAAATGGACCACATCTGTTCGGTTTGCATAACTTTTTGCAATTCCCTCGAAAAGCTGCCGCTGCAGTCCGGTGATGATGTATTTTTCCTTTGCCAGCAGTTCATTCATCTGCCGTGCGGCAGCTCCGGTCTCCAGAATCCTGGCAGAAAAGGCCTGGGAGACCTGCCGGTTCTGGTCGTATACCGCGCTCAGGTGCTCCAGGGCCCGGCGGCCGCAGGCCATCTCAATGCGGACGCCCTGATGGAATTTCACCACACTGAAGAGCTTCACAAGGCCAATCTCGCCGGTGCAGGCCACATGGACGCCGCAACAGGCGCATTTGTCATAGCCCGGCACCTCCACGATCCGCACCGGCCAGGGGAGCTCCCGTTTGGTACGGTAGCCCACTGCGGGCAGCTCTTCGGGGCTGGGATACCAGATGCGCAGAGGGATGTTCTTCCATACCGCCTCGTTGACCTTCGCTTCAATGACCGGAAGATCTTCCGCGGCGATGGGACCGTCAAAATCGATGGTGATCACCTCGGAGCCCATATGGAAGCCCACATTGTGGTAACCGAATTTTTCATGGACCACGCCGGATACGATGTGCTCGCCGGAGTGCTGCTGCATCAGATCGAACCGCCGCTCATAATCGATGACGCCCTCCACCGTGCTGCCCACTTCCAGAGGACCAGCGCACAGATGGATCACATCCTCGCCCCGCTCCCGGACATCCAGCACCGGAATCCCGGCCAGCGTGCCCAGATCGCAGGCCTGTCCGCCGCCCTCCGGGTAAAAGGCGGTTTGATCCAAGTTTACATAATATCCTTTTTCACATCCCTCACATCTCACCACCCGGGCAGTAAACCGGGCAAGATGGCAGTCTTCATAATACAGCTTCCGTGTCATGGAGAATCTCCTTTGCGTTGTTTTCTGTATTCTACCACGACAGATGCGGTACGTCAAACTGCAGTTTAGGTTATCGGGCAGGTGCCCGAAATGCAGAATGCAAAATTGTGGAGTTTTCTTCAAAAACATTTTAAATCGTGCGCTGTGCACACCATCATTCTGCATTTTGAATTTTGCATCGTGCTGCCTCTGGCAGAGCGCGTTATGTTATGCCGCCGGGGTCTGTGCACCTTTTTTCAGGTCCAATATCCCCTTCGCCAGCACTTCCGCTGCGGTGAGGGCCTCATCATGGCTGTTGCCGGCGGCACCAACCTCCACCAGCAACGCACCGGGGTTTTTGTCCTGATTGAACCGCTGGGCCCGGAGGTTGATGTAGCGGCAGATGCCGGGGGCATTGCGCTCCAGCTGAACCTGAAGCTTCAGGGCCAGTGCCATGTTTTCCTCCCAGTTCGCATGGTTGGTGCCCACCACCAGCATCAGCTGGGCAGAGGCCCGCCCCTCCACGGTAGCAGAAGTACGCATCTGATTGTCATTGTCCCCGGAGGCATCCCGGTGCACATCCAGCACCAGGCTGATGGAGGGATACTCTGCCAGCCAGGCGTCGATGGCCTTCCGGGCGGCGGAGTAAGAGCCGCTGTAGGAAGGGTAGTCATGCAGCGTCCGGTCGTGGATCACCGTAATTCCTCCGGCCTCCAAAAGCTGGGCCAGATGATCTCCCACGGAGATCATATTATAGCTTTCGTCCAGGGTCCGGAAGGCGGCGGATTCCTTATAATTCTCTCCG
This sequence comes from Oscillospiraceae bacterium, assembly GCA_017622295.1. GTDB lineage: Bacteria > Bacillota > Clostridia > Oscillospirales > Oscillospiraceae > Faecousia. The sequence goes on from JAGARK010000076.1 coordinate 8,725, forward strand.
GCGGCTTTGGTATAGCTCTCCGTGGCGTGGGTGTGGAGGATCAGCACCGTGGGCTCGGAAACCGTCAGATCCCAACTCAGAGGATGCGTAATCAGCGCCGGAAGCTCCGGCCGGTGGGTGCAGTTATAGCGGACTTCAATTGCTTCGGCGTCCTCGGCGGTAAAGGTGGGCACCGTTGGCTCCGTTTCTGCGGCGGGAAATAGGGGCTCCGGGGATTCCCCAGCGAAAACCGGCGAAAAAGCCTCATCAGATGCAGAAAACCGGACGACTCGTCCGGTTTCTAAGTATATCAGGAAGGATGCAATTTTCGGTTGTGAGAAAAACTCCACCAATGGGTCGAAAAAACCTGCGGCGCTGAGCCGCAGCAGCATGGCGCAGAAAATCGCCCATGCGCCCACCCGGAGGCTCCGTTGTTGATGGTCCATACTCGCCTCCCCGGCACAGTCGAAAACTCTCGAAGAAATCGAAAATAAGCGAAAAAATCCTTACCGTTCCGGCCGGCGCCATTTGGGCCGGGACCGGAGGGTGACCCTCAGATTCTGGAAGAACTCCTTCAGAAGCTGGGCGGCCTCTTCCTCCCGCACCCCCCGGGTCACTTCGGGGTGGTGGTTGAACTCCATGCCGAACAGATCACACACGGAGCCCACCGCGCCATACTTGGCGTCAGAGGCGCCGAAGACCACCCTGGGGATCCGGGCGCCCAGAATGGCGCCGGCGCACATGGGGCAGGGCTCCAGCGTCACATACAGGGTGCATTCCCAAAGCCGCCACCCGCCCAAATTTTTGCAGGCCTCGGCGATGGCCTCGATCTCGGCGTGGGCCAGCGCGGTCTTGCCGGTTTCCCGGCGGTTTCTGCCCCGGCCGACGATCTCATCGCCCCGGGTGATCACGCAGCCCACAGGCACCTCCCCCTCCGCCGCAGCCTCCCGGGCCAGTCGCAGCGCCTCGTCCATAAAATGCAGATCGTTCACTGTATCCCCTCCTTTTCTGGGTTTATCATACACGAAAGAAGGGGAAAGGTCAAATTGCAGTTTGGTATACAGATTATCGATACCGGATGTAAGGGGGGCGTAATCGGCGCTATAAACTGTAATTTGAAATCTACTCCATCAGCATGGCGGCGAAGAGGACGGCCAGCTCCTGACGGGAGAAGGGGCGGTCTGTGCGGCCCTCCAGCCGCCGGTCGGCGGAGGTCACCCGCTGCAAAAGCATCCGCTGGAGCGCGTCGGCTTCGCTGCTGGAATGGGCCTGTCCCGTCAGCAGATAGTCTGTGCTGATGTCAAAAACCTGCGCCATTGCCACCAGCAGCTGGGCCGACGGCTCCCGTCGCCCCTGTTCATACATTCCCACGGCACTGGGGCTGATCTTCAGCTGCTGTGCAAGCTCCGCCTGACTCAGCCCCTTTTCTTTCCGCAGCGCCGCAATCCTTGGACCCAGCACGGAAATCATCCCACCTTTCGTCTGTTTGGCTCTACCATACCACGCCGGAAATGAAAAAATGGGAGAAAACTGTGCTCTGCACGATTCGACGGACTCTACACACAGTGTGTAGTATACTGGTTTCATGGAAATAGTTGGCAGAGAAATCGAAAGAAAGCTCGACTTTTCGACAATTCTTACGGAAGAGGGGATTTTGGTGATCGATTCCATTGAGGGGACGCTGTACATAGACCTCCAGGCTCAGCTCCCGGCGGGGTACTGTCCCCGCTGCGGCGGAGCCAGGTATGCGCCCAGTCTGATTTGCCTGCGCTGCGAGAGGAGGACGCCATGACTCTGGCAGAGCTGAGCAAATGCTATGAAGCAGCAGCGGCACCCCTGCGCTCCCGGCTGCGGCAGCTGCGCCAGATGCTGGCCCAGGCGGAAACGGCTGATGAGGTCTGGCATATCAAACGCCGCATCGCAGAGCTGACGCCGATGCTGACCCAGATGAACGAGCTGGCGGACCTGACCGCCCACTACTACGACAGGGGGTATTACCGCAGTGAAAAATATACTGTATGAAGGTTATCTCGGCCCCCGGCTGCCCCGGGAGGTCCAGCTCAAGCGGGTCCAGCGGGTGATCCAGGAGGAGCTGACGCCGCTGCAGCGGGAGGCGCTGATCGGATATTATTTCCAGGAGCGGACCATTACGGAAATTGCCGAGGAACGGGGCGTCAACAAAAGCACCGTCTGCCGGACCCTCCACCGGGCCGAGCAGAAGCTACGCAGGTTTTTGAAATATTGAGGAATTGCAGCATTGTTTCCCCTCATTCGTGAATGTAGGGGCGACCTGTGGTCGCCTCCTACGAATTCTATTGTCCGCTGCCCGATAAACTGCAATTTGAAGCCCGCCGCGCCAAAAATCCCGGATGCTGCTGCATCCGGGATTTCATTTTCATATTACTGCCATTCGCTCAGCAGGACCTCTTCACACAGGAACCAGTCCCGGGTCAGGTCCACGATCATGTCCAGCTCGCCCTCGCCCTTGAAGCGGTGGTCGGTGCCGGGGAACATGACCAGCTTGGACTGCTCGTTGAGCAGCCGGAAGAATTCCACATCGTGAGCCAATACGATGTCATCCTGGTCGCCCTGAAGGATCATGATGGGCATATCGTAATTTGCCATGGCGTTGTGGGTGGTCAGCTCCTCATAGAAGCTGTAAGGGATTTCCATTTTCTTATCAAAACCACAGATGACACGGCCCTTCTTCAGCAGCTGCTCCTGACTGCACCGGGCCATGGTCAGGAAGGTCTCCGCCATCCGCACCGCCGGAGCCCGGAGGGCCAGCTTGATATGCCCCAGCAGCTCCCGCAGCTCATCCATGGCCAGCAGCGTCACATAAGCGCCGTAGCTGGTGGCAAAGACGCACCATTCCTCCGCCTCGGGAAACTCCTCCCGGGCCAGATTCACGGCGGCCATGAGACTTCTGTGGCAGTTGCGCAGATTCAGCGTCCGGCCGGGCATGGGGCTCTCGCCGTGGCCGGGCAGGTCGAAGGTAACGGTCGCGGTCTGATAAAAGCCCATTTCCTCCGCCACCGCTGCGATGACGGAGCTTTCCTTGTCACCGAAGAGACCGTGGACGCCGATGACCACCCGGCGGATCGTGCCGTAGCCGGGATCATAAATCTTGCAGGGGACCTGCAGCTCCTCACAGGGGAGCATCATGGTTCTTTCCATTGTTCTTCACCTCGTTGGGAGATTGAATGCCGATATATGACTGATGATACCATATATTGTGGTTTTTTTCAACAAAAAACACAAGAAACCATTTCCATAAAATCCGCAGGGGAAATATGCCCAAAATCCCCCTCGGGGGGATTGAAAATTTCGTAATTTAATCAGTTACTTCGACGATTGACAATGGAGCATCCAATTGGTAGAATAGTATCGATACTATGTATAGTGAATCATTATACATAGAGGTAACCTGTCGTTATTTGTATAAATCAATGTTTTATAGGAGGAAATCACTTTGAAGGATTGGGCATTTACAACTACCATCGAGGAGATGGAAGCTGCCACCAATTCTCTGCTGGAAACAGCTCAGAAGGTTGGTGCTGACACCTGGCAGCAGCGTGCCAAGAACCAGACTCCTCACTGCGGCTTCGGCGAATCCGGTACTTGCTGCCGTATCTGCTCCATGGGTCCCTGCCGTATCACCAAGAAGGCACCCCGTGGTATCTGCGGCTGCGACGTTCATGGCATCGTTGCCCGTAACTACCTGCGCTTCACCGCCGGTGGTACCGCAACCCACTCTGACCACGGCCGTGAGATCATGCACACCCTGCACCAGACCCGCGAGGGCGGCAACTACCAGGTCAAGGACCCCGAGAAGCTGATCCGCATCGCCAAGGAATGGGGCGTTGAAACCGAGGGTAAGGATATCTACGCTCTGGCTCACGAGATGGCTGAGATCGGTCTGCTGGAGTACGGCAAGCCCTTCGGTCACCTGAAGTTCATCGAGCGTGCTCCCGAGCACACCCAGAAGCTGTGGCACGAGCAGGAGATCGCTCCCCGGGCTATCGACCGCGAAGTTGCACAGTCCATGCACATGACTCACATGGGCTGCTCTTCCCTGCCCGAGGCTCTGATCCGTCAGGCTCTGAGATCCGGCCTGTCCGACGGCTGGGGCGGCTCCATGATGGGCACCGAGTTCTCCGACGTCATGTTCGGCACTCCCAAGCCCATTGACACCACCGCTAACATCGGCGTTATGGAAAAGGACAACGTCAACATCGTCGTCCACGGCCATGATCCCTCTCTGTCCGAAATGATCGTCTACTACGCAAACGATCCCGAGATGATCGCCTACGCCAAGTCCATCGGTGCAAAGGGCATCACCGTTTCCGGCGTCTGCTGCACCTCCAACGAAGTCACCATGCGTCACGGCATCCCCATGGCCGGTAACTTCCTGAACCAGGAAAACGTGGTTCTGACCGGCGCCTGCGAGGCCATCGTTGTTGACGTTCAGTGTATCTTCCCCGCACTGGGCCCCCTGTCCAAGTGCTTCCACACCAAGTTCATCACCACTTCTCCCATCGCTCAGATTCCCGATTCCGAGTTCTACCGCTTCTCTGCTGAGACCGCCGGTGACAACGCAAAGGCAATCGTGAAGATGGCCATCGAGAACTTCGTCAACCGTAAGCCCGAGCTGGTCAACATCCCCAACCAGAAGCAGAATGCCCGCGTCGGTTACTCCGTCGAGGCCATCAAGGGTGTTCTGGACACCGTTGCCAACTCCCAGCTGGACGAGTTCGGCACCACCAAGCCCCTGATCGAGTGTGTCCATTCCGGCGTTCTGCGCGGTGCTGTGGCAATGGTCGGCTGCAACAACCCCAAGGTCCGTCCCGACACCGCTCACATCGAGCTGATGAAGAAGCTGCTGGAGAACGACATCATCGTCATCACCACCGGCTGCTCCGCACAGGCTGCTGCCAAGGCCGGCCTGATGGATCCCGAGAAGGCAAGAGAGTACTGCGGCGCAGGCCTGAAGAGAGTCTGCGAGCTGGCTAAGATTCCTCCCGTGCTGCACATGGGCTCCTGTGTCGACATCTCCCGTATGATGATCCTGGCATCCGACATCGCCAAGGACTGGGGCATCAACATTTCCCAGGTTCCCGTCGTCGGCTGCGCTCCCGAGTGGATGTCCGAGAAGGCTGTCTCCATCGGTAACTACGTCGTCGCTACCGGTATCGAGACCTTCCTGGGCGTTGATCCCTACACCAAGGGCTCCGAGGAAGTCACCGCTCTGCTGCAGGGCGAGGACGGCATCAACAAGTGGGTTGAGGCTAAGTTCGTTGTGGATACCGACATCGAGTCCCTGTGCGACAAGATGATCGCCTGCATCGAAGCCAAGCGCGAAGCTCTGGGCATCTAATTAACTTAAATTCGAGGTCTTTTTCCAATGAAAGTAGCGATTACCGGTAAGGGCGGCGTGGGCAAGACCACCCTGTCCTCCACCCTGGCACGGCTCTACGCCGACGAAGGCCGGACCGTTCTGGCCGCCGACGTGGACCCCGATGCCAATCTGGGTCTGGCCCTGGGCCTGACTCAGGAAGAAGTGGACGAGATCGTCCCCATCTCCAAAATGCGTACCCTGGTGGAAGAACGTACCGGCGCATCTGCCGCCAACAAGTTCTTCAAGCTCAACCCCTACGTTGCAGACATCCCCGATACCTTCAGCAAGGACATCAACGGCGTCAAGCTGCTGGTGATGGGCACCGTGGACGTGGGCGGCACCGGCTGCGTCTGCCCCGAGCATGTGATGCTCAAGAGCATCCTGTCCACCCTGACCTACCGCAAGAACGATGTGGTCATCATGGACATGGAGGCCGGCCTGGAGCACCTGGGCCGCGGCACTGCAGCGAATATGGACCAGTTCATCGTGGTCATCGAGCCCGGTGCCAGATCCGTCCAGACCTACCGCAATGTCAAGCGGCTGGCATCCGATCTGGGCGTCAAGCGGGTCCGGGTGGTGGCCAACAAGGTCCGGGATGAGCGCGACGAGGAATTCATCCGCAATTCCATCCCCGCCGAGGATCTGCTGGGTATGATCCATTACAATCTGGAGATCATGGACGCCGACCGCAACGGCAAGTCCCCCTACGACTTCAGCCCTACGGCAATCGACGAAATCCGGAAAATCAAAGACATCCTTGATCGTGACTAATACATCATAAGGAGGAAAAACCGTGGCACTTTTTGAAAAGAATTCTGTTACCCTTTTTGAAAGAGTTTTTGGCGGTAACGACTACAACTACGAGCGCACTGTTGCTGCAATCGACGCAGCCATCGCCCAGTACGGCGAAGCCGAGCCCGTAGCATTCCCCGCCACCGCATATAACCTGCCCTGCTATTACAGCATCACCGGCAAGAAGATCAACAACCTGGGCGATATGAAGGCCGCTATGGCAAACGACATCAAGCCCATGATGACCCGCAACAAGCGTCTGCAGGACGTTTTCGACAGCGGCATCGCTTCTGCACTGTGTGCAGAATTCCTGGAAGCTCTGAAGTATCTGCACGGCGCCGAGCCCTATGCAGAACCCGAAATGGGCTTCCTGACCGACGCATTCGTCCGTAACCTGGGCCTGCCCCTGGTTATCTATGACATCCCCGGCGTGGCTGTCATCATCGGCGGCGCCGATGACCCCGCTGAGACCGTTTCTCTGGTCAAGTCCTACCAGAACCAGGGCATCCTGGTCTCCCTGACCGGCGAGTGCATCAAGCACTGCCATGATGCCGGCATGAACCTGGGCGAGGGCGTCCGCGTGGTCCCCCTGGGCTACGAGATGCAGTCCGTCGTCCACATCGTTTCCGTCGCTCTGCGTGCTGCCCTGATCTTCGGCAACATCACCCCCGGCGACACCAAGGCTCTGTACGCTTACACCATGGAGCGCGTCCGCGCCTTCGTCAACGCTTACAAGCCCCTGTCTGATGAGATCGTCTCCTACGGCGCCGGCGCCATCTGCGCAGGCTTCCCCGTTATCTCCAACGAGACCGAGAACATGTTCCGTGTTCCCAAGTCCCTGATTCAGCAGCTGGACACCTCCAAGTGGAATGCAACCTCTCTGGAAGCCCGTGACATCAAGCTGAAGATCACCAAGATCGACATCCCCGTTTCCTTCGCCACCGCTTTCGAGGGCGAGATCATCCGCCGCGGCGACATGCAGGTGGAAGTGGACGGCTCCCGTGTGGACTGCTTCGAGCTGGTTCAGACCAAGACCGCCGCAGAAGTCGAGGATCACAAGATCGAGGTCATCGGACCCGAGATCGACGAAGTCCCCGTGGGCTCCAAGATCTCCCTGTCCTACACCGTCGAGGTCGCCGGCAAGGCTATGCAGGCCGACTTCGAGTCCGTCATGGAGCGTAAGATCCACTCCTGGATCAACTGCATCGAGGGCGTCATGCACACCGGTCAGCGCGATATGATCCGTATCCGTATCAGCAAGGCTGACTTCGAGGCCGGCTTCAAGTTCCGCCATCTGGGCGAAGTGCTGTACGCCAAGATCATGAGCGAGTTCGAGGCTGTTGTTGACAAGTGCCAGGTCAAGATCGTTGTGGACGCCGAGCAGAACAAGGCTCTGCGCGCCGCTGCCAACGAGATCTTCAATGCCCGTGACGCCAGACTGGCTTCCATGACCGACGAGTCCGTCAACGACTTCTATACCTGCATCATGTGCCAGGCCTTCTCCCCCAGCCACGTCTGTATCGTCACTCCCGAGCGTCTGGGTCTGTGCGGTGCCGTGTCCTGGCTGGACGCCAAGGCCACCAAGGAGCTGGATCCCCACGGTCCCTGCCAGCCCATCACCAAGGAAGGCTGCCAGGATGCCCGTCTGGGTCGTTACGACTCCATGGATGAGGCTGTCCACAAGTACTCTCAGGGTGCCATTGAGCGCGTGACCCTGTACTCTCTGTTCCAGGATCCCATGACCTCCTGCGGCTGCTTCGAGTGTATCTGCGGTGTCGAGCCCTGCTCCATGGGTGTTGTCATCACCTGCCGTGAGCATGCCGGCATGACTCCTCTGGGCATGAGCTTCTCCGAAATGGCATCCATGACCGGCGGCGGTGTTCAGACCCCCGGCTTCATGGGCCACGGCAAGCACTTCATCTCCTCCAAGAAGTTCATCGCAGCAGAAGGCGGCCCCGGCCGTATCGTCTGGATGCCCAAGATGCTGAAGGATCAGATGCGCGAGCGCCTGGATGCCACCGTTCTGGAAATGTACGGTGTGGAGAACTTCACCGACATGATCGCCGACGAGACCATCTGCACCGAGGACCCCGAGCAGCTGCTGGAGTACCTGGGCGAGGTCGGCCATCCCGTTCTGGGCATGGAGCCCTTCGATATGTAATCGGCCCCGGCTGACAGAATATCAGAAAGCTTCATAACTGAAACATCGCAACAGCCCCCGGAGCAATCCGGGGGCTGTCTTTCGTACGGGAACTTCAAATTTCAGTTTATCGAACTGGCGCGGGAGCGCCCTGGGCTTCCCCGGGGGGGGGGAAGCAGGCAAAAATCTTTGATTTTTACTCTGCGCCCGCAGGCCGGCTCTTAGCGCGGAGATGATGAGGTATGCGGGCGGCAATCTATAAGTTTCCACATTGTTTTAGGCCTACTGCGCACTTTTCTGCACGCCATCCCTCATCCGACCTCGCTTACGCTCGGCCACCTAATTGGAATAGGTGTGATTGCCGCCGGCAATCACAATTATTAGATTCGCTGCACGACGCACCGCCCCCGGGGAAGGCATGGGTGCAGTGCATAACAGATCGATAAACTGCAATTTGAAACGGTGTCATAACCTCCGCTCCGGAAGCATACCCTTGACCAGCAAGGAGGGATGGGCTATGGCGGAGGAACAACTGCCCCATAAGCTGACACTGGATCAGCGGAACAAGCTGACGCTGTGCGGCGTTACGGAGGTGGTCAGCTTTGATGAGGAAACGGTGGTACTGAAAACCTGCCTGGGCACGCTGGTGATCCAGGGACAGCAGCTGCAGCTAAAGGCTCTGACCCTGGATGGTGGCCAGGTGGCAGTGGAGGGGCACATCAGTGCTCTGAATTATGAAGAACCCCGGAGCAGCGGCGGCTGGCTGAGCCGTCTGTTCGGATGACGGCTCCGGCGCTGGCGGCAGAGCGTTTCGCCCTGGCCTGTCTGCTGGGACTGGGACTCGGCGCTGTGTATGAACTTCTGCGCCCTCTGCGGCCCCGGTTTACGGCTCTGGCGGACGGGCTTTTTCTGCTGGCCGCAACGGCCATTTGGCTTCACCTGAGCTTCGCCATCTGCGGCGGGGATCTGCGCATCGCCTACAGCGGCGGACTTGGCGCCGGGGCGCTGATATGGGAATGGACCGTCGGCAGACTGCTGCGGCCGGTTTTGGAGGCCTTCTGGCGACGAATTGGGAAAATATTGGGATTTTTATGGATTCCTGCGAAAAAATTTTCGAAAAATATGAAAATTCTATTTGCATCTGTGAAAAAATGGGTTACAATAAAGAGTAGAAATCGTAGGCATCATCGACGAGAATCCGGAGGCTCGCCATATGGCAGAATTAAAAGAACTGATCAGTCGCTTCAAGCTGGTTCGGACCCGCAGCAGCAATCTGACCAAGATCGTGGTGATCATCACCATCATATTGTGTATGGGCGCCCTGCTGACGCTTCGGCTGGCCATGACCGGAATTGAACACAGCACTGACAAGCTGGCAGACCAGGCCGCAGCCCTGGAGCAGAGCAACATCGACCTGGAAGAAAAAATCGGCCAGCTCGGTTCCGTTCAGAGCGTCATGGACATCGCCCGGGAGGAGCTGGGCCTTGTCAATCCGGACACCGTTATTTTTGAGCCTGAGAATTAATCCCGCTCAAAGCAAAATCATATGGAGGAAAGAAAGCAAACTATGGAGTTAACCGTTGGAACGATCCTGGAAGGCAAAGTCAAATCTATCACCAATTTTGGCGCATTCGTTGCTCTGCCGGAGAACAAGACCGGCATGGTACATATCTCTGAGGTGGCCAATGCCTACGTCAGTGACATCCGTCAGCACCTGACCGAAGGACAGGATGTAAAGGTGGTCGTCATTGGCAACGAGAACGGAAAGATCAATCTGTCCATCAAGCGCCTGGAGCCCAAGCCCCAGCGTGAAAATGCCCCCCGCCAGGGTGGCTTCCGGAGCAACAGCTACAATAACACCGGCAGTGCCCCCCGCCGCGAAGGCGGTCAGCATCAGGAGCGCCCCCAGAACCGTCCCCAGCGTTCCGCCCCTGTTCAGCCCGCTGCTCCCAAGACCGCCGATCAGCTCTTTGAGGAAAAGCTGAAGGCCTTCATGAGCGAGTCGGACACCAAGCTCTCCTCCATGCGTGCAGACCACCGCACCAAGAGCAGAAGAAGATAATATCACAGGGCCGCAGCACATGCCGCGGCCCTGAAGTCTTAATTATCAGGTCAAATTGCGGTTTATCGCTCAAAAAGCAAAGATCCTCGTCATTGCGAGGAGGGCGAAGCCCGACGTGGTAATTGGGCACCCATTGCGTTTATTTAGCAGAACGATAAACTGAAATTCGACTTTTACGGGGTAAGAGATACTATGTCAAACGTTGTGATCACCGGCGGCTCCCGGGGCATCGGCGCAGCGGCGGTAGAAGCCTTCGCAGCCCGGGGAGATCAGGTGTATTTTCTGTACGAGAAAAATCATGCAGCGGCGAAAGCCGTGGCAGAAAAGACCGGTGCCACAGCCATCTGCTGCGATGTTGCGGACAAGGCAGCCGTTGGCAGGGCCTTTTCCCAGATGGGAGATGTGGACATCCTGATCTGCAATGCGGGCATCATGCACTTCGGCCTTCTGAGCATGATGGAAGGAAGCCAGTGGGACCGGATCTTTGACGTGAACGTCAAGGGCGTCTACAACTGTGTGGCCGCCGCCATGCCGTCGTTTCTTCAAAAGCACGCCGGCTGCATCATCACAGTCTCGTCCATGTGGGGCCAGGTGGGCGCCAGCTGTGAAGCGGCCTACTCCGCCACCAAGGGCGCCGTGATTGCCCTGACCAAAGCCCTTGCAAAGGAGCTGGGTCCCAGCGGCATCCGGGTCAACTGCGTGGCCCCCGGCGTCATTCTGACGGATATGTGTGCAAATGTGGAGCCGGAGATCCTGGCGGAAATGGCGGAGGAGACCCCCGCCGGCCGCAACGGGCAGCCAGAAGATGTGGCGAAGGCCATGATCTATCTGGCGGAAGCGGAATTTGTCACCGGACAGGTACTGCCTGTCAACGGTGGATATGTTATATAATTTTTTATGGAGGATTTACCTATGAAAATCGCAATTGGCTGTGATCACGGCGCGCTGGATCTGAAGAACGCCGTCAAGGAGCATCTGGAGAGCAAGGGCTACGAAGTCTGCGACTACGGCACCTACACCCTGGCATCCTGCGACTATCCCGACTTTGCCGAAAAGGCTGCCAAGGCAGTTGCTTGCGGCGAATGTGAAAAGGGCATCGTCATGTGCACCACCGGCATCGGCATTTCCATCGCCGCCAACAAGGTCGATGGCATCCGCTGCGCCCTGCTGGCCGACACCTGGTCTGCCAAGATGACCCGGGAGCACAACGACACCAACATGATGGCCATGGGCGCCGCCATTGTTGGCAAGATGCTGGCGCTTCAGATCGTGGACACCTGGCTGGGCACCGAATTCTCCGGCGAGGCAAAGCATCAGAGAAGAATCGACAAGGTCATGGCTCTGGAAAACTGAAATCTTTAAAAACGGACGCTTTTGAAGTGACCCTATAAAAGTTAGACAAATATTTCTAATTCAAATTGTTCAAGCAGCCTCGAGGGCTTGCTGTCTGTGTAATGCAGGTGGCAAGCCCTTTAATCTTGCCTTGATTCTCCTGTTATTATAGTAATCTATGTATTCAATCAGTTCCTGTTTGAAGTGTTCCATCGACTCGAACTCTTGCAGATAGAGTAGTTCACTTTTGAGATGTCCAAAGAAATTCTCCATTACGGCATTGTCATAACAGTTTCCCTTATGGCTCATGCTCTGGCGGATACCCTTATCCTGCAGCATCCGAACATACTGTTTGTGCCGATAATGCCAGCCCTGATCAGAGTGAAGCAACAGGTCTATATTATCGGGGAGCTTTTCAAATCTCAATCGTTGATTCTCTGCCAGAAGGTCCTCTTCCAGCTTCCTGTCAAATTTTGGTGGCCTGCCATTAGGATTACCTTTCGACCCGCGACCTCGCCGTTCGATATGAAGCGCTTCCGGCCCCTCGGTCAGGTAGATTCTCTCCCAGTCACATATTCTTTGGGCCGCAACATCAAAACGTCTGCCGGCCTCCCTGCACCCCAATTTTTCATTACGCATGGTTTCCACAACCATCTGTTTAAACTCTCCTGTATATCGTTTCTTGGCTACTCCTTTTGCCATAGAAAAACACCCCATTTCTTAGTACAAGTATTATACCATACTTGTCTAACAAATGGGG
>JAGARK010000077.1 GCA_017622295.1 Oscillospiraceae bacterium
CTAAACTGTCCTGAGACAGCTCAAATCAAAGTTTCAAGTAATTTGCTCTAGCAAATTTTACTCAAGAATTTCGTTGGCTGTTATTCGATATACATCGCTTAAACAATCCATTATAATTGTCCAAGGTGTTAATTAGTTCGTCTTCACGTTATTCAATTTACAAGGTACAGCTCCGTTTCGCACCCGCTCTCGCGAGCCGCTCAACGTTTGATATTGTATCACAACTCTTTTCGCTTGTCAAGAACTTTTTTCAAGTTTTTTCAAACTTTTTTGTAGCTCCCGAAGCTTTTCAGTTGCGCGCCGCTCTCGTGAGCGACTTGTTTATCTTAGCACATCGTTCGAAGTTTGTCAAGAACTTTTTTCAGGTTTTTCCAAATTTCTTTCCGATTCGCATCTTTGCGGCTCAGTTCTCCCGAACAGCCTGCATATGATAGCACACCGTTTTCCATTTGTCAAGAACATTTTTCGTATCTTACCAAACTTTTTTCAATTTGCTTTGATGCGCCGCTCTCGGCGACAGCTTGCATATAATACCACCGAATATCCCATTTGTCAACGACTATTTTGGCCACTTTTCGCCTGTTTTGGTATCATTTTCTACCGGAAACCGAATTACTGATCTCCGCCAGTGCATCGCCTGCATCATAGGTGATCTCATCGCAGTTTGCCAGGTCCCCAATACTGACCATTCCACACAGTTTCTCATTCTCCACCACCGGCAGACGGCGGATCTGCTTGTGCCCCATCACTCTGGCAGCTGCCGCCGCATCGGTATCCGGCATTGCGGCAATCACATTACTGCTCATGATCTCCCGAACGGTGGTTGACGCCGGCGCCCTCCCCGCCGCCAGGCAACGGGTCACGATATCCCGATCCGTTACTACGCCGCAGATCCTACCGTCACTGCCACAGACCGGAAGCATCCCTATATTATAGTGAGTCAGGGTTCTCGCCGCTACTGCCACCGATTCCTGCGGATCGATCCTGATCACAGGGCTTGTCATAATGTCGCGTAATTTCATAGTCATCCCTCCTGGGATGGATTATGTCCGGTGCCGTCAGAAATTATACTATATTATATAGTATAAGAACAGCCCCGAAGCAATGCTCCGGGGCCGCAGGTATACTATATTATAATGTATATCTTAGAAGTAGCACTTCTTCTCAATGTAGTCCTTCAGTTCGCTGATGGGAATACGGACCTGCTCCATGGTGTCGCGGTCACGGACGGTGACGCAGTTGTCAGCGGGAGTGTTCTCGTCACCCACGGTCTCGAAGTCGACGGTGATGCAAAGAGGAGTGCCGATCTCGTCCTCACGGCGATAACGCTTGCCGATGGAACCGGCGTCGTCGTAATCGACCATGAAGTACTTGCGCAGCTCTGCGTAGATCTCTTCAGCCTTGGGGGCCAGCTTCTTGCTCAGGGGCAGGACAGCAGCCTTGAAGGGAGCCAGAGCGGGATGCAGATGCATGACGGTACGGATATCGGGGTTGCCCTTCTTGTCCACGCCGACCTGCTCCTCATCATAAGCCTCGCACAGGAATGCCAGAGCCACACGGTCGCAGCCCAGAGAAGGCTCCACAACGTAGGGGATATAGTGCTCGCCACGCTCCTGGTCGAAGTACTCCAGGTTCTTGCCGGAGGCCTCCTGATGGCGGCCCAGGTCATAGTTGGTACGGTCAGCGATGCCCCACAGCTCGCCCCAGCCGCCGCCGAAGGGGAACTGATACTCGATGTCGGTGGTAGCGCGGGAGTAGAAGGCCAGCTCAGCGGGATCGTGGTCACGCATACGCAGGGACTCTTCCTTGATGCCCAGGCTGATCAGCCAGTTCTTGCAGAAATCCTTCCAGTAGGCGAACCACTCCAGGTCGGTGCCGGGCTGGCAGAAGAACTCGCACTCCATCTGCTCAAACTCACGGGTACGGAAGGTGAAGTTGCCGGGGGTGATCTCGTTACGGAAAGCCTTACCAACCTGGCAGACACCGAAGGGCAGCTTCTTACGGGTGGTACGCTGGATGTTTGCAAAGTTGACGAAGATACCCTGAGCGGTCTCGGGACGCAGGTAAGCGGTGGAGGAGGAGTCCTCGGTGACGCCGATCTGAGTCTTGAACATCAGGTTGAACTTACGGATGGAAGTGAAGTGATGCTTGCCGCAGTTGGGGCAGACAACATCTTCGTGGGCGGCGATGAAAGCATCCATCTCGTCCTGAGTCATGGCGTCAACGTTGACATCCTTGCCGGACTCGGAAGCGGAGATCAGCTGGTCAGCGCGCTGCCGGGAACCGCAGCCCTTGCAGTCCACCAGAGGATCGGAGAAGGAGCCCACGTGACCGGTGGTGACCCAGGTGGTGGGGTTCATGATGATAGCGGCGTCCAGTCCCACATTGTAGGGGGATTCCTGCACGAACTTCTTCAACCATGCCTTCTTAACGTTATTCTTGAACTCCACACCCAGAGGGCCGTAGTCCCAGGAGTTTGCCAGACCGCCGTAGATCTCAGAACCTGCATAGACATAGCCGCGGTTCTTGCAGAGATTGACGATCATATCGAGAGTCTTTTCACTGTTCTTCATTTTATATCCTCCAAAACTTGGATTATTGTCTTCGAAAACTCATTATACATAATAAACATGGGTAAATCAAGTCTTTTGTTGATATTTCACATCATCCGATTTCCCGATAAAGCCATAGGAACCTTTCATTGCATATTTTCAGATCGTGGCCACCAGATCGGGGCCCAGATCATCAGCCATCATTTGATGGACCAGGGCAGAGACCTCCACGGTGGTTTTGCCCTTCAGTTCTTCCGGGGCGATCACAGCGATCAGATGCAGCTGCACATCGGTCTTCTTCAGCCGAAGGCCGTTTTTGATGATGGGGCGGGTATTTTTCAGCGTGCAGACCACGATGGGCACATTGGCCTTCTGGGCGATCTTGAAAACGCCGGGACGGAAAGGATAGAGCAGCTCATCGTGATTGGTGCCGCCCTCGGGGAACACGGCGATGGATGCCTTGTCCTCCTTCAGGATCTGAATGCATTTAAGGATCACTTTCAGGGCCTGACGGTCATCCTCCCGGTCCAGCTCCTGGCAGAGGATCCTGTGCATCAGCCGGCCGATGCAAAACAGGTTCCGGTTTTCTTTCTTGGAGATAAAAGCCAGCTGGCTTCTGCGGAAGCAGTGCAGCAGGATTCCGGGGTCCGCCACGAACTGGTGGTTGCACACCAGCAGGAATCGGCGGTCTTCGGGCACCTTTTCCAGGCCCTCGGTATGGATACGCACCCGCAGCAGCTGGATCAGAACCTCCACATACAGCCCGATGACCCAGCGATAGAAGGGGCTGTCCTTTTCCTGCTCCTTTTCAGGGTCCACCACATAGCTGACCACTATCAGAAAGACAAATGCCGCCACGACCAATCCCAGATAATAAAACACAAAATTCAGCACAAACAGCATGTACATCGGCACCGCCGTCAGCCCGATGGTCAGACATCTCACCGCCGCGAAAATCAAAGACAGGACACCAATCGCGCCCAGAAGCATAAAATATCACCTCAGAGTCAAAATATACTGTCATTATAATGGAGCTTCCCGCCGGAAACAAGAAGCAATGATTAAATTTGTGTTTAATTTCCGAAAACGCTGGAAAACAATGGCCCGGGCTGGTATAATAATATATTATTTTGAATGCTCCATCCCACATAGAAAGGTTCGATATTATGGCCCTGTCTTCTGCCGCTCCCTGGACCGCTTTTTACGGCGACAGCCCCGCCACGCTGGATTATCCTCACAAGACCATGTTCCAGCTCCTGGAGGAAACCGCCAACCGATATTCAAAAAATACCGCCTATATCTTCATGGGCAAGGAAACCAGCTATGCAGAATTTCTGCAGCGCATCGATGCCGCAGCCAGGGGTCTGACTGCCATGGGCATCCGCAAGGGTGACCGGGTCACCATCTGCATGGCCAATACCCCCCAGGCTCTGGACTGCTTCTACGCCCTGAACCGCATCGGCGCCATTCCCAACATGATCCACCCCCTGTCCGCCGCCAAGGAGATCGCTTTCTATCTGAACTTCTCCAAGTCCAAGGCGATTCTAACCCTGGATCAGTTCTATCATAAGGTAGCCGAGATCCTGCCCGAGCTGGAGAATCCCACTCAGGTCCTCATCGCGAAAATCGCCGATGAGCTTCCCTTCCCCCTGAATCTGGTCTACCCCCTGACCAAGGGCGGCCGCCATCCCCTGCCTAAGAGCGGCTACACATTTTGGTCCGACCTGATCAAGGCTGGCAAGGATACCGTTCTTCCTGACCACGACGGAAAATGGGACGACTGCGCCGCCATCCTCTACTCCGGCGGCACCACCGGCACCACCAAAGGCATCATGCTGAGCAATCTGAATTTCAACGCCCTGGGTCTGCAGACCATCGCCGCCTCCGGCTTTGAAAGTGTCGCGGGCATGAAGATGCTTTCCATCATGCCGGTCTTCCATGGCTTCGGCCTGGGTATCGGCATCCACACCGCCCTCATCGGCGGTGCCACCTGCATTCTGGTGCCCCAGTTCTCCGTGAAGGTCTACTCCGACACACTCTTAAAGCACAAGCCGGAGCTGATCCCGGGTGTTCCCACCCTTTTCGAGGCCCTGCTCCGGGCGGAGAAGCTGGAGGGCGCGGATCTGAGCTTCCTGCGGGGCATCTTCTCCGGCGGCGACTCCCTGAGCCCCGAGCTTAAGAAAAAGGTGGACGCTTTCCTGAAGGCCCATAACTGCCCCGAACAGATCCGGGAGGGCTATGGCACCACCGAGTGCGTCACCGCCTCCTGTCTGACTCCCAGAAACTACGCCCGCAGCGGCTCCATCGGCGTTCCCTTCCCTGATACCTTCTATAAGATCGTCGCCCCCGGCACCGCTGAGGAGCTCCCCGCCAACCACGAGGGTGAGATCTGCATCTCCGGCCCCACCGTTATGCTGGGGTACATGGACAACCCCGAGGAAACTGCCCAGACCCTGCGCCGCCACGGTGACGGCCGCCTGTGGCTCCACACCGGCGATCTGGGCCACATGGATCAGGACGGCTTCGTCTACTTCCGCCAGAGAATGAAGCGGATGATCATCACCTCCGGCTACAATGTCTACCCCTCACAGCTGGAAAATATCATCGACGGCCACGAAAAGGTCCTGCTGTCCTGCGTCATCGGCGTCAAGGACAGCTACCGGGGCCAGCGGGTCAAGGCCTTCGTGGTGCCCATGCCCGGCATTGAGCCCACCGAAGAGCTGAAGGAAGAAATCCTGGCCCACTGCTCCGGCCATATCGCAAAATACGCTATGCCCCGGGAAATTGAATTCCGGACCGAGCTGCCCAAGACCCTGGTGGGCAAGGTGGCCTACCGGGTGCTGGGAGAGGAGGCAAATGCCGCTGAATAAGCATAACCGAATCTGGGAGCTGGACGCCTTCCGGGGAATCTGCATCCTTGGAATGGTCATCGTCCACTTTATATACGACCTGACGCAGCTTACGGGCCTCCTCCGGTGGGAATACGGCCCGCTGTTCTCCTTCGTCATGAACTGGGGCGGGGTGCTGTTTCTGCTGCTCAGCGGCATCTGCGCCACGCTGGGCAGCGGCCGCCCGAATCGGGGCCTCATTGTCCTCGGCTGCGGCATGCTGGTCACCGCCGTCACCGTCGGAATGTGCCGGCTGGGTCTGGCAGGCGGAGGCCTCGTCATCCGCTTCGGCGTGCTCCACTGCCTGGGAATCTGCATGCTCCTGTGGTGTATTCTGAAAAAACTCCCCACCCCGGCCCTGGCCGTTTTGGGCGCGGCGATCATCGCCGCGGGGCTGGCTGTCCGAAATGTGCGGGTGGAAACACCCTGGCTCTTCCCGTTGGGCCTCGTTACAAAGAGCTTTTCCAGCGCGGATTATTTCCCGCTGATGCCCTTTCTGGGCTTTTTCCTGCTGGGTACAGTTCTGGGCCGAACCCTCTACCGCTTCCGGGCATCCCTGTTCCCCAGCGCTGATCTGCGCAATCCCCTGATCCGGCTTCTCACCGCCGCAGGCCGCTGGTCCCTGATCATTTATCTTGCCCACCAGCCGGTGATCTTCCTGGTCACCGCTGTGCTGAGCCGACTGTTTTAAAATCCCCTTCCGAAAGGAATGATTCCATGAAAATCTCCATCAAACCCGTCCTGCTGAAGTATTTCGTCCTGGCAGCCGGCGGCATTGGCCTGGTGCTCCGGGCGCTGCTGTATGCCCTGGCCACCGACGAACAGGGGCTTCTGTCCAGAAACCAC
Source organism: Oscillospiraceae bacterium (assembly GCA_017622295.1). GTDB lineage: Bacteria > Bacillota > Clostridia > Oscillospirales > Oscillospiraceae > Faecousia. The sequence continues at coordinate 6,287 of JAGARK010000077.1, forward strand.
CCTCTGTCCATTCTTCTGGTGGCACTGACCGTGGTGGTGCTGGCAGGGCTCTTCCTGCTGACCCGCTCCATCACCGGGCCGGAGCGGTTTCACGACTGCTTCCACCCCTCTATCCCCGGCGGCATCGGCTGCCTGCTGGCTGCGGCAGGCATTCTGCTGACCACCATTTCCGAAATGGCCGGCCCCACGGATTCTGTGGGTCTTATCGTGCGGATTTTCGGCTTTTTGTCCGTAGCCGCGCTGCTGGTGGCCGCTCTGAGCCGTCTGATGGGCTCCCAGGCTTCCTTCCTGTTCTATGTGGCGGTCTGCCTGTATTTCTGCCTGCGGATGGTCAGCCAGTATCGCAGCTGGAGCTCCACCCCTCAGCTGCAGGACTACTGCTTCCAGCTGCTGGGCTGCGTATCGCTGATGATCACCGCCTATCACCATGCCGCTTTCAATGTGGACATGGGCCGCCACAGAAGTTTATGGTTCTTCAGCCTCATGTCCGTATTTCTGTGCTGCCTGTCCCTGGCGGGCCCGGAGAATCAGCTGTTCTATCTGGGCACCGGCATCTGGGCCTTTACGAACCTCACCAGCCTGGCCGCGAGACACCGCCGTCAGCGCCCGAATCTGCAGCTGGAGGAGGAGCGCGATTCCGGGGAGGTGTGATGGATGTTCCTTCCTGATTATGTGCTCGAATGTATCAACGCCCTGGAGCGCTCCGGCTTCGCCGCCTATGCGGTGGGCGGCTGCGTCCGGGACGCATGCCTGGGGCTTACGCCCCAGGACTATGACCTTTGCACCAGTGCCCTGCCGGAGCAAACCGAAGCCGTCTTTTCTGACCGCCGCCTGATCCTGGCAGGCAAAAAGCACGGCACCGTGGGCGTGGTCACCGGCGCAGGTGTGGTGGAGATCACCACCTTCCGCACCGAGGGCGACTACGCCGACAACCGCCACCCCGGCTGGGTAAAATTCGTTCCCGACATTGAATCAGACCTCGCCCGGCGGGATTTCACCGTCAACGCCATGGCCTACTCGCCATACCGGGGCTTTGCCGATCCCTTCGGGGGCCGGGCGGATCTGGAAAGCCGCACCCTCCGGGCCGTGGGCTGCGCCGACGCCCGATTCCGGGAGGATTCTCTGCGGATTTTACGGGGACTTCGGTTTTCGGTAAAATACCGCCTGACAGTGGAAGACGAAACCTTAAAAGCTATGTTTGATCTGGCCCATCTGATGGAGAATCTGGCCCGGGAGCGGGTCTTTGACGAATTATGTAAACTCCTCCTGCTGGCCGATGCCCGGGATCTGCTCCGATTTGTCCCCATTCTGGCGGCGGTGATCCCGGAGCTGAAACCCATGATCGGCTTCGATCAGCGAAGTCCATACCACGCTTACGACCTTTTCACCCACACCGCCCAGGTCACCGGCTCCCTTCCGGCGCAGCTTCCCCTGCGCTGGGCCGGACTTCTCCACGACACGGGAAAAATCGCTACCTTCACCATCGACGAAAATGGCCGGGGCCACTTCTATGGTCACGCCTCCGTCAGCGCCGAAATCGCGGACCGGGTCCTGCGGCGCCTGAAAGCCCCCAACCAGCTCCGGGAACAGGTGTGCTTCCTGATTGGCAAGCACATGACACCTCTGGCCCCCGACAAAAAGCTCCTGCGCCGCCGGATCGCCCAATACGGCATGGAGAATGTCCTCCTGCTGTTTCAGATCCAGCAGTCGGACTTCGGCGGCAAGGGCACGCACGATTCGGAAGAAAACCATTGGTTCCAGAGGATCGACACATTGCTCCAGGCCATCCAGGAGGAAGACAGCTGCCTGAGCCTGAAGGATCTGGCGGTAAACGGTCGGGATCTGATGGCACTGGGCTACTCAGGCCGGGAAATCGGCGAAAAGCTCCAGCAGCTGCTGGAGCTGGTCATCGACGAAGCGGTGCCCAACGCCAAAGACGCGCTGCTGAATGCAGCAAAGAAAGAGAGTATCTGACCATGAATATCGCCATCGTCACCGGAGCCAGCTCCGGTATGGGCAGGGAGTTCGTGCTCCAGCTGTCCGACTATGTCAAAGTAGACGAAATCTGGGCCATCGCCCGGCGTAAGGAGGCGCTGGAAAGCCTCCGATCCGAAGTATCCGTCCCCGTCCGGCCCATCAGCCTGGACCTTTGCGGCCCGGAGAGCTTTTCCGCCATCACGCAGCTGCTGGAAGCCGAAAAGCCCAACATCCGCCTGCTGATCAACGCCGCGGGCTTCGGCAAATTCGGCGCCTACAGCAAGGTATCTTTAGACGACGACTGCAAGATGATCGACCTGAACTGCAAAGCCCTCGTCATGATGACCCGGCTGGCAATTCCCTACATGGACCGCGGCAGTCACATCCTCCAGCTCGACAGCCTCTCCGCCTTCCAGCCGGTACCCTATATCACCACCTACGGCGCCACCAAGGCCTTCGTCCTCAGCTATTGCCGGGCCATGAACCGGGAGCTGAAGGGCTGCGGCATCCGCATGATGGCCATGAATCCCGGCTGGGTGAAGACCGAGTTTTTCAACCACGCCTTCCAGACCAACGACGGCTGCGAGGTCCAGTATTTTGACCGGCTTTATGAAGCGGGAGACTGCGTGGCAACGGGTTTGCGGGACCTCTACAAGAGCAAAAAGGACTACTCCATCCACGGCCTGCCGGTGCAGCTTCAGGTGCTGGCAATCAAGCTCGTCCCCCACCGCTTTGTCATGAATATCTGGCAAAACCAGCAGAAGAAATCCAAAAATAACCAAGGATTGACGACAAAATGAAGAAAAACCTGATTTCTCTGTTCCTCGTACTTACCCTCCTGCTCTGCGGCTGTGAGCTTCAGGCCCCTGTCGAGACCACCGCGGAAACCCGGAATGGCGGCGAAGTCCGCAGCGACACGCTGACCGTCCACTTCATCGATGTAGGCCAGGCGGACTGCGCCCTGATCGAATGGGGCGATTTTGAGGTGCTCATCGACGGCGGCAACAAGGAAGACGGCCAGCTGGTGATCTCGTATCTTCAGCAGCAGGGCGTCGAATATCTGGACGCCGTCATCTGCACCCACGCCCACGAGGATCATGTAGGCGGCCTCCCTTCTGTGCTGGCGGTCTATCCTACCGCAAAAGTCTACGCCCCCACCAAAACCTATTCTTCCAATATTTTTGATGACTTTCTGTATTATGTAGATCAGCAGGGTCTGGAAGTGACCATCCCCGAGCCCGGAGATCGGCTGGAAGCCAGCGACGCCGTGGTGCTCAGCTTCCTTGGCCCGGTGCAAAGCTACGCGGAAACCAATGATACCTCCATTGTGGTCAAGCTGGAATACGGAGAAACCTCCTTTCTCTTCACAGGCGACATGGAAACCGCAGCGGAAAACGACATGCTGGACTACTGGGGCAATCAGGTCAACTGGAATGTGGATGTGCTGAAGGTGGGCCACCACGGCTCCGACACCTCCTCCGGCTACCGTTTCGTCTACGAAACCGACCCGGAATACGCCATCATTTCCTGCGGCGAGGGCAATTCCTACGGCCATCCCCACGAGTCCGTCACCTCCCGGTACCGTGACGCGGGCATCCCCATGTTCCGCACCGACGAGCTGGGTCACATCATCGCCACCTCCGACGGCCATGAGATCGCCATTACCTGGGAAAACCAGAATGCCGCTCCCTCCGATGTGGAATCCGGAGAACTGGCGCGCTACATTGGCAACAAAAATTCCAAAAAGCTCCATATTGAGACCTGTTCCAGCCTTCCCAAAGAGGAAAACCGGGTCATCTTCGACAGCTACGACGAAGCCATCGAAGAAGGCTATACCCCCTGCAGCAGCTGCATGGGATAAAAGATCAAGCACCGCTTGCCAGATAGCAAGCGGTGCTTTTTTGTCAGCAATATTGATCCCGGCGGGATTTGATCTGGCCTTCCAGCGGGACGATATCGTAGTACTCGGCGTTGTGTTCCGCAATGCAGTCCTTCGCAGCTTCCAGCTCCTCCGGTTCGATCAGCAGCGACATGCCGCAGCTGAGCTTGCCCTGAATGGCTCTGGGCGCCGGGGCAATGCGGTTTTTGATATCGTGCCGGTCCAGCAGGTCATGGAGGGCCAGGCCCTGCTCATAATTCTGGAAGAGGATGTACCACCGGATATGCCCCTCAGCCATTGAGCATTTCCACGAAGGCGCCGATTCTGGTGCGCAGCTGCTCGGCGTCGGTGTCGGCGTAATCGGTCTCCAGGCTCAGCACGGGGATGCCGGCTTCCTTCAGAGCCCGGGAGACGGAGTACTTCTCAGTGTCATACAGGCAGCAGAACTTCAGGCTGCAGTCGATGACGCCATCCACCTTGTATTCCTTGCACAGACGCAGGATATCGTCGATGCGGCCGGTATTGGGGGTGAAGCAGGCGCAGTTGGTCTTCATGTAGCGCTCGGACAGGGCCATGAACTGCTCGTCCAGAGTGGTCTTGCTTTCGTCCACCAGATTCTCGAAGTAACGGGTGCCGGTGCACATCTCCTCGCAGACCACGGCAGCGCCGCTGGTCTCGATGATGTTGTGCAGCTTCCAGTTGGGCACGGCCAGGGGCGTGCCGGTGATCAGGATGCGCTTGGTGCCGGCGGGAACCACGCTGACGCCGTCGGCGATTCTCTGCTCCAGCTCGTCGGCCAGGCGGTTGCACATCTGAGCACAGCGGACGGGATCGTCGAAGAAGGAGATCTGGGTCATCAGCAGCGCGTCGCGGCCGGAGATGGGCAGGCACTCGGACTTGCGGCAGTTGTAAACGCGCTGCAGAGCCTTGCGCTTCTCATTGTGGATCTTGATGGATTCAGCCAGCTTTTCGGCTGTGATCTCGTTGCCTGTGAACTCTTCCACGGTCTTGGCGAACTCGGCAATCTCTTCCTTCCACTTCAGGATATCCTTTTCGCGCTTCATCTGGGGCACGTCCATGATGTACATGGGAACGTCTTCGCCCAGGATCTCATAGGCCTTCTTCTTGCCGTCGCAGGTGGTTTCACCGACGTACATATCAGCAATGCGGAAGAAGGGGCAGGTCTTGCCCAGGCGGGCACCCACGGAGGCCTTCACCAGGGGGCACATGCTCTTGGGCAGCACAGCTTCGCCGCTGGGAACCCAGAACTGGGAGCCGCCGCACAGGCCGGTGACGATGCCGTTTGCAGCCACGATGACTTCATCGGGAACATAGACGCAGAAGGTACCAAAGACCTTGCGGCCCTCAGCCTGGGCTGCGATCAGCTCGGCAGGACGAATACCGTGAACCTCGGAAATAACCAGATCCCAGAAATCCATTGCCTTGGGGCGGTTCTCCTGGCTCAGGTAAACGTCACCCACTGCGGTGGGGAGTACCTGACACAGCAGGTCGTGGGTCTCCAGGTCCATACCCAGGTCCTTCCACATCTGTACATAATCAGCCATGATAAATTCCTCCAATGTGTTAATTTTGTCCTCTTTTGTCAGTTTATCACAAAGAATCCGGATTGTGAAATATCAATTATAGATGCATTACTCTTATTTATTTGTTCTAAAAATAAATAATCCCCCTTTCGGGGGATTATCAATGAATCTCATTCCGCCAGCTCTGCCACAGCCCGGATGGCCGCGTCCACCTCTTCTTCCGTATTGAACCAGGAGAAGCTGAAGCGGACGGCGCCCTGCTCGGTAGTACCGAGGGCTTCGTGCATCCGGGGCGCGCAGTGAGCGCCGGGCCGGGTGGAAATTTCATAATCTTCGAAAAGAACATCGGAGATCATGGAAGAATCCTCGTCCCAAATGTTCAGGGTCACCACCGCGGTGCGTTCGGAGTCGAAATCGCCATAGACGGTAATTCCGTTGATTTTGGATACGCCGTCATAAAACCGGCGCATCAGAGCATTCTCGTGGCTGCGGATGGCTTCGACGCCGATCTGGTTTACATAATCCAGAGAAGCAGACAAGCCCGCGATGCCGTGGGAATTCAGCGTGCCTGCCTCCAGCCGGGTGGGATAGGGGCTGGGCTGCTCCCTGTCATAGGAATGGACGCCGGAGCCGCCGACTTTGAAGGGGCGGATCTCCACGCCCTCCCGGATGCAAAGGCCGCCGGTGCCCTGAGGCGCCATCAGACCCTTGTGGCCGGTAAAGCAGAGGATATCGATGTCCATGGCCTCCATGTCGATGGGCACCGCGCCCGCCGTCTGGGAAGCATCCACCACGAACAGCAGACCGTGGTTATGGGCGATCTTGCCCACTCTGGCAATATCGATCATGTTGCCCGTCAGATTGGAAGCATGGGTGCAGACGATGGCCCGGGTATTTTCCCGAATGAGTCCTTCAAAAGAGGCATAATTCGGGCGGCCCTGCTTGTCCGCCGGGACGAAATCCAAGGCGATGACGCCCTCCTTCTCCAACCGGTACAGGGGCCGCAGGACGCTGTTGTGCTCCAGGTCGGTGGTGATGACATGGTCGCCAGGTTCAAAAATGCCGTTCAGGGCAATATTCAATGCCTCGGTAGAATTGCAGGTGAACACCACATGGTCAGGCCGCTTGCAGCCGAAGAGCTTTGCGACCTTGCAGCGGGTATCATAGACCACCCGGGAAGCGGAGAGGGAATTGCTGTGGGCGCCCCGTCCGGCGTTGCCCATGGAATTCATGGCCTGCACCACCGCGTCAATGACGCACTGGGGCTTGCGCAAAGTGGTTGCCGCATTGTCTAAATAGATCATAGGCTGCTCACTTTCTGACTGCGGCGGCGCTCAATGCCGCGCCGATGGCGCCGGCGTACCGGGCATCGGGGCAGGCGTCAACAGGAACGTTCAGCGTCTTCTCCAGCCGCTGGCGCAGATAGGGGAAATCGCACAGGCCGCCGGTGAGGCAGACCTTAAAGTCCTGCAGATTCAGCCGTCCGGCCTGAGTGGCTACCTTCTTGACGATGGAATCCACCACGCCGAAGGCGATGTTCTCCTTACTCTCGCCCCGGCCGATGAGGCTAATGACCTCAGATTCGGCAAAAACAGTGCACATGGAGCTGATGGAGACGCCGCCGCCCTTTTCCGCCAGCTCGCACAGCTGCGCGGGGCTAACCGCCAGGGTGTTTGCCATGATCTCCAGGAACTTACCCGTGCCGGCGGAGCATTTGTCGTTCATGATGAAATCCTTCACCATGCCGTCCTCCACGCAGATCAGCTTGGTATCCTGACCGCCAATGTCGATGACAGCCAGATTATCGGAGCCGAAAATATGGCAGGCGCCCCGGCCGTGGCAGGTGATCTCAGTGACGCACTTGTCGGCATAGGGCACAGAAATTCGGCCATAGCCCGTGGCTACCACGGCAGCATTATCCCAATCCACGCCCAGCTCCGTCAGCTTTTCGCGGATGGCACCCGCCGTTTCGACGCTGCTCCAGCCCGTGGGCTGGAGCAGGCGGTGGATGATCTCTTTCGTCTCGTTCAGGACAATGGTCTTGGCGCAGGTGGAGCCGATGTCGATGCCAATATTGTATTTCATGGCTGCTCCTCCTTAAATTTCAATGATGTACATCTCTTCGTAACCGAGGCCCGAGCCTTCCAGGGCAGTGGCCAGCTGTTCTTTATCCTCCGGGGCAGCTTTCCAGCTCAGGCCGCAGCCTGCGGTGATTTCCCGGGGAACAGGGATGATCCGGCCGGGGAGCTGATTGTCCCCACAGAATTTCTCCACAGCCATGGCCTGGGTAGTGGTGGCGAAGGTGATGATCAGAGTGGGCTTTTTAACTCTCATCAGGGCTTCACGATCAGGTCAGCACCGGTCATCTTCTCGACGATGGTGTACATGTTGGTGACTTCGCCGACAGCCAGCTTGTCGGTCAGGCCGTAGAAGTTCAGGCAGGTGCCGCAGGTCAGGATTTCAACCCCCTGGGCTTCCATGTTCTTCAGGTCTTCCAGAGAGACGGAGCCTTCCACGGGAATGTTGGCGCCGCCATTGTAGAACAGGATGGTGGTGGGCAGCTGCTCCTGCTGGCTCAGGGCGAAGATAAATCCCTTCATCAGCGCGGTGCCCAGCTCATCGCCGCCGTGGCCCATGGCCTTGGAGGAAATGACGACGACGGTGTTCTTCTTGCCGGACTTGGGCAGCTCGCAGACCACATTGTCGGTATCGATGGGAGCAGCCAGAGCGGCCTCGCCCACTTCGATGATGACCTTGAATTCCTTGTCGGAGATCTTCTCGGACTTGACGGGGCAGCCCTTCTTGTCGGCCATGCGGATCAGGTTCTGAACGGCGATCTCGTTGTCGACCAGAGTCTCAATAACGTCAGCGCCCTTGAGTTCCTTGATGGCGTTCAGGGTCTTCACAACAGGAATGGGGCAGGCATCGCCGATGGCATTAACAGTAATCATAGTTATTTCTCCTTTATTATCCTAAAAGTTCAATGAATGCACCGAGACGGGTATCGATCTGACCCTGGTCGGTGGTGGAATAGTCGGTGGTGATGGAGAGGAAGGGAATGCCCTTTTCCTTGGTAACGTATTCCTTCACTGCGCTGGACTCGATGGCATAGGTATGGCAGGCCATGAGGACGACCTCGATGACGCCGTCAACCTTGTAGTCGTCGATCTGCTCGCCCAGAGCTTCCAGACGGCCGGGATTGGGGCTCATGACAGAGCAGTTGACCCGCAGGTACTTCTCTGCCAGGGCGGTGATTGGATCCTTTGTTTCGTCCACGGGGTCCTTCTTTTCACGGGGACCGCAGCAGTTTTCAAAACCGACCACGTCAGCGCCCAGTTCTTCGATACGCTTGATGACCTTGTCGATGACGCCATGGGTGGGACAGCCGGAGATCAGGATTCTGGGCCGGGAGGGCTTGCCCTCGCATTCGGCGTGATACTTCTCGATCAGCTCCGCGGTACGCTTTTCCAGGAAGGCGATCTTCTTCTCAATGTCGAAGGCGTACTCGTTGGAGGTGATGATGGTGTTCAGCTCATAGCCGGAGATGGGGCTGGGCTTCAGGGTGCCGACCTCATAGTAATTCAGGATGGCTTTGCGCTCCCGGTTGCGCAGCTTGATGGCCTGGCGGAGCTTTTCATCTGTGATGGTGATGCCGTAGAAGTTTTCCAGGTCACGGCGCAGGGCTTCCATTTCCAGCTTCCAGAAGGCCAGAGCGCCTTCGCCGGTGCGTCCGGGAGGCAGCTGCATCACATGGGTGTGCTTCATTTTGCCCAGGTATTCGTACATTTTCTTCTTGCCGTCGCAGGTGGTTTCTGCCAGCACCATGTCGGAGAAGTAATAGAAGGGGCAGCGGTCGGAAACAGCGCCGCCGAAGCTGGCCTTGATCAGGGGGCACAGGTTCTTGGGCAGGACCTTTTCGGCGGGAGGAATATTCTCCTCGCCGATGGCGCACAGAGACACCGGGGTGGCATCAGCCGCGTCCACCAGCTCCTGGGGGGTATAGGTGCAGTAAGTACCGACAACTCTGCGGCCGCTTTCCTTCAGCGCCTTCAGGGCCATAAACGCCTTTTTCCGGGCTTCGGGATAGGTCACAAAATCCTCGGGAAGTTTGATTTGGGACATAGTCATCACTCCTTTTGGTAAGTATAACATAGTTATTTTCAAAAGTATAATCAGGTTTTCGCATAAGAATGTCGGATTTATCGGAAGAAAAAATAAAACTGGCGAATATCCCGCAAACCGCTCCGGCTGTGATATAATGAAAAAAACATGACTGGATGATGATTATGGCAGAATTTAAAATTAAAATCGCCGGGCGGGTCATCAGGGTCCGCTCCCTGTTTGAAAGCACCCGGGACTATTGCCGGGCCTATCTGACAGAAGAAAATCCCGAGCTCTCCGTGGAGGTCACGGCGGAAAATCTGCTGTTTGAGCAGGAGCAATATGACGAGGAGGCCCGGGAAGAGGGCTTCCGCCGGCGCAGATTCACGGACCCCTTTCTGGAGCGGACGGCCATTCAGCGCAAAATCGCCGAATTTCTATTCGATGATCGGGTGCTGATGGTCCATGGCAGTGCGGTGGCCCTGGATGGCGCTGGCTATCTCTTCACCGCCCGCAGCGGCACCGGAAAATCCACCCACACCCGGCTCTGGCGGGAGGTCTTCGGCAGCCGGGCGGTGATGGTCAATGACGACAAGCCCTTTGTGCGGCTGGGTGCACAGGAGCCGCTGGTCTGCGGCAGTCCCTGGAGCGGCAAGCACGGCCTGGATACCAACATCACCGTCCCGCTGAAGGGCATCTGCATTCTGGTCCGGGGCAGCGAAAACCGTATCCGAAGGCTCGAGCCTACCCAGGCCCTTGATCTGCTCCGCCACCAGAGCTACCGCCCGCTGGATATCCGGAAGCTGCCGCAGTTTCTGACAATGACCCAGGCTCTGGCAGAGCGGATACCTCTGTGGCACATGGAATGCACCATGGATCCCCAGGCTGCCCAGCTTGCCTGGGAAGCCATGACCTCCCAAGGCCAAGTGTGATAACATCACAGAAAACAGCCGACCTCCGTGCTATCATATAACCACAATAGAGAAATACAAGGAGGACAAGAATATGTCTGCTGTCAATATCAATATGAACAACTTTCAGAGCGAAGTTCTGAATTCCGGTAAAAAGGTCCTTCTGGACTTCTGGGCCCCCTGGTGCGGCCCCTGCCGCATGATTGCCCCCATTCTGGAAGAAATCGCCGCCGAGCGGGCTGACATCAAGGTTGGCAAGATCAATGTGGACGAATCTCCGGAGCTGGCCGCCCGTTTTGGCGTTTCCAGCATCCCCATGCTGGTGGTCATGGAGGACGGCAGGATCGTCAATCAGGCCATCGGCGCCCGGCCCAAAGCCGCGATCCTCAGCTTGCTGTAAGGAGGTACAGCCATGGGCTTCTTCGATTTTCTGAAACAGCCCGATTTCGATCAGGGCGTTATGGAGTATCACAACACACCCGGGGCCATTCTGCTGGATGTAAGAACGCCCGCGGAGTACCGTCAGGGCCACATCCCCTCCAGCCGGAATGTGCCGCTGCAGACCATCACCCAGGTGGACGAGATCGCAGATCCGGATACTCCGCTGTATGTCTACTGCCAGTCCGGCGCACGGAGCCGTCAGGCAGCCAGCGTGCTGCTGGGCATGGGGTATACCAATGTTAAAAACTTAGGAGGCATCAATGCCTATTCCGGAAAGGTGGAGTATTGAATGAAGGTAGTTATCGTAGGCGGCGTGGCAGGCGGCGCAACGGCCGCGGCAAGAATCCGCAGACTGGACGAGCAGGCCGAAATCGTGGTTTTCGAGCGTTCGGGATATATTTCCTACGCAAACTGCGGCCTGCCTTACTATATCGGTGATGTGATCACCGACTCCGACGAGCTGACACTCCAGACCCCCGAGAGCTTCTTCCGGCGCTTTCGCATCCAGATGAAGGTCCACCACGAGGTCACGGCCATCCATCCGGAGAAAAAGACCGTGTCCGTCAGAAACCTTCTGACCGGGGCGGAATTCGAGGAACGCTATGACAAGCTGGTTCTCTCCCCCGGCGCCAGACCCACCCAGCCGAAGCTCCCCGGCATCGGCAGCGAGAAGCTCTTCACCCTGCGCACGGTGGAAGACACCCTGCGCATCAAGGACTATATCAATAAGAACCAGCCCAAATCCGCCGTTTTGGCCGGCGGCGGCTTCATCGGCCTGGAGCTGGCGGAAAATCTGCGGAGCCTCGGCATGGAGGTCACCATCGTCCAGCGGCCCAAGCAGCTGATGAATCCCTTTGATCCCGATATGGCAGCCCTTATCCACAGCGAAATGCGCAAGCACGGTGTCAAGCTTGCCCTGGGTTACACCGTGGAGGGTTTCAAAGAAGGTAGCGACGGCGTGGACGTTCTTCTGAAGGACGCAGCGCCCCTCCATGCGGACATGGTGATTCTGGCCATCGGTGTCACCCCAGAGACCACCCTTGCCAGAGAGGCCGGACTGGAGCTGGGCATCAAGGGCAGCATCCTGGTCAACGACCGGATGGAGACCTCCGTACCCGATATCTACGCCGCAGGCGATGCGGTGCAGGTTAAGCACTATGTCACCGGGGAGCCGGCCCTGATCTCCCTGGCAGGCCCCGCCAACAAGCAGGGCCGCATCATCGCCGACAACATCTGCGGCGGCGACAGCCGGTATCAGGGTTCCCAGGGCAGCTCCGTTGTCAAAATCTTCGACATGACCGCCGCTACCACCGGCCTCAACGAGGGCAATGCCCGCAAGGCAGGCCTGGATGTGGACACTGTCATCCTCTCCCCCATGAGCCACGCCGGCTACTATCCCGGCGGCAGGGTGATGACCATGAAGGTAATCTTCGAGAAGGAAACCTACCGCCTCCTGGGCGCCCAGATCGTGGGATACGAGGGCGTGGACAAGCGCATCGATGTGCTGGCCACCGCCATCCACGCAGGATTGAAGGCAACCCGGCTAAAGGATCTGGATCTTGCCTATGCGCCCCCCTATTCCTCCGCCAAGGACCCGGTGAACATGGCGGGCTTCATGATCGACAACATCGCAAGGGGTACCCTGAAGCAGTGGCATCTGGCGGATGCCGAAAAACTGCCCCGGGACGGCAGCGTCACCCTGCTGGACACCAGAACCGTAGGCGAATACCGCCGGGGCCACATCGACGGCTTCACGAACATCCCCGTGGATGAGCTCAGAGACCGGCTCAGCGAGCTTGAGGCCGGCAAGCCCGTCTATGTGATCTGCCAGAGTGGTCTGCGCAGCTATATCGCCAGCCGCATTCTGGAAGGCCATGGATTTGAAGCCTACAATTTCTCCGGTGGCTTCCGGTTCTACGACGCCGTGATGAATGACCGCTGCCTGATCGAATCGGCAACCCTGTGCGGCATGGACCGCTGATTTTCCCATTTCCAAACCTCAGTAGTCCCCGGCTTTTTCGCCGGGGACTTAAAATTAACACTTCCCAAACAAATATCAAGCAATTCAGAAGCATTTCCCCGGTAGAATGAGGCCATCAAATCAAGAAACAAAAATCGAAGGAGATTCTGAATATGGCTAAGTTTGCAGACCACATTGAAAAGATCGCTGAGGGCGTTACCGAAGGTTACCAGAAAATCGAAGACGGTGTTGTCACCGGCTACAGGAAGATCGAGGACGGCGTCGTGGAGGGCTTCACCGGTATGACCGGCAAGGTTTCCGGCGCGATCCTGAACGAGGACGGCTCCCTGAAGACCGGAAAAATCGGCGAGGCTGTTGTCGGCGCCTACAAGAAGGTCGAGACCGCCTTCGTCAACACCTTCATGGCAAAAGAAGGCGAGTCCGTCGAAGAAGCCAAGGCCCGCGTCGCTGCCGACCGTCAGACCATGATCGATGCCAGCCTGGAAAACGCAAAGAACGCCGGCAAGATCGACCGAAAGCCCTGATTTTTTCGGAAAACCCCTCCGAATCTATCGACGAATGCCCTCTTCCATGGTATAATACCTGCGTATTTCCATGGAAGGGGGCTGTTTTTATGCCTGAACAACCGAAAAAATCCTGCGGCATTGGTCTCCTTGCCCATGTGTGAGCCAACACAGGAGCACTACACAACAAACATCTTAAAAACTCATGTTTTTCCTGTCGATACGCCTTAAATTCCAATATTTTGACATAAATTTATCCCGACCTGCCAGAAGTGGCAAGCCGGGATTTTTATTTATGGCACACTCGCCCTAAATGCTGTGGATCGGTAGAAATTAAAACAGGCATTACAATTATTTTCTGACAACCGCATTACTAAGAAATGATAACTAATTATTCTTCTATTTCTGCCGCCAGACGGACACCAATCTTGACACCTGCTGCAAAACCAGCTTTCTCATGATCCCGGCAGAGAGGGTACAGACGGGATAGATGATCTGATCCATCTCCCGGAGCGGCATCCCGTTCATCTTCTCATATAGTGCGTGGAAATCTGCCTTGATCTGGTCATTATCATAGGGATGGTTTTCATTGTGGCACTCATAAAGAATACCCAGAAGGGATTCCCCATCGGGTACGGCAGCAAGATCTGCCAGAGCATGATTTTTCAGTGCCTGGATATATTTCTCAATCATACGAATATCACCTCCGCATTGACGATTTCTTCCGCCGCGTTGCGGATGTTGTTCATGCGCTGCACCCACGTCATCTGGTCAGTAGCTTTCAGGCGTTCTGTGATACCTTCCTTTGCAGCCATCTGCGTGACCAACAAATCGAGCATTTGCACTGCACGGGCATCGATCTCCACAAGATAGCTGTTCAGCTTTCCGGTGAGAAGCAGTGTGGTATGGCGCACTTTCTGATACCGGCTGATATAGCGCAGATGCCGCTGTCCCCAGACGCCAATCGGCTGCTCATCTTCCGGCACGGTCAGACAGGGCAGATAATAATCGCCGTTCAGCTCATACCACAGGCCATTCTTCTCGTCAAAAATATACTTTTCCATATTCAGCCCTCCTTCCCGAAAAGGCGAAAGCCTTTGGGTGCATTGATGATCTTCAGCAGCAGATCATTGACCGGCTCGGCATCCTTGCACTCCCGAACCAGGCCATTGCGCATCTCCAGCAGGCTGTTGATCAGTGCACCCCGTTCATATTCATTCAGGCAGACTCGATATTTCTTTTCTCGCATATGCACAACCTCCTCTTGCTGTGTATACGTTCATTGTACTCTGGGGCTGCCCGAATGTCGAATCTGCAAATTAGCCCAACAAAAAACCGAGAAAAGCAGAGAAGCCTTTCTCGGTTTTTGTTTATAGAATTATTTACTTTTCCTCAGGGAAAGCGTACTGCGCCTTGTATCTTGCAAGACGTTCAGAGAAAGCGGCGCTTTCGTAAAGCTCGCCGGATTTCAGGGCGTTCAGATATTCATGGGCCTCCAGCTTGCCCTCGGAGACTTGAAGAATTTCCACAGCCACATTGGAGCAGTGGTCTGCAGCTCTCTCGAATGCAGTCAGCAGATCTTCCAGAACAAATCCGTATTCCACACTGCACAGGCCGTCTCTCAAGCGGCGAACATGGCGGGACTTGACCTCGCGAACCAGTGCGTCCACAACCTGTTCCTGAGGCTCCACTTTCATAGCCAGATCCCGGTCAAAGCATTCATAGGCATGAATGGTACGGCTCAGAATGTCATTAACAGCCCGTTCCAGAACCTCCAGTTCTGCCTTTGCCTGCACGGAGAAGTTGATCTTCTTTTCTTCCATTTCCAGAGCTGCTTTGCCAACTGCCACGGCATGATCGGCAATCCGCTCCACATCGGAGATCGTATAAAGGAGGGTGTTCAGGATACGGTTATCAGAAACAGACAGATTCATACTGGAGAGCTTGACCAGATAGGTACCAAGCGCATCCTCGTAGCGATCCGTACGATCCTCGATTTCGACAAGCAGTTCCATTTTGCCTGCATCAAACTTCCGGGTCAGACCCATAGCCAGCTTCATGGCCTCAGCTGAGTCAGCAACCATCTGGGAAGCAATCTCATGGGCACGCTGGATGGCGACGGCAGGAGTAGCCAACAGACGCTCGTCCAGAAGTTCTTCCTTCTGGGGTGTTTCCTTTCTGGGAATCACCAGATAAGCCAGCTTCACCAGCAGTCCATTCAAGGGCATCAGCACGCCGGTTGCAGCTACATTGAAGCAAGTATGAATTACGGCAATATCCCAGGCGGCTGCGGTTTCATTCAGGAATTTCCAGTCAATAAAGAAGCCTAGACCATAGAACACGATGACAAAGATTGTAACACCAACCACATTGAACAGCAGGTGGACAACAGCAGTACGGCGGGCATTGCGGTTGGCACCAATGGCGCCCATCAGAGCAGTGACACAGGTGCCGATATTCTGACCCAAAATGATGGGAATGGCGCTGCCGAAAGTAACTACACCGGTGCCGCAGAGGCCCTGCAAAATACCTACAGATGCGGAAGAAGACTGAATCACAGCTGTCAGCGCAGCACCGAACAGGATGCCTACCAACGGATTACTGAAGGAAATCATCAGCTGTGCAAACCAGGGCTCATTTTCCAAAAACTCCATGGAATCGCCCATGATGTCCATACCAGTCATCAATGCCAGGAAGCCAAGCATGATGGTGCCGATGCCCTTCTTCTTTTCGCCTTTGGTGAACATATACAGCACGATGCCGATGGTGCCGATCACGGGGGCGAGTGTGGAAGGTTTGAACAATTTGATGATAAAGCTGTCACCTTCCAGACCGCTAAGCGACAGAATCCAGGCGGTAACGGTGGTACCAATGTTGGAACCCATGATAACGCCAACAGCCTGCTTCAGTGTCATAATGCCGGAGTTGACGAAGCCGACCACCATGACTGTCGTTGCGGAAGATGATTGAATCACGGCTGTAACGCCCAGACCCAGCAGGAATCCCTTGAACACATTGGAACTCATCTTGGCAAGGATCGTCTGTAGCTTGCCGCCCGCCTGACGTTCCAGTGCTTTTCCCATAATGTCCATGCCGAACAGGAACAATGCCAGTCCGCCTAACATTGTAACCACATTAAAAATATAGGATGTCATTTATATTCTCCTTTTCGGAAATTTTACTTTTTTCGACGGTTTCCATTATAAGTTTGTACCCCGGTAAAAACCATCGAATACAGGAAAAACTTGGGTAAAATTTATGTAAAACATAGAAACAGCGTCCGCAAGAAGCAGGACGCTGTTTGCTTATTCGATTTCACTGCCACAGTATGGGCAGTATTCCCTATCGCTGAGTGGTGGGAGCGCACGCAATGCACGTTTGCAGCATGGGCATCTTAATCTTATAGCTGAGATAAAAATGTCCACAAAAAGAACAATAACACTCAGTGCGTGCAATGCAGGGCGGTCGGTGACATCTCCTATCAGAAACACCACAGTGAATACAACAGCAACGCCCCAGCTGATCCAGCGAAAACGATTTAATCTGCTCATAATTTTTTACCAATCCAGATCATCAAGGTCCCCAGAACGGAAGTCAGGTAGATGATTGCACCCTCCGTCGTTCTAATCGGCAGGTAATTTATGATTCCACATCCCATAGTCAGAAATACGACGAAAGTACTGATGATGGAAACAAAACTCGTCATTCATTATGTTCACCTCAGAATATAACCGTAATGGTCGTACCTACCCCAGGCGTGCTTTGCAGGTTCAGCCGTGCGTTATGATACTGGGCGGCGTGCTTGACGATGGAAAGTCCCAGCCCGGTGCCACCGGACTGTTTGGAATGGCTCTTGTCCACCCGGTAGAACCGCTCAAAGACCCTGCTCTGATGCTCCGGCGGAATGCCGATGCCGGTATCGGATACCCGCAGGCACACATGACCATCCATCTGCTTCACATTCACATCCACCCTACCGCCATTAACATTGTATTTGATGGCATTGTCACAGAGATTATGGATGATCTCACAAATCAATCCGCGCACACCGCGAATATGGCAATGTTCGCCGGTAACGCAGATCCGCACATTTTTCTGCTCCGCCGCTATTTGGAGGGAGCTGGTCAGTTCCTGAACAATGTTCATCAGGTCCAGATCCTCTCTGGGAACTTCCACACCTTCATCCAGATGGGACAGGCGGATAATGTCCTGAACCAGCAGCACAAGGCGGCTCGCCTCCTTGCGGATATGCCCAACAAACCGGGCTGTATCCTCCGGCTTCACCAGACCATTCTCCAGCAGTTCCGCACTGCCGATGATAGACTGCAGCGGGGTCTTCAGCTCGTGGGACACATTGGCAGTAAATTCCCGACGGTTACGCTCGGCATTGTTCAACTCTGTTACATCGATGGCAAGAATCACAAGGCCGACTGTCTTCTGTCCGGATTCTATACGGCTCAAAACAAATTGGTACTCCCGGCCTTCCCGCCGAATCTTTGCCTCACAGCGACCGTTTCGGATGGCCTTCTCCATCAGGATCTCCATATCCTGCCGACGATCAACAGCGCAGAAATCCTTTCCAACGCAGTCCGTTTCCGCACCGAACAGTTCCTTTGCAGCCGGATTGATGCTGAGAACAGTCCGGTTGCTGTCCAGCAAAACAAGACCCTCCCGCATATTGGCTGTAATCTGCTGGAATTCGTCCGTTTTGCGTTGCAGCGTTCGTAACTGTGAATCGATCTGCCGGTGCTGTTGGTGGATGCGGTTCAGCAATGGCGATAATTCCTCGTAGGTATCATTCTCCAATGGGTGCTCCAGATCCAGATCGTTCAGGGGCTCCATGATTTTCTTTGACATTCTGTTTGCCAGAATCGCAGAGAGAATAATCGCGATCAAGGCAACCAAACAAATCGGATGCAGCATCCCTACCACTAGGATCATCAGCGTCTTCTGGCTGACAGAGATCCGCAGTACACTGCCGTCATTCAGCCGCTTTGCTTCGTAGACCGTCCGTTCCAACAGGGTGTCAGATTTCCGGATCGCTTCACCAAATCCTGTTTCATGCGCTTCCCAGATTTCTTCCCGGTCTGCGTGATTCTCCATTCCGGATGCATCTGCGAGGGTATCATAAATCACGCTGCCATCGGGCGCCACCCAGGTAAGGCGAAAGCGGCTGGACTCCACGTTTTGCAGGAAGTCCAACCCGCTTTCTTCCGTACCGATGGCTGCAAGTTTCAGTTCGTCCTGAAGCTGTGCGGTCTGCACATCATCAAAATAATCGTATAGTGCCCCCATAATGATGCTTAGGGAACACAGCAGAACGATGGCCGCAACAAAAACTGTGGAACGGAAGATCTTATTTGTCATGCGCGCCCTCCAGACGGTAGCCCACATTTCGTACCGTCTCGATAATATTGCCATAGCTGCCCAGCTTCTGGCGCAGGGTACGGATGTGCATATCCACCGTCCGGGTCTCAGCCGCATAGTCTGTGTTCCAGACCTTGGACAGGAGCTGCTCTCGGTTAAAGGCAACGCCCCGGTGGGAGAGAAACAGTTTCAGCAGCTCATATTCCTTATAAGTCAGCGCCACTCGCTTTCCTGCGACGGTGACAGTATGTTGATCCAGATCCACCACCAGTTCATCCAATGTCAGTAGTCTGGAAGTCTGCTTCGGCTGACAGCGGCGCAGAACGGCCTTGACCCGGGATACCATCTCCATCATTCCAAAGGGTTTCACCAGATAATCGTCGGCACCAAGATCCAGACTCTGGACCTTATCATATTCTGTACCCTTTGCTGTGGCCATGATAACCGGAATATCCCGGAACTGTTCCAGTGCCTTCATCCGGGTCAACAGCTCGATGCCGTCGATTCCCGGCAGCATCACATCCAGCAGCACCAGATCCGGACTGCGCTCCTGGAGCGCTTCCCAGAACACATTTCCGTCCTCGAAACCGTGGGCTTCCAGACCGGTGGAGCGCAACGCATAAACAATGATTTCACGGATGCTGGGATCATCCTCCACGCACCAGATCATTGGCAGCTCTTGTGCTGGCCGGTGACGGAAAACTCCACCCACTCGGCAATGTTGGTGCAGTGGTCGCCGATGCGCTCGCAGTACTTGGCGATCATCAGCAGATCCAGGGCGTACTCGCCATCGTCGGGATTTGCGGCAATAATGGCGATAAGGCCTTTACGGACGCTGAGGAAATACTCGTCCACGATGTCGTCGTGTTTCATAACCTTCTTTGCCAGATCCAGATCCTGTTTCACATAGGCGTCCACGGCCTCCCGGACCATACGCATGGTAGCTTCTGCCATCTCCCGAATCTGAACAGATTCCTGCTCAATGCGGCAGTTCAGGTGAGTGATGATCTCAGCAATGTCCTCTGCCTGGTCACCGATGCGCTCCATGTCGGTGATCATCTTCATGGCAGCGGAAATGACCCGCAGATCCCGGGCCACGGGCTGCTGCTGAAGCAGGAGCTTCAGGCACAGAGTCTCTATGGTGCGCTCGCTTTCGTCAATCTCAGAACCGATGGCACTGACCCGCTCGATCAGGTTATCCTCCCAGCCGGTCAGGGCTTTCGCCACCAGTTCAATAATTTCTTCGCAAAGGCCACCCATCCGGGTCATCTCCCGGTTGAGGGTCACCAGCTGATTGTCAAAATGATTTCGCATATTCTTTCCTCCTTAACCGAAACGACCTGTGATGTAGTCTTCCGTCCGCTTGTCCTTAGGCTGGGAGAACATCTCCTCGGTCTTGCCGAATTCCACCAGATCGCCCAGCAGGAAAAATGCGGTCTGGTCGGAAATACGGACAGCCTGTTGCATGTTATGTGTGACGATGACGATGGTGTAGTCTTTTTTCAGGTCCATGGCCAAGTCTTCGATGCGGCTGGTGGAGATGGGGTCTAACGCGGAGGTAGGCTCGTCCATCAGCAGCACCTTGGGTTCCACAGCCAAAGCCCGGGCGATGCAAAGCCGCTGCTGCTGACCGCCGGACATACCCAGGGCGTTCTTCTTCAGCCGATCCTTGACTTCGTCCCAGATGGCAGCGCCCCGGAGTGCCTTTTCCACGATGTCATCCAACTGGGCCTTATTGGTGATGCCGTGGGTCCGGGGACCGTAGGCGATGTTGTCGTAAATGCTCATGGGAAAGGGATTGGGCTTCTGGAAGACCATGCCGATCTCTTTGCGGAGGTTATTGACTTCGGCGGCAAAGATGTCCTGGCCTTCGTACTTCACATTACCCTCGATCTTCACGCCGGGCACCAGATCCTGCATTCGGTTCAGGGTCTTCAGGAAGGTGGACTTGCCGCAGCCGGAGGGGCCGATGAGGGCGGTGATGGACTTTTCGGGGATATCGATATTGATATTTTTCAGCGCCTGGGCCTGACCATACCACAGGTTCAGGTCCTTGACGGTAATAATAGGCTTATTCAAAGTGTATTACTCCTTTTTAGACAGCGTTCTTCTTTTGGAAATGCTTGGTCA
>JAGARK010000078.1 GCA_017622295.1 Oscillospiraceae bacterium
AAATCAATTCAGAAGAAAAGAAGGTGATGAACATGGTCCGCTGAAAAAGGAAAGCCGCCAAACTGCTGCAACAGTCCGGCGGCGCGTCGCGTTTCGGAAAACGCAGACTCCATCTGCAACCAGTCTAACAGAGAGGCCTCCGAAACGCAAACAATTTTTCTCTGAATCTAAATCCACGGAGGTACTATTTTGAAATCGTCTATCTACAAAAGCTACGACGAACTGCCCCTGTTCCTCAACTCAGATACAGTGGCAAAGACGCTGGGCGTTGCGCCCTCCAGTGCATACGAGCTGATGCACGAAAAAGATTTTCCCACTCTGCGTATCGGCAGCCGCATGGTCGTCCCGAAAGAAAAGTTCATCCAGTGGGTGGAGGAACACACGAAAGGCGGTATGCGCACATGAGAAGAACGAAACCTCCCGTTGGCTGGGAACATGTGAAAAACTGTTTCCCTGTCCCCAACGAACTGCTCGAGTTCGATCTGCCCGGCGGTGCCATTGCGGTCTACATCTACCTGCTGCGTCACGCTGACCGCAGGACCGGTCAGTGTCATCCCAGTGCTGCAAGCATGGCGAAGAAGCTGCACTACTGCCGAAACACCGTTGCAAACCATGTCCGTCTGCTGGAGGAGCGTGGTCTCATCGTCACAGAGAACACGGAGATCATCACGAAGAAGGGCATCAAGAAAAACGGCAACCTGCTCTACACCCTCGTCCCCATGCACGAAGTCACACAGGCGTACTACGACCGGCAGTTCGCAAAAGCAGACCTCGCGGTTGCGCAGCAGAAAGCGAAGGCGAAAGCCGAAAAGCTGGGCATCCAGTTCGTCCCGGCAGGCGATGGGCAGAGCGCATGACTGCCCCATGTCTGCCCCTGTGGGCCGCTGTGTGCGCCCTGACCGGGCTGGGTGGAGTCCCAGCCCCACCGAGGGGATTTGGGGCGGTTTGGCCCCCTTTCGGGCGAGGTTACGAGGACGAAAGAAAAAGCAGGATAAACGAATGACGCCGCAAGCGACATCATTCAGACCTACAACTGCCCGCAGTGCGGGCAGTTTACGGGGGTTTTCAGGTGGTCGGTTTCTGGCGTCTGTTTCGGGGCGTTTGTTCACAACTGGCGTCTGCCGTCCCCGAATCACCGCTGGTTGCAGGCTTTACGGCGGCATCTAATATGACATTATACAGATTGGAGTGATATTTGTGAGCGAAAGCAAAGAGCGCCTGACCTACCGGCCGGAGCCGGAGACCAGGCAGAAAATTGAGCAGTGGTACGAAGCAGATAACTGCCGCAGCATGAATGAATTCATCGACAAGGCCGTCAGCTTCTACGCGGACTGGCTCTCAGCCAACCGCAACGATATGCTCCCCATGGCGATTGCCTCCGCCATGAATGGGCGGCTCAAAATTCTGGAGAAGAATCTCTCCTCGCTGTCCTTCAACCACGCGGTGGAATTGGACATGCTGATTGGGATCATCTCAGATACGATGCAGATTGACCGTGACGATCTGAAGCGCCGCCGAGCGCAGAGCGTGAAAAATGTGAAGCAGACGAACGGGCGCGTCTCTCTGGAAAAGCGTGCGCAGATGTGGGACGAAGATGACTGGAGCGATGATGAATGGCAAAGCTGATCCTCAAGAGTCCCTACATCAAGAGCACTGGTGGTGCGTCTGGCTACCTCAAGTACATCGCCGCCCGTGAGCGCGTGGAGATCATCCCGGATGACCGTCCGCCCACACGAAAGCAGGAGCAGCTCATCACGAAACTGGTGAAGGACTTTCCAGAGGTCAAGGAACTGTATGAGTACGGCGACTACATGGACAAGCCCACCAAGGTCAACGCCTCCGCGTTCATCACACTGGCGCTGGAGTCCAACTGGGATGCGCTCCATGAGTCAGACCAGTACATGAAGTACATCGCCACCCGACCGAGAGTGGAACGGCTGGGTGAGCATGGTCTCTTCGGTGACAACGACGGAATCTCTCTGGATGCAGCGATGAAGGAGTTGGAGAACTACACCGGAAATGTTTGGACCCACATCATCTCCCTGAAGCGGGAGGATGCCGCAAGGCTGGGTTTCGATAACGCTGCGGCATGGCGTGACCTGCTCCGCGCTCACCGCAACGACATCGCCGCGGCGATGAAGATACCGCCCAACGACTTCCGCTGGTACGCTGCATTCCATGACGAGGGTGATCATCCCCATGTCCACATGATGGCATGGTCTGCAAAACCGGGACAGGCGTATCTGAGCAAGGACGATATCCGGCAGATCAAGTCCACGCTGACCAACCACATCTTCCAGAATGAGATGCTCCACCTCTATGAGCAGAAGTCGGTGTCCCGCGATGAGTTGGTGCATGAAGCGCGGAAAGCCATGCTGGAAATGGTGCGGACCATGAAGGAAGGTATCTGCAACCATCCCGATGCGGAGCAGCTCATGCTGGAACTGGCTCTGCAGCTTGAAGGTGTGAAGGGCAAGAAGTCCTACGGCTATCTTCCGAAGCCGCAGAAGAAACTGGTGGACAGGATCGTGGATGAGATGGAACGGCTCCCCAGCGTGAAAAAATGCTACGACCAGTGGATGCTACTACAAGGCAAGGTGGATGCGTACTACCATGACAAAGAGCAGAAGAGCATCCCTCTGTCACAGCAAAAGGAGTTCCGGTCCATCAAGAACGCTGTCATCAAGGAAGCAGAGAACATCCGGCAGTGCAAACTGTTCTTCGAGGACAAGGGTGTGGAGCGGGAAAGCGAACCGGAGAAGTTCCGCAACACCTCCTACGACTACTGGACTCTGCGGGATGTGATTCGGGATGAGACTCTGACTCTGGAGGAGCGCGGCGATGCCGTCTCTGAACTGGACACGCTGGCCAAGACTGGCGATAAGCACGCGCAGTATCTCATGGGTAAGCTGTGGCGGGACGGTCCTCTGCTCACTCCGAACCCGGTCAATGCCCGTCACTGGTTTCAGCGGGCGGCGAAGCAGGGACACAGCTATGCGCAGTACGCCCTCGGAAAACTCCTGCTCTCTGACGATGTGGAGGTACGCGATCCCAAGCAAGGAACGAAGTGGTTAGAAACCGCTGCGCAAAGTGGAAACAGCTACGCCGCATACAGTCTGGGCAAGGAATACTACAGAGGGAAAAATGTAGAACGGAGCTTCACCGCGGCGGCAAAATGGTTTGACCGTGCGGCGCAGGACGGCAACCAGTACGCGCAGTATATGTTGGGTAAACTGTATCTCATGGGCCAGGGCGTGGAGTACAACAAAACGATGGGTGTCCACTGGCTGAGCCAAGCCGCGGCACAGGGCAACGCCTACGCCAACTCTCTCCTACAGCAGCAGAACAGCGGCAGGCCTCCCAATGTGTTCCTGGGCGTCACCCGACTGCTCCACCACATGGGCAGGATCTTCCAGGAACACTCACTGCCGCAGTCCACCCCCGGCGGCATCCAGATCGACCGCAAGCGGTTGGAGGAACTGATGGAAAAGCGTGAAGCCCACGGTCTGAAGGGCAACGTGTACGAGGAGTACAAGGGACCGACCATGTCCATGTAGCACCGTCATATTTTGGGCTGCTGAAGTCAATAGAAATATTTCCAGAGCAAACCCCAAATCATCAGCATTGTTGGTTTCGTAGAATTTTCTGTATCCGTACTTCTTTCATTGGCTATTCATCTGCTCTTCCGGTATTGTGTGTTTGCAAAATCACAGAAACGGAGGAAGCGACTATGATGAATCAACTTCCAGTGACTCAATGCCGATTCTGCGGCGGCGAAGATATCCGTGTCGGCTGGCAGAGCGACGCGCTGGTGACCTTCAAGCGAAACGGCCTGCTGGGCAACCGCATCAAGTTCCTGATCTGCGGAAACTGCGGTGCAGTCCTGTACCAGTGCGTGGCGGAGCCGCACCGCTTCCCACAGGCGAGGTAAACAGTATGTACGATTATATGAAAGCGCTGCAAAGGCAGTTCGAAACCAATTCCCGGTCGATACAGGAACTCGCTGACGAAGTCGACCGCACTCACAAAGAACTCTCTTCCCGGTTGGCAAAGGAGGATAGGAAACTGCTCCTACGGCTGGTGGATCTGGAGGACCACCTGCACGGTGTCGCAACTCTGCACAGCTTCACCTGCGGCTACCGACTCGCCTGCGGCATCCACAGGGAGTTGGCAGAGGAACCGATGTACTCCTTCGCCAAAGATGAGGAAGAACGGGCCTGCCGGAAAGCACAGGTCCATGATGAGAGTGACCAAGAAGAACCAAACGTATGACCAAAAACAAAACTCGATTGGAGGTGAAAATCCATGGCAAAGCGAAGACCGTCCGGCGACGGCATGGTACGCAAGCGGGAGGATGGCCGCTGGGAAGGTAGAATCGTGGTGGGTCACAAGGACAACGGAGACTCCATCTTCCGGTACATCTCCGCACCCACACAAAAGGAACTGTCCGCCAAACTGCGGCAGCTCACTGAAGCCTACAAAGGCGTTGACCTGACGGAAGAAAGCAATATGTCCCTCTCTGTCTGGTTGGACAAATGGCTGGACGAGTATATGGCTACCACGCTCCGTCCCTCCACCCTGAACGGCTACCGCCGCTCTCTGGAACTTCATGTCAAACCCTATCTCGGAAACAAACCCCTTGCGAAAATCGCTGCTGCCGACCTGCGGTCGCTCTACCGCACCTTACAGGAAACCGGGCGGGTACATCCCAGAGATGGACAATCCCCCGGTCTTTCCGGCAGAACAGTCCACGGCATCCACACCACCCTGCACCATGCCCTGAAAACGGCGATGGAGCAGAACCTGATCCCAAACAATCCTGCCGCCGAGGTTGACCCACCTAAATTTGATGGTGCTCCCATGAAAATCCTAACTGAAACACAGTTGGACACTTTCATGAAGGCCATCGAAAAGGATGAATTCTGGCATGATTTCTTCTACACTGCGGTGACAACCGGTCTGCGGCGCGGTGAGATCTGCGCACTGCGGTGGGAGGATTTTGATACAAAGCAGGGGACGCTCCATGTGCGGCGTACCCTCCAAAAAGAGAAGGACAAGCCATACTCCACAGGTGACACCAAAACCTACGCGGGTACTCGAAAAATCGTACTGCCGCCCAGCACGGCACAGCTCCTGCGGGAGCGAAAGAAAACGGCGCAGGCCAAATGGATTTTCTCCAATCCTCTCAACCCGGAGCAGCCTACCGCCCCCAGCACCGCATACAACCGTCTGAAAGCACTTCTGAAAGAAGCAGGACTTCCTGACATTCGCTTTCATGATATCCGGCACACTTTTGCAACTCACGCCCTGTCCTCCGGTGTGGACGCCAAAACGCTGGCAGGCATTTTGGGCCATACAAAGGCCAGCTTCACCCTTGACACCTATACCCACACCACCGGCGATATGCAGAAGCGGGCGGCGGAGATCGTCGGCGGCTTCCTGACCGACTACCTTGGAGAGGAGATGACACCTTGGCAAAGCAGCGAAAGCACGGCACAGGCGGCATCCATCTAAGAAGCGATGGCCGCTGGGAGGGGCGAATGGTCATCGGCTACGATGACAAAGGACTGCCCAAAACCAAAAATGTATTGGCAAAAACAAAGGCCGAATGCGAGAAAAAACTCAAAAATTTGATTGCCGCCCAAAAAGAATCTGATCCGCAACCACCCCAGCAGACTATGACAGTCGCCCAATGGCTGGACTTCTGGTATCAGACCTATAAAAAACCAAACCTTCGCCCCAACACCCAGATGTCCTACGAGAGGAGAATCTATCAGCACATTACCCCAAACTTGGGTCCCATTCCGCTGAACAAACTCACCACCGGCGATATCCAGCAGTTCTACACCGGACTCAAACAAAATGGTCGCCTGCTCCGACAGGAGCAATACGGCGAAGGACTTTCCGATCAAACCGTCCGTGGCATCCACACCACCTTCCATGCGGCGCTGGACAAAGCAGTCTCTGAGAAGATTATCCCCAAAAATCCCTCTGACTTCTGCCGCCTCCCCTCCGCCAAGGCCAGAGAGATGCAGGTACTGACCCCGGAGGAGATCCAGCGGCTGCTCATCCAGGCCAAGGAGGACGGATGCTTCGAACTGCTCCTGCTGGAGCTGTCCACCGGCCTGCGCCGCGGTGAGATCTGCGCCCTCCAATGGGACGATCTGAACTTCAACACCGGAGAGCTTCAGGTAAAGCGGCAGGTACATCGGGTCAAAGGTGAGTTGGTAGTGTCCGAACCGAAAACAAAGGCATCCAACCGAAGCGTCATCCTCCCCGCCCCTGTTCTGGCGGTGCTGAATGACTACAAAGACGAAATAAGCTCCGTATGGATGTTCCCCTCACCGCTGAACAATAACTCACCCAGAGATCCCACCGCTGTCCGCAAGCGGCTGACCACCATACTGGAACGGGCCGACTGCAAGCACGTCAGATTTCACGATCTGCGGCATACCTTCGCCACTGCATCTCTGGAGCACGGCATGGACATCAAGACCCTCTCCACCATCATCGGCCATGTGTCCACCTCAACAACTTTGAATGTCTATGCCCATGTCACGGACGAGATGCGTAAAACTGCAGCGGCGAAGATTGACCGTGGTATCGCTAAATCGGAAACTACCCAGGATATAGACACAGCACCAAGAAAACCGACTCCCTCCACCTTCCAACCCTACAAAGGACAGCGCCGCAAACCCGGCACCGGGTGCATCAGCCAGATCAACGAAAACCTGTGGGAAGGACGGTACTCCCCTCGGCTCCCCAATGGAAGCCGCCTCGCACGAAATGTCTACGCCCACAGCGAGGAGGAATGTGAGCAGAAGCTGGCAGAACTGATCGTCCAGATGAAGGAGGAGATCGCCGCCCAGCGGCAACAGCTCCAAACTCCGGCATAAACCACACAAAGAAGAAAAGCGGTGTTCCCGACAAGGTATCGGGAACACCGCTCTGTTCTGTCTGTGGTATTGTATGTGGTCAGCGAAAATCCAGAAAATCGTATTCGCCCGAAAAGTTGCGAAAAGTAAAAGAAAACACCCAAAATCCGAAGATTTTAGGTGTTATTCTGGAGCTGCTATCCGGATTTGAACCGGAGACCTCATCCTTACCAAGGATGCGCTCTACCTACTGAGCTACAGCAGCGAAGTGGCTCCCCGCAAGGGGAACGTATCAATAACAGCTTCCGCTGATATTAGCGTGGCGACTCGGAAGGGACTTGAACCCTCGACCTCCGGCGTGACAGGCCGGCGTTCTAACCAACTGAACTACCGAGCCACAAATATCAAAGACAACTTGCGTTGCTTGATTAAAAATGGCAGGGGCAGAAGGAATCGAACCCTCGGCACGCGGTTTTGGAGACCGCTGCTCTACCTGCTGAGCTATACCCCTATATAGCGCGTTCCCACAAAAAGAGTGGTGGGCCTTCACGGGCTCGAACCGTGGACCGGCCGGTTATGAGCCGACTGCTCTAACCAACTGAGCTAAAGGCCCATATCCTGTCGCACGGAATTTTTAAGTAACGGTTTGCCGTCATGGTTCACATGACGGCAAGCCGCTTTTAAATGGCTCCCCCAGTTGGACTCGAACCAACGACACCGCGGTTAACAGCCGCGTGCTCTACCGACTGAGCTATGGAGGAATGTGGAAAGGGTCTGGCCTGGTCAAGCCAGACCCTTCATTGTGTTGGCGTTACCTATCTTCCCGGGCCGTCTCCAGCCAAGTATTGTGGGCGCAGATGAGCTTAACTGCCGTGTTCGGAATGGGAACGGGTGGACCCTCACCGCAATCAACACCAAC
>JAGARK010000079.1 GCA_017622295.1 Oscillospiraceae bacterium
ACGTACCACTTGCGCTCCAGGGTCTCCTTCTTCAGCAGAGTAGTGGACATGAATACTTCCTCCAATTAGGTTAATTTATTTTGACAAATCACGGTGTTTGAATTACAATGTCTTCAAAACGCTAGATATTTATATCATGACAAAATTTAATTGTCAATTACTTTTTTTGAGTTTTTTCTGGAATCCGAAGAGAACTCTTGTTTTCTCTCGAATTCTCTTAAATGCTCTCGAATTCTCACTTCCTATTTTTGATTATTTTTTGGAGGGAAACTAGATATGCAGAAGCTGATGGGACTGGTCCGCCGGTGTGTGGATGATTACGATATGATCCGGGAAGGGGACCGGATCGCCGTGGGTGTTTCCGGCGGCAAAGACAGCCTGGTTTTGCTGGTTTTGCTGGCGGGACTTAAGAAATATTTCAATAAATCTTTTGAATTGGAAGCAATCACCATTGACATGGGCCTGGGAATGGATTATTCTGGGATTCGTAATTTGTGCGAAAAATGGGGCGTTCCCTATACCGTGATCAAAACTGAGATCGCGCCGATCATCTTCGATTACCGCAAGGAGAAGAATCCTTGCTCTATGTGCTCCAAGATGCGCCGGGGTGCGCTGAATCAGGCGATTTTGGACAAGGGTTTCAACAAGCTGGCCCTGGGCCATCATTACGATGATGCTGTGGAAACCTTTGTGATGTCCCTGATCTATGAGGGACGGATCAGCTGCTTTCAGCCTGTGACCAATCTGGACCGTACCGGTATCGTTCAGATCCGGCCCATGCTCTACATCCATGAGAAGACTGTGGACAATTTTGCAAAGCGTCTGGAGCTGCCGGTGCTGGAAAACCGCTGTCCGGTGGATAAGGAAACCAAGCGTGAGGAGATCAAGCAGCTGATCTACAATCTCAGCGCCACGTACCCGGATCTGAAGGAACGGATATTCGGTGCCATGCAGCGCTATCCACTGCCTGAATGGGAGCCCCACGGAAGATATAAAAGACCAAAGGATGAAGAATAAATGATTATCAGAGAAATTACCCCTGAAGATATTGAGATCATTACCCGGATGCGCATGCAGATGCTCGATGAGGTTACGGAGGATCCGCTGCCGGAAGAACTGGAGAACCAGATCCGCCGGTTTGTCTGGAAGCATATGTGCGATAAGACCTGCCTTGGTTATGTTGCCGAGAAGGATGGAAAAGTGATTGCGGACGCCGTTATCTATCTGTTTGAGACCATGCCCGATGAGGTGAATGTGAAGGGGCTGACGGCGATGCTGTACAGTGTTTACACTTTGCCCGAATTCCGTGGCCACGGCATCATGGCCCGGGTCCTGCCCAAGGTGATCCAGCTGGCAAAGGACGCCGGCGCCATTGAGCTGAAAATGACCGCCGAAAAGAAGGCCATCCCTCTGTACGAGCGGATGGGCTTCCATGTCAATGACGATGCCATGAAGATGTGTCTGATCTGAAAACTGCAATGTTAAGTCCCGTTGCTTGATGCAACGGGACTGTTTTGCTATGATAAAGCTATATCAGATCGGGAGGAATAGATCATGCTGAGTGATAATATCAAGAGCATACGCAAAAGCAGAGGGATGACTCAGGAGGAATTGGCGGTGCGGCTGCATGTGGTACGGCAGACTGTTTCCAAATGGGAAAAGGGTCTTTCTATTCCGGATGCGGAAATTTTGCAGAAAATCGCAGAGGTGTTGGACACCACCGTCACGGAGCTTCTGGATGAACAGCCTGCTGTGGAACAAGAGATTGACCAGGTTGCCCAGCAGCTTGCACGGCTGAATGAACAAATGATACTTAAAAACCGCAGGGCCAAACGAATTTGGACCATTGTTGCGGTTACCATTGGTCTGCTGCTTCTGCTGCAGATTATAAACTTTGGGGCGCATGTTTATTATTCGGTGAATCCTCGTGTCGAGTGGGAAGTTACCGTTATTGAAACAAATCCATAACAGTATAAAAACGCCTCCTTTCGGGAATGATTTCCACAAGGAGGCGGTATTTTATGGTAAAAGGTATTTCCCGGCAGGTGATTGTGGTACAATCTCCCGACCCGAAGCTCTTTGAGCAGGCCATCTTCATTCTCAAGGATGAAGCGGTGAACCAGGGGGTGACGGAGGAGGCGCTGCTGCAGGAGGCAAGAAAAATTGCGGCCAGACCTGCCCGACGACGCCGTCTGGCTCTTTACGGCCCGGTGTGGGCCTGCGGCGGGGCGATGATTACGGGGCTTGTGTGGCTTGTGACGACGCTCTTGTAAAATAAGGACGATTGTGATATAATCCTCCCGAAGAAAAGGGAGGGATCCGTCATGAAGATCGGCAATCTGGAAGTAAATCATCCGCTGGTTCTGGGCCCAATGGCCGGAGTGACGGATCTGGCATTCCGCACCATCTGTGCAGGTTTGGGTGCAAACATCACCGTGACGGAGATGGTCTCCTCCCGGGCTCTTGTGTATAAGGACAAGAAGAGTGCGCTCCTGCTGAAAAAGAATGAGGGCAGCATCTGCGGCGCTCAGATCTTTGGCAACGACCCTGCCATCATGGCAGAGGGCGCCCGGCTGGCGCTGGAGATCTCGGGCTGCGATTTTTTGGATATCAATATGGGCTGCCCCATGCCGAAGATCGCCAATTCCGGCGATGGCAGCGGCCTGATGCGGACGCCCGAGCTGGCCGGGGAAATCGTCAAGGCAGTGGTGGCGGCGGTGGATGTACCGGTGACCGTCAAGTGCCGTCTGGGCTGGGATAAGGGCAGCATCAATGTGCTGGACTTTACCAAACGGATGGAGGACTGCGGCGCAGCCATGATCACCGTCCACGGCCGGACCCGCAGCCAGCTCTACACCGGCGTTGCCGACTGGGATCATATCCGCAAGGTCAAGGAGCAGCTGTCCGTTCCAGTCATTGCCAACGGCGATGTGGTGGATGCTGCCAGCGCGCTGCGGTGCCTGAAATGGACCGGAGCCGATGGGCTGATGATCGGCAGGGCTAGCTTCGGCGATCCGTGGATCTTTGAACAGGTGAAAGCCGCCATGGAAGGTCAGCCCATTCCTGAACGCCCATGCCTGAAGGACCGGATCGCGGTGGCGGTGCGGCAGTTTGAGCTGTCCGAAGCCGACCACGGCGAGCACATTGCCTGCCTGGAGGCCAGAAAGCATTTTGCCTGGTATCTGCGGGGCGTCCGCAATGCAAGCTACTATAAGCGGGAGATCACCTCCCTGAACACCATGGCAGACATCTACCGGGTGGCAAAGGACATCGTCCGGGATTTGGAATGAATAAAATGAACGCCGCTTCGCATCCTAGCCTTCAGAGGTGAGGATATGAAGCGGCGGTTGTTTTTAGTTATAATAATGGTGCTGATGCTGGCGATTCCTGTACGGGCGGAGCCCATCAAATGGGTGGATTTTAATGTGCCCTATGAGTCGCTGAAATATGCTATGAATGTGGATATTGGGAGCTTTGACAAGGAAAAGCACATCAGCTGGATCGATATTCTGGCTCTTGCCGCCTGCCGTACCGGCGGCCGCTGCGGCATTGTGTCCGTGAAGAAAGCTGTGGCAGATCTGGAAGGGGACAAATGCGCCAAAGAGCTGGCGGGAGATGTAGCGAAGTATTTTGACTACTACCATGAAGCCTATACCGCGGCGTTGGGAGGACTTCTGGGCAGCTTCGCCATCGAAAAGGATGGGCAGTGGGTGGCGGCCTATGGCCTGAAGGCCTTTTCGCCCATTGCGGCGGGGTATGGCTATTCCCATTGCGATGATTTCGGCGTCAGCCGCAGCTTCGGCTTTGCCCGCAAGCACCTGGGCAACGACCTGATGGGTGGCCTTGGTGCGCCAATTGTTGCCGTGGAAGGCGGTGTGGTGGAGGCCATGGGCTGGAACCGCTACGGCGGCTGGCGGGTCGGTATCCGCTCCTTTGATAACAAGCGGTATTACTACTATGCCCACCTGAAAAAGGACACACCCTTCGCCCCGGGACTTCAGGAGGGGGATATCGTCCAGGCCGGGGATCTGATCGGTTTCATGGGCCGCACAGGGTATTCCGATAAAGAGAATGTCAACAACATTGAGACGGTGCATCTGCATTTCGGACTGCAGCTGGTATTCGATGAGAGTCAGAAGGAGTGCAACAGCGAGATCTGGATCAGTGCCTATGATATTGTCAGGCTTCTGTCCCATCATCGATCGAGCATCAGCAAGACTGCCGACGGTTGGCAGCGAGTGTATCCTTATCAGGATTTGGATGTGGAGGAATTTTGCGGATCTGCATTTTCGTGCATGGACGAGTTTGCATAACTGATAAGTGCATCAACTATCATCTGCTTCGTTGTGCAGTTACCGCTTTGAGAAGCTTGTCTAACGAAGAACTGATACACTTCTTCCGGAAGTGTAATGAGTGTTGTAATTTTCATGGTAATACCTCCCTGGTTCTATTCTTACAATATAGCCCGAATTCGGGCAATTGTCAAGAGTCGGAGAATGAAATAGGCTAAACACATACGAAGGGGTGTGTGCGTATGATAGTCTATAACAGGTTATGGGAAACCATGAAAAAAAGAGGAATCAGTCAATATAAGTTGATACACCAATATGGATTCAGTTCGGGACAGCTGGACAGGCTTCGAAAAAATGATGGAGTCAATATGTATACGCTGAACACACTATGCAAAATATTGGATTGCGCTGTAGAAGATATCATCGAGTATATCCCTGATGAGGAATAGTGATTCCGTAGGGACCGGCCTCCCGGTCGGTCCCTACGATGTATGAAGCAAAAGGCTCCTGTTTTCACAGGAGCCTTTTGCTTATACTTTATTTACTTCCACAACTGTCAGCACATTCTCTCTGACCTTGAACCGCAGGTCGAAGCCAGCGAAGGTCAGGCCGTAAACCCGGTCGGGTTTTCTCTGATAGGAGGGCCGGGGATCGTGGGTCAGTACCGCCACGGCAGCCTCACGCTTGTTTTCCGGGAGCTTTTTCAGAAGTGCCTCCGGGAAGTCAACGGTCAGCAGAAAATCGTCTGCTGTGTCCGTGAAGCCACCCCGGGCTTCTGGGTGTGCATCGCCGTAGGCAATGTAGGGTTTTACGTCAAAGATGGGCGTTCCATCCATCAGATCAGCGCCGCCCACATGGAGCACCGTGCCGAATTTTTCCGTATGCTCCACACCCAGCAGCTTCACGCTGGAAAGTCCCAGATTGTTGGGCCGGAAGGGGGAGCGGGTGGCGAAGACGCCGATTCTGGTGTTGCCGCCCAGCCGGGGAGGGCGCACCGTGGGATTCCAGCCGGTGCGGACAGCCTCGGAGAACTGCCAGATGATCCACAGGTGGGAGAAATCCTCAATCCCCCGCAGGGCGTCGGGGTTACGGAATTCCGGCTCGAAGACGATGGTGGAGCGCAGCTCCTCCACAAGGCCGCTCTGGCGGGGGATGCCGAACTTGGTGGCAAAATCCGAGTGCATCCGGGCGATGACCTGAATGTTTACATTTTCCATATCAAGCCCGCACCTTTCTGAACCCGAAGGTCACTGCGAAAATCAGCGTCAGACACAAAGAGATGGCGGCACCGGCGCTGCAGCCCCAGTAGTAGGACACGGTCAGACCCGCGATGCCCGCAGCGAGGGCGAAGAGCACGGAAAACAGATGATACTGCTTCAGATTCCGGGAGACATTTCTGGCAGAAGCAGCAGGCAGCACCAGCAGGCTGTTGAGAATCAGCAGGCCCACACTGGAAATGGACAGGGTAACCACCACCGCAATTGCCACGGTGAAGATGGTCTGGGTCAGCCCCACAGGGATGCCCCGGGAGGAGGCCAGGGCCGGGTGGATGTTAGACAGGGTCAGGCGATTGGAATACACCACCCAGAAGATGATGACGGCAAGAAGCACCAGGGCCAGCATTCCGATCTCGCCGGGGGTGACGGAGAGAATGTCGCCGATGAGGTACTTATTATACTTGGTAAAGCTGCCGCCGCCCATGGTGGCGATGAAGATGCCCAGAGCCACTGCGGCGCTGGAAAAGACGCCGATGATGGTATCCGCTGCCTGATTGCTGCGGCTGCGGACCCAGGAGAACAGCAGCGCGAAGACCACGCTGAAAGCTACCGCCACCCAGGTGGGAGCAGCCACACCGCAGATGCAGCCGATGGCGATGCCGGTGAAAGCGGAGTGTCCCAGGGCGTCGGAGAAGAAGCTCATCCGACCGGAGACGATCATGGTGGACATCAGACCGAAGAGGGGAGCCATGAGAAGGATCGCCAGGAAGGCGTTTTTCATGAAATCCCAGCTGAGCATCTCGAGGGGGAGAAAGTTGCAGATGGCGTACCAGATACTCATACGATGCCTCCTTTCCGGTGGAAGATCCGGCGGAATTCCTCGGAATCCAGAACCTCTTCCACGCTGCCCTTTTTTACAATGCCGTGGTCGATGAGGACCACCTTGTCGGCATACTGGTGGAGCATTCCGAAATCGTGGGTGGTCATGAGGATGGACAGGTCGTAGCGTTTGCGGATCTCGTCGAGCATGTCCATCAGGCCCGTCTGGCCCTCCACGTCCACACCGGACAGGGGTTCGTCCAGAATCAGGATATTGGGCAGGGGCTCCAGAGCCAGAGCCAGCAGCACCCGCTGCAGCTCGCCGCCGGAGAGAGAACCGACCCGCTTGTCAATGAGATCCTCGCCGTGGACCCGCTCCAGACACTCCAGAACCTTATCCCGCATGGACTTGCTCAGCCCCAGGAATGCAGGACGGGAGCTTTGACAGCAGGCGAAGAGGTCCGCCACGGACACTGGATCGCCGGGGTCGAAGGAGGGGCTCTGGGGAACGTAGCCGATGCGGGGGGGCTTGCGGTGGCGCATGCCCGGAGCGGAGAAGGCGATGATGCCCTCGTATTCCCGCTGGCCCAGAATGGCCTTCAGCAATGTGGATTTACCCGCGCCGTTGGGGCCGATGAGGGCAACCATCTGGCCGCAGTGGATGTGCAGATTCACATCCTTCAGGATTTTGTCAGTGCCGATCCGGACGGACATGTCCTGAATGCGCAGGCAGCAGGAATCTCCGCAGGAGCCGCCGTGATTGAGTTTTCTCATTGCAGAGCCTCCTTTATGGTGTCGATGTTGTGGTACATGGCATCAAACCAGCTGTCGCCGGACATGGCCATATCCAGGGTATAAAGGGCTGCGCCGGTCTCCCGGGCGATGATGTCGGCGGCGGAGACGGAGCCGTTGATTTCGGTGAAAATGGCGGGAAGATCATGGTGCTCCACCTCTTCGATCAGCTCGATGAGCTCTGCGGCAGAGGCTTCGGCGCCGGATTCTTCCTCCACAGCCCGGATGATCTCCAGGTCATAGCACTGGGCGAAATAGGCGAAGCCGTCGTGGAAGGTAATGAGCTCCCGGCAGGAAAGATCTTCAAGCTGCCCTTCGCCGTAGGTCTGGAGGGCTTCCAGATCTGCCAGCAGCGCTTCCAGATTATCCCGGAAGGTGTCGGCATGCTGGGGATAGCGGCTGCACAGACCCTCGCAGATGTTCCGGGACATCACCATGGCATTGGCGGGGGAGAGCCAGATGTGGCTGTCCTGCTCATGATGGTGACCGGAGTGGTCTTCTTCCTCTTTTGCACCGTGATCATGGTCGTGATCGTGGTCGCGGCCTTCTTCAAATTCGAGGATGTCGATTTCGGCGGAGGAATCGATGCAGTCGGTGTCATGGAGCAGATCTTCCATAAATTCCTCCAGACCAGCGCCGTTGATAACTATGGTCTCTGCGGCCTCCGCGGCCCGAACCTGGGCCACATTCAGGGAATAGTCGTGAAGACAGGAAACGCTTTCGGTGACCAGCCGGGTCACGCTCAGGCCGGTGCCTTCACACAGTCGGGAGGTGAACTCATAGACCGGCAGGGTGGTGGCAGCAATGGGGGCATATTCTTTTGTGCCGGAGCAGCCGGTGAGAAATGCCAGCAATGCCAGCAGTATTGCAAATTTCTTCATGGTCAGAAACCTGTTTCGTATGGATTTGCGGTGCGGAAGTGGGTGGAAACGGACCGCATCGCATATGAATCTACTATAATCATAGCACATTTGTCAAGAAAAAAGAGCCTGCCGCGAGTAGACTGCCCCTGTAAAAACAGACAATAGACAAAGAGCCCCCTGATGTAGGATAATAACTACATCAGGGGGGTATTGTTATGGGCAAAAGAAAATGGACAAATATACAAGCGTTGGAGCCGCAGATTCTGGGAATGCGAGAAGCAGGAATGAGCCGCCGGATGATTGCGGATGAGCTGGGATTAGAACTGCGTCAAATTGAGAATTGGATAAACAGGAAGAATAGAGCCAAGGCAAAACTATCGGCGGGAATTATTCCAAAGCAGAAAGGGCGTCCCCGCAAACGACCTCTTAGTACCAAAGAAGAATATGAACAGGAAATAGCCAGACTTCAGATGGAAAATAACTTATTGCGGGATTTTCTGCAATCAACCGAAAGGATGTGAG
>JAGARK010000080.1 GCA_017622295.1 Oscillospiraceae bacterium
GGTGGTCTGGTTGACGATGATATTACCATTCTCATCTACCAGATAGAATGCATAGGAAACAGTCGCACCCTTCCAGGACATAACAGGGGAAGTGGTGGGCTTTTCGCAGGGGTTACCCAGGTAGTTGTCGTAGTACAGGATCGCATACTCATTGGTGGGGTAGGAACCTGCTTCCTTAGTGCCTTCCAGCGCACCTTCCAGATAGACATAGTAGCTCAGCGCCAGTTCCTTGGTGGAGATGGTACCGATCTTCCAGTAGAAGGTCTCAGAGGGAAGCTCATAGTCGGTCACACCGTCGCCGTTGGTATCGATCATGGCAGAGGTGGCATTGGTGTTATACCAGAAGGTGTTGGCATTGATGACGCCGTTCACCAGGATATTGGTGGTGCCGCCGTTGGAGAAGGCCTGCTTTCCGTCGGCACTGAAGGTAACCGTCTCCAGAGTCTGGCTGGTGCCCTTGCGGTCGCCAATCTGATCCAAAGTACAGTCGCCGTTTTCGTAGTCCTGACGGGTGTAAATATCGTAGGTCTTGACTTCGATGGTGGGGGCAACGCCAATATCAATGCTGGTTCCATCGCTTCTGGTGATGGTCTGTGTCAGCTGAATATTGAAGTCGTCGCCCATCTGGTCCACATAGTAAGCATTGTAGGCTGCCATGCGGACAGCGGAAGCGATCTGTGCAAACGCAGTATCCAACTGTTCGGCAGTATCTACATCGAAGTACACGTCATTGGTACTTGCAATGGAGCGCAGGACAGCATCCTGGGTCTCATTGGTAACCTGTCCGTTGTCTGCCAGCAGATAGCCAATGGAGTAGATGGTAGCGCCCATACCGGGAACTTCTTCAGTATAAGTAGAACCGTTGGTGTCTGCAGTAGTCTTGATAATCGTATAGTTCTGCTGGGGATCTCCCTTGATGGCTTCTGCGATGCGGTGGGGCTGTGCGTTGCCGTCATTGCCATTGTAATAGCTCTTGTTGGTAACGGTATCGGGGATATCGTCCTCGGTTGCGTAGTTACCCAGCAGCCAGTTTTCCCACTCAGCCTGTGTGTAGTTAGAGTAAATGCCGTTATACTGGAAGGGAGAGCCGTCGGACATGAACACAACATACTGTGCGCGGGTTTCGCCCTCTGCCCAACTTGCTTTCTTCGCTTCCAGAAGCTCATAGGCCATCAGCAGACCTTCATCATAGTTGGTACCGGAACCGGTATCGATGTTGCCCTGATCTTCATCAGCCCAGTTGGTGGAAAGATCCATGATATCCACCCAGCCGTCGCCGTTTTCATCGGTCAGCCAGCCGCCTTCGTTGGGAGTAGCATAGGCCTGAGCACCAATGTAGTCATCGGCGCCGTACTGCGTAGAGGAGTTACCGTTACCAGTAAAGCCGTTGAAGGCCACGATTGCGATATCCAGGTCGGGATTGGAGCCGTCCTCCTGCTTTGCCTGCATCTGCTCGATCATGGAGTTAACAGCAGGACGCAGAATCGTCAGACGGTTGGAAGAGAAACCATCAACCGTCTCCTGCATGGAGGAAGAGGTATCCAGAACGACCACGACGTCAACGCCCTGGTTCATGGGAATACCGGAGGTGGTCAGTTCCACTTTGGCGACGCCGGTTTCCTGGAAGTTGATGCCGGTGGCGGACTTGTCCACCTTCACAGCGCCCTCGTTGGGGTATTCGGGATAGTCGTTGCCCTCGGTCTTATAAACGGTCAGGTTAAATCCGGTAACAGACTTACCACCATAGGTAACGGTCAGGTTCGGGAACTCGCCTACGCTCTTGCCGGTGGTGTTCAGCATACCCAGGGTGACATTCACGGTTTCGGAGGTGCCATCCTCATAGGTGACTCTGATCGTGCCGCCGGTGTTGGCAGAGTTGCCGGAATTGACACGGACAGAGCCGGTGGCATCCACCAGTTCGATGGAAGTAACTGCCTTGGGGGTGATCTTGACGGTAACAGCACCCAGCTCAACGCCGTTATAGGTCACGGTGCCGGTGTAAGTGCCAGCCACATCGGGATTAAAGGTGTTGTCCCAGGTGACCATATCGGAGGTAACAGCCATTTCTGTGCCGGAGGTGGCATCGGCGCTGTCAGCGACTTCCACCTTGACCTTGCCCAGCACGGTATCCAGATCGGTAGTGCCCATGACATAGGTCTGGCTGGTCTCGCCGGTCAGGCGGGCGTAGGTATCCTCGCCGGAGGAAGCCTGGACCTCACGATAGATGGTGATGTTACAAGCATTGGCAGAGGATGCGCCGCTGCTGGTAGTATTGCCGGAGAAGGAGAATGTTTTGTTGGAATTGGAATAGCGGATCGCTCCATCATTGTAACCAATGGCGAAGTTCTGATAGCCGCTGTAAGTTGCGGAGGTAATACCCAAGCCAACAGCAGAGCTGGAATTTGCAACAATGTTGCTGCCCAGGTACTTGCCGTTGCCAACGTTCTGCATGGTCACAGTACCGTCACCATTGTTTACAATGTACCACTTCTGCTCATCGCCGATGGTGCCAGAGGTGGAGGTGATGGTTTCATAACCGTCGGAAGTGGAAACCTTGTAATTGCCGTTATTGGCACTATGGAACACATAACCCTCTTCATTGGGGTTGTTGCCAAAGTAACGCCAAACGACAACAATGTACTTCTCGCCGGCCTTCAGGTCGCTGACGCTCTCGACCTTCTCATAGCCACCCTCGGCTGCGGTGCCGGGAATGGTGGTCCAGGCAGGGGGCGTATAGGTGCCGGTGGTGGTGACGGTAATGGTTCCCAGGGTGTAGCCGTTATAGGCCACGGTGCCGGTGTAGGTGCCGGCGGTCTTGCCGTCAAAGGCGGGAGACCAGGTGACCATATCGGAGGTCACGTCCACAGTGCCGGTGATGTTGGAGCCGGCAGAATCGGACGCCACCTGGATCTTGACGCCGCTGAGAACGGTATCGAGGGAAACCGCACCGCTTTCCAGCGCATAGCTCTGGGTCAATTCGCCGTTCAGACGGTAGTAAGCTGCGGGAACGGTAACAGTGGTGTCAATAGTAACGGTCGTCTTTTCATAGAAGTAGACGCTGGTTGCGTTATTAGACCGACGAGTGGTTGTCCAGCCGTTGTTATAGCACAGGTAACGGGTACTTTGCAATTTATTGTTGCTATACGTCCAGTTACTTGCCGTGGAGAAACTTAGGCCGTTGCTGTAACCAAGGCTGTAGCTTCCGGATGTAAATTTCCAGCCGGTTGCAGCGGTCCACTCAAGAGCAGAGCCAATGTTGTCAATATATACCACATTAGAAATATCATCAGCGGCATTGATCGTCACAGAAGCGCCGGTGGTGCTGCTGCCTACGCCGTAAGCGGAACCGGCAGAGTTCAAGTTAACAATCAGATATTCCTTTCCAGCGGTCGGAGAGGAAACCAGTTTGTAAATGGTCTTTTCCTCGGTACCTCCGGTAGTACTTCCCTCACTGCCTATCCAACTGCCGGTCTGCGCCGCAGCTTCCGCGATGGCATAGACAGAGAAGTGGTTGGTGGTAAAGGTTGCATAACCGTCGGCAATGGTGGCATTCATATCCACCAGCTCTGCGCCGTTGACATAGTACACCTTTGCCTTGGCGGTAAAGCCGGTGGCAGGCAGCTTGACGGTTGCGGTCTCGCCATCGGCCAGTGCTTCGCTCAGGGTAATATCGTATGCCTTGTAGTGGTTATACTTGGTGGTATCTGCCAGAGCATCCACAGTGGTTTCCTGGACGGAAACAGTGGTGGTGTTCCAGGTATTTACCACAATACCGGTAGAAGTGTCGGTATGGTCAACTTTCTTGGGAGCATTGGGATCGTTATGCTCCAAAGTGATGGTCTTTTCCACCACGCTGCCGCTGTAGGTATAGC
Source organism: Oscillospiraceae bacterium (assembly GCA_017622295.1). Lineage (GTDB taxonomy): Bacteria > Bacillota > Clostridia > Oscillospirales > Oscillospiraceae > Faecousia. The sequence continues at coordinate 3,873 of JAGARK010000080.1, forward strand.
GGTCAATGTTAATGGCGGTGTTGGTGACCTCAATAGCGGAGATGGAGCAGTTGTCGGTTGTATGAATGTAATTACCCACATAACCGCAGTTCATATAGGTAAAGTTCAGGGTCTCGGTGGTATAGTTGCTGGTGCCATTAGTGCCGTTGGGGATCTTCATGCTCTCACCCTTGGCAACGTAAGCCAGCGCACCGCCGATCTCGCTGTCATAGCCGCCGGAAACGCCGGAGGAATGATTGTGACCGAACAGGAACAGAATGTCCAGATCCTCAGCCGCTGTATTGACAACATCAAACAGAATGTTGGCATAGATATTGTCCACCCACCAGCTTGTGCTGTTGGTGGAGCGCTGGGTCCAGTGCATAGGCACATGGGTCATGATGATGACAGGGTCGGTATCACCGGCAGAGATCAGACCGTTCAGATAGGTCTCAAGTTTCTCAGCAGTCGCTTCAACAGCGGCCTTGCACTCGGTGGTATCAGAGTAGCTGCCATATCCGCCCTGCCACCAGGGGAAATCGTCCTCGTTGATGACATACAGATTGCAGTGTTCGTATTCCTTGGCGCCGGTAGCAGTCAGGGTGCCATCGGTGACAAAGCCGGAATAGTCATGATTGCCCTGAATGGCGTAGTAAGGCAGGCCGGACCAGGCGGTAGTCAGGATGCCGGTCAGGTTACCCAGCTCGGTCTCCAAATTATACTGACTGGTATCATCGCCATCATAATAAACATTTCCGTCGGTATAGTCGCCGCCGAGCAGGGCCAGACTGGGAATCACACCAGCCTCTGCCATTGCATTGACGATAGTCTGAGGAACAGTCTTCTTTTCATCGGAATCAGCATCGCTGTTCTGATAGTCAGACATAGCGATCAGGACGGTGGAATCAGGATCATAGTTACCATAGGCACTCCACTCACCCTCGCCGACCTTGACGGTACAAGTGGCAGTAAAGTCACCGGCGGTGGCGGTGATGGTGGCCTCGCCCATGTAGCCGAAGGTCAGCTCGCCCTTTTCGTCAACAGAAACCACACCGGGCTCGGAAGAAGTCCAGGTGACGGTCTTGTCGGTAGCATCCTCAGGCAGGACAGTTGCGGTCAGGGTCATGGGCAGTTCACCCACGCCCACTTCCAGAGCGATCTGATCCAGAGTAATGCCGGTGACGGCAATCACTTTGGGTTCAGTAGCTTCCGTGGAGGGTTCCGTTGCTTCGGTAGACGGTTCGGTAGCTTCCGTCGAAGGCTCAGTAGCTTCCGTAGAGGGTGCAGTTGCCTCTGTCGAAGGCTCCGTTGCTTCGGTAGAAGGTGCGGTAGTCTCCGTAGAAGGCTCCGTTACCTCCGTGGTTGCAGCCACCGTCGGCTCTGTTTCCGTTGCCATGGCACCGACAGGCAGCATACCCATCAGAAGCACAAGGCTCAGAAGCAAAGCTATGGCGCGCTTAGAAAAGCTTCTTACATTCATGTTTATTACCTCCATCTTTTCGATGTATGATATATGATTTTAAGAGCGAAACCGCTCAGTCATATCTTAA
>JAGARK010000006.1 GCA_017622295.1 Oscillospiraceae bacterium
CATCGACGAGATCGACGCCGTGGGCCGCACCCGCGACTCCCGGATGGGCTCCAACACCGAGCAGGAACAGACATTGAATCAGCTGCTTAACGAGATTGACGGCTTCGAGCCCTCCAAGGGCATCGTGTGCCTGGCCGCCACCAACCGGCCCGAGATTCTCGACAAGGCCCTGCTGCGTCCCGGCCGTTTTGACCGCCGGATCATCGTGGACCGTCCCAACCTCCAGGGCAGACTTGACACCCTGAAGGTCCACACCCGCAAGATCAAGCTCTCTGAAGATGTGGATCTGAAGAAGATCGCCCAGGCCACCGCCGGTGCCGTAGGCGCAGACCTTGCAAACCTGGTCAACGAAGCAGCCCTCCGGGCTGTCCGTCAGGGCCGCAAGGCCGTCAATCAGGAGGACCTGATGGTCTCCTTCGAGACAGTCATCGCCGGCACCGAGAAGAAGAACACTGTTCTGACCGACACCGAGAAGCGTCTGGTCGCCTACCACGAGGTGGGCCATGCCCTGGTCGCCGCTCTGGAAAAGCATTCCCAGCCCGTCTCCAAGATCACCATCGTCCCCCATACCTCCGGCGCTCTGGGCTACACCATGCAGATGCCCGAGGAGGAGAAGTTCCTGCACACCGTGGAGGAGCTGATGACCGAGCTGAAAACCCTGCTGGGCGGCCGCGCCGCGGAACAGGTGGTCTTCGGCGTCAAGACCACCGGCGCCTCCAACGACATCCAGCGTGCAACGGGTCTGGCCCGGAATATGGTCTCCCTCTACGGCATGAGCGAAGAGCTGGGCCTGATGGCCCCCGCCACCGTCTCCAACCAGTATCTGGAAGGCCAGGCATATCTGGACTGCTCCCAGCAGACCTCCGCCCGGGTGGACGAAGCCGTGCAGCGGATCCTGAACGAAGCCTACGCCGCTGCCCGTCAGACTCTGATCAGCAACCGCAGTCTTCTGGACGAGATCTCCGAATACCTGCTGGCCAAGGAGACCATCACCGGCGACGAGCTGATGGCCTATGTCAACGCCGACAAGCGCCAGCTCCCCGCCCCCGACGAGGCATCTTCCGAAACAGAATAACAGCACACACAGAGCACCGCCACCGCCGGCGGTGCTCTTTTTTTGCCTTCGAAGGCCTGAATTTTTTTCAGCCCTCCGGATTCCCCCGGTAAAAATCTGCACAAAAACGACTGTTTCTTGAATGAAACCCCACTATTCATTATTTTTACAATTAAAACCAACCCTAACTTTTTGTTTTTATGCAAATATTCAAACGTTTTTGATAAATTTGCAAAAATAATCATTGAAATCTCCTCCTACTTCGTGTATAATGTCCCTAATGCGGTGTTTCGACCCCAGAAATACCCGAATTTGGAAGTTACGGAGGATTTATCCTCCTTGAAAGGAGCAAATACAACACTATGTACACTGCAAATGCGATTCGCAACATCGTCCTGCTGGGCCACTCCGGCAGCGGCAAGACCGCCCTGGCTGAGAGCCTGCTTTACATGACCGGTGCCATTGACCGTATGGGCAAGAATGCCGACGGCAACACCGTTTGCGACTACGATCCCGAGGAAATCCGCCGCAATATTTCCATCTCCACCGCGGTTGTTCCCCTGGAATACAAGAACACCAAGATTAACCTGATCGACGCTCCCGGCGGCTTCGATTTCTCCGGTGCTGCTATGGAAGCTCTGCGTGCCGCTGATGCAGCCATCCTGGTCTGCGCTTCCAAGGACGGCCTGACCGTCGGCTTCGAGAAGGCATGGAAGTACTGCGAAGAGCGCAACATGCCCCGCTTCGTTTACATCTCCAAGGTCGACGAGGACAACGCCGACTACAACGCCACCTTCAACGCTCTGCGTGAGAAGTACGGCAACAAGATTGCTCCCGTCGTCGTTCCCATCTGGGACGGCCAGAAGAAGGTCACCGGCATCATCGACGTGCTGAACAAGCGCGCATACGAGATGAAGAACCTGAAGCGCGTCGAGATCGAGATCCCCGAGGGCAAGGATTCCGTCATCGAGGAGTTCAACGACGCTCTGAAGGAGTCCGTCGCTGAGACCAGCGAGGAACTGATGGACAAGTTCTTCGGCGGTGAGGACTTCACCTACGCCGAAATGATCAAGGGCATGCACCAGGGCGTTCTGGACCACACCATGTACCCCGTGCTGTGCGGCTCCGCCACCAACTGCCTGGGCTCCCTGATGCTGATGGATTACATCGCTGACCTGCTGCCCAACCCCGTGGAAGGCAATTACCACAAGGCTACCAACGCCGACGGCGAAGTCGAAGAATTCGTCGTTTCTCCCGGCGGTGTTCCCTCCGCATTTGTCTGGAAGACCGTTTCCGACCAGTTCGGCAAGTACTCCTACGTCAAGGTCCTGTCCGGCGAGATCAACTCCGACACCACTCTGGTCAATGCCCGCACCGGCGAGACCGAGAAGCTGGGCCGTCTGTACAGCGTCTGCGGCAAGAAGTATTCCGAAGTCAAGGTCCTGTCCTGCGGCGACATCGGCTGCATCGGCAAGATGGACAAGGTCAAGACCGGCGATACCCTGTGCGATCCCCGTAAGGTCGTCTCCCTGAAGGGCATCCCCTA
>JAGARK010000007.1 GCA_017622295.1 Oscillospiraceae bacterium
CATATACGGACCGCAGTCCATCTCCCGCTTCAACCTCTTCACCGCGATTTCGGTGAACGGACAGGCGGCCGAGGGCTACAGTTCGGGACAGGCCATCCAGGCCGTCCGCGAAGTGGCCGCCCAGACCCTGCCGGCAGGATACGGATATGAATTCGGAGGCATGTCGCGCGAGGAGGCTGATACAGGAAACTCGGTGGCTGTGATCTTCGGCATATGCGTAGTGTTCATATTCCTCATCCTCTGCGCGCTGTATGAGAGCCTGTTCATCCCTGTGGTGATCATCCTCTCAGTACCGTTCGGACTTGCCGGAAGCTTCCTTTTCGCAAGGATGTTCGGACTGGAGAACAACATCTATCTGCAGATCGGTCTGCTGATGCTCATAGGACTCCTGGCCAAGACCGCTATCCTTCTGACTGAGTATGCATCGCAAAAGAGAGCAGAAGGAATGTCCATCACCATGGCCGCGATGTCTGCCGCCAAGGCACGTCTGAGGCCGATCCTGATGACTTCGCTCACTATGATCTTCGGTATGCTTCCGCTCATGTTCGCGAGCGGCGTGGGAGCGAACGGAAACATCTCCATCGGTGTGGGAACCGTGGGAGGAATGCTCATCGGAACGCTTGCGCTCATCATCGTGGTGCCTGCGCTGTTCATCGTATTCCAGTATATCGAGGAGAAGGTAATGCCTAAACGAGACAGAGAATGAAAAGGATAATATACATTGCAATTGCTGCACTGGCGCTCTCCAGCTGCGGACTTTACAAGCAGTATGAGCGCGAGGAGATGCACTTCGTGGACAGCCTCTACAGGAGGATGAACGTGCCGCAGGACAGCATATCGACCGGTTCGATAGCATGGGACCGCATTTTCACAGACCCTATCCTGCATGAATGGATACAGGATGGGCTGGCCTACAATACAGACCTGAATGTCGCAAGACTTAAAGTCAAGGAAGCCGAGGCGGCTCTGCTTGCCGCAAGGTGGGCATTGCTCCCGGGCGCTGACTTCAGCGCGCAGGGAGGTCTGCCAGGCCAGTTCTCGGCAAGCATCGGTGCCAGCTGGCAGACCGACATATTCGGAGGACTGCGCAACGCGAAGCGCAGGGCGCAGGCTGCCCTGGAGCAGAGCGAAGCATACAGGCAGGCTGTGCAGACACAGCTTGTTGCCACCATAGCAAACAGCTACTATACACTGCTCATGCTCGACGAGCAGTTGAGCATCAGCACCAGGACAAAGAACACCTGGGAGGAGAGCATCAGGACACTCGAAGCCCTCAAACGTGCCGGAAAGACCAATGAGGCGGCCGTGCTTCAGGCCAAGGCCAACAAGCTGAGTGTCGAAGCTAGCATTCTCACTCTTGAGAAGGAGATCCTCGCTGTGGAGAATTCATTCTGCGCGCTGCTCGGCATAGTGCCTATGCCTGTGGAAAGAAGCAGCATGGCCATGCAGGAACTTCCGGCGACACTCTCTGCCGGCGTGCCGCTCGACCTGCTCAGCAGACGCCCTGACGTCCGACATGCCGAGCTCGCCCTCGCCCAGACATTCTACTCGGTCAACTCCGCCAGAGCGTCATTCTATCCGAACATCACTCTCAGCGGAGCGATCGGATGGACAACAGGCAACGGAAACATAGCCCTCGATCCGGGCAGCCTCATAGCAAACTTCATAGCAGGACTCACCCAGCCGATATTCGGCCGCGGCGTCAACAAGGCCCGTCTCCAGGCTGCACAGGCGCAGCACGAGCAGGCGGCCTACCTCTTCCGCCAAAGCCTCCTGGATGCCGGAGTCGAAGTCAACAATGCTCTGACCATGTGGCAGACAGCAAAGAAACGCGTCGAGCTGGACAAGAAGCAGGTCCTCAACCTGCAGGCCGCCGTATGGAACACCCAGCTCCTCATGAAGCACGGAAACGCAGACTATCTGGAAGTCCTCACGGCCCAGAAGAACCTTCTGCAGGCAGAGCTTACAGAGGCTTCAGACAGGTTTGACGAGGTCCAGAGCGTCATCAATCTATATCAG
>JAGARK010000008.1 GCA_017622295.1 Oscillospiraceae bacterium
AGGCACGGATAAGGTTGCTTCCTACACCGTTTTTTGCTGCCTGGAAGATACATTCGAGCCTCTGCAGCAGGCTGTTTACGAGCCGGGCAGCGAAAGCTACGCCCACACCTTCTCCGATCTGGAAAACAACGTGGTCTATGACGTATCCGTCGAGGCAACGTACTCCCAGAACGAAGACCCCTTCAGCGCAACTGCCACTGACACAGTCACGGCTCTTCCCGGTGCGCCCACCATCCTCTCCGTGGAGTGCGGCTACCACTCTGTCACCGTGGAATGGGAGGCTCCTGAAAACAAGGGCTTCCCCGACATTCTCTACTATGTAATCACTGCAGAGCAGAATGGCATGGGCGTCGGCACCGAGGTGGAAGCCACCGGCGAAGAGACCATGCGCTGCACGCTGAACGGTATTCTTAACGGACAGACCTACCAGATCAATGTCACCGCCGTGAATGACATCGGTCAGGGTGCAGTTGCCACTACCACCGTGGAGATCCCGCTGATCCCCTATCAGCTGGAAATCGGCGGCGTGGTTGTCACTGAGGAAAACATGGACGATGTTCTGGGTGACGGAACCGTTTCTCTGAATCCCCGCACCGCCACGCTGACCCTGAACAACGCCCACATCAACGTCACGGAAGGCAACTACGGAATCCGCAGCAAGACCGCTCTGAAACTGGAGCTGATCGGCGAAAACAGCATTACCTGCTCCGGCGTATACGGCATCCACAGCACCGATGACGTGACTGTTTCCGGCAGCGGCTCTCTGGACATCACCGCCAACGATGTGGGTATCTACATCGCCGGCGGATATGAGGTTGGCGGCCTGTATCTGAAGGATGATGTGACCCTCAATGTCACCAGCGGCAATGTGACCTCCGGCAACAGCTACGGCGTCCGTGTGGACGATGTGCTGGAGGTTCGGGACAATGCAACCCTCATTGCCACCGCAGGCACCGCTCCCGAGCGCAGCTGCGGCATCTATGCCTATGACCAGTTCAATGTTTATGACAATGCGGTGGTCACCGCCACCGGCGCCGACCAGTCTGTTGACCTGAACACCGACTGCGATGGCATCCGCGCCACCCACATCACCATTGAGGGCGGCACCGTCACCGCCACCGGCGGCAAGGCGGCAACCACTAACGGCATTTTCACTCAGACCTTTGACATGCATGGCGGCACTCTGACCGCTGTCAGCGGCAGCACCGCCGGCGGTACCTGCTTCGGCCCAAGCACAGCCCTGCAGGCCACCCGTTCCTTCAACATGACCGACGGCGTGATCAACGCCACCTCCGGCTCCGCCGGCAATGACACCAGCTGCGGTGTTCTGGTGAGCAACGGTGAGCTGAGAATGGAGGGCGGCAGCCTGTTCGCACAGAGCGGCGAGGCCAACTTCTCCTACGGTGTCAAGGCATCCCAGCTGTCCCTCTTCTCCGACGGCTATATCGAGGCAGAGGGCGCAGAGGGCGTCTGGTGCAGCAACGGCATCAATGTGGAGGGCAACTTGATCGTCGACAACGGCGGCAAAATCCTGGCAAAGGCAGCCACCGCCGAAACTTACAGCTACGGTCTGCAGGCCTTTGAAATGACCATCTCCGACAGTGACATTGAAGCTGTCGCCGGCAGCGCCGCAAACAACTACGGTCTGTGGGCCTTCGGCAGCATGGACATCTTCTGCAACCGGATCCGTCTGAACCCCCATGCCCCCGGCTTTATCGGCACCAGTGTAACCGCCTCCGCGGAGAATGGCTATGCAGTCTACTCCCGAACCGGTGTGGAAATTGCCGATACACTTGCTATTTCTTCTCCCGAGGGCGGCAGCGTCGCAGTGGTCGGTGAGGATGAACTGTCCCGCTATTACACCGTTGCAGCAGCCGACGGCACCGCGGCACAGAGCGTTGAGCTGGATATCCTGACTTACAATGTTTCCATCGAGGGTCTGGATCTCAGCTATGATATGGCAGTCGAAGTCCCCGCCGGCTGGTCCGTGAACGAAGCCTACTGCGAGATGTACGAGGTTGAGGATTTCTCTGAAATCCTGAACACCGACCGAAGCGGCTACACCTTCTATGGCTGGTACACCAATGAGAACTATGCCAGCGGCAGCGAGTTTACCTTCGATGATGACATTACCTCTGACATCACCATTTATGCCAGATGGATGCGGAATTCTTCCGGCGGCAGCTCTGGCGGTTCCTCCAACACCACCACTAAGACGGAGAAAAACGAGGACGGCTCCACCACTACCACCACGACCAACAAGAAGACCGGCGAGGTCACCGAAACCGTCAAGACCCCCGACGGTGTGACCGGCACGGTCGTCACTGATAAGAACGGCGAGGTCACGGAAGCTTCTGCCAAGGTTCCCGCCTCTGCTGCCAAGGACGCGGAGAAGTCCGGCGAGGCCGTGAAACTGCCTATCGAGGTGGAAGCAACGGAGAACACCGAAGATGCGCTGGAGATCAAGATCGACATTCCCTCCGGCGGTGCCAAGATGGAGATCCCCGTTGAGGATGTGACTCCCGGTACCGTGGTGGTCATCGTGAATAAGGATGGTACCGAGGAAATTGTCAAGACCTGCACCATGAAAGAGAATGGCGTAGTAGTCACGCTGGAGAAGGATGCCACCATCAAGGTCATCGACAACAGTAAAGATTTTGACGATGTGACAGATAGCTTCTGGGCAGGCGATTCCATCGACTTTGTAACTGCCCGTGAGATTTTCGGCGGCATCTCCGCCACCACCTTCAGCCCCAACGGCACCATGACCCGTCAGGCCATGTGGATGGTGTTGGCCCGTATGAGCGGGGAAGATCCGACCGATATGGCGGAGGCCAAAGCATGGGCTGTAGAAAACGGTATTTCTGACGGTTCCGCTCCCACCAATGCGGTGACCCGCCAGCAGTTTGTCACCATGCTGTGGCGCTGGCACGGCGAGCCGGAGAGTGACCACTCCGTGGACCATCACGTTGATGCCCATACCATCTCCAGCTATGCTGAAGAGGCCGTGGCTTGGGCTGTGGAGCATGGCATCAAGGGTGGTTATCCCGACGGCACCCTGAGACCTCACGGCACGGCTATCCGCGCACATGTGGCGACTTTTATCCAGCGCTTCTATGAATATGTGGTGCAGTAAATGAATACCAACGCAGGGGCCGGAGGATCATCCGGCCCCTGTAAAACTTTTGATAGCTTTCCTTCTGTTTCTGTGATACTGTGTCTTGCTACAAAGGAGGCAAGATACATGGAGAACTTATTGAGAACACTGTACTGGAATCTCTACACACCATGCACAAATGAGGAGACAGAGCAAGAACTGGACGATTGTCACAAGCAGCTCATCGATGTTCTGGGGAAACCGGAGCGCAAACTGGTTTTGCGAATCATTGATGGCAAGGACCGGCTGGCAGATGAAATTGGTTTGGATAGCTTTATCTTCGGCTTCAAACTGGCAACAGAAATCGCATACGAACTAAAAATGTACGACAGGCCCTTCCAAGGCGATGATGCCAAGGAAGCGGCCTGTCGTTCTATTATGTCTGAGGAGGAAAATTAATTATGAAAAAGAAAGAATTCGCTTTGGGCATCCTTTGCGGCGCCATGCTGTTCAGTGGAGCCACTGCCGCAGCCGCTGGTATCACAGCAGAACCAACATGGCAGAACATCTATGTGGACGGAGAGCGGGTGTCCATGGCAGCTTACAACATCGCCGGTTCGAACTATGTGAAGCTGCGGGACATCGGTCAGCAGGTCGGGTTCAACGTCTACTGGTCAAACGGCGTCCAGATCGACACTGATGCGCCGTACACCGGTGTGGCTCCGGTGCAGGAAAAGCAGACAGCAGAACAACTGCCAACCATCGAAGAAATACGGCAGGAGATGATCCAGCGTATCAACGAAGTTCGCAGAGAAAATGGCGTCTCTGAACTAATCGTCAACCAGTCTCTCATGGATGCGGCGCAGAAATGCTCCGCCATGTTGAACACATCCCATAAAAATAAAGAAGAGTGTCTGGCTGTCATAGCCTGTGGGTATCCCCACGGGTTCGGTTCCAACCTCACCGTTCTGGTCGGAACAGGGATGAATCGAATTGCAGAAAAAGCTGTGGCCAACTGGGTGAAATCGCCCGGTCACTTCGAAACGATGGTCAACGCAGCCTGTGATACCCTCGGCGTCGGCGTCACTATCGACAACAGCAGGGTGTTCTGCTACATGATGGTGGGACATCCCAACGCCTATAATCCCTACGGTCCATGATCAGGCTAAAAACTGCGGCTGGTTCTGAGCAGTCAGCCGCAGCTTTTGGTCAGGGCATCAAATATTCCTTTGTGACCCGATACCGGCATACGCCATAACCGGAATCAGAGCGTTCCACGATCTCCTGCGGGATCATTTTCAGGTATTTGCGTCCAAAACTGGTGTTTCCGAAGAAAGCGTCAAAGCTGGCAACAGGCAGTACTACTCAATCGGAATCCTCCGGCTTGTTGACCTTATAGTAGAAAATCAGTGTTGGAATCACTTCTGCCGGCATTCCCTTCGGTGTGATCCTCTGAAACTGCGCCTCCAGCTCTGGTGGGACTGACACTTCATCTTGACGCAGCGGACCCAGTTCCAGCGCATCCGCAATGGCATCGTCAAAGCGCATGATCCATTGGCCTCTTGTCCCCGGAGAAAAAATCGGCGTCTGAAATTGGATGACTTTCTTTCGCCATGCCGCATCAAAGCCTTTCTGAATCAAGCGGGTGGAGGTGGGAGAGCGTGCGGAGAAATACTCCCGCACAGCGCCGCAGGAGGTGCGCATCTACTACCGCGACATCGGTCTGGTGGACGAGTTGCCCCAGAGCATGGTCGAAGCCGTGGCAGAAGATATCCCGGATGAGGGCGCATGAACAGAAAATGGGAGGCTGTGCCGAAACACAGCCTCCCTCCACAGGAACAAATATTAACTTATTGGGGTAGGTTCACAAATTGTCCCTATGAAACGGTGCAGAACTGACCGGAGATTTTTTATATCAAACTGGTATCAAACCAGCATCACAGCAAAATAAGTGGCGTAGCTTGCCAGCATGGCGATGCCGCTCTTGCGGGAGAGGCGATAGTGGTGCAGGCAGCAGACAAGCAGCAGCAGGGCAGCGCCAATGGCGATCAC
>JAGARK010000009.1 GCA_017622295.1 Oscillospiraceae bacterium
CGCTGGGGACCGTCCAGGATCATCTGGTCGCCGGTGTAAGCGTGGATGGTGCACATGATGCCGGCCTCGATGGGAGCCAGATCGTTCAGAGCCTTAGCCATGGGAGCCAGGCAGTTGGTGGTGCAGGAAGCAGCGGAGATGATGTTGTCTTCCTTGGTCAGGGTCTCGTGGTTGACGTTGTAAACGATGGTGGGCAGGTCATTGCCAGCGGGAGCGGAGATAACGACCTTCTTGGCGCCGGCGTCGATGTGAGCCTGAGCCTTTGCCTTGGAGCAGTAGAAACCGGTGCACTCCAGGACGACGTCAACATCCAGCTCGCCCCAGGGCAGCTCAGCAGCGTTGGCCTTGGCGTAGATGGTGATCTTCTTGCCGTCGACAACGATGTTGTCCTCGCCGGCCTCGACGGTATGAGCACCGAAGGGAGCAGCGTAAGCACCCTGGGTGGAGTCATACTTCAGCAGGTGAGCCAGCATCTTGGGAGAGGTCAGGTCGTTGATGGCAACAATTTCGTAACCCTCAGCACCGAACATCTGACGGAAAGCCAGACGGCCGATACGGCCAAAACCGTTAATAGCAACTTTAACAGACATGGGAATTTCCTCCATTTCAAATTACCGCTGAATGCGGTATGTTAGATAGAAATACTGTACAAAAACCGGGATTTCTGTACAAAGCCATTATACAATACCCAAAATGGATTGTAAACTGGCAAAACTGAAAAAAACAGGGATATTTACGGTTCAGATTGGGACAATATGCTTACTCGCAGGACACATCGCTGCCCGCGGGCACCACGGATACATAGGTGCTGCCAACTTCCAGGGTGACGGGGGTTCCATCCTCATAAGTGAAGAAGAACATGTCGGATTCTCCGCTGCGCTGCCAGTTGATGGGAACCATCTTGCCGCCGCAGGCAAAGTAGCCCGTACCGCTGCCGGTCAGGTTGATGGTCAGCAGATAGTGGTCGTCCTGATAGGAGGTGTCGGCATAGAGCACCATGACGTTGGTGTAGGCCAGCTGTTCGCCCGTTTCGCCGTCGATCCATGCGCCCTTGTACTGATGGGACAGGTACTTGTCGGCAGCTTCGTCATAGGTCAGGGAGGTGACCTTTTCGCCGATTGCATACGTAATGGAAATGGAGCCTGCGTCCTGGCCTTCCAGAACCACATCCTCGTCAAAAAGAAGACCGTAGTTGACGCCGTCGGGACGCTCCAGGGCGTGGCCCCGGCCGGCGGCACACTCCAGCAGATTGGCGCCGCTGGTGAACAGGGTGTGCTCCAGAGCGTAGCCTGCCTTGCGACGATCCTGATCCCGGTAGAAGGCGGAGCCGGCGTAACCCTTGATGCCGTCGATGTCGTCGAAGCCGTTGTTTTCAATATAGATCAGGGCCTCGTCGCTGCCGCCGGCGTGGATCAGCACCGCATCGAAGGCCTGTGCCAGGCTGACGAAGTATTTCCGGGCGCTGCGGATGGAGCCCAGGACTTCCACATCCTCGATGTCGCTGAACAGACCCACGCAGCGGGTGACGCCGCCCTCGGCCAGGAATTCAAAAAGGATATCCGCCTGGCTGATGCCGTGCTGGGGGATGGCGGGCTTGGCGTTGTTGAATACCACTGCGAAGGTGCGGCCCGTGTGCAGGCCGTCGATGATCTGGCCGTTCAGGGGGTTCCGGGCCACATCCTCCTCCAAGGCGGAGGGATCCTCGGTGGGCTCGGTGGGGGCAGGGGAGCCGGCGCAGCCGGTCAGCAGAATGCCCAGAATCAGGATCAGGGCGGTCAGAACGGAAAAATTGGATTTATGCTTCATGATCGTATTCCTTTCCGGTAGTCAGATTGGCTTATCAGCCCACGCCGGTCACGACGTCACCGGTGGAGTCGTAATCGATGGGGATCAGGGCGTCGGCTTCGCTGCGGCCCAGGGTGTAGTAGAACACATTGTCCCGGGAGGGCTGCAGGTCCGTCAGCAGGCCGCGCTCGGCGTAGACGGCGTAATTACAGAAGAGGATGGGGGTGATGCGGCCGTCGTTGGCCACGGCCTGGTGCAGAGTATAGTAGTTGCCGCTGTTTTCCAGTGCATCCTTGCACAGGGAGTACAGCGATTCATCGGAGATGCCGTTATAGCTCATATCGCCCCAGGGCTTGAAGAAGGGGGACAGGTCCATATTGGCAGACAGCCGGGTCTGGCCCAGGTACATATCATAGTTGCCCGCCAGGATCCACTTCTGGAAATCACTGGAGTTCTTTTCCACCGTGACGGTCTCCAGACCGCAGTCGGTAAGCATCTGGGCGATGTCCCGGGCGGTGCGCAGCCGCAGGCTGTCGTCCCGGTTGACCAGCAGGTTCAGGGGCTCCTCGGGCTTTTTGGCGTTGTTGACGGCGTTGACCAGCTGCACCGGGTCATAGTCATATTTGGAGGCCAGACCCATGGAATAGTAAGGGGAGCTGGGGGATGCAGCCAGGGTCACCGCCTGGGCAAAGCCCCGGTAGTTGTCTTCTGCCAGGGTTTCCCGGTCGATGCCGTAGGTCAGGTTGGAGATCACCCGGGCGTTGTCTTCAAAATACTCACTGTATTTGACGTTGACGGCCAGAAACAGAAACACGCCGCTTTCGCAGTCCCAGACCTCGTAGTCGCAGCGGAAATCCGCGTAGGAGTCGGAGCAGGGATCGGCGCAGACCAGACCCACGTCCTCAAATTCAAACTGGTCACGGATGGCCGTAGGGGAATCGCAGCTGATCAGCGGGATCGCCTCGGCCCGGACCACCAGGTCGGGAGAGGAGCACCACCAGTCGGCATTTTTTCGCAGGTGGGCGCCGGTCATTGTCTTTTCCAGCATGTAAGGACCGCTGCCCAGGGGGGATTCTGCCTCCACCTCCGTGGATTTGACAATGGGGATGTCCAGCAGCAGCAAAAGATTTTCCATCTCCACGCTGAGGGTGAAGACGATGGCGGTGCCGGAGCCGGAGATGTCAGCGATGTGGGTGAAGCGGCCGCCGAAGTACTTGCTGTTTCGGGCGGCTTCATAGCTCGCAAGAACATCATCCACGGTGAGGACGGAGCCGTCGGAGAAACGGGCATCTTCCCGGAGGTAGACGGTGTAGATTTTGTAATTGGAGGAGACTTCGTACCGGTCGCAGAGGATGGGTACGGCCTCGTAGTCGCTGTTGACGCTGAACAGGCCCTGATACACCAGCGAGAAGATGGTCCGGTTGGTGTAGTCCGTAGAAGTGATGGGGTTCAGGGAGCGGTCGGAATAGTAGGCCAGAGAGAATTCCTGAGGCTCCTTTTCTTCGTCCTGGTTCAGCTGGTTCAGGTCCGTGTCGTCGTAGACCAGGGCGTCGCCGCTGGGGATGTAGGGCCTGTTCTCAGCGGCGCAGCCGGCAAAAAGACCGGCTGTCATGGCCAGACACAGCAGCAGGGTTAGGATTCGTTTCATACGCTTCCCTCCTTTGAATTGCATACGATGATGGCACCCTGGGAGCCCCGGATGCCTCCGGTGACCCGGTGGGACCAGAACCGGTGGGGCTGGCACATGGTGCAGTCTGTGCTGCATTCGATGTGGGTCACTCCCGCCCGGCGCAGCGCCAGTGCGTTGATTTCTTTTAAGTCCAGGAAAAACTTTTCCCCGGAGGGGTAGATGAAGGGCCGCACCTCCTCGCCGAAGGCGGCGAGCATGGCCTTGGGCACATCGTCATCAGTCTCAAAGTGGCAATAGCCGATGTTGGGGCCGATGGCGGCCCGGATGTTTCCGGGCTCGCAGCCGTATTCCCGGACCATGGCCCGGGCCGTTTTGGCGGCGATACCTGCGGCGGTGCCCCGCCAGCCTGCGTGGGCGGCGCCCACGGCACCGTTGACGGGATCGTGGAGGAGGATGGGGGTGCAGTCGGCGGTGAACACCGTCAGCGCCACCCCCGGGGTATTGGTGACCAAAGCGTCGCACTCGGGGTAGTCCCGGTGGAAGCAGCCCCGGCAGTCCTCCCGGGTCACGGGCCGGACCCAGTCGGTGTGGGTCTGGCGGGTCAGCACCAGGTCGGAGATCTCAAACCCCAGGGCCTTGCCCAGGATTCTGAAATTTTCCGCCACATTTTCCTCGGTCTCATCCAGCTTGATGGCGATATTCATGCTCTCAAGCGGCCCGGTGCTCACCCCGCCGAAGCGGGTGGTGAAGCAGTGGGCCGCGGAGATTCCTTCGGCGGTCAAAATCTCCAATGTACCAATTTTTTGTGTAATAATAGACATAGTAAAAACTCCATGAAATGCAGAATGCAAAGTGCAAAATGCAAAATTCCAGCGCATATCACTTCATTTTGCATTCAGCATTATGCATTTTGCATTTGGACGAGGTTACTCGGCCAGTTTGTCTTTCTGCATACAGCACTTCTTATACTTCTTGCCGCTGCCGCAGGGGCAGGGGTCGTTGGGGCCGACCTTCTTGTCCTTCTTGACAGGGATCTTCTTGATCTCGGTCTTGACGGCGGCTGCGGTGCCGGTTTCCTTGGCCACCCGCTCCCGTTTGACTTCCTGCTGAGGCTTGATCTGAACCAGGAACATCCGGCGGACGGTCTCCTCCCGGATGGCGGCGATCATGGCCTGGAACATCTCATAGCCCTCTTCCTTGTAGGCGATGACCGGGTCATGCTGGCCGTAGGCCCGCAGACCGATGCCCTGCTTCAGGTCGTCCATGGCGTCGATGTTGTCCATCCAGTATTCATCAACCACCCGGAGCATGACCACGCGCTCCAGTTCGCGCATGATCTTGGGGGTGTAGGCCTCTTCCTTCTTCTCATACAGGGCCACAGCCTGCTCATAGAGCTTTTCCACATCGGGCTCGTCGGAGACGGTGCCTCTTGGCCAGAAGATACCCTCAAAACGGCGCAGGCCGTCGGCATCGTAGCCCTCCAGAACGCCCCGGAGCATGCTCATCATGTTCTCTCGCAGGTCCTCGCCGTCCAGAACCTTCTGGCGCTGGGCGTAGATGACCTCGCGCTGGGTGTTCATGACGTCGTCGTACTCGAGGACATTCTTTCTGACCCGGAAGTTGCGGCTTTCCACATTCTTCTGGGCGTTTTCCACGGCGCCGGAGAGGATCTTGGCGTCGATGGGGGTATCCTCGTCCAGGCCCAGGGAATCCATCATGCCCATGATCCGGTCGGAGGAGAACAGGCGCATCAGGTCGTCCTGCAGGCTCAGGTAGAAGCGGCTCTCGCCGGGGTCGCCCTGACGGCCGGCACGGCCCCGAAGCTGGTTGTCGATTCGGCGGGATTCATGGCGCTCGGTGCCGATGATGAACAGGCCGCCTGCGGCTCTGACCTTTTCGGCGTAATCTCTGATCTGTTCCTTGTAGCCCGTCAGGAGCGCCTCATACCGGGCCCGGACTTCCAGAATTTCCACGTTGTCGGTCTCGGCATAGGAGTCTGCTTCGGCGATCAGGGTTTCTTCCACACCGCTTCTGCGCAGCTCGTTCTTAGCCATATACTCGGCATTGCCGCCCAGGACGATGTCGGTACCGCGGCCTGCCATGTTGGTGGCGATGGTGACGGCGCCGAAGTGACCGGCCTGAGCCACGATCTGGGCCTCCTGCTCATGGTACTTGGCGTTCAGCACGTTGTGGGGGATGCCCTCGCGCTTGAGGAGCTTGGAGAGGATCTCGCTCTTTTCGATGGAAACGGTGCCCACCAGCACGGGCTGGCCCTTGGCATGGCAGGCCTTGACCTGCTCGATGATGGCCCGGAATTTGCCCATCTCGGTCTTGTAGACCACGTCGGAGTGGTCGGCGCGGATGACAGGCTTGTTGGTGGGGATTTCCACCACGTCCAGCTTGTAGATGGTGGCGAATTCCTCCTCCTCCGTCAGGGCGGTACCGGTCATGCCGGAGAGCTTGTCATACAGGCGGAAGAAATTCTGGAAGGTAATGGTGGCCAGGGTCTTGGACTCTCCCGCCACGGTGACGCCTTCCTTGGCTTCGATGGCCTGGTGGAGGCCTTCGTTGTAGCGTCTGCCGTACATCAGGCGGCCGGTAAATTCGTCAACGATGATGATCTGGCCGTCCTTGACCACATAGTCGATGTCCTTCTTCATCAGGCCCCGGGCCTTCATGGCCTGGTTGATGTGGTGGGAGAGGGTGGTATTGTCGGCATCCGCCAGGTTCTCTACGCCGAAGTAGCGCTCGGCCTTGGCGATGCCGCTGGCAGTCAGGGAGACAGTTCTGGCCTTTTCATCCACGAAGTAGTCGCAGTCGTAATCGTCGTGGACTTCCTTGTCTTCGGTCTTGGCGAAGACCTGCTTGCGCAATGTGGAGACGAAATAGTCCGCCATCTCATAGAGCTTGGAGGAATCCTCGCCCTTGCCGGAGATGATCAGGGGGGTTCTGGCCTCGTCGATGAGGATGGAGTCCACCTCGTCCACGATGGCGAAATAGTGGCCCCGCTGAACCAGCTCGGTCTTGTAGATGGCCATGTTGTCGCGCAGGTAGTCAAAGCCCAGCTCGTTGTTGGTGCAGTAGGTGATGTCGGCTGCATAGCTCTCCCGGCGTTCGGAGGCCTTCATACCGGGGATAATCAGGCCGACGCTGAGGCCCATAAACCTATGGACCTTGCCCATCCACTCAGAGTCACGCTTGGCAAGGTATTCGTTGACGGTGACGATGTGGACGCCACGGCCTGTCAGAGCGTTCAGATAGGTGGGCAGGATGGCGACCAGGGTCTTGCCCTCGCCGGTCTTCATTTCGGCGATGCGGCCCTGATGCAGGATGATGCCGCCGATGAGCTGAACGGGGTAGGGCTTCATGCCCAGCACGCGCCAGGCGGCCTCACGGATGGCGGCGAAGGCCTCGGGCAGAATGTCGTCCAGGCTTTCGCCGTTGGCAAGGCGCTCCTTGAATTCGGGGGTCTTGGCCTTCAGCTGTTCCTCGGTCAGGTTTTTGTATTCTTCTTCCAGCGCCAGGATCTTGTCCACCGTGGGCTGGATTTTCTTTATCTCACGCTGTGACGGCGTGCCGAAAAGCTTCGTAAAAAGTCCCATAAAAATTTCCTTTCAATGCAAAATGGCGATTTAGAACCAATTTAACTAAGTATAGCACATCTGTAAAGGGAATGAAAGACGATTTTGTGAACAATTCAAATTGCAGATTGATGCACTGAGGTGCGAAATGCAGAATGCTGAATGCAAAATGCAAAATTGAGGAGTTTTCTGCGAAAACATTTTAAATCGTGCGCTTCGCGCACACCATAATTCTGCATTACTCGTAGGTTTCCTCCAGCTGGTTGGATCTTCCGGTGGGGGTGGTTCCGTAGCGCTTGGAGTAGGCCCGGGTGAAGGAGGAATAGCTGCGAAAGCCAGAGCGGAAGCAGCTTTCCGTGGCGCTCATGCCGCCGGCGATCAGCTCCCGGGCCTGGAGCAGCCGCCGGTCGGAAAGATAGGCGTGAATGGACTGGCCTGTCTCCTGACGGAACAGGCGCATCATGTGGTATTTGCTGATGTAAAACCGCTCTGAGAGGCTGTCGATGGTCACATCCTCCGCCAGATGCTCATTGATGTAGCCAAGAATGTCCGCGATGCGGTCATTGTGAGGGGTGACGGGGCCGGGAACCGGCTCGCTGGAATTTCTCAGACTGCGGCTGATCTCCACCAGCAGGTGCAGCAGCAGTCCGTTGCCCAGCACCACATGGCCGTATTCCTCCCGGCGCAGCTCCCGCTCCAGCCGGGCAGCCAGGGAGAAGAGCTCCCGCCGCTCCTTTTCCTCCGGCCGCAGGACATGGCCTGCCTGACCGGAGAAGCAGTCCTCCAACGAACAGTCCGGCCCGGACTGACGCCGCAGAAATTCCGGGGAAATGTAGATGATGATCCGCTCGTAGGGAGCGCCGGACTCAAATTCCGGCCGGTGGACGCAGTGGCTGCCGATGAGGACGATATCCCCGGCCCGGAGGCGATAGCGGCGGCCCTCCACCGCGTATTCCCCGCTGCCGGAGACCAGCAGCAGGAGCTTACAGAATTCGTGATAGTGGTAGTCGATGTGTCCGGCCTGGGGCTCTGACAGGTGGAACAGACGGTAGTCATCCAGCAGATAACCCCGGCTTTCATATCCTTTTGACATGGCGTGTACTCCATATAGCATTTTTTGCAATAATGATAGCATAAAATGCGTTTATTTTGCAAGCCATGCGCTGTACAATAGCGGGGAAAGTGAAAAAATAACAAGGAGGATTTCCCATGAAGAAATTCCTGAAAAATTACAGCTTCATTATCATGATGCTCACCGGCATTGTGGCGGGCTGCGTCGTGGGCGCCCTTTGGCCCGCTGTGAAGGATGCCGACGGTGCGATCATTGATGCGGGCGCAACGGTGTTGGAGCCCCTGGGTACCCTGTTTATCAATCTGATGTTCTGCATCGTGGTTCCCATGGTGTTCTGTTCCATCTCCTCCGCCATCGCCAATATGGACAATATGAAAAAGGCCGGCAAGATCATGGGCACCACCGTGGTCACCTTCTGCGTCACTGCAGGCATCGCCGCCCTGATCATGTACATCATCTGCCGTGTTTTCCCCCTGGTCCAGGGTCAGTACACCGTCACCGAGGGTGAGGTGGGCGAAACTCTGGGCGTTGCGGATATGATCATCAACTTCTTCACCAAGCCCGATTTCTCCGAGCTGTGGAGCCGCAGAGCCATTCTGCCTTTGATCGTCTTCGCAATTCTGTGCGGCTTCGGCATTCAGATGGCCGGCGGCAAGCAGACCATGACCGCAAAGCTGCTGGAGGACGTGACCAAGTGCATCATGAATGTGGTCCGCATCATCACCTTCTATGCACCTGTCGGCTTCTTCGGCTTCTTCGCCACTCTGGTTGCCACCTACGGCCCTGAGCTGATCGGCGACTACAGCCGCACCCTGATCATCTACTATGTGCTCTGCTTTGCCTACATGTTCGTCTTCTTCCCCATCTACGCCCGCTTCGGCGGCGGCAAGGGCGCTGTGAAGGTGATGTTCAGCCACCTGTTCAAGCCTGCAGCCGTTTCCTTCGGTACCTGCTCCTCTGTTGCGACTATTCCCACCAACATGGAAGCCGCTGAGGACACCGGCATCAGCAAGGATATCAGCAACATCGTTCTGCCCCTGGGCGCAACCATGCACATGGACGGCTCTGCCATGTCCGCCATCATCAAGGTGGCCTTCCTCTTCGGCATCTTCGGCAAGGACTTCGGCACCGGCGAGGCAATCCTTGCCATCATCGTGGCTATCTTCTCCTCCGTTGCCATGTCCGGCATTCCCGGCGGCGGCGGTACCGGCGAGCTGGTGCTGTGCACCATCTTCTTCCCCGACCAGATGGCCATTGCCTACCCCATCGCCATTGCCCTGGGCAATCTGGTCGATCCTCCCGCCACCATGGTCAACGCCGCCGGCGACTATGTTGCCAGCTACATCGTTGCCCGCTTCGTGGACGGCAAGGACTGGCTCACCAAGCGCCTGGCTGCGAAAAAGTAAACTGCATACGACAACCCGGCAGTCCTCGGACTGCCGGGTTATTTTATATGTATGTCAGATTGGAGTTTATTTTACAACTAGTTTGTAGGGCGGAGGCATGCCCCCCGCCCTACGATGGCGTGGTGTTTAGCTGCTCGAAAAACTGAAATTTATAATTCCCTGATGAACTGTTCCATTCGGTCCATGCCTTTTTTCAGCTCTGCGTCACCGGTGCAGTAGGACAGGCGGATGTACCCCTCCGCACCGAAGCAGGCACCGGGGACGGCGGCGACTTTGGCCTCTTTGATCATCCGGGCGCAGAATTCTCCCGAAGGAATGCCGAAGCTGGAAATGTCCACGAACACATAGAAAGCGCCTTCGGGCTCCGGGAAGGTCAGGCCCATTTCCCGCAGCCGGGTGCAGACAAAATCCCGGCGCTGGCGGTAGATCTCCCGCATGGGGGAAGGATCGGTCCTGAGGGCGGTAATGGCAGCCTCCTGCAGGAAGGTAGGCACCGCGGTGATCTCCGCGGCGCTCAGCAGTAGCAGCCGGTCCATCACATAGCCGGGGCACACCAGATATCCCACCCGCCAGCCAGTCATGGCGTAGGGCTTGGAGAAGCTCTGGCAGAGGATCAGCTGGTCCTTCAGGTCCGGCTCCAGACTTAGATCGGGGCAGTTTACATAACTCAGCTGATTATACACATTGTCGCTGATGACGAAGATGGGCTTTCCCAGCACCGCGTCCTTGATGGCGCGCAGGCTCTCGGCATTGAACACCGCGCCGGTGGGATTGCAGGGGGAGTTGACGATGATGGCCTTGGTTTTCTCCGTAATGGCGGCATCCAGGGCCTCTTTCGTGATCTGAAAGCCGGTCTTGGAAATGTCCAGAGGGACGGTTTTCGCGCCGGCGATGGTGGCGATGGTCTCATAGAGGCCAAAGCCGGGAGTGGGGACGATGATCTCCTCCCCGGGATTCAGAATGCCAAGCAAGGCGGTAAACAAAGCGTGACAGGCGCCGATGGTGATGAGCACCTGATCGGCGGTTACGGGATTGCCGCGGTTGGCTTCAAAATCGGCCACAGCCTGGCGCAGGGCAGCAGTGCCCTGGTTGGGGGCGTAGTGGGTCTGGTTTTCCGCCAGAGCGGTCATGGCAGACTGCTTGATGGCTTCCGGTGTGTCGAAATCCGGCTCACCAATGGTTAACATAACGCAATCATCGACCTCCCGGGCCAGATTGGTGTAGACCCGGATCTGGCTCCGCTTCAGGCCGGATAAGTTGGAATTCAAAGGAATCATAGGAAGTTTTCCGCCAGTTTCTCGAAGAAATCGGCGCCTTTCACAAGAATGGTTTCATCAAAATCGAAATTGTCCGCATGGAGGGCGGGGGTGTCCCCCAGACCCAGGAAGAAGAACATGCCGGGAATGGATCGCTGATACCAGGAAAAATCCTCGGCGGTCATAAAGGGCTCCGGCAGGTCTTCAAAGGGGGCGACCGTGCGAACCTGATCGTAAAGGTCGCCGGGATTCATCACGGCGGGGTAGCCGTCGTTCATGGAAACCTCGGCCCGGCAGAGCGTGGCTGCTTCGATTTGGGCGGCGATAGTCCGCAGGCCCTCCTGCAGCCCCAGGAAGATCTCATCCTGGAATGCACGCAGTGATCCTTCCATATGGGTGTGGTCTGCCAGGGCATTCCGGGCGGAGCCGGAGTGGAATTTGCCGAATTTCAGCAGGCGGAAGATGTGCTCCGGCAGGGCATGCTCCATGGCCGTGGCCCGGGTGTAAAACTCCACCGCTGCCGCCAGAGCGTCGATGCCCTGATCGGCCTTGGCAATGTGGCTGGATTTTCCCCAAAAGTCCACATTCACCTCGCAGGACCGGGCCATCAGCTCATTTTTCCGGCTGAAGACGCTGCCTGCCGTCAGCCCCGGCCACAGGTGCAGGCCGAAGATGGCCTTCGTGTTGTATTTTTCAAAAACGCCTGCGTCGCAGATCTGCTTTGCGCCGCCGGTGGTTTCCTCGGCGGGCTGGAAGACCAGCAGAACATTGTGGGGAAGTTCCTTCCTGGCGTTGAGCCGCCGGGCCAGCTCCAGCAAAATGGCCGTATGGCCGTCGTGGCCGCAGGCGTGCATTCTTCCGGGGTGGGAGGAGGCGTAAGGCACGCCGCTGCGTTCGGTGATGGGCAGCGCGTCGATATCCGCACGGAAGGCGATGGAAGAAGCCTTTCCAAAGTCAAAAAAGGCGCAAAGTGCTCCCTCCGACGGGGAGAACAGGGTGCAGTTCAGCCCACTGAGGCTGTTTTTTAGATAATTCAGGGTTTTGGGCAATTGCCGGTCCAGCTCCGGGATCCGGTGCAGCGCCCGGCGGTCTTCGATGATTTGCATATGGTTCAGCTCCATCCTGGGGTCAGTTGAAATTTGAATAATTATACTGTAAATTCATTCTTATGTCAATTTCTGTCTTGTGTTTTGGATTGATTGGTGGTAGGATGTGTATAAGCAAACGAACCGAGGAGGAAATACCATGAATGCACAGGAAATCATTGAATATATCCGCACGTCCGAAAAGAAGACCCCCGTGAAGGTCTATGTCTGGGAAAAAACTCCCGTAGAGTTCCCCGGCTGTCAGGTTTGGGGCGCCGCCGAGGGTCAGAAGATCGTCTTCGGCGACTGGAAGGACATCGCTCCCGTGCTGGAAGCCAATGAATTTGCCCATATCGAGATCGAGAACAATTGCCGCAATTCTGCCATTCCCATGCTGGATATGAAGAATATTCCCGCCCGCATCGAGCCCGGCGCCATCATCCGCGAGCAGGTGGAGATCGGCAAGAACGCCGTCATTATGATGGGCGCCATCATCAACATCGGCGCTGTCATCGGCGAGGGCACCATGATCGACATGGGCGCCGTTCTGGGCGGCCGGGCTACCGTGGGCAGGAACTGCCATGTGGGCGCCGGCGCTGTTCTGGCAGGTGTCATCGAACCCGCCTCCGCCACCCCCGTCATCATTGAGGACAATGTGCTCATCGGCGCCAACGCCGTGGTCATCGAGGGCTGCCATGTGGGCGAGAATGCCGTGGTGGCCGCCGGTGCGGTGGTTGTCAATGACGTTCCCGCCAATGCCGTCGTGGCAGGCTGCCCTGCCCGCATCATCAAGATGAAGGACGACAAGACCGCCGGCAAGACCGCTCTGGTGGAAGGCCTTCGGGCTCTGTAAAAATTTCTGCCGCAGCCGCTTCCTGGCTGCGGCACATTTTTCGCCTCCGGTCATAACATGGAGTGTGGGCAGCAAAGCTCAACAAAAAATTTTCGGAGGTAGTCATTATGTGTAACAACAACGGTCTGTGCGGGTGCTTCGGTAACAACAACTGGTGGTGGATCATCATTCTGATCCTGCTGTTCTGCAACTGCGGCTGCGGCAACAACAACTGGAACAACTGCGAGCGCAACGACTGCGGCTGCTGCTAAGCGGTAACCCTTAACAAAAGATTCCAGGGCGCCCCAATCGGGGCGCCCGTGTTTTTGTGATCGCACATTTCGTGTGAATCCATCGACCATTCGTGGTAAAATTGTCTCCCGGCCACAATATCCTGTGGTGTGCCAAAAACTTTGGCGGAAATTCTCCGAATTTCTGCCCTCCATCGCCGTTGTCCCCGGGGGAAAGCTGTGGTATAATGTCATTAACTATCGAGTTTTAGAGGAGCACGGAATGAATATTGAAACGGTCACAATAGAAGGCTCTCAGCTGCGCAGACTTCTGAGCGCCGCCAGCGGCGACAGCGCGCTGCTGTACATATATCTGCACGCCGGAAACGCCCCCGAGGGCGCGGAGCGGGAATTGAATATGAGCCCCTCCCGGGTCAGCTGCGCCATGGCGACACTGCGCCAGCTGGGCCTTTACTGCGACGAGAAGCCCTGCCGCATCATGGCCGGTGAGCGACCCAGCTATTCCGAGCACGATGTGCTGGCGGCGGGCAATGCCTTCCAGTCGCTTTGCGATGAGATCCAGCGGCTGCTGGGCCGGCCCATCCATGTGGAGGACCGGAAGATCATTCTGGGCTTTACCAATTATCTGGGTCTGCCGGAGGAAGTGGTGTCCGTGCTGGTGAGCTACTGTAAGGACCGGGCCCGCCAGAAGGGCAAACTCCGCTCTCCGAGCCTCCTGTCCATTGAGAAGGAAGCCTACCGCTGGGCGGAGCAGGGAATCGACACCATGGAGGAGGCCGCGGCCTTTATCCAGACCCAGAATGTCCGAAATTCCAGAATGTCCCGGCTGATGGACATTCTGCAGATCTACGGCCGCAGTCTTACCGCTGCGGAGGAGCGCTACGCCAGCGCCTGGATCGACATGGGCTTCGACGACGAGGTCATCTCCATGGCCTATGAGCGGACCTGTCTGAACACCGGCGGCCTGAGCTGGGCCTACATGAATAAGATACTGACCCGCTGGCACGAGGCGGGCCTTATGACAGCGGAAGCCATCCGCACCGGCGACCGGAAGCCCGGTACCGCCGCCCAGGGCGGCCAGCGCCAGCTGGATGCCGACGAACAGGCGGCCATCGCCAGAATGCTGAGGGAGGGATAAACCATGGGATACAGCGCGGAAGTCATTCAGCGGGCAAGAGCAAGGCTCGCGGAAGCCAAGGCGGACCGGGAGTCCGAAAATCAGCAGCATCTCTACACAGCCTATGAGCAGGTGCCCCGGCTCCGGGAAATCGACCGGCAGCTGCGGCTGACCATGGCCCTGGCGGCCCAGGCGGTATTCTCCCAGGGCGGCGACGTCCAGGCGGCCATGAATGCCGCGAAGGAGAAGAATCTGGCCCTGCAGCAGGAGCGGGAGGCTCTGGCCCGGACGTATTTTGAAGAGGGCTATCTGGACGAGACCCCCATCTGCGAAAAATGCGGCGGCAGCGGCTATATGGGCTCGAATATGTGTGAGTGCCTGTCGGAGCTATGCCGTCAGGAGCAGAAGAAGGAGCTGACCTTCCTGAATGTGGGCCGGGAATCCTTCGAGCAGTTCCGGCTGGACTACTACCCCGACCGGATCGACCCCAAATGGAATGTCAACATCCGCACCGTCATGGACAAGACCTACCAGACCTGCCGGAAATATGCCTATGGCTTCTCCGAGAAGTCCGGCAATCTGCTGTTCTCCGGTGATACGGGCCTGGGCAAGACCTTCCTGTCTGCCTGCATTGCCCGTACCGTGGCCGACCGGGGCTACTCCGTGGTCTATGAAAGCGCGGGCCACCTGTTCTCCAAGCTGGAGCGGGCCAAGTTCAGCGGCGACGAGGAGGCGCGGGAGGAAGTGAAAAAGTACGGTCAGTGCGACCTGCTGATCGTGGATGATCTGGGCACCGAAATGCCCGGCCAGTTCGTCACTGCCGCCCTCTATAACCTGATCAACGACCGGCTGCTGTGCGGTAAGGCCATCATCATTTCCACCAACCTGAACACCGAGGACCTGAGCCGCCGGTACTCTCCCCAGATCGCCTCCCGGCTCCGGGGCAGCTTTACCCGGGTGGCCTTCCTGGGCGATGACATCCGGGTGAAAAAGAACTGGGGGATGTAAATGAAGATCGGACTTTTGTGGGATCTGGACGGGACCCTGCTGGATACCCTCCAGGACCTGACCGACGGAACCAATTATGCCCTGCGCCGGTTCGGCTATCCGGAGCGGACGACGGAGGAAGTGCGGCAGTTTGTGGGCAACGGCGCCCGGAATCTGCTGATCCGGGCCACCGAGGGCGGCGAAAATGTGGGCGCGGTGCTGGCGGCCTTTCATGAATACTACGATGTCCACTGCCAGGACAAGACCGGGCCCTACCCCGGTATCATGGACGCCCTGGCGGAATTGGGGAAGAAATACCCCATGGCCATCGTGTCCAATAAGCCCGATGTGGCGGTAAGGCCCCTGTGCGACCAGTATTTCCCCGGCCTCTATGCCAGAGGCGAGGTGGCAGGATGTCCCCGCAAGCCGGCACCGGATATGGTTTTCGCCGCCATGGAGGCCATCGGCGCGGAAACCTGCATCTATGTGGGGGACAGCGAGGTGGACATCGCCACGGCGAAGAACGCAGACGTTCCCTGTCTGAGCGTTCTGTGGGGTTTCCGGGACGAGGATGTGCTGGAAAAAGCCGGTGCGTCCCATTTCTGCCGGAGGCCTGAGGAACTGCCGGAGGCCATTGAAGCGATCATCTGTAATATATAAGGAGAGTATCCGATGAAAAAAGAATCCCTTGCAGACAAGATGGCAAGAAAAGCCTTTGACAAGCCCGACGTCCGTAAAAGCTGGGACGTTCATATGCGTGCCTTCGGTCCCATTCTGGAGCCTGCTTTTGCTAATAACCTCCAGGCCCGGATCCATCTGACCGCGGCGCTGAACCACATCACAAATAAGAATCTGGCCCAGGCTCTCATTAAGCTGAAAGCCCTGCAAAAGGCCGTTGCCAATGAGGCGGACAAGGCGGCCCTGCTGTTCTGCTTCGGCCTGTACAGCGAGATGGCCGGCAGCCAGGAACAGATGCTGGCCTATTATACCTATGCCAACCAGTGCGGCCACCGATTCTATCTGCCCTACCTGAAGGTGGCAAAATTCTATCTCGGCGCCCGGATGTGCCGGGAGGCGGAGGAGCATTTCCACAAGGCAATCGATTGCTTCACAGCCACCGGACTGAGCGATGCCGACAGGATCATCCTGGGTTCTGTTTATACGAACCTGGCCTCCTGCCTTACCATGGAGCACCGCTATGACGAAGCGGAGGCGGCGTTGGAGAATTCCCGGACTCTCTGCCCCGATGCCCCCGGCCGGGCTGCGGCAGAAGCGGTCCTTTATGCCATCCGGGGTGAAGCAGACCGGGTGGAGGCGTGTCTCGCGATCCTGAAGACCCAGGGAGAAGAGGTCTGCGCCGCCGTCAAGAAGAATACCGACGGCATTCTGGCAGGCACCGATCCCATGTTCTTTGAAGTCAGCGTGGATGAAGAAAAAATCGCTGCCTTCTGGCAGTGGTTTGCCCGCTACGAGGGTGAGATGAAGGCCCTTCTGGACCGGGAAAAGTACGACGAGGGCCTGACGCCCGTGGCAAAGCAGCTGCTGAGTGCCTTCCCCTTCCTGGAGGAGATCCCCAATGTGGGCCTGGGCAAAAACGACCGGGGCTATGTGGTGGAGCTGAAGGATTATTACGCCGTGGCCATTGCAGCGGCCTACGAAAAGCTGCTGGCCGCCTGCCCAGAGGATATCAAGGACCGCTGGCAGTTTGTGATTGCCCATTGATGGAGAGAAAACATGGCAAATGAATTTTATGCCCTGATGGGCAGAATGCGTTACATCACCCGCTGGGGCCTGATGCGCAATACCTTTTCTGAGAACATTTCCGAGCATTCCCACCAGGTGGCGGTGCTGGCCCATGCCCTGGCCCTGATCCGCAGGGACATTCTGAAGCTCGACGGCCCGGACCCGGACCACTGCGCCGTGGCGGCGCTGTACCACGATGCATCCGAGATCCTCACCGGCGATATGCCCACCCCCATCAAGTACTACAATCCCGAGATCAAGGATGCTTACAAGCAGGTGGAGCGGATCGCGGGAGAGCGGCTGCTGACCATGATCCCGGCCCAGCTGCGGGAGGCTTATGAGCATCTGGTGCTGGAGGATGACGAGGCGGTGAACCCCATCGTCAAGGCGGCGGACAAGCTCTCGGCCCACATCAAGTGTCTGGAAGAGCAGAAGGCCGGCAACACGGAATTCGACTCTGCCGCCAAGCAGACCTGGGACGCCATGAAGGCCATGGATAGGGAAGAGCTTGACTGGTTTCTGGACAACTGTCTGGGCGCCTACAGCCTGAATCTGGACCAGCTGTGACTTGACGGGTTCGGGAAAGTGTGTTAAAATAACCGATAGCCGCCGCTGTGGTGGAATCGGTAGACACAGGGGACTTAAAATCGCTGGGGTCGTTTGGTACACCCTTTTGAAAACCTGTTGGCACCAGCCGACTTTTTGAATTTCGTTTTTCTTAGATTTCTGCATCCCTCCTGTTGCCCCCTCCTGTACTGGATTGGGTTTGGGAGGAGGGATGAAGAATAAATAATGCGCCGCTATGATGGAATGGTAGACATAGCAGACTTAAAATCTGCCTGAGGTTACTCAGTACCGGTTCGAGTCCGGTTAGCGGCACCATTGGCAAACATCCTTAAAGCTGTGAAAGCAGGTTTAAGGATGTTTTTCTTTCTTAACAGGGCAAAATGGAAATGATTGCGTTTGCAGAATCAATTTTGGAATTTTCGTCCAGATGCGTGTAGATATTTGCAGTTGTACCGATGGTGCTATGACCGAGCCATGCCTGAATTTCTTTTAGGGGAACACCATGTGCGAACAGGAGAGAAGCGCAGCTATGACGAAGATCGTGAAATCGAAGCTTCGGCATATCATTCTTCTGTAATATTGCGGGAACATGGGAGGTAAGATAACCGGGTTTGACCAACTCTCCGATTTCGTTCACATAGATATAGTCCAGATACTCTTGACAGTAGCAGCTACCGCACAGCTTCCGGTTTTGTGCCTGCTCTGCTTTCATCCGAAGCAAAATCTGTTCAAAGGGTGCAACCAGAGGGAGTGTCCGAAAGCTGGATTTCGTTTTGGTGCTGTCTGCCTTGACCAACGTTGTTTTTCCGTCTACTGTTGCTTCCGTGACAGTATGGCGAACCGTGATGGTCTTTCTCTCAAAATCGATTGCATCCCACTTCAGACCGACGATCTCACTACGGCGCAGCCCGTAGAAAGCTGCGGTGATAACTCCAAACTCTGCCGGATCGCCCTTGAAGATTTTGAACATCTGGTCAAGCTGTGTTGCGTTGTAGTAAGTGCCTACATACTTTTCGATTTTGGGCAACTCAACTTTCGCAGCAGGATTGCCGGGGATTAGATCGATGGTGTAGGCATACTGCAAGGCTTTACGGATATTTGCGTGACGGTGCTTGACGGTATTGGCGGTCAGCCCATTATCCAGCATTTCATGGGTATAGTAGTCCTGGATATGCTGGGCAGTCACTTCCGTCAGCCGCAGGCCGGGATGATGTTCATCGAAATAAGGAACGATCTTCTTATTGATGGCTTGAGCATAGCTGGAGTATGTAGTCAGTTTTACGGTGGTTTTCATCATCTTCAGCCAGCTCTGGAGAAAGGCTGTGAACAGAATCTGAGAATCCTTTACACAGGGATTCACACGCTCGGCTGGATTGTCAGAAATCCATCCTTGTTCAACAGCATGAGATAGCGAAGTAATCACCGTTTCATGCAGTTTCAGCAGGCTCTTGGTAGATGCCTTGTTCCCCATCCGTTCATGTTCATAGAAGTTCTCAAGATCTGTGGATGACAGATTTTGCAGGCTGATGGGATGTGCGTCAAAGTAAACACCAATGGTTGTCTTGATGTTGTAGGCATGGCCTGCGTAGAGGTCGGGATTCATTAAAGTGGCTCTGTCTTTGAGCCACCTTTGCAAGAACTTTCCGAAGAACATATCCGCATTGTTTGTGGTACTCTCCGGGTCAAATTCTGTGCGGGCTTTCATAAGCATCTGTTCCGCCCGTTTTTTGTTTCCCTTAACTGGAAGACCGGTACTGATCTGCTTGCCTTTCCGCTTGCCGTTAATGTCTTTCCAGCTCAAAATGATCTGGTAAATTCCATTTTGCTCTCTAAGGTGTCCTGCTACCATAAAATAATCCTCCTTTTGTGTTGTAACAGCGACACATCCTCATTGACACGAATATCGTATCATACAGGGGAGTATGCCGCAAATGTGCGAATTACGTATTTGCAGTTCCTCTCTCCATGATTTCCAGATACTCAAAGATATACAGCTTGGGAATGCGATAGCGACGTCCCACAACAAAGCTCTTGATGGTGCCATCCTTTAGTAGCCGGTATCCGGTCTTGGTGCTGATGCCGCCGAGCATTTCGCACATCTGCTCAATAGTCACTACGTCCGGGTAGTCCCGGAACATCATTTTATATGCGTCCTGCGCTTTCACAGTTATTTCCCTCGCTTTCTTTGAATCATGTCATAGTCCACACCCGGTCTTTGCTTGCAGGCCGAACAGAGTTCTTTCGTCTTTTGACCTTGGTTCCTCTGCTGCAAAGAAAAAGCACCCATGCCGCTGAATTTCTTGGCACAGATGCTACAAAGGCAAATCGATATTCTATTGATCTGTGGCTCAGTTAAATGGATACTGATTGCTAATGCGTGATTGAGCTGCCGCAGATGGGTTCGGTTTAAGCGGCCTACATAGTGGCCTAACCGTTTTTTATCAATGGTGCGAAGCTGCTCCAGCAAAATCACAGAGGAAGTATCCAGACCGCTTTCAGCACCGATATAACAATGGGTGGGCAACTTGGCTTTGGCTTCGTGATTGGTTGTTACAGGGGCTACAATGATGGTGGGGCTGTATTTGTTGCCCATGTTGTTCTGGATGATCACCACGGGGCGATACCCCTCCTGCTCGGAGCCGATACCTTTGCCCAGATCTGCGTAATACAATTCTCCACGGTAATAGGTCTTAGCCATGGCACCGATCCTCCGTATCAACTTTGGATTTGACAGACAGCATCACCGGAGGAATCCAGCGGCCCATGGTGTACAGATAGATACACCCGGTCTGTGCGATATGCTTCAGTTCTTCTTCGGACAGCTTCCAGCAGGTTTCGATTTCATCCGGGCCATCTTCAGTGTGAATCAATGTACCGTGCAGGTCTTTACAGCCCTCTGCTGAAAAGATGATATTGGAATAATATGTTTCAATGGGAATCATTGCTTTTCCTCCTAATCCTATGTAAAGAATCCGTCAATGGGCATAGCTATCCCATTGACGGATTCACAGTATGTTTCGCCTATTTGTCCTCGACACCCCGGCTTTCAAGGGAAGTCATCAAACGGTTGGCAGCGTACCAACTCCACGGGATCGATTATGCGCCCTCGCATGGTTCTCATGTGACCGCCCTCATTGCGTGAGGCTGTGACTGGACGGGAGTATCATTATGCCTGTTGCCGGTTATC
>JAGARK010000010.1 GCA_017622295.1 Oscillospiraceae bacterium
ATTACTTTCCGATATGGAACAAACTGAGTATTCCTCAGCAGAATAAATTATCCGGAGCTTTGATGACCAAAACGGTTTCCAAAGGAACGATTATTCATAATGGCAGCATGGACTGTACCGGTCTGTTATTGGTGAAGTCTGGTCAACTCCGTGCGTACATTCTCTCAGATGAGGGGCGGGAGATCACGATTTATCGGTTGTTTGACCGGGACATGTGTTTGTTCTCTGCCTCCTGCATGATGCGCTCCATCCAGTTTGATGTGACAATCGAAGCAGAGAAGGATACCGAGTTTTGGATTATTCCTTCCGAGATCTATCAGAATATTATGTCGGAGTCTGCACCGGTGGCCAATTATACCAACGAGTTAATGGCTACCCGGTTTTCCGATGTCATGTGGCTTATCGAACAAATCATGTGGAAAAGCCTGGATAAGCGGGTCGCGGCCTTCCTGTTGGAGGAAGCCTCCATTGAAGGAACTGACAAGCTGAAAATCACCCACGAATACATTGCCAACCATCTGGGATCTCATCGGGAGGTTATTACCCGAATGCTCCGCTACTTCCAGAATGAAGGCATGGTCAAGCTGTCCCGTGGTGTTATCGAAATTACCGCCACAGAGAAACTGGAAGAATTAAGTGATCAATGATCAAAAGCCAGCCGTTGCAATGCAGCGGCTGGCTTTTTGCGTATTATGCAATTTCGGTAAGCTGATAGCCTGCCTCCTCAATGGTTGCCTTGAATACTGCATCAGGCACATCACCGCTGTGCGTTACCTTGGCGGATTTATCCTCCAGGCTTACGGTTACTTCTGCGACGCCCGGAATTGCTGCCAATGCCTTCTGCACATGCATTACGCAATGATTGCACATCATACCTTCAATTTTCAATGTCTTTTCCATAGGCTTTTCTCCTTCCGGCGGTACCGATGCAGTGACATCGATACGGCTGATTGTTTTGTTATGTTTCGGTTTGAACCACCGCAGACGCAGGGCATTGGTTACCACAAACACGGAGCTGAAGCTCATGGCAAAAGCGCCGATCATGGGATTCAGCTTCAAGGCGAAGGGCAGGAAGAACAATCCTGCTGCCACCGGAATGCCGATGATGTTGTAGATAAAGGCCCAGAACAGATTCTGCTTGATATTGCGGATGGTGGCCTTGCTCAGCTGGATGGCAGTAACCACGTCCATCAGATCGCTTTTCATGAGAACGACATCTGCCGATTCCATGGCAATATCTGTACCTGCACCGATGGCGATACCCACATCTGCTCTGGCCAAAGCCGGAGCATCGTTAATACCGTCACCAACCATGGCGACTTTTTTACCTCCTCTCTGCAAGCGGCGGATTTCCTGCTCCTTATCCTGCGGGAACACCTCTGCCACGACCCGGTCAACACCCACCTGACGGCGGATGGCTTCTGCAGTTCTGGCATTGTCACCGGTGAGCATAACCACTTCGAGTCCCATATCGGACAGCTGTGCAACCGCCTGTGCACTGGTGGGCTTCACCACATCTGCTACGGCGATAACACCCAGAAGTTTACCGTCTTTGGCAAAGAACAGAGGAGTCTTTCCGTCGGATGCCAGTTCTTCTCCCCGCATCATAAGTTCACCACCGGGAACATCGTGGGTTTCCATCAGTCGGCGGTTACCGGCAAGAATCCGTTCTCCGTGAATGGTTCCGGTGATTCCCTGTCCGGGGATCTGCTCGAAATCGCTGACGGGCAGGCTGGTATAACCGGTTTTCTCCGCTTCTGCGACGATGGCATCTGCCAGAGGATGCTCCGACAGTTTCTCCAAAGAGGCTGCAATCTGTAGCAGCTCCTGCTTCGAGATTTCTCCGCCCAGCAGGATGTCTGTTACAGCAGGAGTTCCCTGGGTAATGGTGCCGGTTTTGTCCAGAACCACTGTGTCAATACTGTGGGCAGTCTCCAGTGCTTCTGCGGATTTGATCAGGATACCATTGGTGGCACCTTTGCCGGTTCCTACCATGATGGCGGTAGGAGTTGCCAATCCCAACGCGCAGGGACAGGAAATGACCAGGACGGAAATGCCGATGGAGAGCGCAAATTCCAGTCCGTAGCCTGCGAGCAGCCACGCGATGGTGGCGATTACCGCAATTGCGATGACAATGGGAACAAACACACCGCTGACCTGATCTGCCAGCTTAGCGATGGGTGCTTTGGAGCTGGTAGCTTCGTCTACCAGCCGAATGATTTGGGCAAGGGTGGTGTCGTCGCCCACCTTGGTAGCCTGCATTTTGATGAAGCCTGACTTGTTGATGGTCGCACCGATGACCTTATCACCAATGTGCTTTTCTACCGGGATACTCTCGCCGGTTAAAGCAGATTCGTCCACAGAGGAGCTGCCCTCTACAACGGTGCCGTCTACCGGAATGGATTCCCCGGCTTTGACAATGAGGATATCTCCAAGCTGCACATCGTCCACCGGGAGCTGAAACTCCTGTCCGTCCCGCTCTACGGTGGCAATCTTGGGTGCCAGATTCATCAACTTGGTAATAGCATCGGAAGTTTTTCCCTTTGCACGGGCTTCCAGTGTCTTGCCCAGAGTGATGAGGGTCAGGATCATACCTGCGGACTCAAAGTACAGATCCATCATAAAGGTATGGACCGTCTCCATGTCCCCGTGCCCCATACCAATGCCGATCTTGTAGATCGCATAGATGCCGTAAACGGTAGCCGCACCGGAGCCGATGGCAATCAGTGAATCCATATTGGGAGAACCCTTCAGCAGAGTACGAAAACCTACCTTAAAATATCTGTTGTTTACGATAAGTACCGGCAGCAGCAGGAGAAACTGGGTAAAAGCAAAGATGACAGCATTTTCCATGCCCAGCAGCCATCCAGGCAAAGGCCAGTTCATCATGTGCCCCATAGAGATATAAAACAGAGGCACGGTAAAAATTGCCGATAGTAGGAGCCGCTGCTTCATAGACTTGTATTCTGTCCGGGCAGTGCTGGTTTCCTGTTTTGATTCAGTTTTGCGCTGAGGAGCAGATTTGGGAATCGCACCATAGCCTGTATTCTCAACCGCCTCCACGATCCCGGCAGTGCTCAGCTGCGCCTCATCGTAGGATACCACCATGCTGTTTTTCAGCAGGTTGACGGAGACATCCTTCACGCCCGGCAGCTTCACAACACAGCCCTCTACTCTGGAGGAGCAGGCAGAGCAGGTCATGCCTGTAATATCAAACTGTTCTTTCTTCATATCGATTTCCTCCTTCTGAGAGAAGTTTATTTTCTGATAGGATTATAACGGATTGGGCGGGGGCTTTCCGTGATGACATCACCTTTGCCCAACAAAAAACCACGCTCTCTGAGCTTCAGAAAGCGTGGTTGCTACTTTACGATTTACTTTTCCATGTGTTTCTTCATCTTAGTCCTTGTAGCGATCTTCTTTTCAGACCAGCTCAAAGTCCGATCTCCTTATATATCCGCTTCAGCTTCAGTACCTTTTCCTCGTCGGCAGTGAGAATGTCCTTCGTGTGGCCGGCAAAGCGGCCCCATTCTTTTCTGCTGTCGATCAGCCGTTGGGCCCAGGCAACCGGCAGCAGCCAGCGCTGCTTTTCGAGATAAGTATACTTGTTCGTCAGCACCTTTGCGGGAGGAAACGCGTGATACATCAGCGTTTTGAATCGGGAGACTTCCTCTTCATTGCGGTTCTGCTGCTTCAGAAACACCGTTCCCCGATCCCGGCCCACATAGCCGTAGACACCGCCGGAGAGGGTGAACTCCAGGAAATCCTCCATCACTTCCTCCGCCACCGGCTCCGGCACGATGGGACTTTCCACGCCGAACCAGCGCTCTACAGCTGACAGCGCCACATTGGCAAAATCTGTCAGGCAAAGCTTTTCCAGTTCGCCCCGGATCCAGTTCCAGTCGATGGAGTCGCCGAAATGGCGGATAAAGAAAGCCAGGTCCAGATACATCCGAATGCCTGCGCCGGAGGCGCTGATGTGCTTGGCGATATGAGTCAGCAGGTACAGGAAGTGAAATTCCGGTGTAAATTCCAACGCATGATTCAGCCCCACCACCTGAGCGGGACGCACATGCTCCCAAATATGACTGTAATAGTTTACATAATCCGCCTTGTCGGAAACATCGATCTCCATCACATCGGTATGGATCTCGTAATACTCGCTCTCGCGCAGATAGGAATAGACCGGCTCCCAGGTATCTCTGGGCTCGTAGCCCAGGGACTTCATCAGAACGTCGCTTCTTTCCCGGTCCGCCCTGCGGATCACAAAATCCACGTCGCTGAAGGTTCTGAATTCGGGGATCGGATAGTAATCCCGAACCACGAAGCCCTTGAACAGAATAAAATCGATTCCATTCCGGTCAAATTCCGCGGCCAGCTGCCGCATCAGATCGCTCCGCTGGGCATACAGCGCAATCTCCTGATGGCACAGCCGGCGCAGAGGAGGCCGCAGCTCCGCAGGTATCCGATCCGGGTGATTCATATATACAGAGCACAGGATGCCAACAGTGGAATTGATATGCGCCAGGCTGATCAGGCTGTCCCATTCCTCTGCCCTGACAGGCTCCGGTGCCGTCCTCTGCACAAAGGAGCGCAGCGCGGACAGATATTTTAAAGAACTCTCGATCATGCAATAACCTCATCACCAGACTCTGCGCAGCAGCAGGTAGACCCGAATGGCCAGGCATGTCAGGGAAAACCCAAACGCGCCATGAAATCTGGCGATCATCCTTGTTTTTTTGTCCAGTCCCCATTGCAGCAGGCGGACATTCTGCCGCAGGATTCGTTTCTTTTCCGCTGACAGGCGGTGATAATTTCCCATGCAGATGCCGTATTCAAATGCCACCATGCCTGCCACCGCCCTTGGGTGGGCTGCACCGTCCCGGGCGGCATATTCGCCCCATTCCCGGACGATATTCACCAGATCATTGGGCCCATCGGGATGGCTGCTGCGGGATTCTCCCTTGTGCTGGGTGTAGGCGTAGGCATCCAGATTCAGCAGGCAGATGGTCTGTACATAGGAAAAAAGCTGCAGCACCCAGTCAATATCCTCGCCGATGATATCCTCCCGGAAGCGGATTTCGCGATTGACAAGCAGCTCCCGCCGGACGCATTTGTTGCAGGCGGAGGCCAGATTCTGGCCGTCCCGCACCAGATCCTGATAAATATCCTTTAGCGCCAGTACCGTATCTTCCTGACGGAACCGGGGCTTTGTATACCGGGTCAGAACATGACCGTCCTCGGTGACCTTCACCATTTGAAACATAAACGCATCCGCAGGCTCCGCGTCGATCCGGCGGTTCAGCTGCTCCAGAAGGTTCGGGCATACCCAGTAGTCATCCGCATCCATATAGAGGACGTACTCGCCCCGGGCCTGTGCCAGTCCGGCGTTTCTGGCCGCACCGGTGCCATGATGCGCCGTGGTCACCAGCTGAAACCGGTCATCCCGAGCGGCATATTCCGCCGCAACTGCGCTGCTGCCGTCGATAGAACCGTCGTCCACGATTACGGCCTGGTAATCACCAAAGGTCTGATTCAGAACACTCTGAAGGCATCTGTTCAGCGTTGCCTCGCCGTTATAAACCGGTATGATGATGGATATACGCAAAACAGATACCTCCTTTGTTTGTTTTTTCTCCAATTTAGTATAGCTTATTTTCTTGAAACTGACAACCAGATTTTAAACCGTCATTTGTTCTTAAAAATAACAGCATGCGCTCGCATTCGTTCCCTGTTGACTTTCTGTGTTATATTTTGTATCATAGTTTTTAGATTTTTGCTATTTTCGTTGTATTCAGCAACAAACTGTGAGGTTAATATATGACTGTTTTTTCCATTGAACGTCTTTCTGAGATCCTATCCGGCAGGCGGCGCACCCTGAAGCTGAGCCAGGCCGAGCTGTCTAAGCTGACGGGCCTGAATCGGGCTACCATCAGCAAGATCGAGCAGAAGGACTACACCCCTTCCATCCCCCAGCTGCAGGCCCTGAGCCAGGCGCTGCATTTTGATATCACCGAGATCTTTGTTGAAGAGAAGGCCCCTGCCGCAGCAAAGGCCTGTCCTGCCAGAAAGTTCAACATCGCCGTAGCGGGCACCGGCTATGTAGGCTTGTCCATCGCCACATTGCTGGCCCAGCACAACCGCGTCACCGCCGTGGACATCATCCCCGAAAAGGTGGCACTGATCAACGACCGCAAGTCCCACATTCAGGATGAGTACATCGAGAAGTATCTGGCAGAGAAGGACCTGGACCTGACGGCCACCCTGGACGGCGCTGCCGCCTATGCTGATGCGGATTTTGTGGTCATCGCCGCACCCACCAATTACGACAGCAAGAAGAACTTCTTCGACTGCTCCGCCGTGGAGGCTGTCATCGAGCTGGTTCTGAAGGTCAACCCCAAGGCCATCATGGTCATCAAGTCCACCATTCCCGTGGGCTATACCGCCTTTGTCCGGGAGAAGTACCATACCGGAAACATCATCTTCAGCCCCGAATTCCTGCGGGAATCCAAGGCTCTGTACGATAACCTCTACCCCTCCCGGATCATCGTCAGCTGTGACGATGAAACCGCCGAAGCCGCTCACACCTTTGCTGCGCTGCTGCAGCAGGGGGCCATCAAGGAGGATATCGACACCCTCTTTATGGGCTTTACCGAAGCGGAAGCCGTCAAGCTCTTCGCCAACACCTATCTGGCCCTCCGGGTCTCCTACTTCAATGAGCTGGATACCTATGCCGAATCTAAGGGCCTGAACACCCGGCAGATCATCGACGGTGTATGCCTGGATCCCCGCATCGGCAG
The DNA here is from genome assembly GCA_017622295.1 of Oscillospiraceae bacterium. Taxonomy (GTDB): domain Bacteria; phylum Bacillota; class Clostridia; order Oscillospirales; family Oscillospiraceae; genus Faecousia. Next base: position 6,801 of record JAGARK010000010.1, read on the forward strand.
CCACTACAACAACCCCTCCTTCGGCTATGGCGGCTATTGCCTGCCCAAGGACACCAAGCAGCTGCTGGCCAACTTCCGGGATGTGCCTGAGAATCTGATCCAGGCCATCGTGGAATCCAACCGCACCCGCAAGGACTTCATCGCCGACCGGGTCCTGGAGATCGCCGGCGGTTACGAAGCCAATGATCACTGGGACATCACCCGGGAGAAAGAGGTAGTGGTAGGCGTATACCGCCTGACTATGAAGCAGGGCTCCGACAATTTCCGCCAGTCCTCCATCCAGGGCGTTATGAAGCGCATCAAGGCCAAGGGCGCCACCGTGGTCATCTATGAGCCCACCCTGCCCGCAGGCTCCACCTTCTTCGGCAGCCGGGTCATCGGCGACCTGAAGGAGTTCAAGACCGTTTCTCAGGCCATCATCGCCAATCGTTATGATGCCTGCCTGGACGACGTTGCTGACAAGGTCTACACCCGTGACATCTTCCGCAGAGATTAAGGAGATACGCCATGCAGAAAATTGATTTGCAGAATAAAACCGTATTTGTCACCGGCGGCATTGGCTTCATCGGTGCCAACCTGATCCTGAAGCTGCTGCGTGAAGTAGAGCCCATCACCATCGTGTCCGTGGACAACCGCTCCGACTACTACGACGTTTCCATCAAGGACTGGCGTCTGGAGGAAATCAAAAAGGAGGCTGCAAAGCATCCCGCCTCTTCCTTTGAATTCATCCTGGGCGATATCTCCGACCGGGCCCTCATTGACGAGGTTTTTGCCCGGTTCCAGCCCGATGTGGTGGTAAATCTGGCCGCCCAGGCCGGTGTCCGCTACTCCATCGAAAACCCCGACGCCTATATCCAGTCCAATATCATCGGCTTCTACAACATTCTCGAAGCCTGCCGCCACTCCTATAACGGCGGCAAGAAGGGCGTGGAGCATCTGGTGTATGCCTCCTCTTCCTCCGTCTACGGTACCAACAAGAAGATTCCCTACTCCACCGAAGACAAGGTGGACAATCCCGTGTCCCTCTACGCCGCCACCAAGAAGAGCAACGAGCTGTTTGCTCACTCCTACTCCAAGCTCTACAACATTCCCTCCACCGGTCTGCGGTTCTTCACTGTCTACGGCCCCGCTGGGCGGCCCGACATGGCCTACTTCGGTTTCACCAACAAGCTGTTGGGGGGCAAGACCATCGAGATCTTCAACTACGGCAACTGCCGCCGGGACTTCACCTATGTGGATGACATTGTGGAGGGTGTCATGCGGGTCATGCAGGGTGCCCCCGATCAGGCCACCGGCGAAGACGGCCTGCCCCTGCCCCCCTACGCGGTCTACAACATCGGCAACTCTGCTCCTGAGAATCTGCTGGATTTTGTCCAGATCCTCCAGGAGGAGCTGATTCGGGCAGAGGTTCTTCCTGCCGACTATGACTTTGAGGCCCACAAGAAGCTGGTCCCCATGCAGGCTGGCGACGTGCCCGTGACTTATGCGGATACCGAACCCTTGGAGCGGGACTTCGGCTTCAAGCCCGCCACTTCTCTGAGAGAGGGTTTGCGCAAGTTCGCCCAGTGGTATAAAGAATTTTACAAAATCTAAAAAAATCTGCAGAGCCCACTTCAAGACTCTGCAGATTTTTTATTCAGTTTTCTATGCCTATCTGCAATTATGATGACGATACCAGCAATCAAACAGCCAATAAGCGTTCCCAGGGAATTACTGATCAGGTCATCGATCTCCGCCGTACCACAGCGGAGCAAGAACTGTAAAATCTCAATGCACAGCGACAGCACCACGCCAAGCAGCAGTCCCTTAGGGAATCTCCCGCGTTTCACAATCAGGCTGCTCAGTGCTCCCACCGGTATAAACGCTGCAATATTCACAGCAATCTGGATCGCCATCCCCGCATCTCCGGTGGTCAGAACATCCCGATAGGAATACAAGACCTCAAAGTTGTATCGGTCATAATCCAGGGATCGTCTGCCGAGCACCGTCAGAAACAGCAGCACAAGCACATAATCGACAAGGAGCCAGCTGGTGGTGCCCCTGTCCTTGTCTATCGTGCCAGCTCTGCATCCCTGCCGAATCCGCCTGAACGCATACCAGCTGACCAATGCCAGAATAATAACCGTGCTGTATGCCCGCAGAGGAAAATGCAGGAACATCGTTTTGATTGGGCTTAGCATAATCCCCTCCCATATCACCTTGCTCCCGTTTATCGAGATTCTTGACGCAGCATGGACTTAACCGTTTTTTTGATTTTCTTAACAAATCTTCTTTTTCTTCGACGCAATTCTTCCCTCTGATGTTCTTTCCAGATCCCTCTGAAATCGCCATCACAGATTTGTTTATAGTACCTTTGGTTCTTTTCATTTAAGCCGGATACATCCAGTTTCTCCTTAAACAAATTGCAAACAGGATCCTGCACAATTGTCCGGATAATGTCTTTTGAGCCATCCCGAGACCGCAATTCGTTTTCAATGCCAATAACCACCCACGAAAAAACACGAAGCGGCATTTGGGAATGAAGTGTATCACACGGGATTAGTTCGTTAACCATAGTGATGATTTCTTTTCTTCGTTCCCAGTAATTCTTAACATATGAACTCGTCATAGAATTGGCTGCAGGAATATAATGATACAGATAATCATTAAATCTGATTGAAATCGTTTCGGCTTTCACGGCAACCTCAAACGAAAAAAGCAAATCAAGACCATTTCTAACCGATGGATGGAATTGAATATTATTCCGAACTAGGAACGTCCGCTTATATAGACGCATCCACGTGTTATGGAAGATGTGGTTTACCTTCCCCTCGGAATCTATATAACTTAATAGTGCCGGAAAAATCACACGATTGATACCACATCTATCATATAGTCCATCAGGGATTTGTTCGTAGTGTTTCTGACTATCTCCTCTAAAGAAATTGAAGATAACCATATCAGCCGTTTCATTCTGTAATCGTTCCACAGCATCTGCTTCAATCCAGTCATCAGCATCAACAAACCATACATACTCTCCATGGGCAACTGAACATCCGTAATTCATCGCTACCGCAGGGCCGGAGTTTTCCTGATAAAAATACTTCACTCGCGAATCCGACAAATATCCCCGGCAAATATCCGCACTCCCATCCGTAGAACCATCGTTTATAATGATAATCTCTATATCCTTATAGGTCTGCCCAACAACGCTCTTCAAACATTTCTGCAAATAATTCTCAGCATTATATACTGGAATGATAATACTAATTTTTGGCATACGCTTACCTCTTAGATATTCTTTGCTTTAGCCGATTGTAGCGTTCTACTCCCAATAGCTGATATAAAAATCTGGAAGGCGCATGTATCAAGCGTTTAATCTGCTTTTTTCTCTTTTCCTGATTTCTTTGCTTGATTCTTTCTTTTCGCATACGTTTTCTATCCGAATCCATCCACGAACCATCATAATGATGTATGCTATAAGTATTGGGCGTAATTATTGTGGTTCCCAGGAAGTAATCTTTTGGACAGAAATACTCTGTTGAGAAGATCCGAATATTTCTCTCCAGCGTTTGGTTAACGTTTTCCTTTCTTAACCCGTGCCGGAGAAATACTTCCGTATTTCGAACAGGGCAGCTTGTGAGGTCAATACTTTCATCCTCTTTAACAAAAGGAATTTCACAATAATCACACATCATCTCACCGAGAATTGGCATGCCAGCGACCGCACCAAAGCCCAATCCTGTAGCAATACAATTTCCAAATTCAAAACCAAAGAATGCATCAAACTGAAGCAAATCATCCAGACTTCGAAGCACCTCAACATCGGTATCCATATAGATACCGCCATGATCATATACAACTTTCAGTCGCACATAGTCTGTTACAAAGGCCCATTTCTTTGCCTCATATGCCTGCCGTACGTACAATGGCATTACAGAAAGGTCAAAATTATCTTCATTCCACTCGATGATTTCGTAACCTTTACAATACTTTTCCCAGCTTTTAATGCATTTCTTTGCAAGGGGGGATAGGGGATTACGTCCGAACCAGCAATAATGCAATTTTCGGGGTATCAATTGCTCACCCCCATTGATCATATATTTTTTTATACAACCGCATTCCAAACAAACGCAGCCATAACCTCACCGGATTCATGTGCAAGTATTTCGCAATTTGAAAAAGTGTTTCCTTATTCCGCAATGCATTGTAATACTTCTTAATTGCTTCCCATTTTTCTAAACCTTGTAGCTTTTTATATTGAACAGATTGGTAAAGATACAATCCATATCCCTGAGGATTTTTCAGCATAAGCTGAGAATAACGAGCAGTTAAACCATCAGGCAGGTAATTGCACACCATGGAAATCTTGTTGTAGAATCTTAACAAGTATCCATCTGCTGCAATTTTATCCCAAACCACACACTCAGTCAGGAAATTTTCCCCACAAAACTCGGGAAATGGGTATTTTTTTAAAATCTCAGTATAAAACACCTCTGATTTGTCCCCTGAAATATTGTTCTTTTTTCGTTCCAATGCACTGATATCCAAGGTAGTACCACTAAATGTGGTACCAATAGGCTGATCAAGCGAATACCCTTTCATGCCACATACGCCAGCAAATCTTCTTCTTTCTTCAAGAGGAATCGTTTTTTCAATTATATCAACACCTTCCAACGCATCATCAGTAAGATAGTCATCAGAATCGACGATAAAAAACAATTCTCCTCTTGCCAATTGGACACCAACATTAATGGCCCGATGTTTACCGCCATTGGGTACCTTTTTATAGATAATCGGAAAAGGTGTTGCAGACCTCATAAACTCTGCACACAGTGTTTCGGTCTCGTCCGTAGAACCATCGTCTATCACAATCCATTCAAAATCTGTGAAGCTCTGACGTATCAAGGAGTCAAATAAATTCTTGATAATATAAGCTCGGTTATATGTAGGCGTAAAGACTGTAATACGCATATTTATCTCTCCCTGATTTCCACAACTTCCATATCATTAAAATGGACATGTCCCCAATACTTGGATAACCACTTTAAAGATGCATTCATTTTTTCTACAATTTCAAAATTCATTGCCGGATCAACGCGATCAACACCAATTTGATTCCCCAGTTTATCATACTCATATGTAAGCGCAACCGCTTTATATATACCGGGAGCCAAATTACATGTACTCATCTTAGTATGTAAATCATATAATTTCCCATAATTACCATTAATAGTTTGATCTGAAAACATTGTACCCACAATCATCCCATCTCCTGAAAACAGTTCAAATCTAAATCCAATCTGTTTGCAGTTCGCATTGCATCTACAATGAAGAATAAACTCTAATTTTTCTCCCTCTTGTAATACATTATCCTCTCGGTTGACAATAGTAAGCCCCATCAACTGCAATTTTCGAGATTCATACGGAGATCGTGCAATTCCGGAATAATCAAACTTTGTACTTCTTATGCCATCTTGCTTCATGTATACAGAAATAGCTGCTTCTACATCGCCTTCAAAAATCAGTTTTCCTTTCTCCAGTACTATACATCTGTCACATAGCTGCCGAATTGTATTCATATTATGGCTGACATAGAGAATTGTTTTGCCGGAATCGGCAATTTCTCTCATTTTTCTAATGCACTTATTCTGGAATGCCATATCGCCCACGGCCAGCACCTCGTCCATGATCATGATCTCGGAATCCAGGTGGGCAGCCACAGAGAAGGCCAGCTTGACATACATTCCGGAGGAATAACGCTTGACAGGAGTATCGATGAACTGGCGCACCTCGGAAAACTCGATAATTTTCTCCATTTTTGCGTCAATTTCCTTCTTGCTCATACCAAGGATTGCGCCGTTCAAGTATATATTTTCCCTGCCGGTCAACTCACCATGAAAGCCGGTACCCACCTCCAGCATGGAGGCTACCCGGCCATTCAGGTAGATATCGCCGCCGGTGGGGGCCGTAATGCGGGTAATCAGCTTCAGCAGGGTGGATTTTCCCGCGCCGTTGTGGCCAATGATGCCTACAGCCTCACCCTTCTTCACTTCGAAGGACACACCGTTCAGGGCCATAAAACGTTCATCGGAGTCAACTCTCGTCTGGCCAATCTTCAGGGTCGGATCCTCCTGATGCTTCCGCTTCGCCCGCCATCTTTGCAGTTCGTCACGGAGCGTGGTGCCACCGATGGCGCCAAGACGATATTCCTTGGTCACATTTTCAACTTTGATCATCAGTTCGTCCATACACGCCACCTCCTTTACACCGTATCCATGAATGTTCTTTCAATCCTGTTAAACAGCATCAGACCAATAAAGAAAACCGCAGCCGTGAATACAAGACTCAAACCATAATACCCCCAGTTAAAGTAACCGGTACCGAAAAATGCCAGACGCATGGTGGTGACCACCGGAGTTACAGGGTTCAGCATATACAGACTCATATACTTCTCCGGAATCAGAGCCAGACCATAAGGAATCGGAGTCAGGTACTGCCACAGATGCAGACCGAAGCCCACCAGCATGGCAAGGTCGCGATACTTGGTGGTCAGGCTGGAAATGATAATACCCACGCCAGTACTGAGCATCACCAGCTGCAGTACCAGCACAGGAAGCAGCAGCATATACACAGAAAGATGTATCTCTGCCAGGCCCAGCAGCGCATAGACCAGCGCGATCACACAGAACATCACGATTTGAATCCCAAAGGAGATCAGATTGGCCAGAGCTGTGGCAATGGGTGTGGCGATTCTCGGATAGTAGACCTTGCCCATAATGGCTCTGTTGGTAATGAAAGTGTTGGAATTTGCAGTAACCGTTGCGGAAAAATAGGACCAGGTGATGGTACCGATCATATAAAACAGAAAAGAGGGCATCTGCAGCGCCTCTCCCGCCACATCGGAAGTGGTCAGTCCTGCAAGGCTGCCGAAGATGATGGAGAAGACCACCGTGGTCATCAGAGGCTGAATCACCGCCCACAGAGGGCCCAGAATGGTCTGCTTATACTTTGCCGTAAAGTCACGCTTCACAAACAGTCCGATCAGGTCCCGGTATTCCCAGACCTCTTTAAAATCGATCCGGATCGCGCTGTTTGCGGGGGTAATATGCGTTTTCCAGGTTTGCTGCATATTTCTTACTCCTAACTGTCAGCCGATCATGGCCTCCCATTGATCAGCGATTCTTTCTATACTAAGCTGTTCCCGGGCTCTGGCCGCTTCCTTGGAAAGCCGCTGGGCCAGTTCGGGATTTTCAGCAATTTCTTTCATTCCGTTATAAAGTGCTTGCGCGTCACGAACCGGCACAAGGAGGCCGTTCTCGTGATGGCGGATCATCATCCGGGCGCCGCCGCCTTCGCAGTCCGTGCAGACGCAGGGTAGGCCGATGGCCAGGGCCTCCAGCATGGAATTGGACAATCCCTCGAAGTCGGAGCTGCACACATACATGGCCGCGTCCCGGATCTGTTCGTGGACATCCGGGGCAAAATCCTCAAAGAAAATGGATTTCTCCAAACCTTTGTCCTTCGTCAGGGCCATCAGGTTTTCCTTTTCGTCGCCCCGACCATAGACGCGCAGCGTGTAATCCGGATAATCCCGGAGGAACAGTTCAAATGCATCGATCAGCAGGGGGATATTCTTCTGCTTGTTCAGACGGCAGAAATTGACAACTTCGTGCCGCCGTTCGCCCTCGAAAGGCACCGGAAGCCCATCCTTCAGGGGGTTGGGGATCACGGCGGTGGGGCAGCGAAGCCAGGTGTAATAGTCCCGCTCCTCCTCAGTCTGAAATACCGCAGCCTTGCAGCGCCGGCAGATCCGGTCCCGTATCTTCATAATATTGGCAGGCATATCCGGTCGGACAGGATTGTTCCGCTCGCAGAACACAGTCTTGACATCCAGCCCCTTGGCAGCCATCAACATAGAAATATTGGAGCGGATCAGAAAGCCAAAGGCTGTACATCCGGGGTTCTTCCGCAGATATTCCCGATAAGGCAGCGCGTAATTGGCATAGAAGTACATCCGTGTCTCATTGGCCCTGGGATAGGTATGACAACCGAATTTACGCAGCATCGGATTCCAGAATCGCACCTGCAGATGCATACACCGCTGAATCAGTTTCCGTGCCAGCTTGCCGCCAAGTGTGGTCACAGGCATATCCTCTGCGTGATAAAGCGTCACGCCCTCCGGCAGCGGATAAGCAATGGGTCGCTTGTTCAGCATCAGAATATCAATATTGTATCCTCTCGCCTGCAGCTGCGTACACAGAACGGAAACGACCCGCTCCGCACCGCCGCCCCCCAGGGAATCAATAAAAAACACGATTTTCTTTCTTTTCATCATTTCTCAATCATGCGGAGCAGCTTGTTCTCCGCTCTGTAAAACAGATTTGCCAATCTGCCGGAGCACTTGATCTTCAGCTTTATATCGCCAAATCCCCGGTGGGACATGACATCCTTCTTAAATTTCCGAAGCTGTCCGGCCACATTTTCCCGGTCAGCTTCGGACAAAAGATTATATTTTCCCAACACGTTCTTTGCGGCCCGAATCAGGTACATCTTGGCCACTTCTCCACTGGCCTTTCCCGTCCGATATAACGCTGAAAGCTCGAAATAAGTCTGCAGCATGCTGTCATAGCCACGCAACGCACCGGAGGATGTCATGATGGACGCAGGACGAACCCGCCGGGCATAGAGCTGCTCATGACAGTGGGCGATTCGGCCATCGGCGTTGAACACCAGAAACGTAAACAGTTCATCCTCGTGGATGATCCCTTCTTTGAACCACAGCTCGTTATCCAGCAGATAATTGGTTCTGAAAAACATCAGCGGCACCGCAGTACGGTATTCCTCATTGTTTAGCAGCCGCAGCAGCATTTCCCGGCCATTTCCCGGCGGATAGGCGGCTTGGCGAATGTATTTGGAAGTTGACCCATCCTTGTCGCATTCATCAAAGAACACACGACTGTCAAAGAATACCACACCGGCTGTTTCCCGTTCAGCCAAACCGAGCAGATCCTCCAGCGCACAGGGCTCAATGTAATCATCGCTGTCCAGGAAGTAAACATACTCCCCCCGGGCGGCTCGCAGACCGGTGTTCCGGGCAGCGGACAGGCCGCCGTTGGGCTGATGAATAACCCGAATACGGGAATCCTTCAGCGCGTACTCGTCACACATTTCCCCGCTGGAATCCGTAGCGCCATCGTCCACCAGAATAATCTCATAGTCCGTATAACTCTGGCACAGGACACTGTCAATGCACTCTGCCAGATATTTTTCTACATTGTAAACCGGGATAATGACACTTATCATACGATCACCTGCGCCGAAGCGTCTTGTAAACACGGTTGATCCCGGGCAGCGAAATGATTCTCGCAATGGCGGGATACACTTTTTCCTTTTTTAGTCGCTGAAGCTCCAAATGGCGAATCAGCTTACTGGCATCTCCCCCGGAAATCAAACGGAACAAATCCGAATACTCCCGGTTCATGCCCTCTGCTGTGATTTTCCCGATGCTGCTGCGGCACAGGGAATCCTCCAGAACCTCCCGGATCAGCTGTACCCGTTTCCGCTTATCATCCAGTCGCATTTCATTGCGGATGACCATGGTGCAAAAATAGAACACACACACATCCATTGCCTGTGAAAAATCATATTCTTTGCACCCGAAAGTAAGCTGCTGCAGATATTTCATCAGTTCCCGGATGGATTTCCACATTTCCCTGGAATAATTCCGGGACTTGGAGGATGCATTGGGTCGGTTATGGTACAGACATTCATTCAAATAGTAATAATTCTTCGAATTGATGGTACAGGCCACGGAGAAACCCAGATCCTCACAACGTCTGCTCTTGTCGAAGAAGCGAATATGATTCTCCTCAATAACACTTCTGCGGCAGATTCTCAGCCAGTTGCACCATCTCAGGTTACGGAAATTCCCCTTGGGGGTCACGCAGGGAAGCAGATAGGGAAAAATCTCCCGTTTCATATCCTCCAAAGTGAAATATCCCTCCCGGGGAAAAATATATTCATAGGCACCGGGACATTCCTCTTCAAAGGTTCGGCAGAACACCATATCCACATCCCGCTCAACAGCCGTCCGGTACATCTTCTCGTACATATCCGGCTCCACCCAGTCATCGGAATCGATAAAACCGATGTATTCGCCCCGGGCATGCTCCAGGCCAACGTTCCGGGCCGAGGCAGAACCGCCGTTTTCCTTGTGGTAATATTCCAGGATGTCGGGATATCTGGCCGCAAATTCCTTACAGATCGCAGCGGAACTGTCTGTAGAGCCATCATCCACCGCAATGACCTGGATCTCCTTTAGTGTCTGATTGCATACACTTTCCAGGCACTGTCCAAGATATTTTTCGATATTGTATACAGGAATAATGACGCTTACCTTTGGCTGCATAGAAAACCTCACTTCTTGCTTTTCATGTGATCGGAATACCATTGATAGGCATCCAGCGTCCGGGCCAGCAGGAAGGTATTGCCTGCCATAATCAAACTGCCCAGCAATCTGTAATAGGGATTGATTTCTCCCCGATACTGTGCGGGGTACAACCCGCGGAAAAAGGAATCGACGGACACTTCTTTGATAAATTTCTTCCATTCATCCAGCTTTCCTGCCTTCTTAGAGGCGTGATAGCCGGTGGTCAAAATCCCCAGGATATTGGGAATCCGCCGCAATTTCGCTTTTTTTTCAATTTCTGCATCCATGTTCCAAAGCGGAAGATATTCATCCTCCCGGCAGTAGATCGTTCGGAATGCGTTGTAAAATTTCAGTTTTGGATTGTTTGAGATGCTTCCAGGTGCCCAGCGGTAATGAACAAGAGGTTCTCTGATATAGCCGATGCGTTCGGCGTTGGTCAGCATGGGATAGGTCTGGAACATATCCTCACCCCGACAGATATCCGATTTCCAGACAGAATAATCCACATCGACATCCACAATCCTCCGGGACGCCGCCTTGATCCAGATGGCGTTCAGATCTCTGCCGATCAGGATCTTCCGGTAAAGCTCCTGCTTTCCCTTTCCTTCAAACACGAAGCCCGCTGGATGGTCAAAAAGTACGATCTCCTGATTTCGGGTGGGATCTTCCTTACCCGCAATGTAGTTGAACAGCACCAGATCGCAGTTTTCATTTTCGATCATGCCTCGAATCCGCTCCAGCACCCGATCCGACAGCCAGTAGTCATCGGAATCCAGGCAGAGGAAGTAATCACCCCTTGCCTCCCGGAACCCACGACGCCGGGTCATCATCAGACCTTCATTAGCCTTGTGGATCACCCGGATATTGGGATATTGGGCAGCATACCGGTCGCAGATCTCTCCGGAACGATCGGTAGAACCATCGTCCACCAGGACGATCTCATAATCCTTCTCTGTCTGGTTCAGAACAGACTGCAGGCATTCATCCAGATATTTCGATGTATTATAAACCGGGATGCATACACTGAACAGCATGTTTATTTTCCTTTCACAGACGCTGGGATACCAACAATCAAGCTTCCATTCTCGTTAAAATCCTTGTTTACAACCGCGTTGGCGCCAATTATGCAGTCATCGGCAACAGAAATACCACCAATCACCACCGCACCGGCTCCTACATCTACACGGTCGCCCAACACAGGCGTCTTACCTCCGCGGTCACCTTTGTTGCCAATGATATTGTTGCCGTGGATCACACAGTCATCACCCAAATGCCCGCTGATCACCACACCGCCGTGCCAAATATTCAAGCGTCTTCCCAGGACGCTCTTGTTGGAAATCTCCACGCCGGATTTTTCGCAGTAAATATTCCGTTGACGGAAATAATAGCGGAATGCGAATTTCGCGAAATACCACTGTATTCTTCCCAGATCCGTACGGGCTCTCTGCTCTGACCAATACTGCCACATTCTGAAACTGGCCAACGTTTTCCAAATCAAGTACCGCTTCTGATGGGAGTATTTCATGCGCCGGTACTGTTCCGGTACATACAATTTTCTTTCTTCTTCAATAATGCTCTTTACTTCTTCCCGAGTCATACATTATCCCCGCTTTCCATTCCCGGATCCGGCGCTTTTTAATTTAAGCAGTCCCGCTTCCAGCCTCAGGACCATCCGAAGCAGCACCAAATTCTCCGTTTGTACCCCATATACCAAGGCAGGAACAAGGATCGACATATATCTGGAATGAGCGTATTTCTTCTGATATTTCTCCCGGCTCGCAATAAAATCCGGAGCAGCTTTCAGCCCCATGATCATCTCCGTCAACGAGCCGGGCAATTCACCCTCCTGGGCACTGAACAGCCATCTGACATAGTTACAAAGATGTTCTAAATGCTGGGTATAGAAACGCGCTTCCACTTCACTTGAAACATGCCATATCCTCAGATATTTCTCCGTATGGATAAAGAGGATCTGCGAAGCGCGCCAGCTATCCGCTGTGACTTTGGCTGTAATGCTGTCATCACCTTTCCGATAATAATACAGCGGTGCGTTGATACAGGCGATTCTCTTCGCATTTGTATACAGAAGCAGTACCTGAAGCGCGTCCTCACACATATTGCGGATACCGCAGCTGCTGTAATCTGTTTCAAAATCCAGGATCTCACGCTTGATCGCGCGTATCCACATCATGTTGACATCTACAGACAGCAGCCGTTTTTCATAAATACGCTGTTTGGCCGTACCCTCATACAGTTCGCCATCGTTCAGCTTCAGCCGGGATGGCGTGTGGTCCCCCTGATCATTGAAATATTCAAAATTGTACAGCACCATATCCGCGTCGGTTTTCGCTATGGTTGCTGTCACCTGAGCCAAAAGGTCTGGTGATACATAATCATCGGAATCCACGCAGATAAACCAGTCTCCCTTCGCTTCCGCAAATCCTCTTCGCCTGGTCATAAGCAGGCCCTCGTTCCCTTTGTGGATCACACGAATCCTGTCTGGATATTCCTCTGCATAGCGGTCGCAGATGGCGCCGCTGGAATCCGTGGAGCCGTCATCCAGCAGCACGATCTCAAATTCACAGCCGGTTTGCAGGAGCAGAGAATCCACACACTTTTTCAGATATTTTTCCACATTGTATACAGGTACTAAAAAAGATACGAACACGCCTTGCACCCCAGCCTTTCAAAACCGTTTCAGTCTTCTCTGCTCAATCTGATCCAAGAACCCATACGAAAGTCCCACTCGTCCGGGGTAATCCTGGCAAAACCGCCCACATGATAGAATGTTAACTCGCCCACATAAACTTTTCCCTGAACAAAGTAAAAATCCACCCGCAAATGCGGAATATCCTTTGCCAGAGTCTCCGCAAGACGCTTCATTTCATCAAAACACACCGGCTTTTGTGGCGGCACATCTGCCGGAGGATCCTTCGCCCGAATCGGCAAATGCTGAAAGTTCATATCAAAGAAATCTGTACGAGGCTCTTTGCCAATATCTCTAGAGATATACATAACCTTGGCGACGCCATGGAAGCAGAAGAACTTGTAGTCAATCAGCGCATCATTCTCTGTATCTTCCAGATACGTTTCCGCCACAATGCGGGGTTTTACATTCTTATAGGGCCATTCTCTGTGCCGGAGATATAAATTCTCATGTAACCCCTTCCGAAGCTCTGTTTTCACCACATCATGATCAAGCTTTGATTTGTCCCGACATATACACATACCGGTGCCGGAATTGTGATTGCACTTGAGCACAAACTGATCCGGCAACGCGTCAAAATCAATGTCATCCGGATCATCCCATACGCCCAGCAAGGGGATCAGATATTCTTCTCCCAGCTTTTCGGCAATATACTCACGCACCTTGTACTTATCTACCAGCTGGGTATACAGCGGATTGCGGTCATACAGCTTCAGCCACTGGAGCTTCTCGCTGAAAAGCTGCGGATCCTCCAGGTTTAGGGGTCTGCCCATCCGGGCGCGGTATACCTTCTTCAGATACGCCTCGTCCGGCATACGGTTATATACGCCCGCCTTGGCCAGTCTTACCGTCCGATAATCCTGGTCTGTCAGAATTCTTTTCAGCGTTTTCCATCTGCTCATATGGTTTCAGCTCCTTACCTCATAGGCTTGCCACGCCAGTAGTCCAGATGCTCCTGACAGACCTTTCGGTTATCCCAGGAGGTCATATCCACATACCGTTTTCCGGTTCCGTGAACGCGGGTATATTCGATAATGGTCTCTGCCCACTTTTCCGCACCGTCCGCCAGAGGCAGGAACTCGCAGATTCCGCAGTCGCAGTTGCGGGATATATCCGTGGATACAAAGCAGGGAACACCCATGGCCTGGGCCTCCAATGCCACATTGGGTAGTCCCTCCTGAAGGGATGGGATCAGCATGATGGTGGAGCGGGACAGGGCCTCCGCCACATTGGTATCCTGGGGCAAAAATGCCACACGATCGGCGATGCCGTTCTCTTCGGCAAATTTTTTCAGATTGGGCAGGTAATCATCATCGGCCGTTCTGGGATAGCCGATGAATGTCATGGTAGAATCCGGCCTGCGCTTTGCCAGCTCATGAAAAACCTCCAGTGCAAACTGCTGGTTCTTTCTGCTGCTGTAGCTGCCCACCAGGATCAGACGGATCCCACCGTCATCCACCACCGGGTACCTTCCGGGGTCAAATTTTTCCAGATCCACCGTGGGATTTTTGACCACGATGCCGTTATTCTTACCAAACATATATGCAACCGCAAACTCTGTGACACCAAACCGGTGTGTGGCAAAGCGATTCAAAATCCGCGCGCACAGCCAGAGATAGGCCCGCACGTAGAGTCTGTCCCGGTATTCTTTGCGAATCGGCTTGTTCACATGACAGTGGGCAATACGCACCGGAATTCCCGCTTTTTTGGCGGCAACAATACAGGGTGCGTTCAAAATCAGATGTCTCGCATGAATTGCGTCATAGGGCTCATGTTCCGCAAAGAACCTTGTCATTTCACGCTGCACATGGAAATAATTCGTGACGATGGACAGCGCTCTCTGGATTTTGGTTTTCTTCCGGTGGAGGGGGATTCTGAAAATCTTACCTTTCTGAGAAAACTCTTCCTCATAAAAGCCAACAACATCCGAAAACAACATTACATCTGTATATACATCCTCTTCAGACAAAATTCTGGTGGGATACATGACATCTGCCTGAATGCCCCCTTTTTTAAAATCCGCAATTATCTGCAGAACACGAACTTTCTTATTCTCCATAGTTTTTCCTCTTAATAATCATCTGACGAACGTCCCTCTGTCTGGAGTTTTCTGAAAGAAGTCGTCTGGTTTGCGATAAAGGTTCCCAGCAGAATACACGGCGCGTCCTTGTACATATATGGAATACCCACTGCCACAAAAAGAGTCATGCATAGGTACACAAAAATCTCCTTCTGCTTCAGCCGGGCATAGCTTCCCTTTTTGTTTGCCCGTATCAGGTAAATCTGTTTTCTGAAAATACGGTAATAGGGATAAAGATACAGCAGGCCGATTATACCAGAGCAGCACAGTGGCTCAAAATAGGTTGAATGGGTGTAGTTTCCATAGTATTTATCGAACTGATTAAAGCCCAAGCCAAAGATTGGATGGGACATAAATGCTTCAATTGCCCATTTAATCAACTGAATGCGGTTTTCATCGGATGCTTCCGCGCCCTCAACACCTCTGCCAAACAGTCTGGTATACAGATTGGTCTCGCCCGCATAGGGCAAAAGGTTCTCACTGATAAAGCGGAATGCCACATAACCGATTACTGCAACCACAATTATTTTTTGAATGCTAAGCTTTTTGACGTAATCCGGGAAGCACAAAACCAAGAGCAGTCCCAGCATGATCACAACTGCGTAAATACTCTTTCTGGAGCCTGCCAGAAAAATCACGACCAGGCAGCAGATGAATCCCGCCGTTTTCAGAACAGACAGCAGGAAGGAAGATCGGCCCCGCCGGCCCCAGGCAAAAAGAGTCGCAAAACAGCCAAAGGCCATAATAGCGCCGGCATCGTTGGCGCTCAGATTTGCGCCGGAAGTCAGATTCAGTTTCTGCCGGTAATCACCGGTTACCGAAATGACACTGATGGCAAGTGCAAATGCTGTGACAGCCATCAGCTGAATACCGAATCGGACGGAGCCCTCCCGCTCGCAGATATAATACACCATAAAAATGATTGCCACGCGCTGCACATATTTGATGATGTCGCTGATATATCCCGTTCCACTAACGCCTGCAACAACCCATGCCGTGGTGATCAGGGACAGCACAGCGTATACGAGCCAACACTTGATTTCCGTACCGATATAGACATAGCGTCTTTTCCAGATGTCTACACCGACACACAAGCTGGCCAGTGCCAGAAACAGCACCGTACCGCCGGGAATAAAGGTGCCCCGGATGACGTAGTAGCAATAATAATTCAGGAAAATTCCATATAATGCGGCCTTTGCCACATCGAGTATCTTCATAGTGATAACTCCATAAACTTCACAATTCGCTCCGCCCTCATGCCAATGCTCAGCTGCTTGGCGGATTTCAGCGCACCTTTAGCCAGTTCCCCGCGCAGCTGAGAATCCTCATAAAGCTTTTGAATGGCCTCCCGGATCTGGCCTACATCCTCAACGTCGATGCGCAGAGAATTCCCTTCGTTCAGAATATCGTCGTTAAAGGGAAGATCCGAGGAGATTACCGGCAGGCCGCAGGACAGGGCCTCCACGATGGCGTTGCAGCAACCCTCGCCCCGGGTAGGGAGGACAAACACATCCGCTGCATTCAGATACTTTGCCACATCATCGTTGGCAATTCTGCCCTTGAACAGGATCCGATTACAATCCGGCTCCATCGGGCCCTGGCCCAAGAAAACCGAATACACATTTTCGCAGTATTTCAGTGCTTCGTTCAGTCGATCTGCACCTTTGTTGGCGGTAAAAGCACCCGTGTAGACTAGAATAAATGCCTCTTCCGGAAAGCCCAGTTCCTTGCGGCAGACGGCCTTGTCCATTTTGCGGAACTTGTTTTCGTCCACGCCATTGGGAAATACACCGGTGTGCATATTGTCGTCAATAAAGCCGCACTCCAGAAGCAGGCGCTCATTATTACCGGAAACGCATACAATGCCGGAAAGCTTTTTAATGATCTCCTTCCAGCCATGATAGGCCATGCCGGTGGCATAGGGTTTGCTGCCCTTTTCCAACCGCAGGGAATTCTCTCCGCAGGCACAATAGGCAGGAATACCCAGCTTTTCGCCCACCCGGGCAGCAGTCAAACCGCACTGGTAGATAAAATGGCCATAGACCAGATCCGGGTTCAGTTTTTCCTTTCGGAGCACCTTCGTAACCGCATGCAAATGATTGTTCATCGATAGGCCCATGGTCTGCTTCCGGGAGGTTAGATGCAGGTAATGGGGCATGTAAATGCGCACCTTGCTGCCCTGGGCCGTGCGCTCTTCCCGGAAATAGGGTGCAGCGTTGACTTGCCTGAAGGTGCCTTTGTAAATGGGGCGAGGTGCCACGACCACGCAGTCATAGCCCATATCCGCAATGGCACAGATCAGGTGCTTGGCAAACACACAGCCATTATTGGTCCGGGTGGGATACCAGTCCAGGATGAAGAGAATCTGCTTAGACATTGATATACTCCAATAATTTTCTGCACACCAGCTCGATGTCCGAACCCTCCATATAAGGATGGATGGGCAAACTCAGAACATGGCCGCACAGGTATTCCGTCACGGGACAGTCTGCCGCGGCACTGTCCGTACCGGAGAACGCGCCCTGCAGATGCATGGGCTTTGCGTAGTAGACCATGGTGGGGATGCCTGCTTCCTTCATTTTGGTCTGCAGAGCAACCCGATCTACGCCCTCAGGCAAAATAACAGTGTACTGAGCCCAGCTGCTGACCACGCCTTCGGGGATGATAGGCAGTTCCAGGCAGCTGTTCTCCAGCAACCGATTATACTTGGCGGCAACAGCGTTCACATCTGCCACCTCATATTTTTCAAAAGCATCCAACTTCGGCAGGAGGATCGCTGCCTGAAGAGTATCCAGACGACTGTTCATTCCGATGCGGATATTGTCGTATTTGTCGTTACCGTTCTTGCCATGAACGGTCAGACTGCGAATCAGCGCCGCCCATTCATCGTTGTCGGTGAAGATTGCACCACCGTCACCGTAGCAGCCCAGAGGCTTTGCCGGGAAAAAGCTGGTGGTGGAAATATCACCGAAGCTGCAGGCCATATGGCCGTCAATGGAACCGCCAAAGCCCTGAGCCGCATCCTCCATCAGATACAGGCCGTACTTATCGCAGATGGCCCGGATCCGGGAATAATCCGCGGGGCGACCAAACAGGTCAACGCTGATGACAGCTTTGGGCACATACTTGCCCTCTGCCAGCAGCTTACGGATGGCCGCTTCCAATTTATCCGGATCCATATTGAAGGATTCCCGCTCCACATCCACATAGATCGGAGTCGCGCCCTCATAGGCAGGGCACTCGCCGGAAGAGAAGAAGGTAAAGTCCGGCACAAAGATGGCGTCCCCTTCACCGATGTTCCAGGCCATCAGCCCCAGGGTGATGGCATCGGTGCCGTTGGCGCAGGTAATACAGTGCTTGACGCCCACGTAGTCAGCCAAGCGCTGCTCCAGTTCCTTCACCTGAGGACCGGAAATAAACCGGGCAGAAGCCAGGACATCGGCAATGCCGGCATCGATCTTTGTTTTTAAAACCTGATACTGTTTTTTCAGATCACGAAATTCCATTGTTTAACTCCGTTCCAATTCTAATGCTTCCTGTTCCGCTTCTTTTCGAATGATTTCAGGATTGTAAATCTTACGGATCCGGTAATAGGGCATAGGGATACCGCCGAAATCACGGAACGCTTTCGCGATCCGCTTGATCATGCTGCCCTCAAAATCAAAGCCAAGACCCTTTTGGGAAGCCAGTTCAATCCCTCTATGCACCAGGCAGGAAAAGGTATTCTCCGCAGAATGGGCCGGAATCGCACCGCCCATCAGTAAATACACATAGCTCGAATCCCAGACGAAAAAAGCCAGGCTGCTGATCTGCCCCTCATGATTGCGGATACACAAAGTCGTTCCGCTGTTGTGATCCATACAAGCCCGGTATAACCGCATCCACAGATCATAAGAAAAGGGACAGGAAAGCCCCTGTTTGGTGTAGATCTTCTCATGCTCCCGGTAAAAAACATCCGGATCCAGCGGCTCAAAGGAAGCGATGTGCTGTATCCCTTTTTTCATATCATTACGCAGCTTCGCGGAATAGCCTGCTTTCACCGTTTCCAGATCAGCGGTATCTGCAATCACGTATGTATAGCGCAGAATACACTTAAAGCGATTCCAAAAGAAGGGCTGCCAGTTCGTAAAGGTATGGGAATACTGCTGCTCGTATACATCGAGCTTTTGCTCCGCAAGCCAGGCTACAGCCGCGTCAATCACCTTTTCCTCAAAAGATGCCTTTTTCTGAAGCTTCGCATGGGGATCGTACCGAAACACAATGCCATTGCTCTGGGTCAGCGGCGCTTTTGTGATATAGCGGTAACCTCCCCGCAGCTCCATATAATAGGGCATGGCCGCGAGGATCTCATCACCTTTGCGGTAAATCCATACATCCCAGTTTTCTGGACCGCAAATCGCGTCCATCCACCAGCTTTGACAATAGATGGACACTGGATTTGTCTTTGTAAATGCCTGATAGGCTTCTTTATTTGTCATAAAGGACCTCTTTTAGCGGAATCTGCCCTCAAAATCCAGGGTGGAGCAGGCAGTCAGGGGGAATCGGACCGGATGCCCCTTGGCCGCAGACTTATAGATGGCCAGGATCATGGCCAGCGCCTTCTTGCCATCCTCTGCAGTGACCAGAGGCTCGTGGTCATGCTCGATGGCATGGATCATGTCGGCATAGAGCGGAGTATGACCAAAGCCATAGATATTGGGAGGATTCTCTGCAAATTCTGCCTTCACCTGATCAGCATCATCCAAGAGGTCAGAGAAGCTCCACTCCTCAATTTTATTGACCGAAGCGCCGCCGGCTTTTACAGTGCCCTTTTCGCCAAAGAGATAAAGTGTCTCCTCCAGATTCTTGGGATAGACATTGGTCGTGCCTTCGATCATACCGTAAGTTCCGCCCGCAAACTTCACAACCGCCAAGCCCAGGTCCTCGGCCTCAATATAGTCATGCTTCAGACGGTCCGTATAGGCCATGACCTCCACAGGTTCGCTGCCCATCATCCAGATCAGCAGATCGATGTTGTGGATACACTGGTTCATCAAACAGCCGCCATCCTGAGCCCAGGTTCCGCGCCACTTGGCTCTGGAGTAGTACTCCCAGTCCCGGGCCCAACGGATGTGAGCCGTTCCATGGAACATGCGGCCAAAACGTCCCGCTTTCCGTGCGGAATAAATTTTTTGAATGGACTTATTAAAACGGTTCTGATGACTGACACAAACCTTTACATTCATTTCCCTCGCTGCCGCAATGATCGCGTCTGCATCGGCGATGGACAGCGCAATGGGCTTTTCAATGATCACATTACATCCTGCCCGGATGCAGTCGATGGCGATCTGAGCATGAAGACCACTTTCGGTACAGACTGCAACCAGCTCAGGCTTTTCTTCCGCCAGAAGCACCTTGTAGTCGGTATATTTTTTTACGGTTTCTGGAATATTAAACTTTCGAACTTTGTCATCCATACAGCTGACGTCCACATCACACAGCGCCACCAGATCCAGATTATTGTTTCTTGCGGCCATGATGTGGTTCGGAGAAATTCTTCCGCAGCCGATCAGTGCGTATTTCATATTACTGTTCCTCTTCAAACATTTGAAAGACAGATGCATACTGTCCTTCCCAGGTCATGTATTTCTCAGCATAATCCCGGAGCTTCCGGGTATGCGCCTTGTCGGTGCGCATTTTCAGAGCAAAATTTACGATTTGATTCATATCCGGGATCGTATCATCATTAGGGACCCTGATCCAGAATTCTTCCGTTGCGAAGGCAAATGCAGGATCCTCCACCGAACAGACAAAGGGAAGACCCCGTGCAGCGTACTCCCGGATCTTCAATTCGGATGTGGCATCCATATTCTTCCGATACAATCCCAGAGAGTTGATGCCGATGTCGCACAGATTAAACATCGTCGTCAGATCGTCTCCGTACAGTTTTCCGTGGAAAATGACCCGATCTTCCAGTTCCAGGTCGGACACCAGCTTCTTCCACTCCGGCAGCATGCCGCCATCGTTGCCGCCCACCATATGGATCATTACTCTCTGTCCTCCGGTGTACTGCCGCAACGATTTGATCAGCCGATCATAACCATGCCAGTAACTCATGGACGCCAACGCCAGAATATGCACCGCGTCGGTATTTTCCCGGGGGCTTCTCAGAGGCATCGCATCCACATTGACGCCGTTGTCAATGTTTATGGCAGGCTTTCCATAGAAGGTATCGAAATCCGCATCACCGGTGAAAATGAACGCATCGGGATAACGCATCAATTCCTGCTTCCACAGGTTCGCATACAGGGAAAATATTCTTCTCGGAATGCTCATGGCCGTTTCGCCGCCCTTGCAGTAGGTGGGAATCTCATAGATGATTTTCGTACCCGCCTTATGAGCGGTACGGCCCACGGTGCAGGAGCTGCGCCAGATGGGGGCGTCCCGCCAGTAGATGAAATCAAAACGGAGCTTCTCCATGGCTTTCAGCGCCGCCATGTGCATATCATAGTACACCCTGGTATGGAAATACATGGGCATATGCGATGCGGCCCTGCCGATTGCTTCCTTCTCCCCCTCATGAACCAGGTAAAAGTATTCCTTGTCAAATACCAGATGGTATACGTCCAGATTCAGCTTCCGGAAGGCCGCCAACTGGCCGTCAAACTTTCCCCGGAGGTTAAAATCCTCATAAATGGGGTATCTGACAATATATAAAAGTTTCTTCTTTTCAGTCATTACAATCTCCACCAGGTCATGCCGGATTCTTTCAGATCAGCGATGGGGTACAGGCCCTTCACATCGATAAGCACCTTCTCGCTGTCCTTGAGCCCGGCGCGGAACATCTTATTGAGCTCGTCCAGCTTCATTTCCCGGAATTCATTATGAGCAACCGCAACGATCACACAGTCAGCGTCCCGCACATTCTCCAGAGCGGTCAGAGTCACGCCATACTCATGCATGGCGTCCCGGGCGTTGGCCCAGGGATCGACAACGGTGGGTTCAATTCCATACTCACCCAGACGCTTGATGATGTCATCCACCTTACTGTTGCGGGTGTCGGGGCAGTTTTCCTTGAAGGTCAGGCCCAGAATCACCACATGGGCCTTCCTGGGGGCCAGACCGGCATTCACCATCTGCTTGATGGCGGCATCGGCCACAAACTGGCCCATAGAGTCGTTGACAATACGGCCGTTGAGAATGATCTGGCTGTGATAGCCCAGCTTCTCAGCCTCATAGGTAAAGTAATAGGGATCCACGCCGATGCAGTGACCGCCCACCAGACCCGGGCGGAAGCCCAAGGCATTCCATTTGGTGTTCATACCGTCCACCACTTCATTGGTGTCAATGCCCATGCGGTCAAAAACCATGGCCAGCTCGTTCATAAAGGCGATGTTGATGTCGCGCTGGCTGTTCTCCACGACCTTGACAGCCTCGGCGGTCTTGATGCTGGAAACTGGATAGGTGCCCACTTCAATGACCAGGTCATAGACGCTCCTGATTTCCTCCAGAGACTCGGCATCCATGCCGGAAACGATCTTGCGGATATTTTCCAGGCGGTGGACCTTGTCACCGGGGTTGATGCGTTCGGGGGAATAACCCACCTTGAAATCCACACCCGCCTTCAGACCGGACTGCTTCTCCAGGATGGGAATGCAGACATCCTCGGTGACGCCGGGATAGACGGTGGATTCGTAGACCACGATGGCGCCTTTTTTCAGGTTCCGGCCCACGATCTCGCTGGCGCCGACGACGGGCGTCAGGTCGGGGGTATGGTCGGTGTTGATGGGGGTGGGAACCGCAACGATGAAGAATTCCGCCTCCTGAAGGCGCTTTTCGTCGGCGGTAAACTGCACCGCAGTGGTACGGATAGCCTCGTTGCCCACCTCGTTAGTGGGATCAATGCCGGATTTATAGAGTTCGATTTTCGCCTCGTTCAGGTCGAAACCGATGACGTTCAGTCCCTTGTTCGCAAATGCGACGGCAATGGGCATGCCCACATAGCCCAGACCGACCAGTGCCAGGGATGTTTCTTTATTCCGCAATCTGTTATAAACTGTTGCTTCCATGTATGTCGTCTCCATTTACAAATGATTATGCAAGCTAAAATGCCCATACAATCCCATTATTTCATCTTATATTATAGTACAACCTACCGGAAATGTAAACCGTCATTCCGTACAGAAAGCTGTCATTTATGCAAGAAAAAACTGAACTTTCACCATTGCGAAAGTTCAGTTTTTATGGATATTATTTACAGCTCCGGCCTCAGTGCCCGGAGGGTTGCAGCCACAACCTTTTTCTTGTCGAACAAGGCTTCCATGCGGGCCCGGCCTGCCCGGCCCATGGCTTCCCGGTCCGCCCGGTCGGTCTTCAGGAACTGCATCATGGCATTGTACAGACTGTCGGCATCTTGCGGTTTACAAAGCAGACCACTGATGTTTTCTGCCACAGCTTCCTTACAGCCGTGAATATCAGATGTAATCACCGGGCGGCCCGTGGCGGCGGACTCCAGATTGGTGTTCGCCATGCCCTCGTGCCAGCTGGGAAGCACAAAGCAGTGAGCCTGCGCAATAAAAGGACGCACATCCTTCTGAAAACCATGGTAGTTCAGCCAGCCTTGCGCTGCACCTTCGGCCATTTGGTTTGCATAGTTTTCTTCAAAACCGCCCACCACGTCCAGGGTACAGTCAAAGCCTGCTTCCCGCAAACGCTCCATGGCAGAAAACAGCTCATCCACGCCTTTTTCCCGCATTACTCTGCCCACAAAGAGAAATCTTACAGGTGTATCTTCCGTGGGATAGGGCATGTAGGCATAGTGTTCCACATTGACTCCCGCACCGTTCAGCAGACAGCACTTTTCCGGACGGATGATGCCTTCATCCTGAAGGGTCTGCATGTTCTCGGCGTTTTCAAAGAACACCACCTTTGCCTTACGAAGCGCCGTTTTGTAAAGGAATATCACCAGTCTACGGAGCATGCCCTGTTTCTGGAATGCTGTGCCCAGACCTGTGATGTTGGCGGCATAGGGAATGCCCAGCAGACGACAGACCATTCCGCCGTAGACATTGGGCTTGATGGTGTAGGTGATGACCAGGTCTGGCTTTTCCTGCTGTACCAGCCTCAGATATCGCGCCAGAAGCTTCAGATCCGTCACCGGATTGATTCCCCGGCGCTCCATGGGCGTATCGATAAACCGGCAGCCCATCTCTTCCAGGGGGCGAACCAGGTCTCCATTCGGCAGGGAGATCACCACTTCGTGGGCTTTCAGCAATTCTGCAATCAGTTCCCTGCGAAACTGATAAAGACCCACATCAAAATTGGCCAAAATCAGGATTTTCATGCCATTCTCCTGGCCGGTACACCCACATAGGTTCCGGGCTGCGTAATATCCTTGACCACCGCCGCGCCGGCGCCGATCATGCAGCTTCCGCAGATATTGATGTTATTGCGCACGCAGGAGCCGATGCCCACATGAGTACCGTCTCCGATGGTGACGGTGCCGCCCAGCGCCGCATTGGGGGACATGTGGATGAAGCTTCCCACGGTGCAGTCGTGCTCCACGATGACGCCTGTATTGATGATACAGTGACTGCCCACCGTAGCGCAGGCGCTGACCACTGCCCGGGGCATCACGATGGTGCCCTCGCCGATGGAAGCGGCGGAGGATACAAAGGCCGTCGGATGCACCACGGTTGCCCAGCGTACCTTCATTTTCTCAACCAGCTTCCGGCGGTTGCCGTTATGGCCGATGGCGGTCATAAACGGGTGGTCGGCATATTTTTCCCAGTCGTCGGTGCTTCCCAGCACGGGCACCCCCAGGACCATCGTTCCGGGTTCCAGACCGTCATCGAGAATGCCGCAGACCTCCCCGCCGGATACCCGGATGCAGTCGATCACCGCCCGGCCATGGCCGCTGCCGCCGATCACAATAATGCTTTCAGACATGGTCAGTCTCCTTTGTTCCTTTAAATTCTTCCATATTCACGGCCTTTCCGTCGGAGATGCCTTCCCGGCGGATCACAGACTTTGCCGTCAGGAAAACAGTCTTAACGTCCACGGCAAAGCTCAGATTCCGGACATACCAGACGTCCAGCTCAAATTTCTCCTCCCAGCTGATGGCGTTGCGGCCATGGGCCTGGGCCCAGCCGGTAAGGCCGGGGCGGACATCGTGGCGATGGCTCTGCTCCTCATTGTACAGGGGCAGATAATGGACCAGCAGGGGCCGGGGGCCAACGATGGACATGTCGCCACGGAGGATGTTCCACAGCTCCGGCAGCTCATCCAGAGAAGTGGAGCGCAGCATTTTGCCGAATTGGGTCAGGCGGACCTCATCGGGCAGCAGCTTGCCGTTTTCGTCACATTCATTGGTCATGGAGCGGAACTTGTAAAGCTTAAAAAGCTTGCCATTTTTGCCGGGCCGTTCGTGGCAGAAGATCACGGGGCTGCCCAGTTTGGTCCGCACCAGGATCGCCACCACCAGGAGCACCGGGGACAAAATGATCAGCGCAAGGCCAGACAGGACGATGTCCAGCAGCCGCTTGATGTATTTTTCATAAAAAGTCGGTATGTGTTTCATGCCAGCACCTTTCTGATCACACCGCAGACCCGGTCCACATCTTCCATAGTCATTTTCGAATCACTGGGAAGGCAAACGCCCCGGGCGAACAGGTCATCGGACACGGAGATCTCTCCGGCCGTAACATAGATATTCTTCGCGAAGACAGGCTGGGCGTGCATGGGCTTCCACAGATGGCGGCCTTCGATGTTCTCCGCATTCAGCGCATCCAGAAGCTCCGCGGGGGTAACACCACAGCCCTCGTTCAGCAGGATGGAGGTCAGCCAGCGGTTGGATTTTGTGTGTTCCATCTCGGGCTGGAACGTCAGGGGCAGGCCTGCCAGGTTCTCGGCATACCGGGCGCAGATGGCCCGCTTCTGCTGAACCCGGAGGGGGAGCACCTTCATCTGGCCCCGGCCAATGCCCGCCACGATGTTGCTCATGCGGTAATTGAAGCCGATTTCCTCATGCTGATACCAGGGCAGAGGTTCCCGGGCCTGGGTCGCCAGCTTCAGGGCGTGCTTTGCATCCATCTCATTGTCGCACAGCAGCATACCGCCGCCGGAGGTGGTGATGATCTTGTTGCCATTGAAGGACAGAATGCCGTATTTCCCGAAGGTGCCGCATTTTTTTCCATGGTACTCGCTGCCCAGGGCTTCGGCAGCGTCCTCAATCAGGGGCACATGATGTTTTTCGCAAATCCCTGCGATCCGGTCCAGTCTGGCCGGATTGCCGTACAGATGAACCACAACCACCGCAGCAGGCTTGCCATATAGCTCAAAAGCTTTTTCCAGTGCATCGGGGTCCATGTTCCAGGTCTCATAGTCGCTGTCGATGAACACCGGCTCTGCGCCCACATAGGTTACGGGGTTGGCGGAGGCGGAGAAGGTCAGACTCTGGCAGAAGACCTTGTCTCCGGCCTTCACACCGGCCAAAATCATGCTCAGGTGCAGCGCCGCCGTACCGGCGGACAGCGCAACGGGATATCCGGCGCCGATGTAGCTTCCCATGGATTTTTCAAATTCATTGACGTTTTCGCCCAGCGGTGCGATCCAGTTTTTTCTGAATGCGTCGTGGATATACTCCAGCTCATAGCCCTCATCGGACATATGCGGCGTCGATAATGCGATCCGTTTGCCCATTTTTGCTGCACTCCTAATTCCAAATACTTTTTCGGACGGTTGGAATTCCAAACTGTCGAAAAGGTCTGATCTCCCTTTTATCCAAGTAATTATAGTATACTTTGACGAAATTGTAAACTGAAATTAAACACCATCCTGCCGAAAACGGAGGGGGGACCGGACTCTACCCCCGGTAGAATGATTGATTCTCCTATCAGACGACAGATTCCCGGGGGATTTTCTTGACGCTAATCCTGTAAAAATGTTACAATCACAACACCATAATCAAATCTGTCGCACAGGCGGCAGCTTTTACAAGGAGAATCACAATGAGCAATTTCGTACTTCTGGCAGAAACCGGTTCCGACCTGCCCAGGGATATCGCCGGGCAGTATGGTATCTACACCGTGCCCATGCATGTGGCCTTCGGCAGCGAGACCCGGGACGACGGTACCTTCCCCATTGAAGATGTCTATCACTTCTTCGAATCCACCGGTCAGCTGACCAAAACCAGCGGCTGTACCGTGGGTGACTTCGAGAAGATCTTCGACGAAATTCAGGCAGCGCACCCCGGTAAGCACATTCTGCACCTGGCCTACTCCGCCGTCACCACCTGTTCTTACCAGAGCGCGATCATCGCCGCTGAGGGCCGGGAGGGCATCACCAGCATCGATACCAAGCATGTCACCGCCGGCCAGACCCTGGTGGTCCTGATGATGGCGCGCTTTTTGCAGGAGCATCCCGACTGTACCCTGGAAGAGGCTGTGGCCAAGGCAGAGCAGCTGCGAGATGACTGCCGTATGGGCTTCTTTCCCGGTGACCTTGCATATCTGCGGGCCGGCGGCCGTGTCAGCAACGCAGCGTATCTGGGCGCCAAGATCCTGTCGCTGAATCCTCTCATCGAGCTGCTGGACGGCCACCTGAAGGCCACCAAGAAGTACCGGGGCAAGATGGAGTCCGTCGCCCCCAAGTTCCTGCGGGATTATGTGGAGAGGAACAACCTGAAGCGGGACATCATCGCCTTCGTCTACTCCGAGGGCCTGAAGGAGAGCATCAAAGACGAGGTTACCTCCCTGGCAAAGGAGATGGGCTTCCGGGAGATCCTGTGGGTCCGCACCGGCGGCGTCGTGACTACCCACTGCGGCCCCGGCGGCTTCGGCGTCGGCGGCTTTACCGCCTGATTACAATCTCTGAACACCACGCCCCCGGCGTGGTGTTTTTGACCTATCCATAGTTGCGCCGGGGCCTCAAATGCGCTACAATAACGGAAGAAACCAAAGGAGCAAACTATGGAACTGGAATTTCACGAAAATCTGATCGCCCGGATCGATGAACTGATGGCCCGCCAGGACCGGGTGCTGGTGGCCATCGATGGCTGCTGCGGCGCGGGAAAAACCACCCTGGCCGCAGCGCTTGCCGCCCATTACCGCTGCAATGTGATCCACATGGACGATTTTTTCCTGCGCCCGGAGCAGCGGACACCCCAGCGCTACACCGAGCCCGGGGGAAACGTGGACTATGAGCGATTTTTCGAAGAGGTGCTGTTGCCTCTGAAGGCCGGGAAAACCTTCTCCTACCGCCCCTTCGACTGCAAGACCTTCACCCTGGCGCCCGGTGTTGCGGTGATGCCCGGCAGGCTTACCATCATCGAAGGCTCCTACAGCCTCCACCCCTACTTCGGCGAGCCCTATGATCTGAAGATCTTCCTGTCCGTGGATGAGGAACTTCAGCGCCGGAGGATTCTGGCGCGGCCGGCCCATCTGCACGGGCGGTTTTTCGGGGAGTGGATTCCCATGGAGAATCGCTATTTCCGGGAATTCGCCATCCGGGAAAAGTGCGGCATCGTCCGATGATCTCCGGGCAGAACCTCCTGGATTCTGCCTGTTTTTGCCACATTCGGCGGCAGCCTTGATTTCAGTGCCGATCTGTGATATAATAAAAAAGTTGTTTTATCCGATCAAGAAAGCGGGTGACCGATTTGAAAAATCAAAAAATCGGCGGTCTTTGGAACGGTCTGGCTGCGGTGCTGCTGGGCATTGTGTTCCTGTCAGAGGGACTGCTGCTATATTGGATCAATCGGCTGAAGATGCTTCCGACGGTGCATTTTACCGTTCTCACAGCAGCGTGTGTCCTGATCTCCCTGATCCTGGGACTGCTGCTGATCCGCCGTCAGAAGGGAAAATGGCAAAAGAAGCAGGGGTTCGGACGGCAGGTTCTCGCCTGTGCCCTGAGCCTGGTGCTCATTGCCGGCTGCGTTGTGGGCACGATGGCCGTGGCCAAGCTCTATGGAACCATCTCCGCCATCACTTCTGTCAATAAGATCAATGTGCTGCTGGAGATCTATGTTCCCATCGACGATCCGGCCCGGTACCTTCAGGATACCGTCGGCTATACTTTCGCCCTGGCGGATACCACCGAGGCAGAGGACGCGCAGAAAGCGCTGGAGGATCTGGAGCGGGTCATGGGCGCACCGGTCAGCACCGTTACCTACCCCACCAGCTTTGACATCATCGATGCGCTCTACGCCGGTGAGGTGGATGCCATCATTCTGGACAGCTCCTATCTGAGCGTTCTGGGGTCTCTGGATGGCTATGCCGACTATGATGAGCGGGTCAGAGCGATCCATGAATATGTCATCGAAAAAGAGATTGTTGTTCAGGAGCCTGTCCAGAGCAGCGATACGTCCACTTTCCTGCTCTATATCAGCGGCAATGATGCCCGCATGCAGCTTCTGGCTGACGGCGGCAGCGATGTGAACATTCTGGCTGCGGTGAATCCCGAGGCAAAGCAGGTCCTGCTGGTCAACACCCCCAGAGACTACTATGTGAAAAATCCCGCCGGCAACGGCGCCCGGGACAAGCTGTCCCACTGCGGTCTGAACGGCATCCAGAACTGCATCAGCGCCATATCGGGGCTCTATGGTCACGAGATCGACTACTATGCCCGCATCAATTTTACCGGCTTCCAGACTCTGATCGATGCCGTGGGCGGCGTCACGATCCACACTGACTTCGGCTTTAAAGCGGGCGACTACTACATCAAGAAGGGCGAAAACCATCTGGACGGTGAGCATGCCCTGGCCTTCGCCCGGGAGCGCAAGAGCCTCGCCGGCGGCGACAATGACCGGGGCAAAAACCAGATGAAGCTGATCTCCGCGCTGATCGATCAGCTCTCCGCCAGCACGCTGCTGGCCAATTACGCCGAAATTCTGGACAGCCTGGAGGGCATGTTCTCCACCAGCATACCGCCGGAGGTCATCTCCCAGCTGGTTCAGGCGCAGCTGAAGGACATGTCCGGATGGGATGTGTTGTCCTTTGCGGTCACCGGCGACGGCGG
Source organism: Oscillospiraceae bacterium (assembly GCA_017622295.1). Taxonomy (GTDB): domain Bacteria; phylum Bacillota; class Clostridia; order Oscillospirales; family Oscillospiraceae; genus Faecousia. The sequence goes on from JAGARK010000010.1 coordinate 36,993, forward strand.
CAGCGACAGCTGCTGGGCAGTGGGCGGCGGCTATGGCTACGTCATGTACCCCCATGAGCATATGGTTGATCACGCATCTGCTCTGATCGGCCGGGTTCTGGATGGGGAGGTTCTGACCCAGGATGATCTGACTGTGAACTGATATTCTGCCATTGCGAAACACCGGCCGCTTTTCAGCCGGTGTTTTTCCGTGTTCCAGAAAAATTTACATTTATTTATTGACTTGATAAATGTTTTGAATTATAATAAGTCCATCGAAATCGCAGAAAACATGGGGTAAATTACTCGCCTGCGCTCATCCGCCTGACGGGGCAGATGAATGGCGGCGCGATAATTTTGTTTTCTGTCAATCGTGAGTATGAGACATATTCTTTCTTGAAAAAACAATCCACCCGGCACCATCGGTGCCGGGTGGATTGTTTTATTTACTTGCCGTAGTAGGCGTTCAGATACATCTGCTTGATCTCACGCATCAGGGGATAACGGGGGTTTGCGCCGGTGCACTGGTCGTCGAAGGCCTGCTCCACCATATCGTCCAGGCGGGCCAGGAAATCGGCCTCATCGATGCCGTAATCCTTGATGGTCTTCTTGATGCCCACCTTCTCCTTCAGTTCATCCAGAGCGGCGATCAGGTTCTCCAGCTTCTCTTCGTTGGTCTTGCCGCCCAGACCCAGATAATCCGCCACCTCGGCATAGCGGGCCAGAGTATGAGGATGGTCATACTGGGAGAAGGTGCCCATCTTGGTGGGAACCTCTGCGGCATTGAAGCGCAGCACCTCGTCGATCATCAGGGCGTTGGCAACGCCGTGGGGCAGGTGGTGGAAGGCGCCCAGCTTGTGGGCCATGGAGTGGCAGACGCCCAGGAAAGCATTGGCGAAGGCCATGCCCGCCATGCAGGCGGCGGTGCCCATGTTCTCACGGGCTCTGGGATCGGTGGCGCCGTTTTCGTAGGCAGCGGGCAGATTCTCAAAGATCAGCTTCAGTGCCCGCAGAGCCATACCGTCGGTGTAGCCGGTGGCCATGACGGAGGCGTAGGCCTCCAGCGCGTGGGTTACGGCGTCGATGCCGGAGGCGGCAGTCAGACCCTTGGGGGCGTTCATCATCATGTCGGCGTCCACGATTGCCATCTTGGGCAGCAGCTCGTAGTCTGCCAGGGGATACTTAACGCCGGTGCTCTCATCGGTGATAACAGCGAAGGGGGTCACCTCGGAACCGGTGCCGGCGGTGGTGGGAACGGCCACAAAATAGGCTTTCTTGCCCATCTTGGGGAACTCATAGATTCTCTTGCGGATATCCACAAACCGCATGGCCATATCCAGGAAGTCGGCCTCGGGATGCTCATAGAGCACCCACATGATCTTGGCAGCGTCCATGGCGGAGCCGCCGCCGACAGCGATGATCACATCGGGCTCAAAGGTTGCCATCTGAGCAGCGCCGGCCCGGGCGCAGGCCAGAGTGGGATCGGGCTCGACGGAATGGAAGGTATTGTGGATGATGCCCAGCTGGTCCAGCTTTTCCTTGACAGGCTTCGTGTAGCCGTTCTGATACAGGAAGGTATCGGTGACGATAAAGGCCTTCTTGTAGCCCTTCAGCTCATCCAGAGCCACGGGCAGGCAGCCCTTCTTGAAGTAGACCTTTTCAGGTGCGCGGAACCAGAGCATATTTTCCCTTCTTTCAGCCACGGTCTTGATATTCAGCAGGTGCTTGACGCCCACATTCTCGGAGATGGAGTTGCCGCCCCAGGAGCCGCAGCCCAGGGTCAGGGAGGGGGCCAGCTTGAAATTGTACAGGTCACCGATGCCGCCATGGGCGGAGGGGGTATTGACCACGATGCGGCAGGCCTTCATCCGGGTGGAGAAGGCGTCCAGCTTGTCGCGGCCGGTGACGGTGTCCACATAGAGGGAGGCGGTGTGGCCGATGCCGCCGTCCCGGACCAGGATATCGGCCTTATTCATGGCGTCCTCGAAATCAGATGCCCGGTACATGGCCAGCACAGGGGACAGCTTCTCGTGGGCGAATTCCTCGCTGAGGTCGGTGCTCTCCACCTCGCCGATGAGGATCTTGGTGGCTTCGGGGACTTCCACGCCGGCAAGAGCCGCGATGGTGTGGGCGGACTGGCCCACGATCTTTGCGTTCAGGGCGCCGTTAATGAGGATGGTCTTGCGGACCTTCTCGGTCTCCTCCTCGTTCAGGAAATAGCAGCCCCGATTTGCAAACTCCTCTTTCACAGCGTCGTAGACGGAGTCCAGCACGATGACGCTCTGCTCGGAGGCGCAGATCATGCCGTTGTCAAAGGTCTTGGAGTGGATGATGGAGGAAACCGCCAGCAGGATATCGGCGCTGTCATCGATGACGGCAGGCACGTTGCCCGCGCCGACGCCCAGAGCGGGCTTGCCGGAGGAGTAAGCTGCCTTGACCATACCGGGGCCGCCGGTGGCCAGGATCAGGTCGGATTCCTGCATGATCTTGTTGGTCATCTCCAGAGAGGGCTCGTCGATCCACCAGATGATGCCCTGGGGCGCACCGGCAGCGACGGCAGCCTCGGAAATGATCTTCGCTGCAGCCACGGTGCTCTTCTTGGCCCGGGGATGGGGGCTGATCATGATGGCGTTGCGGGTCTTCAGGCAGATCAGGGCCTTGAAGATGGCAGTGGAAGTGGGGTTGGTGGTGGGGATAACTGCGCCCACCAGGCCGATGGGCTCGGCAATGCGCTGGGTGCCGTAGGCGGGATCGGTCTCGATGACGCCGCAGGTCTTGGTATCCTTGTAGGCGTTGTAGATATATTCGGCGGCATAGTGGTTCTTGATGACCTTGTCTTCCACTACGCCCATGCCGGTCTCCTCCACGGCCATCTTGGCCAGGCTGATGCGGGCCTTGTTGGCGGCGGTGGCGGCGGCCAGGAAGATCTTGTCGACCTGTTCCTGGGTGAAGGTGGCAAATTCTGCCTGAGCCTCTCTGGCCTTAACGAAGGCCAGCTCCAGCTCTTCCATATTGGTAACGGGCTGATAATTCATCATAATCGTGCACCTTTCTTATTCGATAATTTTTTATCTATTTGTTTGTATCGATATAATAGCACCGATTTATGCGTTTGTCAATACCATTCTATGCAAGTTCACCAATTTGTCACAAATGTTTTTGGAGGTTCTTCCTAGGAAGAACCTCCATTCCGTGCAATATTGAATTATTAGCACGTCTATTTCCCGTTTTATTCCCGGAAATCTTCCAGATATACATCCACGGAGCGGCTCATCTCCCGGGAGAAGTCGGAATTGAATTTGCGATTGCAGAAGGAGCGCATCCAGTCTTCGTACTTTCCTTCCGGGGCCTTGGGGCCGAAGAGGGACTTGAGTTCTTCGGGGGCCATGGTGCGGTAGCCGTTTTCGTGGACAATGTGCGCCATGGCTGCCCGCTCAGGCTTCTGGCGACGCAGCTGCTGGGCCGTGGGATAGCCGAAGACCAGCATCGCCGCCGGGAAGACATAGGGCGGCAGACTCAGGAGCTGCCGGTGGATCTCACAGTTTTCCATCACATCGCCGATGTAGCACGAGCCGATGCCCAGGCTCTCGGCTGCCGCCACCGCATTCTGAGCGGCAATGACTGCGTCGGACACCGCCAGCAGGAGATCGCCGCTGCCGGGCTTCCGGGGCTGGCAGCCCGCCGCCACGAAGCCGTCGTACCACTTGCGGCAGTCCGCGCAGAAAATCAGCACCAGCTTGCCCGTGGCGATGAAGGGCTGATGGTCGCAGGTTTCGGCCAGTTTGTTTTTCAGCTCCTGGTCGGTGATGTCGAGAATGGTATAAAGCTGCTGATTGCCCGCCGTTGGGGCATTCACCGCCGCCAGCAGGATGGCTTCCTTGTCTTCTGCGGAAATGGGCCGATCCTCATAGACCCGGATGGATTTGCGCGCATAAAGCTGTCTGAGAACCTCGTTCATGTTTTTCCTCCTTTAGCCGACCCCGGAGGGGTCAAATGTCTCGTCCACAGGGTAATCCTGTTCATCTGCAAAGTGCCACCATTCGGCGCTGTAGGGCCGGAAGCCATACCGGACCATGATCTCTTCCAGAAGCGCTGCATTTTTTGCCGCTTCTTCGGAGCAGTCGGAATAATCCCGGTCTGCAAGGGCCGAAAAATCGTCAAAGCCCGTGGGCATTTCCAGCAGCTGGCCGGTTTCAAGCTCCGCCAGCGTCACATCCACCGCGTTTCCCCTGCAATGGGACCGGTTGCCCGTAACCGGATGGGACACATAAACCGGATCCGGGCAGATATCCCAGAGCTTTTGCTGGGCTGCCACCGGCCGGAAGGCGTCCCAGATCACAAGCCCCAGCCCCTGTTCCGCAAGCTCATCACACACCAGCTTCAGCTTTTGCACCGTGCCGTAACGAAGGTAGCTTTCCGTGAACTCATAGATGACCTGGCCCGTAAAATTATTCCCGGTGGCGTAGGCCAGTTCCTCCCGGATCTCCGGGATATAATCCCGCACCGGCACCAGCGCATCCTCGTCAGGCTCGGTGAGGGCTTGTGTCGGTGGCTGCGTGGGCGCTTCGGTGAATTCCGGCCGGAAGCATTCCGTCGCCGGTACCGGCGGATCGGTCTGAATGGGCTTATAAACCTCCTGCCGGCAGCCGCTCAGCAGCGTGAGCAGCAACAGCAGTGGGATCAGTTTCTTCATCGGCTGCACCTCCCGGTTTTTTTGGATATTATATCACGGAAGGGGAGATAATTCAAACTTTTGTGGTTTTTGAGGGATTCTTTAAGAAAAATGTAAACTTTTATCCGTTGCATCATTGGTTCTTTTATGCTACAATGGGTTAAATTCTGTTTAAAGGTGATGAAATGCTCCGCAAATATTTGGTCGTTTTTTTTGTGTCCATGGTGCCGCTGGTTGAGCTCCGTGGCGCAGTCCCCATGGCGGCGGCTATGGATCTTGATTACTGGACATCTCTGCTGGTGTGTGTCATCGGCAATATGCTGCCGGTGCCCATCATTTATTTCTTCGCCCGGAAGGTGCTGCTCTGGGGCGCCGATAAAAAGTATATCGGCAAATTTTTCCGCTTCTGTCTGGAAAAGGGCGAGCGGGGCGGCCGGAAGCTGGTGGCCCGCACCGGCCGTGGCGGCCTGTTCGTGGCGCTGATGCTCTTTGTGGGCATCCCCATTCCCGGCACCGGTGCCTGGACCGGCACCCTCGCTGCCAGCTTCCTGAACATGGGCATCCGCTCCACCGCCGGTGCGGTTTCCCTGGGCGTTATCATCGCAGGTATCATCATGGGCGTGGGCTCCCATACCGCGCTTCATGTGTTCGGACTTTAATTTCTGGAGGTAATTACAATGGCTGACTGCTTATTCTGCAAGATCATCGCAGGGGATATCCCCTCCACCAAGGTCTACGAGGACGAGACCATCCTGGCTTTCCGGGATATCGCGCCCCAGGCGCCCACCCACATTCTGGTGATCCCCAAGGCCCACATCCCTTCCGTTGACGGCATCACCGCCGAAAACAGCGCTGTGGTGGCCCACATTTTCCAGGTGATCCCCCAGATTGCCGCTGCCGAAGGCCTGACCGGCGGTTACCGGGTGGTCAGCAACTGCGGCGCTGATGCCGGCCAGACCGTACATCATCTGCATTTCCATATCCTGGGCGGCAAGCAGCTGGCCCTGGAGATGGCTTAAGCGAATTAAAAGGACGGCTATTGAAGTGACCCCAAAAAGTTAGACAAATATTTCTAACTCAAATTGTTCAAGCAGATGCGCGGAATGCAGAATGCTGAATGCAAAATTGAGGTATTTCCTCCTGCAATCCAACCATCTTGACAATTTTCCGAAATCCGTTATAATAATCACAGATCGCAGAACAAAATAGTCTTCGGGGTGCCGGACGTTTCCGGCTGAGATTGGATGAATCCGAGTCCTGACCCGTGAACCTGATACGGTTAGTACCGTCGGAGGGAAAGATGCATATATGGGATACCTGTAAGGATCACATTGCACCCAGACGGCTTTGCAATGTGGTCTGATTTTATTTTTTCGGAGGTATCTCTATGGAAAACCAGAACAAATCCCATCTTCGCATCCGGGCATTGACCGAGGGCGCCATTTTTGTGGCGCTGGCCTTCGTGCTGAGCTTTGTCAAGCTCTTTGAGCTGCCCAATGGCGGTTCCCTGACCCCCGCCATGTTCCCCATCCTGCTCTATGCCCTGCGCTGGGGCACCGGCCGGGGCCTGGGCGCGGGCTTCGTTTTCGGCCTGCTGCAGATGATCTTTGACGGCGCCTACGCCTGGGGCTGGCAGTCTATGATCCTGGACTATCTGCTGGCCTTTACCCCTCTGGGTCTGGCGGGCCTGTTCAAGGGCAAGGACTGGGGCATTTTCCCCGGCACCGTCGTCGGCTGCGCCGGCCGTTTCCTGATCCACCACATTTCCGGCATCACCATCTACCGCATCATCGAGCCCACCTCTGTCCCGGGCCTGGGCACCTATGACAATCCCCATCTGTACTCCCTGGTGTACAACGGAAGCTACATGATCCCCAATATGCTGCTGGCACTGCTGCTGGCGCTGCTGCTGTATGCACCCCTGAAGCGCTATTACGCAGGTGCAGACCTTCAGAAATAAAGGTATCCCGCTCCACATCAGTGGAGCGGGATCTTTTTACTGAGCCGTATTGAAAACCGTCACGCCGGGGGCATTGTAAGCCAGACGGCTGAGCTGATACATCATCTGCGCCGCTTCACCACGGGTCAGCGCAGCTTCGGGATTCAGACTGATGCCGTGGGTGCTGAGCACCGTCAGGGCGTCGGCAGCCCAGGCGGGGGCGGCCTCCTCCACCACAGTTTCAACCTCTTCTGCAGGGCTCAGAGTCATGGCGTTCTGAACCATCACCGCGGCCTCGGCTCCGGTGATGGCGGCTTCTGCGTCGAAGGTGTCCCCCTCGGGCCAGCCAGTCGTCAGGCCGCTGCGCATGGCTGCCGCCAGGTAGGGCTTCAGCCAGGTGGGGGATTCATCGGTGTAGCCGGTAAATTCAGCATTTTCATCTACAGGGATATCCAGAGCCCCCACCAGCATGGTCAGAAATTCTCCCCGGCTCACCTCCTTGCCGGGGCGGAAGCAGCTGTTGCCGCTGACCCGCTCTGCCACGAAAATCCCGGTGTTTTTCATCCACTCGGCGGCAAAGCGGCAGCTTTCCCCGGCGGTGTCGGCATACTGCTGGGAATCGGTGGGCTTGAGGATGGTGATGGTAACGGTAGCCTCCCGGGAGACGTTCCCGGCGGCGTCCGCTGCGGTATAGGTGAAGGAATCCACACCCACCTTATTCTTATTGGGGGTGTAGATGAAGCTGCCGTCCTCCCGGATGGCCACGGTGCCCCGCTTTGGCTGGCGGGTGACGGTGTAGGTCATAGCCTCCCCCTCGGGGTCCTTGACCTTCAGCATGGCCTCATTGGGCAGGTTTTTATAGGTCTCCAGGGCAGAGTCCTCGGCCACGGGGGCCTGATTCTGTTTGCCCCGGACGGCGATGGTCATGGACGCACACTGGGCCACATGGTCCTCAAAAATGGGAAGGTAGGTCAGCACCGCATCCCGGTCAGACTCGCTGCGGAGGGGATTGAAGGTCAGACCGGCAATCTGATCGGCGGTCAGGATATCCCCGGGCTGAATGATCCGGGTACCCAAAGTCACAGAGCCCTCCTGGGGAATCCCCATGACGCAGATTCCGGCGAAGGAATCCTCAGCGGAAAAATCCCCTGCGGAAAAGCAGTAGCTGCTGTCGCAGTCCACTTCCAGCGCTCTGGCCCCGGAAGAAAGCCCCAACAGACAGCACAGCGCCGCCGCCAGGCAAAAGATACGTTTGGCAAACATAGAAGTAACCTCCTGAAATTGATTTGACGCAGGTAGTGTTTGCCAGCCGAGGGAGATTTATTCATTGCAGACAGAAAAAGACCCGGCTGAAGCCGGGGCTTAAAAATTATGCGGGAATCCGCTCCCTGACGATGACGTAGCCATCGACCAGGTTGGCCTTTTCCAGTTCGCCCTCGATCGCCATCTGACGTTCCATCAGGTCCGTCAGGATTACGAGGCCATCCCGGCACTCGATGCTCATGACGTTCTTCATGGCGATGGTCTCGGGGGCCATGGTATTCTTATAAACAGTAGACAGGCACATAGTATTTTCTCCTTACTTGATATCCAGGGCTGCCATCACGGCCTGCAGACGCATATTGCCCTTCTCAAAATCAGACACGGCGGCCATGACCTGCTCGAAGGCCATGTGGGAGCCGGCCTTCTCCAGCTGGATGGCCAGATCGGCCAGTTCCTTGGCGTGGGCGGCGTTATGGCCCACCATGTACTTCATCAGCGCCACCAGTTCCTCCATGGGGGTGTGCTCGCAGCCACCGGCGCAGCCGCTGCAGCTGCCGCCGCACTCGTGGGAGTGGTGATGCTCCGCGCCGTGGTCGTGCAGATGGTCATGGCTGTGGGGATGCTCGTGGTCGTGGGTATGAGCGTGGGAATGCTCATGGGTGTGGGTGTGGCCATCGTGGGTGTGCTCGTGGGTATGGGTATGCTCGTGGTCATGGGTATGACCGCCGATATGATCGTGATGAAGATGCATGGCAATCGCTCCTTTTGTATTTTTCTTTTATTATACCCGTAGGGCCTGATGATGTCAAAACATTTATTTCTCCCGAAATATCCCCCTGCAGGGCTTGCGGCAGCGGGAAAAATGGAGTATAATGCTACAGAAATATTAAAAAGGAGGAATGGGCCATGGGAGGACATTTTGAACACGACCACGAGCATAGCCATACCTATCAGCACGCCCACGGCATCGCCCATTCCCACGGCCATGTCCACGAAAATCAGAAGGCGGTCATCAACCGTCTGGCCCGGGCCATCGGCCACCTGGAAAAGGTGAAGCGGATGGTGGAGGAGGGTTATGACTGCTCCGAGGTTCTGGTGCAGCTGGCGGCGGTCCGCTCCGCCATCGACAATACCGGCAAGGTGATTTTGCAGGACCATATGCGTCACTGCATGGTGGACGCCGTGGCGGCGGGAGATTCCGAGGCCATCGAAGATCTGTGCCGCGCCATTGAAAAGTATATGAAATAAACATTCCCGGCGCACCGCAAGGTGCGCCGGGTTTTGTTATTGGGGATTACTTTTCCTCTTTTTCGGGAGCCGGTGTTTCGAAGGAGGTATCAAAGGGCGGCATGGGGGCCTTTTTCACTCTGCGCTTTCTGGAAGAGCGTTTGATGAGGAGAATCACCAGCACCACAATGGCGGCAAAGATCAGCAGCTGGGGAGAATAGGTCACGATCCACACAAAGAGATTCACCAGCTCATCGCCCAGATTTTTCAGATTCTTGGAAAAACCGGAGCCGATTCGCTGCCATACAGTCTGTTCCTCCACCTCGGTGTAGACCTTTACCTGATCAATGTCCAGATGCACCGTGGCGTAGTCTACCTGATTGCTGAGCACCCGCAGGCGGCTTGCAACGCTTTCCAGCTCGTAGCGCACCTCCGACAGCCGGGCCTCGATCTCCAGCAGCTCGGTCATATTCTCAGCCTTCTCCAGCAGCTCCAGCAGGCGTTTTTCCTGAGTTTCCAGGGCTTTGACACGGCTTTCGGTGGCCACATAGGTCAGCGTTACATTCTCCTGGCTCTCATTGTAGGAGACCACATTGGAAAAATCCTTCACCTGCTCCACAAAACCATCCAGATTCTCCGCCGGGATGCGGATGGTCATGCTGGCGCTGCGGTAGCGGTAGGACGCATAGGCACTGCCGTTATAGACATCCTGATACTCGATGTAGCCGCCCAGAGCGGTGATTTTGCTGCCGATCTGCTCCATAAAGGGATCCAGGTCCTCGGTCTCGGCGTTGATGTTCACGGTGGTAATGAGCTTCTGGTCAACCGCATTTTCCGGCGCGGCGTTGCCGGCGGCAGAGGAGCTGTAGAGCACCTCCGATTCCATAGCTTCCTCCTGCATTGCCATGTCCATGGCGGCCGGAGCCTCCATGGCGCCATTGGCATAAGCTTCGCTCTTGGTGGATGCGCCGCAGCCGGTCAGTACCGCGGACATCATCACCAGGATAAGCAGCAGGGCAAGGATGTTCTTTCTTTTCATCGTTTTTTCCTCCTCTCAAAGGTTGTCACTTTGAATATACCACGATTTTTCCCCTTCGTACAGGGGTTTCACTTCTTATACGAATGATATAGCAAAAATACTCATGCAAATTGCAGTTTGTCGCACTGTTTACAAAGGTCCCTACGGTGTATTGTATGGGTACACGATAAACTGAAATTTGATACTCCCGGACGGTATTCCGTCCGGGAGTGGTTTTTATTTGGTTTTCAGATCATGCCGCTCCCGCTTGGTCTTGAAATGCCGCTGGAGGCCGGGAACCATCAGCAGGCACACCAATGCTGCGGTAAAGCCGCCGTTGTACAGGCACATGGAGCCATGGAGCTCCGGCACCGTGGTAACCATGCAGTAGTGCATCATCGCTGCCACAAGGCCGTATTTCCAGCCATAGCAGTCGGCAATGGGGCTCAGGCCGTTGGCATAGCACAGACCCACAATGATGGCCTGGGCATTGAGGTGCTGATTGAAGGTACCGCCGGTGATGGCGGAGAGCAGGCCGAAGAGCCGGGATGCCACGCCGTAACCCAGCATGATGGGCCAGACATTTCCGGGATGGGAACCTGCGTTGCAGGTAGCAAGCATACAGAATACCACGCCAAAGGTGACACCGTTGAAATCGGCGCCGATGAGGTTGTAGTAGCCCAGAATGAACAGGCCGTAGACACCCACATTCATCAGCATGGTGGCATTGCCATAGGTATCCGCGAAATTCACCACATGGTCCGGGTCCGTCAGCAATTTCCAGTATTGCTTCGGCGTACAGCCCATCAGCAGCGCGATGAGGATCAGTGCGCCGAACAGCACGATGCAGAAGACATTGGTGATCAGATGAGAGCCCACGGAGAGGGTGGACACCGCATCGGGCACCGCCACGCCCATGGCCCGGTACAGCACGCCCTGCATCAGAAAGGCCGTCATGCCCACGGGCAGTGCGGCGGAGTACAGGTCGAAGCCCTTGTGAACGATGGGAGAATTGGTCAGGCCCGCTGGCAGGAAGAAGCCCACCACGAGACCCACCGCCAATGCCGCCAGCACACCGCTTACGGAGAAGCCGGTCACATCGGCAGTGGGATAGCGCACCAGCAGTTCGGAAATGAAGGGTGCCAGACCCGTGGAGAAGAGCATCTGATTGGTGTGGTCGCCGATCTTCTCCCGGCGGAGCACCGCGTGAAGCACCACGCCCAGCATTGTTGGCCACATATTCACGATATTGATACCCCAGGCGCCGAAGCCGGTGGTCAGGATGGTCACCAGGGTGGCTGCGGAGTCGGACTTCTTGCCGGGGATGGCATAAAGTCCCGTGCAGATCAGGCCGATGAGGCCCATATTCAGAAAGGTTGCCGCATAGCCGCCCAGGTCAAAGCAATTGGTGGAGCCCTTGCTGGGCAGACTGACGATCCTTACGAGGCCCGTAAGCATCTGGGCCCGGTCGGGCATACAGACTGCTGCGATCAGAAAGCTGCAGCTGAAAAACAGGAAAAACAGCTTTAAAAATGTCTTTTCAGGAAGGGTGTTCAGTTTTTTCACTCATATCTCTCCCCATGTTATTATCAGATATATTAAACCATGATTCCCAGCCAAAGTCCATAAAAAATTACAGGGCTGATGATTTCAAAATGCAGAATGCAGAATTACGGTGTGCGCGAAGCTCACGATTTAAATTGTTTTCGAAGAAAACTCCTCATTTCGCGCATCTGCGCGCTAAACTGCAATTACCCCTCTGAAAAAGAAATCGGCCGGCATTTTTGCCGGCCGATGATTAGTTATCTTATTCTGCTTTCAGCGCTTTGCGCTCGATCTTGGTCTTGCAGAACTTTTCCAGCACAGGTACCAGAATCAGGGCGATCACCGCTGCGGTGAAGCCGCCGTTGTACAGGCAGTAGCCGCCGTGCATGTTGGGCACGGAAGTGACCAGCAGGAAGTGCATCAGACCCGCCACAGCGCCCCAGAACCAGCCGTACTTGCTGGCAACGGGGCTCAGACCGTTGGCAAAGCACAGACCCACGCAGATCGCCTGGGCGTTGATGGTCATGGCATAGCTTCCGCCAGCCAGTGCGCTCAGCCAGCCAAATGCAGTAGAGCCCACCACATAGCCCAGAATGATGGGCCATACATTGCCGGGGTGGCTGCCGGAATTGCAGCAGCAGAGCATACAGAAGATGATGCCGAAGGTGATGGAATTGAAGGTCGCGCCGATGATGTTGTAGTAAGCCAGAATAAACAGGCCGTAGACACCCACATTCATCAGGAACACAGGGGTGCCCAGCTTGCTGGAAATGCTGGCTACATGATCGTCAGCGGTCAGCAGGTTAACATAATCCTTAACCTTGCAGCCCATGGCCAGGGCAAACACGATGCACAGACCGAACAGGATGATGCAAAAAATGTTCGTAATGCTCTGAGATGCCACCTGAAGCGTTTCCGCAGAAGGAGCCGCGGGCAGATCAATGCCCATGGTTTTGTACAGAGTTGCATTCAGGAAGAAGGCAAAGAAGCAGATGGGCACAGCTGCGGAATACAGGTCAAAGCCCTTGTGGACCGCAGGGGCGTGACCGAGACCTGCAGGCAGCAGGAAGCCGATGAACAGGCCCACCAGCAGGGCCACACCCAGACCGGGCAGATTGAAGCCCACCACCTCGGCGTTGGGATAGCGCACCAGCAGATCAGAGATCAGGGGCGCGATGCCGGTGGAAAACAGCATGGCGTTGACGTTCATCTTCTCCTTCTTCACCAGGCAGTACAGTGCCACACCCAGAATGGGGGGCCACATGTTTACCGCATTAATGCCCCAGGCGCTGAAGCCGATGGTCAGGATAAAGCCGAAGGTGGACACATTGTTGGCATCAGCCTTCAACAGCGCGAACAGCGCCACATAACAAAGACCTACCAGACCGATGTTCAGGAAGGTAGCTGCATAGCCGCCCAGGGCGAAATCATTGGTGGAGATCTTGGCGGGATTGCTGAGGATCTGCCACAGGCCGGAAACCATCTGCGCCCGGTCGGGCATACAGATCGCCGCGACGATGAATGCGGCGCTCACAAATCCGAAGAACAGCTTCAGAAAACTGGATTCGGAGAGGTTTTTGATTTTATTCATAGGATCACCTCAGAAGGTAAAAACACGGACGGCACGCCGTCCGTGTTTTTTGTGATGATATTTAGATCTTTTCAGCAGCTTCCACAACATGCTTCATCAGCACGGAGGTGGTGACGGCACCGACACCGCCGGGAACGGGGGTAATGGCCTCAACGATGGGCTCGACCTCGTCGAACACGCAGTCGCCGGACATGCCGCCCTTGCCCTTGGAGGTGATCTTCTCGGGGTTCCAGTTCATGGAAACGTCGATGACGATCTGGCCCTCGCGGACGTAGTCAGCGGTCAGGGAGTTCAGA
>JAGARK010000011.1 GCA_017622295.1 Oscillospiraceae bacterium
TGGCCACCGTCATCACCAAGGCCAAGGCCGCCAACATGCCCAACGACAACATCAAGCGCTGCCTGGAGAAGGCTGCCGGCGGTCAGGGCGGCGACAACTACGAGACCATCACCTACGAGGGCTACGGCCCCGGCGGCGTGGCCGTCATCGTCGAGACCATGACCGACAACCGCAACCGCACCGCAGGCAACATGCGCCACCACTTCGACAAGTTCGGCGGCAACCTGGGCGCCTCCGGCTGCGTCAGCTGGTCCTTCGACAAGAAGGGCGTGCTGGTCATCGACAACTCCGAAGAGGAGCTGGACGAGGAAGAAGTCATGATGGACGCCATGGAAGCCGGCGCTGACGACTTTGAGGCCGACGGCGACGTCTTCACCATCTACACCCTGCCCGATGATTTCAACAACGTGGTCGCAAACCTGGGCAAGTACACCTTCGTCTCCGCTCAGATCGAGATGGTTCCCCAGAACTATCAGAAGCTGGAGAGCGAAGAGCACGTCAAGCTGATGGAAAAGCTCATCGACGCCATGGAAGATGACGACGATGTCCAGAACGTCTGGCACAACTGGGAAGAGTAATTTCTCACTTATCAAGAGCAACCCCCGCTGTTTCGCAAGGAAACAGCGGGGTTTTTGTTGGTTTGTCAATTCAGAGGATAGGCATCGGGGAACAGGGTATGCCAGAGCAGGTAGGCTACATCGGCATCGTCGATGACACGGTCGCCATTGAAGTCGGCATCACCGCTGATCTCATAGGCGTCGGGGAACAGGGTGTACCACAGCAGCTGGGCCACATCGTTGTCATCCACAGTGCCGTCTCCGTTCAAATCGCCTGCCACAGACGCCGCATAGGGCATCCAGGTAATAAATCCGCCATAATCCTGCATCACATCCTCCGTCCAGGTGGCGTTGTCTGCGGGATAGTAGGCAGTGGCGATCACGTTGAAGAAGGTCTCGCTCTCCATCGCAGGCGCATCGCCCTCAAACCAGACCTCACTCAGATTCAGGCACTCATAGAAGACTCCGTCGTCAATGAGGGAAACACCGGCAGGAATCCGGATGCTCTCCAGAGCTGTACAATATCTGAATGCGTCGCCAAAGATGCTGGAAACACTTTCAGGGATCGTAATTTCTTTCAGACTGGTACAATGCGCAAATGCGTCTGCTCCGATCATCTGCAGGCTGTTGGGAAGCACCACATGCTCCAGCTTTTCACAATTGGCCAACGTGCTGTAAGGAAGACTGGTCAGACCATCTTCAATGGTCACAGACTCCAGATTATCACAATAGTTGAAGACCTGGGCACCCAGGCTGGTCACACTTCCCGGGATCGTAACCTCCGTCAGGCTATCGCAGTCAACAAATGCCGAGTTGCCCACGGCGGTCACGCTGTCAGGAATCACAATGCTTTCCAGACTTCTGTTGAATCTGAAGGCATTGTCACCGATCCTGGTCACCGTTTCCGGAATGGATACACTTCGAATCTGATGCAAGCCTTCCAGGGCGCAATTGCCGATTACCGTGACGCCTTCTTCGAAAATAACAGCGTTAATCATCTTTTCGATATCGATCCAGGGGCTGCTGCTGTAATCCGGCAAGCCTCCCCTGCCGGAGATGATCAGAGTGCCGTCATCCGTCAGCTCCCAGGTCAGGCGGCTGCCGCATTCGCCCTTGAGCGTATCCCCCTCCACAAGCCAATACTGCCTGCTGAAGCCTGACATAAACTCCTCCGTCCAGGTTTCGTTGCCGGCCGGATAATAGCAGATGGTAACACCGCCAAAAGCTTTCTCGTGAATACTGGGCGCGTCGCCTGTAAAGTGGATCTTTTCCAATGCGTCACATTCCCAAAAAACCGCGCTTCCTATGCTGGTGACGCCGGTTCCGAAAGTGATTTCCTTCAAACTGCTGCACCCATAGAAGGCTTCCGTGCCGATCTCGGTCACGCTGTCCGGGATCACGAGCTCCGTCAGGCTTTCGCAGCTGTGGAATGCGCTTTCCCCAATACTCGTGACGCCTTCGCCAATGGATACATCGGTCAGATTCACGCAGCGCGAAAAGGCATATTTGTCAATTGTACTGACGCTGCCCGGAATCGTGAGGCTGACCAGTGTATTGCTGCTAAATCTGCTGTCAACGTTCGTAATACCCTCGGGAATCACCAGATCGGTCAGCGGTTCTCCGTTGAGGCACAGCGTACCCACGCTGGGTTTCGAATTTTTCCCTTCAAAGACCACATTGCCCCATGCTTTGAGGTCGGTAACATTTACCGTTTTGAGAGAAATACCATTAGAAAAAGCAGATGATCCAATACTGGTTACGCTGCTTCCGATGGTAATATCGGTCAGCTTCCAACAGCCCCAGAATGTACCAGTCGGAATACTGGTCAGTCCATCTCCAAGGACCGCATTGGTCAGGCCGCAGGTCTGAAATACGTCGGATCCCATTTCGGTGACGCTGTCCGGGATCACAATGCTCTGAAGACTGGTGCACTCACGGAAGGCGGCTTCTCCAATGCTGGTTACGCCCTCCGGGATCACAATACTGACCAGACTTTTACACTGTATAAACGTCCGGGGCTCGATCACCGTAATCCCGGTGGGAAGCGTGATATCCGTCAGACTCTGACAGCCACTGAACGCGCTTTGGGCAATGGCAGTAACACTGTCGGGTATGGCGACGCTGACAAGGCTGGTACAGCCGGAAAACGCACCGGCTTCAATGGTGGTCACGCTGTCCGGAATCACAACAGTGACCAAATCGGGACTGCGGTATCTGTTATCGATGGTGGTAACGCCATCGGGAATCACCAGGTCGGTCAAAACCTCGCCCTTCAGGTGCAACGTTGCTTTATAATACATGGGATTGGCCGTTCTATCCGCAAACTGCACCTGAGACCAGGCTTCCAGATCATTAATGTACACATCCGTTAATTTCACGAAATTAAATGCCCCACTGCCAAAGTATGTCACGCCGCTTCCGATCGTGACACTGGTCAGACTTTCGCAGCCGTAGAACGCCGCGCTTCCTACCTTGGTCACGCTGTCGGGAATCACGATTTCGGTCAGACTGGTGCACTCTTTAAATGCACTGCTGTCAATGACGGTAATGCTCTTCGACATCACAACCTCAGTCAGAGCCTCGCATTTTGTAAAAGCTAGGGGTCCGATGGTAGTCACACTGTCCGCCATGGTGACACTGGTCAGATTGCTCAGCTGATAAAATGCATATTTATCAATGCTGGTTACACCGTCGCAGATCACAACAGACTTGATATCCTCTTTATATTTATACCAGTGGCTTTTGTCATAGGACTTCTGCGAATTGTCCATCGTACCCTCGCCGGAGATGGTCAGGGTACCCTCGCTGTCCAGCGTCCAGGCCAGATTCTCGCCGCAGGTGCCTGAGGCGGTGATTTCTGACGCTGATACAACGGCGGGCAGCAGGCAGCACGCCATCACCAGCGCCAGAAGAATTCCAAATAATCGTTTCATTACGGTTCCTCCTCAAAGATATTTCGATTTTATTATACACCATTTCCCCCTGGATTTCCATCCAAAATTTCCATAATCTGCATATAAGTATTGCTGTCATCTCTTTTTCGTGATGTTGGAATTTTTACGAAAAACGCATATTATCTCTTGTTCCGGTCATATGCCTGCTGACCATCTCCGGCACCAGAAGGATACTTAAAAAGCGTTTCATCATGATTCCTCCTCAATTATTTGTCGAGATTCCACTCTCTCATGTCTATCTTAATAAAGATATTTACTAAAGTCAATAGTAAACATCTTTACTTTGCTACACTATGGGCAAACTGGTAGCAAGGGGTGAGACACGATGCGGACATTTATTGAAAAACTGCGGGGACTCCGTGAAGACAACGACCTGACCCAAACGCAGGTTGCGGAAATTCTGGGAACCTCCCAAACCATGTACGCCCGCTACGAACGGGGCGCCAACGAAATGCCGCTGCACCACCTGATCACGATTTGCAGATTCTACAATGTCTCCGCTGACTATTTCCTCGATACCGTCCCCGATAAACGCAAGCCCTCCAAGCGCGCCCCCAAATTATGAAGCCAGTATATACTCCAGAGCATCCGGCGCAACCAGGAAGAACAAAAACATGTTGCGCTGCAACGATTTTGCGATGTGATTGTGATATGGAGAAGGGGTTTTCAGTAATAAAATCTGGTAATTTCAATCACAGCATAGTATCATGTAAGCGATGGTTCCCGTTTTTTGAAGAGCCGGCGCCTTTACTGGTATTTTTCCGCAAAAGGCTTCTGGCTCCTGCGGTATTGCAGCGGTGTTACGCCATAGAACCGCTTGAACTGCTTGCCGAAGTAGTTTGGATCGGCAAAGCCGCACAGCTGCGCAACGGATTGAACCTGAAGATGAGTGCTTTTTAATAGCTCCAGCGCAGTCTTCATTCTTGTATCATGGATATGCTCCGCCAGAGTATGTCCGACCTCCCGGTGAAACAGTGCGGAAAGATAATTCGGCGTAACCTGCATCAATCGTGCAAGGGTGGTCAGGGACAGATCTCCGGAAATATTCGCTTCGATATAGAATATCGTTTTTTGCACGATCTCGCAATACCGCCGCCCGGCGCCGTTCCTCACAAGATGGCAATAGGCGCGGATCATCTCACCGATCAGCGCAGCACATTTTTCCCGGGTGGATGTATTTTCAATCGTGTGGGCATACTGACCCGATATCTTATCCAGATGAAAGGGATGTACACCGCCCTGCTGGGCCGCTTTGCGAAGAAGGGTATTGCAGACAATGCAGTAATTCTTCATATTACGCAGCGGGTCCGTATGGCGGGGCTGGAAGTTCAGCAGCGATACATTTTTCATGATCACATCGGCGCGGCTTGTCTGTCCCCTTGATACGATCTCCATCAGTTCGTTTTCATAGGCATAGCGTGCTTCCATCTGCTCCATCTGCCGCAGAATATTCCCCTGCTCGATCAGTGTGTTGGCAGCCGCAGTCCGGGGCAGTCTGATGCGCTGTTCATAGTTGACATCCACCACATCGAAATCGGCGTCTCCCCAAATGGTTTCTCCCAGGGTCGATATGATGGCCATCAGCGCAGCGGTATCCTGATACACCGGCAGGGACATATAATAAGAAATCAGCTGCGGAAGCATCTGCATGGGCAGCTTCATCGCCTCCGCCAGTTCCTGAATCTGTTCCTGCACCAGGTTACCGGCTAAATACGGGCCAATGACAACGGATGTGGCTCTGGACTCCACCGGCAGATGGAAATAAATATAGTGGCACAGAAACTGATCCACGATCTTATATACTGTCCGCTGCTCTGACCAGTGGCTTCCGATATAATAGTCATCTTCATACGCTGTTTCCATACCAAGCACCTGTCTGAGACCATCATCCAGGATCGACAGGGAATCTCCCGGGTGTATGAACCTGACTGACGTTCGCATTCTTTTCAAAAGAGAAACCGTAAATTCCACTTCTCTCCGGTAAAGTTGTGACATTTGCTACACTCCCATCTGATTTATAAAAATATTATCGTATATTTTGTGCAAAAAATCAATGGTCGATCGTAATAAAATACGAAAATACCATAAGATATTCCTCACCGCAAATCAGGCAACATGGTATACTAATCTCATCAACCATCTGCTGTGGCAGAAAAAGAAAGGTGAGGGTATTTTATGGCAAGAAAACCTGTCCAATTGGACGCACACGGCTATCGTAAATTCGGTATCCGCGACAGCATCGCATATGCTGCCGGTGACTTTGGCTGCAACATGAGCTTTGCTCTGAAGAGCACCATGGCAATTTTCTGGACTCAGTTCATGCAGCTGGATCTGTACTACGCCGCACTGCTTGTGGTGGTGCAGGTCTGGGACGCAATCAACGATCCCCTGATCGGCTCCATCGTTGACGCCGACCGCCATCAGTACAGACGCAACAAGTTCCTGCAGTACATCTGGGTCGGCTCCATCGGCCTGATCGTTGGCGGCGCATGCTGCTTCCTTCCCTTCCCCAACGCACCGGTTTGGGCAAAAATGCTGATTTTCATCGCCGGTTATGTGATTTGGGACGCATTTTACACCGTTGCCAACGTTCCTTACGGCTCTCTGCTGTCCCTGATCTCCAATGAACCTGCTGACCGTGCCTCCCTGTCCGCCTGGCGTTCCATCGGTTCTCTGGTGGGCAATATGGTCCCCATGGTCATCCTGCCCTTCATCATTTATGATGAAAACCAGAACCTGATCGGCAACCGCGTCTTCCTCGCCGCTCTGCTGATGGGCTTCCTGGGCTTCCTGTGCTTCCAGTTTATGATCAAGAACACCGTAATCCGTGTTGACACCGAGATCACGCTGAAGGAGGATGCACCCAAGTTCAATGTCCTCCGTGCAATGGGCAACTTCATGAAAAACCGTCCTGCTGTGGGCGCCACTCTGGCCGCCGTCGGCATGTTCATCGGCATGCAGGGTGCTACTACCGCCGTCACTGTTCTGTTCCAGTCCTATTTTAAGAACGTTCAGATGTCCGGTCTGGTCTCCATGTTCGCCATGATCCCCATCATCGTCTTTACCCCCTTTGCCCGTAAGATGGTCACCCGCTTCGGCAAAAAGGAAATGGCCCGCGTGGGTGCACTGATCTCTCTGGTTGCCTGCACCGCAATGCTGGTGCTGCCCATCACTCCCGATGGCACCGGTCTGATCATCTACATCGCCTGCCAGTTCGTCAACAGCATGGGCATGGGCATCTACACTCTGGTCTCCTGGGCTATGATGGGCGATGCCATCGACTACAACGAGTGGAAAACCGGCGAACGCGAGGAAGGTACCGTGTACGCACTGCACTCCTTCTTCCGTAAGCTGGCACAGGGTGTTGGCCCCGCCGTTGCTCTGGTCATCATGGTCGCCCTGGGCTATGTCGGCGCCAATGAGGGCAATCAGACCGCTGAGGTTGCACTGAACATGCGCTATCTGGTCGCTGCTCTGTACTTTGTCAGCGCTGCCATGCAGTTCGTCGGTCTGGGTCTGGTCTACAACCTGGACAAGAAGACCACCATCCAGATTCAGGAAGAGCTGGATGCCCGCCATGCAGCATTGCAGAAGTAACTCCCGGATATAAACATACCGTTCCTGACGGCAGGCAGTTTTCCTGCCTGCCGTTTTCCATATTCAAACCGTTAGGAGGAATACTCATTGAGAACAATTGTTAATTTCAACGCCAAGTGGGCCTTTACCAAGCAGGCAAATGCCGTCCCCACTGCCCTGCCCATGGACTGGAACTGGGTCAATCTGCCCCACTCCTGGAATGCCATCGACGGTCAGGATGGTGACAACGACTATTACCGCGGCACTGCCTACTACGCAAAATCCCTGAACAAGGCTGACCTGCCCGCCGCTGACCGGTACTACCTGGAACTGAAGGGTGCAAACTCCTCTGCCGACGTTTACGTCAACGGCAAGCATCTGGCTCATCACGACGGCGGCTATTCCACCTGGCGTGTGGATATGACTGATGCACTGGAGATGTACAATCTGGTCTGTGTCGCAGTGGACAACAGCGCCAATGAAACCGTCTACCCTCAGATGGCCGACTTCACCTTCTATGGCGGCCTGTACCGCAATGTCAGCATCATCTGCGTCAACAAAAGCCATTTTGATCTGGACTACTATGGCGGCCCCGGCCTGGCTGTGACCCCCCAGATCACCGGCAAGGATGCATCCGTCACCGTCAACGCCTACGTCACCAACCAGAAGCCCGGCCAGACTCTGCGCTACACCCTGTGCTCCCAGTGCGGCTGCACTGTCGCCAGCATTGAGACCGTAGAAACCACTGCCATTCTGCAGATTGAGAATGTGCATCTGTGGCATGGCCGCAAGGATCCCTACCTGTACACCGCGAAGGTGGAGCTGGTGGAAAATGGCGAGATCATCGACAATGTGAGCACCCGTTTCGGCTGCCGCACCTTCAAGATCGATCCCGACAACGGCTTCATCCTCAACGGCGAGGAGTACCCCCTGCGTGGTGTTTCCCGCCATCAGGACCGCTGGGGCTACGGCAACGCCCTGCTGCCCGAGCACCACGAAGAGGACATCGACCTGATCTGCGAGGTGGGCTGCACCACCATCCGTCTGGCTCACTATCAGCACGACCAGTATTTCTACGATCTGTGCGACGAGCGGGGTCTGGTGATCTGGGCGGAGATTCCCTATATCTCCAAGCACATGCCCACCGGACGCGCAAACACCATCTCCCAGATGAAGGAACTGATCATCCAGAACTACAATCACCCCTCCATCGTGGTCTGGGGCCTGAGCAATGAGATCAGCATCGGCGGCTCCGACGAGGATCTGCTGGACAACCACCGTATTCTGAACGATTTGTGCCACGAGCTGGACAAGACCCGTCTGACCACCATTGCGGCTGTCTCCATGTGTAAGATGGATGATCCCTACCTGCAGATCCCCGATGTGGTTTCCTACAACCATTACTTCGGCTGGTACGGCGGTGAGACCAATATGAACGGTCCCTGGTTTGACAAGTTCCATGCCATGCATCCCAATATCCCCATCGGCTGCTCCGAGTACGGCTGCGAGGCTCTGAACTGGCACACCTCCTCCCCCATGCAGGGTGACTACACCGAGGAATACCAGGCATACTACCACGAAGAGCTGATTAAGCAGTTCTTCAGCCGTAAGTACCTGTGGGCAACCCATGTCTGGAATATGTTCGACTTCGGAGCCGACGCCAGAAATGAAGGCGGCGAGAATGGCCAGAACCACAAGGGTCTGGTGACCTTCGACCGTAAGTATAAGAAGGACTCCTTCTACGCCTACAAGGCATGGCTGTCTGATGAGCCCTTCGTGCACCTGTGCAGCAAGCGCTACATCGACCGTGTGGAAGATGTGACCAGGATCACCGTCTACTCCAACCAGCCCGAGGTGGAGCTCTTCGCCAATGGCGTCAGCCTGGGCAAGAAGACTGCCGAAAACCACTTCTTCTATTTCGATGTCCCCAACATCGGGGAAACCAAGCTGGAAGCCGTTGCCGGCGAGCAGCGGGATGAAAGCCTGATCCGTAAGGTCGATACCTTCAACGAGGCCTACCGGCTGGTAGAGAAGGGCGCGATCCTGAACTGGTTCGACATCGAGGCACCCGAAGGCTACTTCTCCCTCAACGACAAGATGGGCGATGTGATCTCCACTGTCCGCGGCAAGATGATCTTTATGGGGCTCATGGGTAAGATGCTGGGCGGCAAGAAGGGCGAAAAGGGCGATGCCCCCAAGAAGATGATGGGCTTCGACGTCACTGCCGACATGATGAGCATGATGAACGGCTTCACCGTTCTGCGGCTTCTGACTCTGGCCGGCGGCATGATGGACACCAAGTTCACCAAGGAAGATCTGCTGGATCTCAACGCACAGCTGAACAAGATCGCCAAGCCCAAGAAATAACACTTCCGGCGAAAGAGGGCGGTAACCGACGGATGCTTCCGCCCCCAATGTAAAAGCCAATCATTCATCACCCTTTTGCGGTCAACCGCGAAAGGGTGATTTTTATTCCGTCAATGCTGCTGTTACTGATTCAGGCACTGAGCTTCTGCGTCAGCTCTGCGGAATCCGGCCCCGCTGTGCTGGAACTGGAGCTGCCGGTTTACGGCAGCGTTTATATGTGTGACGACTACAATTTCATGGTGGTCGGCCAGAACAACACCGAAGAGGGCAAAACCAAGGAAGTCTTCCGCATCATCCGTTACTCCAAGGACCGGGAGTGCCCGATCAACGCCAGTCTTCACGGTACCAATACCATCAGTCTCCGCGCCCTGGATGGCGACCGGATCGTCTGGAATGTCACGAATGACTCTGCCCCGGTTCTCTACGAGGTCTCGACCAGCACCACCCATATCCACAGCTACACCGTCACCGATCCCACCTGCACCGCAGAGGGTACCACCGTCTACACCTGCGGATACATTTCCGGGAACATGCTCAGAGCCTTTCACGCAGGGCCTGCGCCCCTAAAATTATGAGCGCCGGGAAAGGTCGTTTTAACCCCGACAATCGATTCTGTGCCCACTGGGCGGCTCCAAGCTTCCTTAACAGAAAAAGCCCAGTTCAGCGTTGCGCCGAACTGGGCTTCATGCAGTTGTGCGAATTTTGATCGTGCCTCACGGTTTGCTCATCATCTCATACGCAATTTTTGCCGCTTCAGGCTCCATGTTGCACTGAAGACGATAAAAGGAGACTCCTTCGGACAGTCGATCCAGCAGTTCCAGGTATTTGGGCATTTTCCGGGGATCCATCGGCCGGTTGCTTTGCTGGAGCAGCATGAAAACCGCCTCTTTTGCCGGAATCTGACAAATACGGTTTTCTTCTCCCCGCTCCAGGATGCAGATGGCCTTCAGGGGAACCGTAATGTTGGCCCCCAGGCCATGCTTACCGTTCCAGGGAGAGCCGCAAGCGAGGACTCCATCCTTCGTGATCCGCAGGAAGGGCTTATCGTCGTTGACCATCACAGCCCGGTCGCCAAAGACCTCACGCCAGAGGCGGGTATGGGTGGACTTTCCGGTGCAGCTTTTGGCGGTGAAGAGGTAACCTACACCATCTACGGCCACGACCGAGCCGTGGAACAGCAGCGTATCATAGGCGAAAAGCTCTTCGGTGATTTTCCGCTGGACGGCGAGAGTTTCGAGGTAGGCATCGGAGAAGTTCCGGACGGGGATTCCCTCCAGCGCATCCTCCCGGGCACTCTTGGTACGCTCGAAGGCGATATCCTCGGGGGTGATGGTTATGGAGAAGTCTGGTGACGCTTCGGTGTAGAAATGTGAACAATATTCGCTCGTACTTCTATATGTGGCGGATACGTTAATTATGTGGCTACTCAGCTGTATGGTAAATTTTGTCATACTTAATCTTCTGTACCAGCACCGCCTACCGATCCAGTAGAATCACCGCCATTGATAACAGGAGGCTCTGTAGCCGGAGGATCCGTAGAAATCGGCTCAGTAGGCTTTGCTTCGGTTGCGGGCGGTTCAGTTCCCACAGGTTTCGAAGGTTCCGGCTCTTTGTTTGTAGGTTCAGTAGGTACAGGCTCTGTTGGCGACGGCTTTTCCGTGATAGGCTTCTGCACACCGTTGCCATGGTTTGAAGAATCTGTAGTTTTCTCTGGTGTAACAGTTTTCTCTGGTGTAACAGTTTCCTCAGTATCGAGTTCCTCTTCAACAGTTTCCTCAATAGCCTCTGTTTCTGTACCGGAATGTATATTCTCTATTGTAGCCTGTTCCGTCTGATATTCGGTTTGAGAGTTTTCAACTTCCTGCTGTTTCTTATTGCCTCCGCATCCGTTAGTCATGCACAGGATCAAAACCAGGAGAAATATCAATACATATTTACGCATAACAATCCTTTCTTTATGAGTAAATATAAAATAAATTACTTACCTTAAACTATGAAGCATTTCCCCGGACGGATATCCGTCCGGGGAAATGTCATTTAGTCTTCGTTACCAGCACCACCAGTATTACCGTCGGCACCGCCACCAGTAATGCCGCTGGTAGTAATGACATCTTCAACGGAGAACTTGACAACATTCATCTCGGGTTCCATGAAATTCTTCATACGTATTTCCTCCTCTCTCAAGTATTATTGCTAAAGTAATCTTCGCGATATTTTGTAATGGCATCGTACTCGTTTACCATTGCTGCGTAAACTGCACGTTCCAGTGCATTGGGGAAACCTGTAGTATCATCTTTACGAGCATTGGCCAGTTCATAAACATTTCTGGTCTTTACATCACCGTAATGGAAGCCATCGCCGTCCTTAACATAGAACATAACATAGGCATTGCTATTCAGCATGTAAGTGTAGATCTCCTTATTGTAAATTGCAGAAATGTAACTGCCATCCACAAAGGCATCACCGCTCTTGCTGCTGAATACATATGCATTTTCACAGGTCATCAGCTGTTCTGCTGTCATTCCGGAGTTTGCATAGACGCCCTCCGTGTCATAGAATACGATAGCACCATACTCCTCCAGCTGTGCATAATTAATACTGGTCGAATTAGCATCGTTATAAACGCGGGCATTTACCTTCAGGCCCCAGGGCTCAATCAGGACAATCTGTGCAGTATTGCCAAACTTGTAGGATACAACTTCTTCGCTGGTAAATGCACCATTTTCCGCTACATATGCAGCCAGCGTAGGAGCATCCTGTTCGGGCAAAGCCTCAATCTTTCCATTCTTGGCAAGATAATCTGCACGGTATGTGGTAATAGCATCCTCCAATTCATACATGGATGCATAAACATTACGTTCCAGTACATTGGGGAAACCTGTGGTATCATCCTTACGAGCGAGCAGCAGACTCTTGATATTACGTTCTCTGATAGGAGCATAGTAGGTTACACCATCCTCCACAATGTAGAACTGAACAAATACAGAGTCAGAGATCTCGTATGTATACAGACCTTCAGCATAGCTTGCGGTCAGGAAGCTACCATCAATGGTCGCTGTACCCTGGCTCAAAGAGCAATGGACCACATTTTCGTTGTTCAGGAAGTCCTCTGTGGTCAGAGTATCCTGCGTTGCTTCAGCATTGTCCAAGTCACTGGCTCGAACAAAATATGCACCATAATCTGTGAGCTTGCTGTAGTCAATGTTGGTCGGATGATCTGTATCATATACGCGGCAGTTCACCTTCAGGAACCAGGGCTCGATCAAACCAATCTGAGCAGTCTGTCCATACTTATAAGAGCGAGTCACAATTACTTTTTCAGTCACCACATATGTGCTCTCGGTTTCGGCCAGTTCGTAGCCCTCACCGGCAACGACATTTGCGGTAAATCCATTCTTTACGATGGAGACAACCTTCGTAACTACGACTTCCTCAGTGACATTTGCCAGCAGGGTTACTTCGTCACCGGCTGCAATAGCATCTACCAGAGAACCATAGTAGGTCTCACCGACCTGGGCAACTGCACCAACGACGGTATCGCAGACATCACACTTATAATTGCTATCGTTATCTGCATGGTTGCCGGTTGCAGCAATTTCTTCGGTGTAAGTATCACCGCAAGTAGCGCAGGTGAAGGTCTTGACGCCAGCTGTAGTACAAGTAGGTGCGGTAGTCTCGACACCATCATCATAGCTGTGGCCGGTAGCCGGAATTGCCTCGGTGTAGGAATCACCACAAGCGGAGCAAGTGTAGGTCTTGACACCAGCATTCGCACAAGTTGCTGCCGTAGTCACAACACCCGCATCGTAGCTATGGCCGGAAGCGGCAACCGTCTCAGTCTTGCGGCTCACTTCTGCATTACAGACGGAGCAGTAGACCGCAGTGTCGTAGCTGCCATCAGAAGTACAGGTTGCTGCGACTTCGTTCTCCCTCACTGCTTCGCCTTCGGTGTGGCCGGAAGCTGCAACAGTGGTAGTCTCGCGGCTGACTTCTGCGTTACAGACGGAGCAGTACACAACAGTGTCATAGCTGCCGGTTTCGGTACAAGTTGCTGCCTGCTCGTTTTCAGTAACAGGATCAGCCTTGGTGTGACCCAGGGCTTCAACAGTCTCAACCGTGCGGCTGATTTCTGTATTACAGACAGCGCAGTAGACAACGGATTCATAGCTACCTGTAGTGGTGCAAGTTGCAGGGGTCTCCTTCTCCTTCACTGCATCCGCGCTGGTATGGTTGCCGGTGGCGGGAACAGGAACGCTATTACGGCTGAGTTCCACATTACAGACAGAGCAGTAAACAACGGATTCATAGCTGCCGGCTGCGCCGCAGGTTTCGGGCTTTGCGTTCTCAGTGACGGGAGCCGCATTGGTATGACCCTTGGAATCGGTGTAGTCATCCTTGTAAGTGTCGCCGCAGGTGGAGCAGGTATAGGTGGTGTAGCCCTGTTCCGTACAGGTAGGTGCAGTAACAGCAGCTACATGATTATGGCCATTGGCTTCACCCTCGGTTGCGCCACAGGTGCCACAGGTCTTGGGGTCGGTACAGGTTGCATCCTTCCAGGCATGGCCCAGAGCATCCTGATACTCACCGACGCTGGTAACACCGCAGATGGTACAAGTGGTAGTGGTGTAGCCCTGTTCCGTACAGGTAGGATCAGTTACGACCATCTCATTCTGGTGTTCGCAGTTCATGCCGCAGATGCCGCAAACGCCTGCGTTCCAGGAATGAGCACAGACCTCATTACAGTTGCCGCAAACACCTGCGTTCCAGGCGTGACCCTTTGCGGGAATTTCAGTCTGTTCAAGAGTGACCGTGCCGCAAGTAGAGCACTTGGTGCCGTCGGTCAGACCGGTCTCGGTACAGGTTGCTGCCTTGCCGGCAACAGTCTCTTCGGTGTGGCCCAGGGCGGCGATCTCTTCCTGCTCAACAGTGGTCTCGCCACAGACGGAACACTTCGCACCGTCAGTCAGGCCGGTTTCGGTACAGGTTGCTGCCTTGCCGGCAACAGTCTCTTCGGTATGGCCCAGGGCGGCGATCTCTTCCTGTGCAACAGTGGTCTCACCACAGACGGAACACTTCGCACCGTCAGTCAGGCCGGTTTCGGTACAGGTTGCTGCCTTACCGGCAACAGTCTCTTCGGTGTGACCCAGGGCAGGAATCTCTTCCTGAGCGGTAATGGTCTCACCGCAGACAGAGCACTTCACACCCTCGGTCAGGCCGGTTTCGGTACAGGTTGCGTCCTTAGCGGGAATGGTCTCTTCGGTGTGGTTATCACACTTAACGGTCCATTTGTTATTGATATACTGATAGGTAGTTGCAACACTGGCACCGCTGGTTTCAGTAAAGGTGCCATCGGCATTCTTCAGCTTTGCGGGAGTAATGCCAATTGCGGTATTGTATTCAATAACCTGAGAACTGTTTTCTTCGTACTGATTGCTGATCTGAGCAGTAGTGGTTTCACTGCCGGCGCGAAGAATCGCTGTTCCAGCACCGGTGCTGCAGATATTGGCACCATTGGTGGTGGTATAAATGTAGCCCTCAGAAGAATCAGCAGTGCCATTGATCACAATGGATGCATCCTCGGTCAGTGCGGTACGGGTGCCTGTTCTGCCGGGAGCATACGCCAGAGCAATAAATGTCTTCTCAGCAGTACCGCAGTATCCGCCCCAATCATCCAGATCGTATACAATCACTTTGGCATCATTGGTCAGCTTGCAGGTTGCGCCTTCATCAATGACAATGGAGGCACCGGGCAGCAAGCCAAGATCCTGAGATACATCCATCGTACCACTCTTGACGTTAATGGTAATATTCTGGTTTATCGGCAGGACATAATTGGCAGAGTTCAAAGTCACGCTGCCAAGCGAAACTTGAATTTTAAAGGAATAGGAAGCAAGCTTACCCTCACCTGCAACGTTCAGGTTCAGACGGTCGGTGCTTTCAATGTAATCCTTTGTCAGAGCGCCGGAGGTCATATTGAACATGCCGCTGGAGCCAACAAAGGGAACCAGCGCCGTCTTGATGCCTATCATCGTAATAGTAACAGCAAAATGACAATACTCAGTGGCGCCAGCCTCCAGGGTCATGGGAACTTCCACATTCTGAACATAGTACTGGCTCAGCGGGAATACTCTGTTCGCATTATCCTGCAGCTGATTGGTCGCATCACCGCCGCGGTAGTCCATAACCTGGAAGCATTCATAAACTGTGCCTCCGCTCTTTACCGTCACAGAACCGGAACCGGTAATGTAGCCCCATGCATACAAATTGGCGCCACTGTTCACAGTAATGGTACTGCCGCTGTTCATGGCGATAAAACCAACAGGACCATGGGGGCGACCATTGGCACCCATCTTTGCACTCTGGGTACCGGAAATGCTGATGGCGCCATTCACGGTGATGTTTGCACCGGAGGCCATGGTCAGGGTGCGGAAAGCAGTGGGTTTGACAATTGCTGCATCTGTAAGCGCAGGCGCAGTCGTGCACACTGTATTCGCGGAATCATAGGGAATCAGCAATGTGACACCGGCAGGGATGGTGTAATCACCAGCGCCCAGAGTACCATCATTGGCAACCACTACCACCTTAGAAGTAGAAAGCGTCGCTGCCTTCTGCGCTGCCGTGTTCAAGTCATCGAACAAATACATATTGCCCGCAATGAACCATGCCTTTGCAGAACCTGCGAAGACTGCAGTCAGAGTCGTATCCTCAGTGGGCTGGAATGTAAAGGCGGATTCTGTGCTTTTGATCAAGCCGTTTCCATCGACCCAGCCCAGGAAGGTATAACCGGTGTTTGCGGTTGCGACCAGCGCCGCACCGTCGGTAAGGCTCACGTCCATTGTGGTGTTATCATCAACCGCTGTGCCGCCGACAGTCACAGTACCGCCGGCAGTATCGTAACAGAAGGTCACCGCAGAGCTGTCCTTTGCTTCCACAAGCACGAAATTGCTTAACGTCAGCGTATCGGTCTGACTGGTCCAACATGTACTTTTGGCTGTCAACGTTACTGCCGCATTCGCATCCAAATCTACAGGCCCGTATGTACCGGTGCGGCTGGACGGTGTCGTCCCCTCAATGTAATATTCATCAAAGTTATTAAAATTATAATCAAATGTAAGCGTCGCTTTTTTGCCGCAGGTATTTTTGATGGTAAAGGTATAATTCGTACCAAGAGTAAAACCCGTGTTATAAACGACTTTTACAGTTGCATCGTCTGTAACCGTCATCGTGCCGAGGTTAGAGGTAACGGTCACCTTGCCGGAAAGCACGGTGTTCTCGGCAATGGGCATGGGATTATACAGCTGTTCCCATACAGAGCAGAATCTGCCATAAGCCTCGCCATCGAGCGCTTCAAATTCTTCCTCAGTCAGATTCTGACCATCCGCCGCGATGGCATCCATTTCTTCCCTGGTTGCCATCAGAGTATCGCCATCGGCATTGATGATGGCCGCAGCGATGTCGTTATCAGTCATATCGGCAGTGATGCCGTACTGTGCTACAATGGAATCCATACGCTCCTGAATGGATTCAGCGAGCGTATGCTCGGAAAGAGGTGCCGCTGCCGCTTCTTCCGCAACAACAACAGCTTCGTCAGCCTCCGCTTCCTCCGCCCAGACCGTAGCGGGCGTCAGAGAAAAGACCATTGCCAATGCCATCAGGAACGAAAGGCACCTCTTCAGGTGTTTTCTGAACATTGCGTAAACCTCCTCGTACATAATTGATCATAAAATGCGGATTTCACCACAAAGGGCTATGCCCTTTGTGGTGAATATCGCAAATTACGCCGGAATCATTCGCTCTTCATCAGGTCGCCCAGCAGCGTATTCAGTTCGCTGCTGTTGAAGCCATTGGTCAGGATATCCTGAGCCGCACCGCTGGAAGAGCTGTTGCTGATGATCTCCATGGAAGACATATAAGCATTCAGGTCTGCCTGGCCCTCGGAACTACCCAGATAATTTCTGAACTCCTCGGATTCCAGGGTTGCCAGCACATTGGTCATGCCGGAGAAGTTGCCGGAAGCAATAATATCGGAAGACTGATCAGTCGCACCTGCGTTCTTGCCTGCCTCAGAGTTGACGTAAGCGGTGTACATACCGTATGTCAGAGCCAGCTTGGCCATAGCATCCTGTGCAGTGTCGGGATCGTTCAGTTCATTGCGCAGAGAAGCTGCGGAACCCTCCTGGCCCAGGAAGCTGGTGTCCATACCCTGGCTCTGCTGGGCGGCGGACAGGACCAGGCTGTTTGCCAGAACAGAGCTGTTCAAAACGGGGTTGTCATTTTCATCAGCGGTATAAACGAGTTTGTAGAATTCCTCGTCCATTTCCATGCCCAGGCTTGCAGCCAGATTTGCCAGATAGGTGGCACCCTCGTCATCGCCGTAAATCAGCTGTTCAAAGACAGAGTTGGGATTCGCTGCATTATTAGGATCCAGCAGACCGGCAGCAATATCGGAAATATTGCCCACCTTGCCCAGCAGGACGTCAGCACCCAGATCACTCAGGTTGTTGTTCTTCAGAGCATCGGCCTGGGACTGGCTGACAGAGATGTTGTACTCGTTGCCATTGGCGTCCTTGTAGGTCAGGGTCACCATATCGTCGGTAATGAACATACCGCCCTTGAAAGTCAGACCGGTAAACACGTCAAACTTCTGAGTATTACCGGCAAAGTAAATTGCAAACTTCTCCTGATGCTTGCTGGGCAGCATAGCATCCACGTCAAAAGTAACAGAGCCGTCAGCATAGCTGGTGGAAGCAACGCCGTCATCCAGGCAAGCTGCTGCGAATGCAGTATTGACTGCGCTCAGCAGAGTGTAGTCGCCGGCTTCCTTAGCCTTGTTGATGTAGCCGCTGTAAGCGGGAATTGCGAT
This sequence comes from Oscillospiraceae bacterium, assembly GCA_017622295.1. Taxonomy (GTDB): domain Bacteria; phylum Bacillota; class Clostridia; order Oscillospirales; family Oscillospiraceae; genus Faecousia. Next base: position 18,318 of record JAGARK010000011.1, read on the forward strand.
ACCGGCCAGGATTGCCAGAATGGCAATGACCACGATCAGCTCCACCAGAGTGAAGCCGCCGGCATGGTGGCGGTTCAGTGTCCAGAACCGCTTCCAGGTCTTGGTAAATTTCATAATAATCCTCCTGTTTCTCGGGCCTCTCGGCCCAGTTTGAATTCCGCCCTCCCACGCAATGATTCCATCACAGTTTCAGGCAGATTGTGTTTTTACCGCATAAATTCTCATTTATCCGGCGCGGTCGGCTCCGGAGGGGCAAAATGGCCAGACTCCCCCCAAAACCGAAATTTTTCCATGTTCATGGTACCACTTTCCATGGTTAAAGTCAAGGACATTTCCACTTTTTACAGGGTTTACCATATTTCTTAAGATCTTCTTCGTGACTTTTTTTGACTCGTATGGTATCATATAGAATTATATCCCACGAAAGGTTGATTTGTATGAAAATTAAAGACGGTTTCCTCCTGCGCCAGGTCGCGGGGCAGTGCGTCGTGCTGCCCGTGGGCGGCGATCTGGACCTGAATATGATGATCACCCTCAATGACTCCGCCGCCTTCCTCTGGGCGCAGCTCCAGTCCGACACCACCCCGGAGGCTCTGGTGGAAGCCGTGCTGGGGGAATACGACGTTGATAAGGCTACCGCTGAGCGCAGCGTCGACGACTTTGTAAAGATGCTCAATGACAATGGATTCCTTGTCTGAACACCTGATCCTTGAAGATGAGCTGCTGCCCCTGATCCGGGAACGGCTGGGTGCCAGTCAGAAGGTGCGGTATCTTCCCTTCCGGGGCGTCAGTATGCTGCCCATGCTGCGCCAGGGTAAGGATTCCGTGGAACTGGCTCCCCTGCCCCCGCAGCTGAAAAAATACGATCTTCCCGTCTATCAATACCCCAGCGGAAAGATCGTCATGCACCGGGTAGTGGCTGTCACCGAAACAGGGTATGTCTGCCTCGGCGATAACACCTACGAACATGAGCAGATCGCGCCGGAACAGCTGATTGGTCTGGTCAGCGCTTTCAAACGCGGCGATCGACGCATCAGCGTCGATGACCCCGTTTATCGGTGCTACTGCCGCCTGTGGGTGGCAGTTTTCCCTCTGCGTAAGCTCCTGAAGCGGCTCAAAGGCAGACTGCGGAGGTTGCTGAAATGAAGAATCATTCCCTAATTTGGATTTTACGCCGCGTCCGGCGCCGGATTCCAGCGCTTCTGGTCATGACCGCCGCCCAGGTGGGACATGCCCTGTTCAGCGTTATCTTTGCCCTGGGTACCCAGGGCGTCATTGACAGCGCAGTATCTGCGGACTCCCAGCTATTTCTGCAAGCCTGCATCCGTCAGGGCTGCATCATCGCGGGAATCCTCATCTGCGTAACGGTGCTGCGGCACCTGCGGGACAGACTCCGGGCCGATCTGGAATGGGACTGGAAGCAGACGCTGCTCCACGGTCTGCTCCACGGCGATTATGCCGATGTATCGGCCTATCACAGTGCCGAACTGATGAACCGGCTTAATAACGACGTAAACAAGGTCAATGACGGCGTGCTGTCCATCATCCCCAACGCTGCCGCCATGCTCACCCGGCTCATCGCCGCGGTGGTGGTACTCGGAACGCTGGACGGCAGGTTTACCCTTCTGATCCTGACCCTCGGCATCATCGTCATCGTCGCCACCGGCCTGATGCGGCAGCGGCTGAAGGAGCTGAACAAGCGCGTCAGTGAGCAGGACGGTAAGGTTTCCGGCTTCCTGCAGGAGACCATGGAGAAGCTGCTGATGGTACAGACCATGGACGTCTCCCGGGAGGTGGAACGCCGGGCGGATATTCTGCTGGAAGAGCGATACATCACCCAGCGCAAGCGGAAAAACATCGCCCTTGTCACCAACACCGGCATCAGCCTCATGTTCTATGGCGCAGGCTTTCTGGCCCTGGTCTGGTGCTCCTGGCGGCTGCTGCACGGCCGGATGACCTTCGGCGCTCTGATGGCCATTACCCATCTGGTCAGCCAGCTGCAGACCCCCTTCGTCAATCTCTCCGGCGTCATGCCCCAGTATGTGGCCATGATCGCCTCCGGCGAGCGCCTCATGGAGCTGGAGCAGATCCAGGGCGAGCCCGCCCCCGCCAAGGAAGCTCCCGAGGATATGTACCGCCGGATGGAAGCCCTCCGGGCCCGGGATCTGAGCTTCTCCTACGACCGGGACGAGATCCTGACAGGCGCCGATTTTTCCCTGCCCAAGGGCGCCTTCGCCGTCATCACCGGCCCCTCCGGCATCGGCAAAAGCACCCTTCTGAAGCTGCTGTTGGGCGTATTTCGCCCGGATCGGGGGCAGCTGTATCTGGATTGTTCCGGCAGCAAAATCCCCCTGGATCGCAGCACCCGGCGTCTGTTTGCCTATGTTCCCCAGGGAAATCTTCTGCTCAGCGGTACCCTGCGGGACAATCTGACCATCGTCAAGCCCCAGGCGACGGAGGAGGAAATCCGGCAGGCGGTATACGTCAGCGCCATGGATGAATATCTCCCCCAGCTTCCCCTGGGACTGGATACGCCTCTGGGCGAAAGCGGCGCCGGCCTCTCCGAAGGCCAGGCCCAGCGGCTGGCCATTGGCCGGGCCATTCTGGGCGGCGCGCCCATTATCCTGCTGGACGAATGCACCTCCGCGCTGGATGCGGACACGGAGCAAAAGGTCCTGCGGCGCATCAAGGCCCTGCCGGGCAGGACCTGTATCGCCGTGACCCACCGCCCGGCGGCCCTGGCCCTGTGCGACTGGCGGCTGGAGGTCTCCGGCGGCAAAATCAACGCGGTGGCCGCAGAAACATAAGAAACGAAAAAGAGACAGGCAGAGCCTGTCTCTTTTTTTGCGCCCGGTTGCACCGGGGCGGGCAACATCCCCTTTTTCGGCATTTACGGATGAAAGGGGGTAACGCAATCAATGATTGTATCAAGCAAAGTCACCATGGATTTCCAGCAGCCGGGAAGTCCTCAGATCATCAACGCGGTACAAAACGACCAGTATTCCCGGAATCTGGAAATCACGCTGTATGACAGCGGCACACCCTGGACCATCCCGGAGGATGTGGACGTGCTGATTCGCTACTGCAAGTCCGATGGGACGGGGGGCGAATACAATATGCTGCCGGACAAATCCGCAGCCTGGAACGCCGAGGGCAATGTGCTGACCGTGGCCCTGGCGCCGCAGGTACTGACAGCACCGGGCTCCGTGACGCTGTCCGTGCTGCTGTTTTCCGAAGAGCAGGTACTCAGCACCTTCCGGATCATGATCCGCGTCAGCCGCAGCGTGGAGCCCGTGGCAGCGGATTCGGAAAACTACTATCACATAGCCGGAGAGAGCATCATCGCCGCTCTGGGATACACCCCGGCGTCAACGCTGTCCGTGCAGATGTTGACCACGCAGAAGGTATCCAAAAGCGGCATCAGGCTGGGCATCGGCACGGACGGGCTGCTGTATCTGTATGTCGACAACCGGCCCGTGGGGACGGGGATCTATCTCTCCGGCGGCGTTGTGGGAGACGGCGGCGCTACAGATGACAAAACCGATACCGAAACCACCGCAGTACTGGATTCGGCTGTGCTGGATTCAGCGGTGCTGGCATAAAGGAGGAACTGCATGAGTTATGAATTACATGAATTCGCAACGGGCGATACCCTGTACGCTGCGGAATTAAACGAGATGGATGCCCAGATCCGGGCAAATACCAACGCCATCGCCCTGCTCAACGGCGAGATCGTTGAAAGAGATCCCATCACCTTTGAGACGCAGGCCGGCGGCTATTGGGACAAGACAAACAGCTGGGTAGAGGATTCAGCTGCCTATGCCAAACGCACCTGCCTCATTCCTGTTGAGGGCGGCGATCACTTTGCTTACGCTGCAAACAGCCGCTGGAATGTGCCCAGTGTGATCTGGTTTGATTCGGATGAAAACCTGCTTTCCTGGGAGCAGTGGACCAACCCTGAGGGCGGCATGATCCTCTATACCGCGCCCCAGAACAGTGCCTATGCCAGATTCTACGCCCTGGGATACGCCGAGCCGGTCAATCTGGAGGTGCACTACCTCTACGGCGGGTCGAACCGTCAGATAACCATCGAATCCGGAGACGACGGCTACTGGTCCTGGCAGAACGTCTGGGTCTCCGAAAGCGGCTGCGGCAGCAAGAGAACCAACCCCATCATCGTCGAAGCCGGGGACACCTTCTATTACACAGGTGCGGATCTTGCCAATGTTTACGGCTCAGTTTTTTACGGCTCCGACGGCTCCATTGTTCAAAGAACCATCCACTCCGACAACGGCGCGGTGGCTACTCACGTCATTACGCCGCCGGATGACGCCGTGCTGGTCCGGTTTTATTCCCTGTCCTCCGAAACCGGCGCCGAAGGATGTACGCTGGGGGTTTCCTATGTAAACGAGGGCACCGACGAGCCGGGCGAGGTCAGCAGCAGCATCATCAAGCTGCGGGCCATGAACTGCCTGTGGGGCAAGAAGTATGTGGCCTGCGGCGATTCCTTCACCGAGGGCGACTTTACAAACTACACCGACGAAAACGGAAACTCCGCCAAGGATTCCGACGCCTATGACCCCGCCCTGGGGCTGTACAAGACCTATCCCTGGTGGATCGCGGAGCGCAACCGGATGATCCTGGTGAATGAGGCCAAGTGCGGTACCACCATGTACAACAACGGCAGCGCCAGCGCCTTCAGCGTTACGAGGTATACGGAGGTCCCCGCCGACGCAGACTATGTGACCATCTGCTTCGGCCTGAACGAGACCTCCGCCACCATCGGCACCCTGGCGGACACCACCAACGATACCGTGATGGGCGCGTGGAATATCGTGTTGGAATACCTGATCACCAATCTGCCCTACGCGAAGATCGGCATCATCATCCCCGACGCCTGGTGCTCCGAAGCCATGCGGGAGGCGCTGATCGCCGTAGCGGAATACTGGGGCATTCCCTATCTGGATCTGACGGGCGATGCGAAGGTTCCCCTGCTGATCGGCGGCAAGCGGGGCGGAGATACGATCAACTCCAAGGCCATTGCCCTGCGCAACGCCGCGTTCCAGGTGACGGATGCAGATTCCCATCCCAATCTCAAGGCCCACGAATACCGCTCCACCGTGATTGAGAACTTTATGAGAAGCCTGTAAGGCGATTTGATTCCGGTTGCAGCGCGCACACAAAGCCCTCCCCTTTGGGGAGGGTGCCCCCGAAGGGGGCGGGAGAGGTGCGGCACAAAGTCACGTATATTGCCGCGCTTCAGTGGTTCGTACTGCGATAACACCTCTTCCGTCACGGCTTCGCCGTGCCACCTTCCCCAAAGGGGAAGGCATGGGCTGTATGACAAATTGTACTTTCCGGGGCAGGCGCTTTGGGAAGGTATGAAAAAATCCCCGTTCGCATAGCGAACGGGGATTTCATTGTTTATGGGGTATGGAAATTAGTTAGCCTTAGGAATGGTCCAGCCAGCATCGTTAGCACCCTCAGCAGACTCAGTAGCCCGCCAGCTAGCAGTGTTGCCGGTCTCCAGATTCAGCTTAGTCAGGTCACCGCCATAGTATTCACCAATCTTAACGTTGTCAGTGACTGCAGTGCCAGTAGCATCAGCGGCCAGAGTAACACCAGTGACACCCTTGCCGTCTTCATAGGAGATGGCGATAACAGTGCCTTCGGTAGCGTTAGCAGCCATAACAGCGGTCTTGATAGCGCTCAGAGCGGTCTGGTCGCCAGCTTCCTTGGCCTTGTCAATGTAGCCAGCGTATGCGGGGATAGCGATACCTGCCAGGCTGGCCAGGATTGCGATGACGACAATCAGCTCAACCAGAGTGAAGCCGCCGTTGGACTTGAACATGTTCATTGGAATCATTTCCTTTCAATATTTTAATTTTGTATCCCGGGGACCGGGAGTGTTGTCGGCATCGCGGCGCCCAGAGGGCATCCTCCGACACCTTACTTTCGGATACATGATATCACATTCCGAAGCTGGAAACAACATGACATTTTATACAAATACTTCCCGGCAAATTGTGACATTTTCATGGCATCATGGGTATATTTCCATTAATTTACAGCCTCAGAAAAAGTAGTCCAGACCCACATAGCCCAGGGCATCCTGCCGGGAACGGAGATTCTCCGGGCTGAGGGCATCCAGGTTCCGCTCCTGCCTGCGAAGGCTCCTCCTCTCGAAAAGGAGCTTGTAAAATGGCCGGATCAGCCAGACCACGGGCAGCAGCCAGGGAGCTTTCTTCAAAATCCGATACTTCCCCCGGAGGGTCTGCACCGGCGGAAAGGCCGTCTGCCACAGATACACCATCCGGCCGCTGATACCCGGCAGGGTATGCTTCGTATCCCGGACCGCCCGGGACAGGGTCCGACTCTCGCCGGAGCCGAAGCTGCCGCTGCCGAACACATAATCCGTGATGAAATCCGTCATTTCCGTTTCCGGGGCGGCTTCAAACCACACGGCAAGCAGTTCCCGCAGATTGGTATAAAACTCCAGAAGCTGCAGCTTTTCCAGCTTCCGTCTCACCTGGACCTCATCCAGCTGAGGAAAGCTTCGTAAAAACACCCACAGGTCCGTCACATGGCGGCAGCCGATGCCGCCATCCCGGTAGTGCTTGGCAAAATGGGTGAATATGAAAACAAATTCATCCTCCGGCGTCATGGCGAAGCGATGGCCCTCCCGATGCTGCGCCAGAGGCCAGCCGTCGCCGAAGTAGGCGTGGAAGTCCTTGTTATACGATGGCATCAGCCGCTTGTGCAGCTCAACATACACAGCCGGGGTTTCCCACACCAGCTCGTGGTCTGTTTCCTCCTTGGGGGAAAAGCCCAGGGAAGCCATAATGGGGGCGATCTTCTCATACTGCTCCAGCCGGATCAGAATGTCCGCATCGCCCATCATCCGAAGCTCCGGTTTGGGATAGCGGCGCTTCATATTGCAGCCCTTCAGGGGCATGTAGTCGATGCCGTTTTCGTCGAAGGCCCGGAACATCCGCTCCAACGCCCGCTGCTGCCCCTCGCTGACCTGCATGGCCTTACAGAAGCTCTGAAACAGCTTCTGCATCACAGGCGTCGTCTGAGGAATGCCGCAGATACAGGCTCCCTCAAAGGCCAGGGGCGCAATATGGTGGCGCTTGATGTCAGGATAGGCCTGCTCCAGGTCAAAGCCCTCCGGAAGTACCCGGGGCTGCTGGACAACGGCACTTGCGATCAGGGCGGCAATGCCCTTGTGAATGATGTCCATGGTTATCCTTTCGGGGCGTAGAGAAGCCGCAGGATCAGCGCATCCAGCGCTTCTTCGTCCGCATAGAACTCATAATATTCCTCGCCCAGGACATTTTCGCCCGGGGGCGTCACCACCTCGCCGATGGCGTAATCACCGTAGCGGCTGACCATGCTGTTGATGACGGTCATGGAGCAATCGGTGACGATATAGGGAGCCACTTCCTCATAGACGGAGAGGATGAACTGTTCGTCCGCCTGCTTCGCCCGGAAGGCTTCGGTGAAGCCGTCAATATAGTCCTGCTGGCGCTGGATGCGGGACAGGTTCAGCTGGTCGCCCACGTCCTTACGGGTGCGGACGAAATGGATGGCCTGCTCGCCCTTCAGCGTCACGGCGCCCATGCCGATGGTGGGGTCCACCCGGGAGAAATCCTCGGTGACGTTCACATTTACGCCGCCCACGGCGTCATTTAAGACTGCGATGGCATCCATGTTCATGGCCACATAGTAGTCGATGGTGATGCCGTAGAGAAAGGCGGAAATGGTATTTCTGGTGTTTTCGCAGCTGTCTTCCAGACCGGAGCCATAGGTATGGGACAGGGCCAGCTGGCCGTAAAAGGTGCCGGCCTCCTTGCCGCCAATGCCCAGCACCGGCATTTCCAGCATGGTGTCCCGGTTGAGATGCAGCACATTGCAAACTTCATTGACCTCGTCAAAGATCAGCAGCATGTTCATATCCGACGCACCCCGGTTCTGGTAGCTTTCGCTGCTTTCCACCGGGCCAAACCGGTCAATGCCCATCACCAGCACCGTGGTGATATCCTGCCGCGGGAAATAGTCCACGCCGTCTCTGGTGATGGTCTTGGAGACGAATTCCTCCGGCTCCCCGGAATACAAAACAGTGGACTCCACGATCCGGAGCCCACTGTAAAGCATCACAAGCACCAGGATCAGCATGAGCGCAGCAAACGCAATATCTTTTGCGCGTAATCGCTTTTTCATAAGATCCTTCCTATTCGCTGTGGTTTCTTACTTTTTGTTCTCTTTACGGCGCAGAACCAGCAGCACAACAACAGCTGCAGCAGCCATGACCAGAATGACCACCCAAAGCAGGAAGCCAGCGTCGCCGGTCTGAGGCGCATCGGAAATATCCTCAACGCAGAAAGCGATGGTGCCGATGTCCTCCAGCGTACAGGTGATGGTACCGTCACCGTTGTTGGTCACGTCCTCCGCGGCAGTCCACTGGCCGTCCTTATAGACAAGCACGGTAACATGCGTGTGCTTGTCTACACCAAGGTTGAAGGAAACGGTGATGCAGTTGCCCTCTTCCTCCAGCCATTCCTCATGACCATGGCTGGGATCGATGCAGCCCAGCTGGTCAAAGGTCACGCTCACCAGCTCCCGGATCACGTAATCGCCGGACAGGGGCAGCTTCATGGTGCCGTTGTCCAGCTGTGCGTACACGTCCAGCAGTTCCTTTTCGGCCTCAGTGGCATTGGCAGCATTCTTCCGGGCGGTTTCAATGGAGGTAACCACCAGACAGCCGGAGGTATTCTGATCGTTCATCTCGGAGTCTTCAATGGTGGGGGCATCCTTATAGGTAATGCTGGGAACGAAAGTATTCGCCGCAGCAAAGGCCGGGGATGCCAGGGACAGGCACATGATCACAGCGCAAAGCAGGCAAATGGTTTTTCTCATACTACCACTCCATTCTTGTAAGGGCATTTTAAAGGCCCAAAATCTGACGTTCATATTCGCCGATCCGAATCAATGCAGCAGAGGCAGATTTTTCGATCCGCTTCACCGCATCGCCCAGATTGGGCTTCCGGGAAGACAGATTGTGACAATCGGAGCCCAGCAGCTGAATCTGATCGGCTTTCAGAAGTTTCATGGCCATCGGGGCGGTCCGCTTTTCCAGGAAAAAGGACGCGTTGGCCTGGACCAGTACCGGCATCCGTGCCAGACGGTCGGGAAGGCCAAAGGTCCGGAAGGAGCTGATATACCGGTCAATATGGGCGATCACAGGCAGGATTCCGTGGTTTTTCCAAATATCTTCCAGCTCCCGGAAGTATTCCTCCGGCCAGGGAGCCGGGGGCATTTCCACCAGGATGTGGTTTCCGCCCTGTAATGTCAGCTGAGGCAAGAAATCCGAACCGCTCATGCCGCGGAAAAAGGCAACCTCTGCTCCGGTGAAAAAACCGGGAAGGTTCGGATGCTTCTCCATCTCCCGCCGCAGCAGCCGCTCCGATTCGGCTCTTCTTTTCAGAAAAGCCTCCGGCGTATCGTGCCGGGCGTAGAAATGGGGCGTTGCCGCCACAAGGGTGATTCCCTGCTCCCTTTCCATCCGGAGCATGGCGATGGATTCTTCGACGCAGGTACTGCCATCGTCAATCCCCGGCAGAATATGGCTGTGAAAATCAATCATGATCTTCTGGTCCGCTTGGCGGCGGACTGGTAACCGTAGTATTTCTTATAATACTTGGTATAGTAGCGGCTGCGGTAACCGCTGCCCTCCTCGCTGGTGCAGTTGAAGACGATGCCCAGCATCTTTGCATCCACGAACTCGAACTGCCGTGCGGCGGAATTCAGGACGATGCGGTTGCAGTAGTGCTGGCGAACCACCAGCAGCATGCCGTCGGTCAGCTTGGCAGCAGCCAGAGCGTCGCCCACCTCACCGACGGGAGGCAGGTCCAGAATGATGTAATCATACTTATCCCGCAGCAGCGTCAGCATCTTCTCCATTCTGGCAGAGCTGAGCAGCTCCATGGGATTTGGGGGAACGCGGCCGGAGGCGATGGCATGGAAAGCCTTCTCGTCGCCCTTGATACCGCAGCGCTGGATCAGATTGTCGGAGGAGTTCTGACCCGTCAGAAAATCGGAAAGGCCGACCTCCTTGTTCAGGGGCATCTTTTCTGCCAGAGAGGGCCGGCGCATATCGCAGTCGATCAGCAGGACCCGCTTGCCCAGCTGGGACATGGAGTATGCCAGATTGACGGCGGTCAGGCTCTTGCCTTCGCCATGCAGGGCACTGGAAACGCCGATGATGCGGCAGTTGCCTTCATCCGCGAAGGAGAACTGGAGCTTGGTACGCAGCATCTTGTAACTTTCAGCAGCGGCAAAGCTGATGGTGCCGCCAACCAGTTCGGTCTGCTTGCCGCCGGTTTTGACAGTGGGATTTTTCCGCTGGCCGTAGCCGTAGTAGTGCTCGCCCTTGGTATGGATCTCCATATCCGGCACGGAGGTCAGCACAGGTGGCTTGCAGCAGCGGGTGATATCCTCCTCGGTACGGATGGTCACATCCATCAGTTCCCGAATTACGACATACATCACCATCAGCGCAAAGCCCAGGACAAGGCCGATCATGGCGTTTTTGGTATAGCTGGGAGAGCTGGGACTGGCAGGCAGCACAGCGGAGTCAACCACCTTGGCAGAAGTACCCTCGATGATGCTGGAAATCCGCTTGGGCAGCACATAAGCAATGGCGTCTGCGATTTTTTCCGCTTCCACTGGGTCCTCACTGGTGACGACAACCCGGAAAACCTGGGTGGAATCTACAGCCTCCGCAGAGATCATTCCCTTCAGCTGGGCGTATGTACGGTCCACACCGGCATAGTCGATGACATCGGTCAGGGACTCTCTGGTATTGAGGATGACGATGTAGGTATTGACCAGACTCTTGGATGCGGAAATATCCGAAGAGGTGATGCTCAAGGAGGTCTCTCCGAGAGACAGGGAGTTGTTATTAACATAGAACATAGCGGTAGACTCATACTGGGGCGCCACGAAAAAGACCGTTCCCAGGAAAACCGCCACAGCACAGACCACCGACACGATGCCGATCAGCCACGCCTTCTTCATCAGCGCCCCCAAAAGGCGCTGCAGGTCTACCTCTATTTCTTCATTTTTATCTGTAATGTTGTCGTACATAGACTTCCTCCAACAGACACGATCCATCATTTCCTGCCGCAACTGTCCGACAAGCAATAATTTCACTTATAATTTTTTTCATTATATCAGGGTATTCATCTCAAGTCAACAAATAACCTGCTGACCATTCACCGCAATGCTTTCAGGGCGCTCCACAAGCATCGGGGGTGCAGGCCACGCATCAAAAGCCGGTTGTTGGGTCTTATGGACTTGATAAAGAAGCCCACCACAAAATTGGTAATAAACTGCGTCAGCATCGACGCAAAGGCAGCACCGCAGGCACCCCAAATGGGGATCAGCAGCGCATTGAGCACAATATTTACCGCGACTCCGCAAAGATTGATGATCCACAGCACATTGTGCTTTTCTTCTCCCAGGATCCAGACATTGCGAACCAGACCCATATAGGAAAACGGTTCCTGCCATACCAGAATTGTCAGAACCTGCACCGCCGGAGCATAATTCTGACCATACAAGATCCCAACTATCTGCTTCGCCAAAACCGTAAAGCATGCACTCTGCAGCAGGATTGCATAGATGATAATCGAATACAGTTCTGAAATCTTTTGTTCAAAGGCTTCCCGGGACTGTTGGCGTTTCTCCAGAATAACTGGTCTTACAGAATCAACAACCGCCAAAAAAACAAATTGCGTTACCGTCGAACATGTAATCGCCGTTGTGTAGTAACCATTCTCAGCATTGCCCGCAATCATTTTCAGCATTACATGATCAGTATTCTGAAAAACCGTCACCATAAGGCCCGCGAGGATATAGAATTTGCTTTTTCGAAACATGGCTTTCGCAAGATTCCAGGAAAATGTCATTCTTTGTCCGCCTGCATGACGATAAGCGGCAAAAAACAGAATACCTGTGCATGCATATTCAATCGCATGGGACAGCGCAAACCAGTACACACTTTTCCCGCTGACCAGCAGAAAAACCTTGTATGCCGAGACCACCACATATGCCCCCAGCATGGCCATCGAAGAAAACTTGGATAACAGCTTTGCCTGGAACCAGTATTGCAACAGCTCCGTAACCCGGCAAAGAATGCTGAAGCTGTACAGCACACAAACGATAATCGTAGTTTTTTCTCCAAAATTGGCAGCAAAGGCGAAGCAGGTTACTCCGATGACACAGGCAAGGCTGGAGATGGTACTCATCACAAGGCTGGTGCCTGCAACGGCTCCTTCTTCCTCCGGTCTGGTCACATATTCCTGCACCAGCGTGGAAGACATACCCATCTGCATAATCGGCACAGCAAAAGCCACCACCGATGCAGCATAATTGATCAGACCGTAATCGGAAGGCCCCAGATATCTGGCTGTGATCATGCCGATGATCATCTGCACCACGGACTGCACGATTTTGCAAGCCACAATCCATTTGGCATTTTGGAACACTTTGTTCTGGGACATATACTTAGACCTCAGTTATAATTCTGAATTAATTGCATATTAATCCGCAAAGCACGCCTCCAAGAAAGCCTCATAGCTTTCAAACATGGGCTGATGCTCCCGCATGAACAGCTCACTTTTATCGAAGCATGCGCCTGTTTCCATCTGTGCGCGGAATTTAGGCACCTGCTTCGCTTCATCCGCATCGCAAAACAGCATGAAATACTCGCCGAATACCTCCCGGGGCGGCGTGGTGCCGAATCTTTCACGATAGATGCATGCCATCTTTTTGGCATCTTCAAACTGCGCCGTTTCTCTTTTATGGAGGTACTCTTCAATAGTCATGATCTTCCTTGCGGGAGAACCGGCGTAGACGCTGTTTGCTTCGCAGTCCTTCGTCACGACGCTTCCCGCGCCGATCACCACATTGTCACCAATGGTCACACCGCGGGTGATAATCGCGTTCATGCCGATGAAAACATTGTTTCCGATCGTAACCGGACTCTGGGCGCCAAGGATTCTGCCCTTATTCTCAGGGAGCTGCTTGAGCACGGACCAGGAATAATCATGGGTCAGAATGATGACGCCGTGGGTGATCCGCACATGATCGCCGATGGTCAGAAGCCACGGGCATGTGGTATCGATCATTGTATGTACAGGAGAATAGATGGTTACGTCCTCACCGATCTGCACACCCTGCTTTTTCAGAAATGCAACATATTTAGCGGAGGACGCCTTTTCCCTGTAAAGAATGCTCCGCAGCAGATTTTTCAGCATAGCGAACTCTCTCCCTATTGGCATTTTTCTCTCTATCGAACACAAACGGAATGGCAAGCACAAAATAAGCCATATAAGCAGCCTCGGTTCGCAGAGACGGATTATAAATTGCAATCATCATACAACACACCGACATGATCCTGGTCAGGCAGCAGTACGTTTTGGCAATACCCTCGCTGTGTTTACAGGTCCTAAGTGCCCTCAGATACACCAGAACAAAGAAGCCAAAATAGAAAACCAATCCGATCCAGCCACATTCCAGATACATAAAGGCATAGGACATCCATGTATAGTGCATATCGCCATTTGCCTCAAAAAAAGGCGTGTTAACGATGACAAAGGACGACGTATCACAGTTTCCCAAGCCCAATCCGAACAGGCGCTGTCCCCAGTTCGTAAGCCAGAGTTCGTTGATCTGTGAAATGGCATTCAGTCGGTTCAGGTCACCCGACGAAGTATAGCCGCTGTCCGACACCGCATGCTCATACAGCCATCCAACGGTGAAGAACCCCTGAAAACTGGGAAAAACCACAACCAGCAGCGCAGCGCAGCCCACAACTGCCGCAAGTCCTCCCACAATTACCCAGAATTTTCTCCAGGAAAAATTAGTGAAGAGCACTGCAAGCATGAGAATCAGCACAAATTCTGCAAAGAAAAACTTTAGCTCCGCCAAGGCAGCCACAACCAATGCCGTTCCGCATTTCGATACGCAGGCCCAAGCATTTTCCTTCTTATCCAGATAGAACAGAAGCGACTTTGCAACCACAATCACAAAAAAGATGTTTGTATATGCATTGCCGCCTTTTTCCGTTCCGAAGATGCCTCCCAAATAGTCTCCCTCAAATCCCAGCACAAAAAACTGGACCAGGGATACAAACACATTTACCCAGAACAATTTGTCGAACAGCTTCAGATAATCCTCGACATCCCGGGGCGTCAAAAACAGTGCGAAAGCCAAAAAAGCGATAAAAAAGCGGAAATTATTCCGGGCGCCCCACAGATAGTACAGTGGCGATTGGAATTCGACCACATAGACGGCAGCAGTATACAGCAAAAACAGGGATATCCACCCCAAAAGCCCTTTTACCGCTTTCAGATCAAGCAGCCGCTGAAAACACAGCATCAGCAAAAGTAGCGCAAACCACGCAGCATCCAGAAGATAGCGCAGCGCCCAAGGAAGTCCCAGCAGCTCATTCAATACAGGCAACAAAAAGGGCAACACAATAATCAGCCACACGAGCCACCCGGGCTGGGTACGTTTTTTAATTGTAATTGTCAATTTGCTTTTCATCCGCTCATTCCTTATCAACAACAATCATCTGCACTTTACAGCACTTTGGGCTACCAGCATTGTGTAACACAATGCATAGCATTTGTTTCTCATAGACCAGTACAGGAGTTTCTTTTTCGTTCCCATTCTATCACTCTTTACGCTTCTCAAAACCTGCTGAAGCAGTTCATCATCCACAATCTTTCTGATCAATTTCCTCTTTTGAGACAGCGGACGTTCAGAGCGAACTTCCTGTTTCAACGCCGTGATCACGAAGGAGAGGAACGGGCCGGTAAAGCGGTGGGATACTTCCTCGCTGTACCCCAGCCGGCGACACAGTTCCACAGTTTCTGTGTAAAAAAAACATATCTTTTTATATCGATCTGGTCGGTAGGTATGTGTGAGAGATGTGCTGTTTTCACAATAGTAATAAAATGCCTCCTGAAGCACGCATACTGTATTCACATGTCGGTACAGACTCAGCTGCGAATAAAAATCTTCGGAGATAATATCCCGTTCGGACACAAAGCGCCAGCCACACTTTTGGATCGTCGTCATTGAAAACAGTCTGCAGCATGCACTCATGGTAAGATTGATTCCCTCTCCCGTTTTCGGATCCGGTCCCACCAGCTTCGGAAGAAATTCTTCCTGCACTTCCGTTCCGTGGTACACCGTCTTCTCTACGGTAGGAACAATACGTTTTACGATCTTTCCTCCAGAATCCACCGTGAGCATTCCAAAGCAGACAACATCTGCATTTTCCGCATTCGCTGCAGCGTAAGCCTTTTCAATCGTATCCAGCTCAACATAATCGTCACTGTCAAAAAAGCAGATATATTCTCCGGAGGCGTGTTCGATTCCGGTATTCCGGGCCATTCCCAAACCCTGATTCTGTTTGTGGATCACATTAATCCTGGCATCCCGTTTGGCCCAGTTCTCACAGATCTCCGGGCAGCGGTCAGGAGACCCATCGTCAACCAGAATGATTTCCAGATTCTGATATGTCTGGCTCACCACACTGGTGATACATCTGTCCAAGTATTTCTCTACATTGTAAATCGGCAAAACAACCGACACCACTCCTTTTTCCATGCTCCGCCTCCCTTCCTGTCTGACTACTTGCACTCAGCTTTCATTCAGTCTTGCTTCGTACTGCTCAATAAATCTTACGGACAACGCATCCCAAGTGAAACTATCAGACATAGCAGCAGCCGCAGTCCGAATTCTCCGCATTCCAGTCCGATCCTGATGCATCCGCAGAATGCACTCTGCCCATGGCTGTGCATGATCTTCATCAAGGATGAAGCCATTCTCACCATTCTGAATCAACGTGGCAGAACCGCCGTTTTTTGTAGTCAGAACAACTGCTCCGTAATACATTGCTTCCGGCAGTACCATGCCGAAGATCTCATATTTGGTAGGCAAGAGGAAAAAATCGGCCTGTGCGTAGATTTCCGCAAGGTATCTTTGTTCCACCTGCTCCTGCCAGATCACCCGGTCTCTAACGGACAGCTTGTCCATGTAGGAGAACACCATTTCCATGTATTCCCGGTCACCCGACCCAATCATATACAGTCTGGCATCTTTGTTTTGCTGCAATACTTTTTCGAATATATCAAGCAGAAATGGTATATTCCGCCGTTCCTCAAATCTTCCAATATAAAGTAGCTTCAATCTGCCTTGATCTTTTTCCATTGTCTGATAAAGCGGCTCGCTGCATGTTCCCTTTGGGCTTGTGAGCATTTGTATATCAACACCCACACCCACAGTAGCAATATTTCGGGGATCGATTCCCTTATCAGCCAGAAACGTTTCCGCCAGCTCGCTTTTTACAAGGAATTTCGTTCCCTTCACGATGTACCGTTTCAGAAAAAGCTTATCAAATATGCTGCACATCAGATTATACCGTCTGTTGAAATCACAGTAATAAGGACCATGATAGATTACGGTCTTATCCGGATACTTTCCAGCAAGCAGCCAGGACTGCATCTGGTTATATTCGCAGGGCTGAAGAATATCATAATCCGCAAACAGTGTTTCACAGCCGGTGTAGATCGTATTTTTCAGCAGTGTTTTTCCGTGGCGGTAAAACACACGAACTTCGCCTATGCCATCCACTGGAACTATAACGTTTTTTTCCTCCCGGTCCGTCCAGAAAAGAATGTCGCACACATGCCCCTTACGGACCAGTGCTTTTGCTAGACCCAGCTCCTGGATATTATACGTAGCATTGATCACAGCCATATAGGAGGGAAAGTTCCTGATGATCAGAATTTTCATCTGTTACTAACCTCTTCCACGAAGTCTTCCCGGAGTTTCTCTCCGAAGGCCTTGGATAGGTCATCGTTGACCGGACTGCACATTTCGCAGGTCGAGCACCAGTCCAGTTCTTCCTTGCTGACCTTACCGTCCCGGTAATCCCGGACGATTTTGTTTTCGTACATGGAATAAGGCTTCTTCATAAACAGCGCCTTGAACTTATGCCAGGCCACCCAGAAGCCAGGCACCCAGATATACTTGTGCATCGCCGGCGACACGGAGCCGATCATCCAGCAATTCCGGTCGCAGCAGCGCACCTTCTTGCGCACCTGCTCCGCCGCTTCGCTGTTCCACAACTCGTCCCAGCTCTGCTCGTTCAGATTGCCCATGACTTCCTTGTCCTTCGTTCCGTTGCAGGGCATCACATCGCCGTAAGGGTCGATGAAGAAGGTGTCGAAGCTCATGTCGCAGGGCAGCAGCCGCTTCTGGCCATAGATGTAATTGATCAG
This sequence comes from Oscillospiraceae bacterium, assembly GCA_017622295.1. GTDB lineage: Bacteria > Bacillota > Clostridia > Oscillospirales > Oscillospiraceae > Faecousia. The sequence goes on from JAGARK010000011.1 coordinate 35,678, forward strand.
GCCGTGATTGAAATAGGCACGGAACCACTTCTTGGGGTTCCAGGACTTCAGCAGTTCATTGACCAGCGCCTCAAAATTCTGTGCCACCATGGGCCGGTCATGGATGATGTTCTTTGACTCCACAAAGTAAAAACTGTTGTGTAAGGAGGCGGTGGCAAATTCCATGCCCATCTCATCGGACAGCTTGTACAGCGGCACCAGGTCAGGTGCGTTTCGGTCCTGCACCGTCATGCCAAACCCCACGTCCTTCATACCCATTTCACGGAGCTTTTTCAGGGTTGTATAGCCCCGGTTGTAGCCGTCCTCCAGACCCCGGATCTCATTGTTGGTCCGCTCCAGGCCCTCGATGGAAATTCGGATGCCGATCTCAGGGAACTCTTTGCACAGATCGATGATCCGGTCGGTAAAGAAACCGTTGGTGGAAATGACGATTCGGTCACTCTTTTTATACAGCTCCCGGACAATATCCTTCAGATCCTCCCGGATGAAGGGCTCGCCGCCAGTGATGTTGGTAAAATACATCTGGGGCAGCTTGCGGATGGTCTCGACGGAAATCTCCTCCTCCGGTCTGGAAGGAACTTTATATCGGTTGCACATATTGCACCGGGCATTGCAACGGTAGGTCACAATGACGGTGCCGTTCAGTTTTTTTGACATGATATTCACCCCATTACTTTTTCTCCGCAGATATTTATTGGGATAAAGGAAGAAATCCAGCTTGGTACGTTTCATAATCTCCGCAGCAATCACTGGACAAATAAAGCTTGCCAATAGGCCCAGTACAATATGAACGACACTATTGGTGATGCCTAACTTCAGAAGCACCACACGAACTCCTGCCGCAAACATAGTGTGCATCAGGAATACCGGCATAGTATACACAGCCAGACCATTCCTTTTTTCACATGGCCGACAGAAAAGAAGCATCACTGCTGTACAAGCCAACAGCCCCATCAGGAAGGAAATCAACTCAGAGTACACTCCACGATACCACGCAATGATGCTCAGCACGCCAAAAACACCTGCCAATTTTACACCATGATGTTTCCACTTTTCTGCAATAACAGGAAAGTCAAACATACATGCCGACATTCCCGCAACAAACCAAACCTGATTGCCCGCAATAATGGTCACTGCATAGTAATCAACCAGCCCTGCAACAATCTTCAACAGTACAGAAAACGCAAGGACCACCACGCAAACCTTTCTGTTGAAAAATGTCGGTGTAATCAGAAAAATGAAATACAGCGCAAATAAGTACCAGTACGGCGACATAGGATGAACAAATAGGTCATATCCAAGGCCATGTGCTTCTGTATTAACCATTCCAGAGAAACCGCTTTTCAATACCCAGGTAAGCAGCGAGAATACCATATAGGGTATACCCAAAACCAACAGCTTCTTTATCGCATGATTCTTCCATTTTTCGAGAGAATTGATGACAGTGTACTTCTGGTATAGATATCCGCTACAAATAAAAAACAGCGGTACATGGAAATAATAAATTGTCTGATTAAACCATTGATATACAGGCCCGTCATTCAAAATTCCCGATGTACACATACTCTGAGAAAAATGTCCCAGTGCAACCAAAATACAGGCAAATACCTTTATATTATCTAGCCAATTCTCTCTCGCCTTCATGATTGATTCTCCCAGCTATGCAGATAATTCTCTGCAATTGCGTCCCAGCTATGGTTGTTTACCGCGTTATTTCTGGCAGCTGCACACAGCTTTACGTATTCATCCGGGTCAACACCGAGGATGGTATCCTCCACCAGCGCCGCAAATCCTGCTTCGTCATAACGTACACAGCCCTCGCCCATATAAAAAAGCGCCAGCTGATCCAGCAGCACCGGAACACCCGCCGAAAGGGACTCTATTACTACCAATCCAAAACTTTCGTATCTGGACGGCAGGATGGTAGCCAGTGCTGTATTATACAGCTCATTCAGTTCCCCACCCGGAGAAACCATTCCCAGATACTGAACTTGTTCCTGCAGGTTGTGATCTCTGATATAATCAACCAACTGCTGATGATAGTCTTCATCCACAATACCGCCGGCATAGGCGTAGCACAGATCCGGATTTGATTTCAACAGGGTCTCCAGATATGCAAGGGCGCGAAGCTGTCCCTTGTTCTCATATACAGAACCAACCTGCAAAATGACATCACGGCCCTTCATGCCGAGCTTTTCTTTTACACGGAGCTTTTCTTCCTCCGCCAGGGGATGGTAGAGATCCGTATTGACGCCGTTTCCAATAACCACGAGCCGCTCCCGTGGTACTTTCAGATGCTCTATCGCCTGATCTTTCGTCTCCTGATTCAGGACGAATACCAGATCTGCCCGCTTCATGCACTCCGCTTCCTGGAAATACCGTTTTTTGATCACATCTTCGACCTCATTCCAGGGAAGACGCCAGATACCGCTGTGATTGGTATAGGCGATCAGGCATTTTTTCCGCAATGCGGATGTGGTCAGCTTCAGAAAGAAAAATAGATTGTACTGATTATGAAAATGCAGCACAATTTTCTCCTCTGCTGCTTTCAGAATTTTACGCAGTTCCCCCGCCAAAGCAATGGAATATACCACACGCTTGAGCTTGTGCATCAATCCCAGCTTCACATCCGTTCCCGTGAAGCAGGCGGGCACCTTCACTTCCCGAATCGGGAGATCGTTGGGCAGTCTGTTTGCAGACGCAATATCGACGATTTCCACCGCCTGCCCCTGCTTTATAAATGCCTTGGTCAGCTCCTCCACTACGATTTCCGTAGCGGCGCCCATCCGGGCCGGGATCGGCGTATATCCGGTGCCTATCTCATAAATCTTCATCTTATGCTCCATAAATGCCCATCAGCTTTTCATAATAGCTTTCGGGCGTTTCAAATTTCTTGCTCTTACAGTTGGCAGAATACTCCTCCAAAAGTCCCGGTGTCAGCAGCAGCTGCCGGAGCTTGGCTTCCAAATCCGATACATTGCCAGCTTCGAAAAGCAGTCCCGTTTTATTTTCCTCAATCAATTCCGGAATTCCGCCCATCCGGGATCCAATAACGGGAGTGCCGTACATCTGGGACTCGATCACAGAGAAAGGACAATTCTCGTACCACTCGGAAGGATACACGCTGACTGCCGCTTTGCGGATCAGCATTTCCAGGTCATTTCCTGACTTGAAGCCCACATATTCCGCATTGGGTACCTGGGCAATAGCTTTCTCCGCCGCACCATATCCGGCGAAGATGAACCGGGTCTGCGGCATCCGCTTCGCAGCTTCCAGAAGCGTATTGGTTCCCTTATCTCTGGACAAATGCCCAAACTCAAGAACATAGTCCTCTTTCTGAACGTCTATCTGCGGAACCGCGTCCGCAAAGTTGTGCAGTGCCACAGTTTTTTCCCGAAATCTTTTCTGAATGTCCAGCTTGGTTTTTAGAAAGCCACTGGGACAAATGATGGTGTCAATATACGAATACGCTCTGCTCCACTTCCAGAAATAGGCATCAGCCATGCCAAGAATGCTTTTCACCCTGGAGTTCTTTACGCATTTGGTATGTACACAGTGGATATAATTTCCACCCAGGCATTTCTCACAGATCTGGATATTACTGTCAAACAAACCATGGCTGGGACAGATCAGCTGGTAATCGTGGGCAGTGTAAATAATCCTGACACTGCGCCCGGTCTGCCGCTGATACTTGTGAACTTCCAGAATCATGGAAGGTGTCAGATGAAACTGGATGTTATTCAGATGAACCACATCCGGTTGAAAATCCTCCAAAACCTTCCGAATCTTTCTGCGCGCCTCCGCGGAATAGATAATGCGGAAGGGTGCCTTCAGGTTCTTCCGGATTCCTGCGCTGAAATCCATATCAGTCACATAAGCTTGCGCATGATTGCCAACCACATTTTTCTCATTATCCAGGCCAAAGTACTGCACCTTATGACCATGGGCATGGAGGATCTCCCCCAATTTCAGCATATAGGTTTCAGCACCGCCCTTGGGGTACAAAAACTTATTGACCATCAATATCTTCATCTGTACAGCTCCAGTGTTTTTTCTGTCACATCATCCCAGTTATACTTCTCGCAGATAAAAGACTGGGCTTCCTTTTTATAGGTTTCCGCCTGCACCGGATCATCGCACAGCCTTTGCAGGCAGCTTTTAAGCGCAGAAATATCTCCTCTGGGAAACACAACAGCCTTGTCCTCCACCACTTCCGTACATTCCGGAATATCGGACACCACACAGCAATTTCCGTAGCTCATGGCTTCCAGCAAGGTCAGGGGCATTCCCTCCACATCGGAGGGCTGAACATACACATAAGCATTGCTGTACAGCTCTGCCAGTGTCTGCCCCTGGATAAATCCGGTCATGATCACACGGTCATCCTTCTGCGCCTGCTCATTCAGCATCCGGGCGTAGTCATCCGAATCCGACACTCCGCCGGCAATGACCAGCTTTTTATCTGTCTTCACATGGCGAAAGGCATCCAGCAGATAGTGGACGCCCTTTTCCGGCACAAGACGACCGAGAAACAGAATATACTCATCCTTTTTCAGTCCATAGTCCTCCGTAATATGGCGGGCATCCTCAATTTCCGGCTTCCTTACACCGTTGGGAATCCACTTCGTTTCCCTTCCATAGGTCTCGCGAAAATACAGCTGTACATTTCGGCTCAGCACGATGATCTCATCCGCAAAACGCACTGCCATTTTCTCGCCCGCGTGAATGTATTTGGAGCCGAAGCCCTTTTGCCATTTCTGCCGCTGCCAATCAAGACCGTGGACAGTAACCACGACCTTCTTTCCCAGAAGCTTCGGCAGCCAGCACATAAAGGCAGGGCCCTCTGCATGAATGTGAACCACATCTACCCCGCTGAAGGCAGCATAGATTGCTCCAAAAAAGCTGGAGCTCACCGCGGCAAGGCCCTTTTTATCCAAAGTCGGAACTCTCTTCAGCAGAACGCCCCGATATTCCCTCAGCGCATCTGTGTCAAATTCTCGTCCGCTGACGTGATGTCCGTCCCGGTTCAAGCATAGAACCTTGTGACCAAGCTGCACCATGCGGGTACTCAGTTCCTCAACAACGATCTCTACGCCGCCCTCCCGGGAGGGAATCCGCTTGTGACCAAACATGATAATCTTCACAGCCCGCTCCTTATTCACCATTCATGCCGAAAACGGCGCCAAAGGTGGCAAAAATGATCTTCCAGTCGGTTTTAAAGCTACGATCATTGATGTACTGAACATCCAGCTCAACCCACTCATCGAAGCTCAGTTCATTGCGATTGGGCTGAATCTGCCAATAACAGGTCAGGCCCGGGGTGATCAGCAGACGCTGCCGGGCATAATCGTCATACTGCTCCACTTCTCTGGGAAGGCCCGGGCGGGGTCCAACGATACTCATTTCACCCCTCAGAATGTTGATCAGCTGAGGCAGCTCGTCAATACTGGTCATTCGGATAAAACGGCCAAACCGGGTGATGCGGGGATCTCTTTTGATCTTAAATACGGGACCCTGCATTTCATTCTGATCCAACAGCGAATCAAGCTCTGCCTCAGCGCCGGGTTTCATGGAGCGGAATTTATAAAATACAAATTCCTTGCCGTCACGTCCTGCTCTGACCTGGGAAAAAATGGGGCTTGCGCCGGGGCTGTCGATAACGATCACCAGCGCCACGATCAGCATCAGAGGCCAAAGTACAATGAGGGCGACGATCGATAAAACAATATCCTGAAAGCGTCTCAGACACCAGTATTTTTTTGCTCTATTCAGTACTTCCTCTCTGTCCAGCAGCTGTCGCTGACGAACATCGGAGGTTTCTTTTGCAACTGCTTGCATGAAAACTCTCTCCTTTATTCCAGAACCTTCATCCAATTATTGCGAAACGAATCGCATACTTCCACATATATTATATTATTCTACCATATTTCCCTGTTTCTCGCAACCTTAATTCAATTCTAGCAATGAAAATAAAAAACCCGTCCGTGCTTTTGGCGCGGACGGGTCATCCATTATGGTTCAGTACATCAAAAATCAGCCATTCTGCTGCGACTCGGCATCATCAGCTATCATTCTGCCGACAACGACCAGACGGCCGTAGTCGGTATGGTAAGAGCAGGTGATCAGCATCAGGAATCTGTCGCCGTACTCCACTTCGATTTCAGTGTCATAAATGGAGTTGTCCAGGAAATACTGGACGCCTTCATCGAATTCCTCTTCCGTCTCAGGATCTACAAAGTGGTAGTACTTAAAGCGGGTATCAGCAGCATCATAGATCTTATCATAGAAGACCGCGAAGATCTCGTATTCTCTCTCCTCGTAGAGGGTGGAGAATTCGATGATGGGATTTTCCTCCCAGAATTCCTTATCTGCGTAGCTGTGCAGCGTGCGGAAGGCAGTACCGTTTCGCATATTATGACCATAGACGATCAGGTTGGTGCTTTCCGGATCAGTATTACACCGGGCAGCCATGAAGGGCAGGCCGGACTTATCGTATTGCCCATCGAAGTCGAGTCGGTTGTACTTCTGAGGATCATCGGGGGTATGCATGACGGGATAATCCAGCTTGGTATCGGCAATGCGGATCCAGCCGAAGGTATCGGGATTCTGCTCATAGAGCTCAGCCATCTTTTCCAGCATTTCGGGCTGGGTTTCTTCCGGCTCGGTAGGTGCCTCAGTGGGAGCTTCCGTTACCACAACAGGAGGCTCGGTTGCGGGTACCTCGGGGACCTCAGGTTCTCTGAGCAGAAGCATAACCATCATCACAATGACCACAATCATCAAAAATGCAGCAATGCAGCAAAGTGCAATCGTGGTCTTGCTCAGACCGGACTTTCTGCCCCTTCCGGAACCGGAATTGTACATATTCTTTTCCATTTGCGAACATCTCCTTATGGAAAGTAAGCGGTGGATGAAACCACCCACCGCTTACACAGAACAGTTTAGAAATTACTTGACGAACTTACGCTTGAAGGCAAATGCAGCGCCGCAAGCAACAGCGATCAGAGCAACCAGGCCGAAGTTGAACTGGCTCTCGACATTGCTGTCGATGTCGCCCAGGACGGGCTCTTCAGGATCGGGGCTGGTGGGATTTTCGGGCTTAGCCTTTTCCCAACCACAGGTTTCACACCACCAGTGATCATCATCTTCGAATTGTCCGGGATACCGAATGTGATCATGATTCTCATCGAAGGTCTTGTCACAATTCTTACAGTCGTAGGTGTGGTACTCATCGTTCTTGATGTTAATGATGTAGTCGTGACCAGCCAGCTTCAGGTCGACTCTCTTGGTCTCGCCGCACTTGGAGCAGGTGTAGATCTCGTAACCAGCCTCAGTACAGCTGGACTCCACGCGTTCGGTCAGCTGCCAGTCATGCTCGCAGGCAACCTCGGGGATCACAACAGCGCCGCCAGAAGCCTTGTAAGTCAGCGACTCGCCGTTAACATTCAGTCTGGTTACAGACAGGCTGACGGGATAAGTACCGGGCTGTGCATCCTCAGCGACCTTGATGGAAACGCTGAACAGAGTGCCGTCAGCAGTAACAGGGGCGCCACTTGCGTGGTTGATAATGTTATTGAAGACATCACCGCCACTCATCAGACCACGAGTGATTTCGCCGACGGTCAGAGGAGCTGCGGCAGAGACACTCATCTTAGTGGAGTCAAAGCCAGTGTTGTTGCTGATCATGAAGGAAATGGTAACGGTCTCTCCGGGCTGAGCCGTAGCGGTGGTACCATAAACCTTGGTGACAACATCCGTCTCATCGGCGAAGGCACCGACAGTCAGCATGGAAGCAACAAGCAGCACTGCAACAAAAAAGCTAATAATCTTTTTCATAGTTTAGTTCTCCTTGTATTGGTTAGGGGTTGACAGCGGGGAAATCTTCATAGACGATTCTGCCGGTATCATACTTACAAATCAGTGCTGCATCATCGGTGTCGATGGCACCGTCAGCATTGACGTCAGCCACACACATATGCAGACCAGTCTCATCAATTCTACCAGTATCGTACTTGCAAATCAGAGCTGCATCGTCGGTATCGATCACGCCGTCCCAGTTAACATCACCGATCAGTCTGGTGCACTTGGGAGCCAGCTTGATGGTCATGCTGCCCTTGATGTAATCGACATCAAAGACACCGGTGTAGCCCTTGACGGTAGCATCACCGTAAGCGGAAACATCTGCGCTGTAGGTATAGGTGTGGCTGTTGGTCTGGTAGCAGCTGAGGACATTCTCGTTATTGGTGATGTTCAGCTTGTCGCCGATCTTACCCAGGGCGTACTCGAGAATATTACGGACGTCTGCCAGAGTAGAGTGCTCGGTAACACCGAACTCATAGCCAATGGCGTCAGCCATTTCCTTGACAGTAACACGGGAAACGATGGTCTTCAGGCTGTTGAGAACGCCTTCCAGAACATTCTTATCCTCGGAAGAGATCTCGAGGCCGATAGCATCTGCCATCTTTGCAATGGTAACATTGGAATCGATGACCTTCAGAGCATCGAAGAAGTCCTGAACATCCATCTGAGCAATGATGTTCTTCACAACAACTGCGGCATCCTTACCGTTAGCCAGATCGTCAGACCACTCTTCCTTGCCGTAGGCCAGCAGGATAGCCAGAGCTTCCTTATAAGCGGAGAAGTTCTTGACATAGGAGGTCACAGGCTCAGAATCTGCGTTGTCTTCCAGGATCTCATAGACCTTGCCAATGCCGCACAGGAGCACGTGGTAAATCTCTTCCAGCTCCTCAATTTCTTCAGCAGAGTACTTGTAGCCGATCGCATCAGCCATCTCGGTCATGGAGGTGTTGCGGTCCATTACCTTCAGAGCAGTGAAGACATCTTCAACGGTCATCTGCTCAATGATCTTGTTCAGAACCAGGACGCAGTTCTTGGCGTTGGCGATTTCCTCGGTCCACTCGGGGTTGCCGTAGGCCAGGATGATGGCCAGGCCCTTGTTGTAGTCGCTGTTAGCGGACAGATCCAGGACGAAGTCAGCGTATGCATTGCCGCCGACGGACAGGGTGTTGGTGTTCTCAGCGTAGGTGGGCTGGTACAGCTCAACCTGAGCGTCGATCGTCAGAATCTCAGACATAGCTGCGATCAGGTCCTTGGTGTACTCGTAGTACTTGTTCTCGCCCTCGAAGGACAGAGCGATGCCAAAGGACTTGCTGACGTTCTTGCTGTAGCCCAGACCGAAGTCCAGGTAGTCCTCGCCCTCAATGTAGTTCAGGTCGATGGCGTAGGGATTGACGGTGAACTTGTAGGAACCGATAACATCGCCGTTCTCCAGAGCTGCGGAGACAGCCTTCAGATCGGTCATGTCGTCGATGATGTCGTTGGCCAGAGCATTGATGCCCTTGACATCGAGGTAGTTGCACATGTCGGTGATGGCGGAATCAATGGGATTGCCATCGATGTAGGAGCCCAGGATGTTGTCGATCTCAGCGGCGTAGATGTTATCGGAGCCGTAGGACAGAGCAGCATCGGGGTAGGAGTTCATAGCCAGATCGGCAGTGATCTCGGTAGCCAGAGCTGCAACGCTGGGCAGGTAGCCATTGTAGGTGTTGTAGAAGTCAGCATTCAGGACGAAGTTGAATGCGCCGTCCTCCAGAACAACATAGAACATGCCGTTCTTGACAGCACCGTTATCCTGGGTGTAGCCGTCTCTCAGGAACTTGGAGACGTCGCCGCCGTAGGTACCGCCGGTGATGGCGCCGCGGACTGCGGAAACGCTGCCGGTGACAGCACCGCCGTTGTAGGTAACCAGAGCGGAGTCAACGATCACGACGGAGCCGTTAACATTGATGTTGCCGTGGACGGTCTTGCCGTTCAGGTCGATGACAGCAGCGCCGGGGAAGTTCAGGTCGCCATAGATGTCATCCAGCAGGATAACCATGGACTTGCCGTTCATGTTGTTGACGGTCTCAACCAGGTTGGAGGTATAGTCAACAGCGTTGATCTTGTTCTTTGCGCCAGTCTCGGTGACCTTAGCGGGGTTGATGACCAGAGCCTCGAAATCGCCGGCATTGTTGGTCAGGGTAACAGTGGAGCGAACCTTCAGAGTCTCATCCTTGATGGCGGAAGTGCCGAAGCGGATGGTTGCGGAGTTCAGGCCCAGCAGGTTCAGAACCTTCTCGATGTTGTCGCTGCCAGCAGGAACAGTGACGTCGATCATGCTGTCATTGATGGTGCATTTGAAGTCATCGCCGGTGGCGACTGCCTTAACAGTCTGCCAGTAGCCCTCGTAGTCGGACAGGTCGCGCTCGATGCCGACAGTTGCCAGGGTGTTTTCAAAGGTGGTGGTGGTAACATCGGAGTTCATCAGCAGATCGAAGTAGTCTTTGACGAACTGAACGGTAGCAGTGTTCTTGAAGCTATCCAGGTCACTGCCCTCAGCGTAACCGGCACCGATGGCTGCGGTCAGGTAGCCTTCATAAACCTTCTCGGGCAGGGTCATGGTGACATCCAGGTAACCCTCGCCGCCCTTGAAGCTCATGTAATCCTTGACTGCATTCAGAGCCTTGGAGACCTTGGTCATCTCAGCGGGAACGGAGGTCAGATACAGGACGAAGTCCAGACTGTTGTTCTCTTCGTAGCCCTTCAGCTGCATGGTGGTGTGCAGGAACTCGCCCTCGCCGTTCTGGCCCAGAGCGATCAGATTCTCGCTCTTGAAGTCCCCATCATTCAGCAGGGCGTCGATCAGAGCCTGAACACTGACGTATTCGCCGTCATAGAAGACCTGATTGTTCAGCTTGATCTCATTATAGTAGTCGTTCGTGATGAGGGCTTCACCGAAAGCAGCCAGGTCGCCCATCTCGATCTTAGCATACAGGCCAGTGTAGTCACCTTCCTCACCCTTGACCAGCTCGAAAGCGTTCTCCTTGCCGATCTTCTCGTTGACGAAAGCAATCAGGCCTTCCAGGTCGCCACTGTAGCGGTTGTAGTCCACGCGGTCAATGGTCAGAACACCATCAACAAACAGGGTATCCAGATCGGCAACTGCAAACTTATGCTCAACATCCTCATCTGCCTCGATCACCTTTTCACCGATGGTGTAGTGATACTCGTGACCATCCTCGGGATGGCCGGGCAGGGTAATAGTCAGGTCGTTGATTGTGACGATCTGATCCTCGCCGCCGATCTTGGCGGTGTACTGAGTCTCATCCCAGCTGCAGGTAACCTTGATGTTCTCGGTGATCACGGTATCAGCCAGAGCATCGATCTCAGCAGCGTTCAGGGTGTAGTAGGGAGCCTTAGCGCCCAGCATGGAATCTGCGGTAGCAGCGACATCAGCGATGATCTGCTCAGCAGAAATCTTGCCGCCATTCTCGAACTTGACGGGAATGGTCATGTAGCCCTCGGGACCGTTGACGGTCACGATGACGTAAGCATAGGTGGAGTCCAGGACATACAGGTTGGTGGACTTCAGGATCAGGTCAGAGGTCTCGTACTCCTGAACGCCGATAGCCAGGTCCAGAGCGGAAACCAGAGCCTTGTTGCTCAGGTCGATCTTTTCGCTGGGAGCGGTCAGGGTGTTGGTAGCCTCAACCAGTGCGTCAGCCAGAACGACGAACTTGTCGCCGTAGCCTGCGTAGCCAATGTTGTCGCACAGGACGTTCAGGACTTCCAGCTTCTCCTCGGTCTCGACCAGGCTGTTCATGTAGTCGCGCAGCTGAGTCATCTCAGCAACGACCTGCTGCCAGTTGGCATAGTAGTATGCCAGGCCTTCAGTCTGGTAGGATTCCAGAGTGTGGTAGAAGTTCAGGTAACCGGTGTCGTTGTTGATCAGGCCCTTCAGGGAGTCGATAACACCGACAAAGTCAGCCTTGACTTCGGGAGTAGCAGGAGTGTACTCAACTTCGTCCTTCAGGCCGTTCAGCACGCCCTTACGCATAGCCTTCAGGTTATCCTGATAGGTGTCGTAGAAGTTGCGCAGAATGGCATTCTGGACGCCGGCCTCGTCGGCCAGCTGCTTAGCCAGGGCCAGAGGCTCTGCAACGATCTCGGAGCCCAGGTTCAGGGCGTAGATCACGTTGACATTGTCGCCGGTCCACTCAGCGGAGTTGCCGCTGAACAGGTTCTCGTTGCCCACAGTGCCGTAGCTGTAGGGAACCCAGGTGTTGCCCTCGGCGTCCTTATATGCTGCAGCAGTCAGAACACCGTTCTTCAGGACCAGCAGGTCGTCTGCATTGTCCTCGGTGGGCATAGCGTACTTGATAGTCTGGTCACCGGTCAGACCGCCGGCAGCCAGGACAGCTCTCAGAGCAGGAGTGCCAACGTCACTCTTACCGATGAGGGCATACAGGCTCTCGCCGTTATCAGCGGCCAGAGCGGGCAGAGCCAGGCCGAGGTTTGCACAGGACACAATCATAACCAGTGCCAGAACCATGGCGAGGCCGCGGGTCAGAAACGTATGGTTTCGACTCATCTAATATTCCTCCAGTTCACTTGCACGCAAGATACGTGCATTATTTGCTAACTCGCCGCCGCAGAACGTAACCGCTCCTTTAAGGGAAATCATGCTCAGGAGTGACCAGATACATAGCTACCCCGTCGAAACGGCATAGTTATACTTAGGCGATAGAGTTTCATAGTTAGGATACCACATTTCATTTGGTAATGCAACCCTTTTTCTTCGGTATTATTCCAAATTTTCCAACTTATTTTTTATGGATTATTGACAAAATTACCACACAAAAAAGGCCTTTTTTGCGGCCTGAAAATAAGAATCACAGGGAGTATTTAAAAGGATACTCCCTGTGGTTTTTTTGGCTAATTTATGTCCAATTCAGGATCCCGTAGCCCATAATCCGGGCATCATTTTCAGCATATCTGCAAACCGCCACGCGGCCGTTGCTGTTGCCTTCGATGGTATGGATCCAGCCGTCTTCCACGGCCAGGACCACGCCGGTATGCTGGGCATTTTTTTCGTCATCGACGATCCAGTCGAAGAACACGATGTCGCCGGGTTCGGGGCCTTCGGTCTTCCAGCTGTCGGTGGTCACGAAGTCCACCCAGAAACTGTCTACGTTGGCAAATCTGGGTATCTGACCGGCCAGATACCCGCCGCATTCCTCCAGCGCCCAGGAGACGAAGCAGGCACACCAGGGCGTCTCCTCGCTCCAGCCGGGATTATCTTCATAGCTGCCGATATACCACTGGGAGTACCACTCCCCTTCTCCCCCGTCATTCAGGATCCGGCCGGTGCTTCCCATCTGGGAGGCCAGGGTGTTCAGGAAGGTCCGTACGTTCGGGGAGTTGTCCCGATTCGTAATGGCTGCAGCAAGGAGTTCTTCCGTGGTCGGTTCGTCCAGGGACATTGCCGTCACGGCATCACCTTCGGACAATGCATTCTGTGTTCCCTCCGGCATCGTTACCGGGCAGCGGATCACGGAGGTGTATTCCTCATCGGAGTCCTCCAGCTTTACGGTCAGGGTCAGAAGCCCATTTTCCCAATCTGCCTCGAAGGTATCAACGTTTTCCATGACCTGACCACCTGTGCCGGTGAGGATTTTGCCGTTTTCCAGGTAGAGCAGTTCCTCGCCATCCGTGGTCATTACCTTCCCGTCTGCGGCGTTGGTAATGGGGTTCTGAACCGCAAGTTCTTCCATGACGGTCATACCGATCCGGATCTGATTCTGGCGGGTGACCGTGTCGTTGGACTGCCTGAAGATCCGCAGGCCGAGAAGCAAAATCGAAGTGGCCGCCAAAGTAATGATGGAACCAATGGCAATGGCGGTGAGCAGCTCAATCAGAGTCAGGCCCCGGTTGTCGCGAATGAAATGTTTCATTCCGCCACCTCCCCGTCATTCTCAATTGTAGAAATCTGGTAGGATATGCATTTCACACCTGTCCATCCGGAAATGAAGTATTTCTCTTCTCCCAGAACTGGCTCCATCATTTCGGCTTCCAAAAGGAGTGTACACTCGATGCGGACTGTGCCAGACTGCTTCACGTATTTGACGGTCATTTTTTCATGGTCTACTTCAGCATCCTTCAGCTCGATCGTTTGCGAAACAGGATCAACTTTTTTCTCAAGTTCAGCCACGATCTTTTCGATCTCACCAGCTACTGCATACCGATCCTGCATCCGTTCCACCGAGGCCTGCTGATTTTTCAGGTTGCTCAGGGAGAAGGACAGAATAAAGGTCGCCACCAGGCAGATCACGACCAGGACCACCAGGACCAGCACCAGGGAGTAGCCTTCGTTATGCTTTCTCATTCGGCCCCCTCCTCTTCTGCCGCGAGGTCCGCGGCACGGATGGCAGTGGTTACAGCGACCAGCCCATCGTTGTCAGTTACTTCCACGATATAATGCGTGGGTTCTTCACCATTCACCGAATAAGCAGCTTCTGCGTCCAGTTTTGTAACGACGGCAACCGCAGGGAACCTGTCCGAACCGTCAACCACATCGTATTCCGTGGAGGCGCCGGTAATGCCTTCAGCCATCAGTGTTTCCACGGCGGAGGAGACGGCAAGCCGGGCCTGAAGCACCTGTTCAGCCTTGGCGTTCATCCGCAGGGAAAGCAGCAGGCTGCTGCAAACAGGAATCACAATGCCCGCCAGAATCGCGATGGCCACCAGAACCTCGATCATGGTAAAGCCGCCGTTGTTTTCTCGTCTCATGTTCGTCTCCTCCTTTCCGCGTTCTCGTAACTGCTTAATCAAAGATGTTTTCCTTACCGGTCTCGGGAATTGCCACATCGGGAGCGGTGTACTCCAGAGCTTCGGTATTCATCGTGTACAGGATCAGGGTCAGCGCGCCGGCTGCGATATCCTTATCGGCATCATAGGCGATGGTCGCATTGTAAACAGATGCGATCCGGTTATCCGTTGCCAGATAATCGATCATTTCCTTGAAGCCTTCATAGGTAGTCTCGTAGTTGACAGTGATCAGCAGGCCTTCCAGGGTGGAGCCGTCCTGCAGCGCAGCCAGGGGAATGGCCTCGCCGAAGGCGAACTGGATCTCCGTGTCAAAGAGGGTCTCCAGATACAGAACGTACATGATCTGGTCCTCTTCCTTCAGCTCCACGGGGAACTTGCGGTACAGGTCCAGGCGGCTGGCCTCAATTTCCTTGACGGCATCCTCCAGCTCATCCTGAATGTCCTTGTACTTCAGGTTCTCTGCGATCTTTTCCTGCATGCTCGTGATCATCATCTCGAGCTGCTGCTGGCGAAGCTCATACACGAGCTTCTGGGACTGATACTTGTCAATGAAGACGAACACTGCCAGTGCCAGAAGAATGACAGCAATGATCACTTTCCAGTATTTACCCAGGAATCTCATCACTCATCCACCTCCAGACGCTCGATCTTGTCATCGTAGTACAGGCCCTTACGGTTCAGCTCTTCGTTCTTCAGGTCTTCGTTGTAGTTCAGGACCACAGCAAAGAAGATACGCTTGTCTGCAGGAGCGGCCTGCTGACCGCCGCCACCGCCACCGTCGCCGTTGGCGTTATTGAGAGCCGCATTTAGAGCATCCACTGCAATTTCCTTGTTGAGTTCAAAAAGTCTTTCATCCAGAGCCTTATTATTGGTAGTCTTAGTTCCCGTATCCTTATAACCATTGTAGTAGTTATCAAACATCGTCATAATGGGTACATTTTTAATTGCGCTTTTATTGAGGAGATAAGCTACAAGCAGATTTTTTAACTCAGCATCAACGTTTCCTTCTCGCACAAAATCGTCAAGAATCTTCTGAGTTGAAGCATCCTTTACAGTACCTTCCATGAGATAGTGAGCAATCAACTCATCACCATCACTAACACCATTCCCATCACTATCAGCTTGATCACTAGTAGTGCCATTATTCAAATACAACAACAGCCACAGTGCTGCTTCCTCAATACCTTCTCCGGGCTCTTCGGAATCCGAAGGCTTACTGGGTTCGGTAGCATCGGTGGGGTCAGAAGGATTGGTGGGATCGGCAGGCTTGGTGGGAGTCGTAGGCTCAGTGGGGAAGAGTTCTTCCAGCGCGTTCTTGCATCTTTCAATCCAGTCATCCAGAACCTCATTTCCAGTAGTTCCGTTTTCCAGATAGTTTTCGATCAGCTTGCGCATGGTTTCATTCTCGATGGCATCGGGATTCTCCTCATACAGTTCCAGCAAGGCCTTCATAATCTCATCGGACTTGCCGCTGTTAATGAAGCTGTCAAGAATCGGATCCAGCTCCGTACCGCTGGAGCCCGTTTCAAAATACAGGACGATGTTGTCGATGTATTCTTCGCTGCCCGGAACCAGGTGGCCATACTGCATATACGTCTTGAGCACCATTTCGAGGAACAGATCAGTGGTAGCATCATCGCCCCCGGGCCCGGTGGGATCAACAGGAACCGTGGGCTGCGTGACGTCACCGGGTTCGGTGGGAGGCTCAGTGGTGCCGGGCTCCGTGGGATTCAGCTCGTTATTCACCCGCTTGATCACACTCTTGGTCTGAGCGGAGAGCAGAGAATTCAGAACACCGTTCAGGCCGGAGAAATTGGAGTTGAATGCACCGTCCAGCACATCGGAGATCACGGAATTCATATCCAGGTAAGGCAGCTCCACAGCGGATTCCAGTTCCTTGAGCTCCGCCTCCAGATAGTAGACATACCAGTCTTCCATCTCCTCATTGCCGCAGATAACCTTTTCCGCAGCGCTCAGCGCGTCATAGGAGCTGTCGTAGGTGGTCATGATGTCCACCAGCAGTTCGATATCGCCCTGCAGGTCGGCAACAGATCTGTGTCTGTAAACGGAGATGATGGAAGAATCCCTGAGTTCCAGCTGCCGCTCGATGTAGGGTCCCAGAGAACCGCCGGTCAGGTAATCCCGATACAGCATGGACTCGGCAGCGTTCATGGCGAAGGGGTTGGTGGTACACATGGCAGTGAAGGCGTTGCTGCGGACCTCGTAGGTCAGCTCGGCGCCGACCGCCTTCTGAAGGTCAGCCAGCGTGTCATACTGATTGGTCAGCTGCAGGGGGTAAGCCTGCTCCAGCTCGCCTATCCGGTCGGTGACGTTGGTGCCCATGCCCAAATGGTAGGCCACGGCATAGGCGTTCAGGTCGGCAGTCAAGGCCTCGTTCATGGCGTCCCACTGCTCGGCGGTCAGCTCCTGACTGGAGCTGCCTTCGGCAGGCGCCTGCTCAGCAGCTGCGGAGCCGTAGCTCTCGGCAGGGCCGTTGCCGCCACCCTGGAGGGGAGAGATTGCCATCACATCAGCGTACTTCATATCACGCAGAGCCATGATCAGGTAGGCTGCCTCTTCCTTCGTCTCGGTGGCGAAGGTCACATTCAGGCCGCTGGCGCCGATCTCCATACCCACGACGCTGGCGTTGTCGGGCAGGAGGTCCTCCAGCTCTTCCATAGCCAGAACCAGATTGTTGTTGTAGGTCTGCAGATTGGTGAAGATGGTCTCCCAGTCATTGCTGTACGCGTTGTACAGCTGATCGTAGTTATCGTAGTTCTTGGAGTATTCGGAAACCTGCGCATACTGGATGGTCAGGGTCTGGCTTTCGTTTTCCAGGCCGCTGATGCGGGTGTTCCAGGTCAACTGGGCCGACAGGGTGAACAGAATCACGCCCACCAGCACAACGCCGCAGCCCAGCAGCAGCAGATACTGCCACAGCTGGCTCTTGACTTCCTTCCGGGCCTTGCCGGCAACGTTCAGCGTGGCAATGCCGAAGTCCAGCTCCGTCCGGGCGGCGCCGACGCACAGCACCAGACCCATATCATAGCCCGCATCCATCACGGCAACGGGAATGCCCAGCATGTCTGCCAGCTCCGCAACCAGCTGTCTGTCTCTGGCGTGACAGCCGGAGGCAATGCCGGTGATGGTGTTGTCCCAGCCGCCTTCCATGGAGCGGTAGTACTCAAGCATCATGGCCAGCTCGCTGAACTGATAAGTCGGGTCGCTGCCGCAGCGGATGATGCGCTGCATCACCACCTGGTTTCCCTTTACGAAGGTCATGCCCAGCAGGTCCTGCTCCAGCAGCAGGTGCAGCTTGGTCTCACCATCCCGGGCACGGGCCAAAGCAGCGGCATCTTCGACGTGCTGCTTGCCTTTCTTGCCGGTCTTTACCGCTGCGGAAAAGGACGCGCCGGCAGCGGTTGCAATGCCGTGACCGCAGTAGTCGATGGCTGCCACAGACAGACCACAGGCATTGGCTACGCTATAGTAGGGCTGCAGCATCGCATTGGGAACTGCCCACAGCTGAACCGACAGCTCCTTCAGGCCGCCTTCGCCCTGCTTGGGTCCGATGACCTGCCAGACCAGATTGTATTCCTGGGTATCCACCGGGAAATACATATCCGCGTTGGAGCGCAGCAGCTTCTCCAGCTTGGAAGCGGGCAGGTCCGGGGTGGTGACGGTCTCCGTGATGATCTGAGAGGTGCACAGGGTGAACACTGCCTGGCGCACTCTCTTGAATTCAGGTTCTTCCAGGGCTTTTTTCAGCATGGCCCGGACGGCTTCAGGGTTTCGTATGACGCCGTCATCCACCGCGCCGGCCGTGGTGGGCATTGCCACCGCGTGCAGGATCTCAGACCCATTGCCCAACAGGACAATCCGGGTTTCTTCCCTGCCCAGCTGAATCGCCAGAACCTTTCCTGTAATTATATTGCTCATATTATTCCTCCTCTGGACCGTACGAAACAATCCAGTTGTCAGTTGGCAGCCTTACCAATCCGAGGCACCTGTAAATTACAGCCCAAAGAGGCTGAGATATGCGTTAATCAGAGGTTCACCCAGCAGTGCGGAGAACCAGATTCCGGCGGCGAGATATGGGCCGAAGGCCAGCTTGCTCCCGGCCCCCCGCTTCATGCGGGCCGAATGGATCAGGGCTCCCGCCAGACTGCCCGCCAGAACAGCCAGAATCATTTTCGGCCAGCCCAGCAGCAGGCCTGCGGCGCCCACCAGCTTCACATCGCCCATACCCAGGCCATTGCCTCCGGTGAGGATGTGCAGCAGCAGGAACACCAGGCTCACCGCCAGCATGCCGATCAGATAGAAAAGCCACTGCTCCAGATCCGTCACCAGCCGGATTACACCCAGGATGAGGATCACCAGATTGATGACATTGGGGATGATGTACTCCCGCCAGTCGATGACCGAGGCCACCAGCAGCGCCGAAAACAGCAGGCAGTACAGTGCCACCGTCAGCCACTGGCCCCGGAAGAGGATGCCGGTCAGCAGCCACATCAGGCCGTTGAGCGCCTCCACCATCGGGTACCGGGCGGAGATCTTCGCGCCGCAGCTGCGGCACCTGCCGCCCAGGGCCAGCCAGCCTAGAACGGGAACGGTCCGCAGCCCTTTCAGCTCTGCACCGCAGGCGCTGCACCCGGCAGGCCGCCGGGAATATTCCTCCCTGGGCAGGCAGTAGATCAGGTCATTGCAGACACTGCCCACGCCGATGCCCAGCAGGAAGAGAATCAGAAGAATCAAAAGGTCCATTGCACCCTCCTTTGTAAATCCTGCTCTGCCATTCCCGACCGCTTACAGATACTGGTCGTAAGCCTTGGTCATATTCATCATAGGCAGGAAGATGGACAGCACAATGATCAGAACGAATACCGCCAGGACCAGCATGATACAGGGCTCCATCAGAGACAGCAGGCTCTGGGTGGCGTCCTGGACCTCGTCGTCGTAGTAATCGGCGGTCTTGGTCAGCATACCCTGCAGGTCACCGGTCTCTTCGCCGATGGCCACCAGGTTATAGACCATGGGAGGGAACAATCCCGTATCCTGCAGCGCGGCGTTGAGGGGCCAACCCTCGGACACCATGGTGCGGCAGGTCTGAACCGCCTCCCGGAAGTAGATGTTGTTCATGTTGATGGCCACCAGCTCCAGGCTGTCCGTCAGGGAAAGGCCGGAGCCCAGCAGCAGAGAAAGGGTGCGGCAGAAGGTGGCGCATTCGGAGCGGACGGTCAGCAGCTTCACCACCGGGATCTTCCGGGCGAACCAGCCGAAGAAGTGCTGGCCCTTGTTGGTGCGCTTGAACAACAGGCCGCCAATGACCAGCACCAGCAGGATGATGACAAGCAGCCACCACCAGGCAACGAACCAGTCGCTGACTGCCATGACGCACTTGGTCAGGTAAGGCAGCTCCATGTTCATTTCCGCAAAGGTCTGCAGGAAGGTGGGGATGATCTTGACCATCATGACGATCAGCACCACGACCATGACCACGATCAGAACGCAGGGATAGACCATCGCCTTGCCGACGGCGGCTTTGGTCCGCTTGGCCTTGTCAAACCAGTCTTCCATCTGTCGGAAGGATTCTTCCAGATTACCGGATTCCTCACCGGCGGCGATCATGTTGCAGAGCATGCCGGAGAAGATCTTCGGGTGTCTGCGCATGGAGCCTGCCAGGGTCTCACCCTTTTCAATGGCGGCCTGCATCTCGCGGATGGCCGCGGCCAGCTTTTTATTTTCGGTCTGCTGGCCCAGCATGGCCAGAACCGCAGAAACCGGGACACCGGCTCTCAGAATGGACTGAAACTGGCGGCAGAAAATTGCCATATCCTTGGCGGTGGGGTTGCCCAGGAAGGGCAGCTCAATGTCCCTGTTCAGGACGTTGAGCTCCTTGATCTCAAGGATGCTGTAGCCGATGGCGCGCAGGGAGTTCTTGGCGGTCTCCACGGAGGAGGCATCCAGAGTATCCTTCACGCGCTTGCCGGCGCGATTGATCGCTATGTAGCTGTAAGAGGGCATAATTTAGAACCTCCCCAGTTGATTTCGCAGTGCCGCGGGATCATTCGCGACCTCCATGGCAGTATCCAGCGTAACCTGATGGCTGCGGACCAGATCTGCCAGGGCATCATCCAGCAGCTGCATGCCCTGGCGTTTGCCGGTCTGCATGGCGCTGGTGATCTGGAAGCTCTTGTTCTGACGGATCAGGCTGCGGACAGCGGGTGTGGCCACCAGGATTTCGTAAGCCGCCACACGGCCGCCGCCGATCTTGGGCAGCAGAGCCTTGGCGATTGCGCATTCCAGAACGTCCGCCAGCTGGATGCGGATCTGCTCCTGCTGCTCCGGCGGGAATACGTCGATGATACGGTCGATGGTGTTGGCCGCACCCTTGGTATGCAGGGTGCCGAAGACCAGATGTCCGGTCTCCGCGGCGGTGATGGCGGTGGAGATGGTTTCCAGGTCGCGCATCTCGCCCACCAGGATGACGTCCGGGTCCTGACGCAGCGCAGCCCGGAGGCCGGCGGCAAAGCTGCCGGTATCGTCACCGACTTCGCGCTGATTGATGATGCACTTGTCGGGGGTATAGACAAATTCGATGGGGTTTTCCAGCGTGATGATATGACGGCGGCGGGTGTGGTTGATATGGTCCAGCATAGCCGCCAGGGTAGAGCTCTTACCGGAGCCCGTAGGGCCGGTAAGAAGCACCAGGCCGCGGGGCTTTTCCGCCATATCTACGAAAATCTGGCTCAGTCCCAGACTTTCCATGGTAGGGATTTCCAGCGGCAGCATACGCAGCGCCAGCGCGGTGCGGCCCTGCTGATAGAAGGCGTTGCAGCGCATACGGATGGTGCCGTCAAAGGTCACGGCGAAGTCGATCTCGCCGGTGGTCTTCAGCTCCTCCAGCTGCTTGTCGTTGGCCAACTGGCGGACCGCAGCGGCAACATCCGCTTCGACCAGCGGCTCATCCGCCGCATTCACCAGATCGCCGTCGATGCGGTAGATCGGAGGCAGGCCTACAGTCAGATGCAGGTCGGAAGCCTCCCGTTCCACCGCGGTATGTACGATTTCTTTAAAATTATTCATGAATGCTCCTTGCCAGGTGAGCTTTTACTTCACCAATTCGTAATCCTCCACGGAAATGGCGTGCAGTTCCGTGATCGCGGTGGTGCCGTCCAGCACCAGGCGGCGGGCGCTCTGCTTCAGGGTGAGCATACCCTCGTCAATGGCAGCCTGACGCAGCATGTCGGTATGGGCCCGCCGAGCGATCATACCACGCAGATTGGGGGTAATCTCCATGATCTCGTAGACGCCGATCCGGCCGTAATAGCCGGTGCCGTTGCAGCGCTGGCAGCCCACGGGCTCACAGATGGTTTTTCCCTTGCGCTCCTCAGCGGACAGTTCCAGATAGTCCGCCTCATGGTCCAGCAGCAATCGCTGGCGCTTGCAGTTGGGACACAGCCGGCGCACCAGACGCTGAGCAATGATGCCCACGGTGGAGTCGGCGATCAGATAGCTTTCGACGCCCATGTCCAGCAGACGGGTGACGGAGCTTGCGGTGTCGTTGGTATGCAGGGTACTGACCACCAGGTGGCCGGTGATGGAAGCCTGGACGGCGATGGACGCGGTCTCGCCGTCTCGGATCTCACCGATCATGATGATGTCCGGGTCCTGACGCAGGATGGAACGCAGGGCGTTGGCAAAAGTCAGCTCCGCCTTGACATTGACCTGCACCTGGTTGATGCCCTCGATGTTGGCTTCCACGGGATCCTCGACGGTGATGATGTTCACCATATCGCTGTTCAGCTCGCTCAGAGCGGTGTACAGCGTGGTGGACTTGCCGGAACCGGTGGGGCCGGTGACCAGCACGATGCCATTTGGATGGCTGAGGATCTTGTCAAACTTGACCATATCCTCGTCGGACAGGCCCAGGGTCCGCTTGTTATGGGACAGGGTCTTTTTCTGGTTCAGTCGCAGAACGCATTTCTCGCCGTAAACGGTGGGCAGTGTGGAGACACGGACGTCATACTCCCGACGGTCCACAGTGTAGCTGAAACGGCCGTCCTGAGGCTTTCTTTTTTCGGAAATATCCAAACCGCTGATAATCTTAATTCTCGCAACAATTGCCGAAAGAAGGCGTAAACTATAGGTTGCAGTGGTATATAATACACCATCTACGCGGCAGCGAACCCGGACGCGGTCCGGCTCTGCTTCCACGTGAATATCGGATGCGCGCTGGCGGACAGCCTGTTCCACCAGGGAGTTCACCAGCATGACCACAGGAGAAGAGTTGACGTCCTCGCGGATGATCTCCTCTTCGATGGTGGTGGTAACCTCATTGTCACGGGTATAGAGCTCCGCCGCCTCCCGCATCTCATCGGTGCCGTAGTAACGGTCGATGGTCACCAGAATGTCGCTGGTGGTGGCAAGGTAGGGACGGATCCGGCACTTGCTGGAAATCGCCACCAGATCCCGGCCGCGCATGTTCATGGGGTCATTCAGAGCCACCAGAATCGTGCCGGGATCATCGGGGTCAAAGGCAAAGGGAATGACAACATGGTTGCGCAGCAGATCCGCCCGCACCAGCTGGCGAACCTCAATGGGGATCTGCTCCTCATAAAGACGGACGGTGGGCAGCTTGAAAACCGCAGCCATGGCCTCCATCAGATGTTCCTCGGACACAGTGCCGTTTTCGCCCAGCAGCTCACGGATGCTTTTGCCGGTTTCATGATGCTTATCCCGCAGCTGGTCCGCCTGCTCCCGGGTGAGCAGGCCATGCTCGACCAGATAATTCAGCAATTTCTCGCTCAAAACGTTTTCTCCTTTCACATTTCCCGCAGCTCTTCAAACCAGAGTGCCAGGAAACAGGACAGGCGCCTCCGCATCACGCGGGCGGCTCCAATATACACACATGCGGCAAATCCCTTTTTTCGAATCTGCCGGATTTACATACTTTTACGTATTATATTTTACCACATTTCCCCTCTAATAGCAAGTATTTTTTTGTATTTTTTGACTTTAAACCATGGAAAAAACCGCAATTTCAGAATAATGTGAAAATTATTTTTTAAATAAAAAAATCTCCCTCTGTGCAGCGGTTTTTTCCGCACAGAGGGAATCTTTTCCATTGATTTTATCCACAGGGGATTGCGAAGATCTCACGAAGCTGTGGATAACTTTTTGTCAAATTCGAGTATTTTTCCAGCCGATTCTCACATCCGCCGAAAAAGCCGAAAACGAAACAATTATTCTCTCTTTTCGCCGTAGCCGTAGCCGTAACCATAGCCATACCCATATCCATAGCCGTAACCATAGCCGTAGCCACTGGAAATGGAGCGGTGAACGCCATTGAGCACACAGCCCTCAATGGGCAGACCGCCGTCGCCGAGGCGATGGATGCCATCCAGAATCTGCTCACGGGAGGAAAAGTCATGCCGGATGACCAGCAGACCGCAATCCGCCAGATCCGCCACTTCCGACGCATCCGCCAGCAGAGAGCAGGGCGGCGTATCCACGATCACATAGTCATAGAGATTGCGGGCTGCCTGAATCAGCCGGGCCGCCCGGTCCTGGGACAGCAGCTCCGACATGTTTTTACCGCCCGAGCCGCCGGATACGATGGACAGATTCGCCACTTCCGTGGGAACGATCATATCCCGCACCGTGACCCCGCCCCGGAGATACTCCACCAGAGAATGCTCCGCATCGACCTGAAGGGCCTTTGCAACAGAAGGATTGCGCAGGTCGCAGTCGATCAGCAGCACGCTCTTGCCCTTACGGGCCAGGGAGACACCCAGATTGACGGTGACTGTGGTCTTACCCTCGCCGGGGATGGCGCTGGAAACCAGCAGTACCTTCTGATTCTTTTCACCCATGGTCTTCTCCAGATGAAGACGCAGAAGCCGGATGGATTCGGCAAAGCCGGGCTGATTTCTGCTTTTATGGACCAGGGGGCAGGACATCTTCCGGGGAACCTTGACATTGGGCACCTGACCGATGCAGGGCGTATTCAGCAAGCGCTTCAGCTCCGCCTCACTGTGGATGGTGCTCTTGGTCAGCGCCAGCAGGGCAATGATCGCGGCCCAGAGTGCGCCGCCCATCAGTACGCCATTCTTGGCGACATTCTTATAATTCGGAGCATTGCTCGGCCGGGTGGGAACGCCGCTTTCATCCAGCAGCACCAACACCGTGGAGCCCACGACAAATTCCGCGATCTCCGGGTAATACTCCATCACAGCACACAGCACATCATAGGCCCGCTGGGGATCCGAGTCCGTGACCTTCATGGTGATGATGCTGGTGTTGGAATTGGCCGAAACACTGACGCCGGGCATATAGGAAATACCCAGATGCTCCTTCACCCGCTGCTGCAGCACGCCACTGGTCAGGATGGAAGGGAAGGTCGCCGCCATCTGCTCGGCGGTTTTGGTATTGTAGCTGCTGATGCCGGAATAGACGGGGTTGGCGATCTTGACCGTAAAGGACGCAGTCGCAGTATAAGACGGACTGTGGCCAAAATAACTCACCGCCACCGTACCCACTCCGCCCAGCAGCACCAGCACCAGCGCCAGGGCGATTTTTCGCCGGGCTTCCTTCACAAAGTCGTCGATGAATACGAACAGGTCCAGTTTCTGTTCTTTATTTTCTACATATTCCATAACAGTAACCTTTCCTTATTTGCCGGACCCATAGGCACCGTAGTGACCATAGTGACCGTAATGACCGTATCTGCCGTAGCCACGGCCATATCCCTGTCCGGAAGAAAGGACAGTGGAGTGGACATTGTTGAGAATGCAGCCCAAAAGTCTGGCCTTGCCCTTTTCCAAAGAGGCCACCGCCTTATTCAGGCCAGGGGCCGGCGCGGTATTCTGGCGAACCACCAGCAGGCTGGCATCCGCAAGTTCCATAACGCCCTCGGCATCGGAAACCTCGCCCATAGGAGGCAGGTCCATCACGACATAATCAAATTCTCTGCGGGCCCACTTCAGCAGGGCATCCATCTTCTCAGAGGAAACCAGGTCGCCGGAATTCTTGGTACCCTTGGTCTCCAGCAGAAGATACAGATTACTCTTCTTGTCCCGGATCATAACGTCGGAAAGCTCCGCCTTGCCCGTCAGAATATCCCGCAGGCCCACGGCCACATTCTTCTGCTCCAGAACGGCATGGCAGGCAGGCTTACGCAGGTCGCAGTCGATCAGCAGCACTTTCTCATGCTTCTGCGCAAGAGACAATGCCAGATTGACCGCAACCGTGGATTTGCCTTCGTTTTCCATCAGGCTCGTAATCATCAGAACCTTGGTGCCATGCATGGCATGCTCCACCCGGCGGCGGAGCTTACGGATGGTCTCGACAAAGCGGAAACTGGTGGCAGGATTGGTAATGAGAATACTGGTCTTCTTATGGCGGATCCGGGAGAACAGGGTCTTATACTTCTGCTCATGAGGGATCTCACCCAAATAGGCACAATCCAGCTTGGCTCTTGCCTCCTTGCCGCTGCGGACGGTATTCCGGGACCAGGACATGACAGCCAGCAGGAAGCTGACGATCACCGCTGCCAGGAATCCCATCTTCTTCATTTCGCCCCAGGCGTCAGCGGAATTGGTGGGTGCCATGGGAACCGTCGGATTCTGAAGGACCTCCAGGGAAATACCGTCCACCACCCGATAGGTGACAGTCTCATGATGATCCACAATGGCCCGGGCCACCTGGAAAGCGGTTCTGGGGTCGGAGGCCGACACGGTCACATTGATCAGATTGGTATCGGCAATGACCGAGGCAGAAATGGAGCCGTTAAAAGAAGATGTTCCAATCTCCTGCAGGATGCTTTTACGCATCACAGAGCTGTTCAGCAGATCCGAGAATACCGTGGCAAGCGTGGTGGTGGAAGTCAGATTGCTGTAAACCGTGGAAGAGCTGCTGCGGGTGGTGACCACATAGGTGGTGGTCGTCTTGTAGACCGGGCTGTAGGACATATCCGTCATGATGTAGCTGCCGACACCCACCACCAGTGCCGCCATGACGATCAGAAGCCACCGCTTGAGCACATCATAGACCAGCACGATCGGATCGTAGGAGAAAAGATCCGTATCGGGTGCATGATTTTCATTTCTGTGTTCCATAGACCTTATCCTTCCACTACAACGATCAGACGGGAATAACCGGAATAGGACACTGCATTGACGCCCTCCCGGGTATAGGTGACCTTATAGGACACGGTATACACGCCTGGGGTATTGGTATCCACCACGCCGGTGGTACGAAGAGAATAGTTTTCGGGCATGCCGTTTTTCAGAGAAACATCGCTGCCGCCGAAAACATAGCAGTCCAGATAGCTCTGGGCATTGAAGGCAGAGCCCTGAGGCAGATACACCAGATAATCCGTCAGCTCCAGCTTGGCCTGGTAGGAACCGGCCAGATATACCTCCATCGGTACCACCAGCTCAGCGGTATCGCCCAAACTGTTGGTCACCCGGAACTCGATATCATGCTCGCCCAGGGAGGTGGTGCTCACCTCGCTCAGGGTGGTGGCACGGACCCGGTGGGTAATGTCGCCGTCAACCATGTCCACGGCGCCGATATTGCTCAGCACATCATAAGCAACACCCTGGGTGGTCATCAGCGGTGCATCGAGGGTAAAGCGGGGGCTTTCGTAGTCGGAATAGCGAACCTGGCGCTCCAGCTTTGCCACATTGCCTGCCCGGTCAAAGGCGGCGCAGATGACGCTGGCAGTGCCGTCGCTGTCCAGCAGGCGGACACTTTCCACCACCAGAGAAGATGTCACATCGCCGTCGCGCTTATCTCTGGCCGTCAACCCCTGAAGCAGAGCAGACCGGGGCTCCAGAATGGAAACCTCCAGCAGCTCCTGACTGTCACTGATCTGAGGGGGCGCAGAATCCTCCGCCAGCCGGGTAACCACCTGATAGCCGCAAAATACCGCAATGCTCACCGCGATCAGCAAAAGACATATCAAATTCCGTTTTTTCATCTGTTTTTCGCCTCTTTATCAAAACCACTCCGGCTCAACCGGAGGTAAATCTTCGTTTTTAATAATGCTGACGGGATTGCGCAGCAGCAGAAACTCCGCCGCAGTTGGGGAAATCCGCTCCGCGATCAGCTCCAGCACGTCCCCCATCCAGGGGGTACGCATTCTGGCGGAATGGGCGTCGCTGGCCACCACCGTGGCAAACCCCCGCTCCACCAGCGCCCCGGCCATCTGCCGGGGGCCGTTTCCGAAGCGGCCCATGAGACTGCCCCGGTTCACCTGAAACAGACAGCCCATCCGCTTCCATTCATTGATCAGCTCCGGATCCTCCCGGACATAGTCATAACGCTCCGGATGGGCAACCAGCGGCCTGTATCCCGCCCGGATCACATCCCGGAGGATGTCTGTTTCCGCATCGCCGCTGGAGCGGAAGGAAAACTCAATCAGAGGATACCGGGAATTGTTCAGAGTGAACAGCTTCCCTTCCCGCAGCAGCCGCACCGTGTCATCGGTGCCGAAGATCTCCATGCCCATAAACAGCCGCAGCGGAATATTCATTTCCTCCAGGGCGTTGCGCAGCAGCTGCACCGCCGACCAGACCTCTATGGCCCGGTCTTCCATGCAATGAGGCGTTGCAACCATCGCTCTGACACCGCTGTCCACTGCGATCCGGGCCATATCCAGCGCTTCGGCAAGACTTTGCGCGCCGTCGTCCAGTCCCGGCAGTATGTGGCTGTGCAGATCAATCATTACCATTCTCCTCTTTGCGTCTGCCCATCAGAAAACCATAAAGGGCGACAATGGGCCGCCGCAGTGGAATTACCCGCAGCCAGACCCGTTCAAAAAAGTCCCACCAGAAGCTGCCCTTGCGCAGAAGCTTCCCCTTCCGGCGGACTGCCGTTACAATTGCCAGTACCTGATCCCGGCGGATGCCCGGTTCGATCAAAATCTGGGCGTCTCCCACCAGACAGAAGCTGTCCTCCTCCACCCGGCAGATCCGATGGAGGATGTATGCGCCATTGCGCCGACGATAGAGGATCATATCCCCCTTTTTCAGATGCGCCGTAATTTTCGACAGATACACTGTATCCCGGCCATGGACCAGAAACGGCGACATGCTGCTGCCGCTGATAATCAGCGGTACCGTCCCCGTCTGCTCCATCACATCCAGCAGCTGCTCCATCAATTCTTCAGGAGGCAGAACCCGCACCTTATGCTCCATATTCCACCTCAGTCACATTGCCCCGGCGGATCTCATAGGTGCGGCTGCAGAACTCCGCGCTGCCGGGCCGGTGGGTCACAAGGATGCAGGTCCGAATCCGGCCGCTCCGGCGCAGATTCTCCATCAGCCGCCGCTCGGTAGCCGCATCCAGGCCCGACGTGGCCTCATCCAGCAGCAGAATGGGGGCCTTGCGCAGCAATGCCCGGGCAATGGCCAGCCGCTGGGCCTGACCTTCGGAAACGCCCCGGCCGCCGGCGCCCAGAGGATGGTGAATCCCCTCAGGAAACTGCTGCACGAAGTCCCAGGCGCAGGCAATTTTCAGTGCCGCCTTCAGCTCCGCATCCGTAGCCTCGGGGGCGACGATCCGCAGATTCTGGGCAATGGTGCCGGAAAAGATGCTGTTGCCCTGGGGCACATATGCAAATACGCTGCGGGTACCCGCACTGATGGAATAGCGCCTGCCGGATTCTCCGATCAGTTCCGCAGTACCCTCACAGGGAGCCACAAGACCCAGCAGCAGTCGCAGCAGTGTGGTCTTGCCCTCGCCGGAGGGGCCGATGATGGCGATCTGATCCTTGGGCCGGGCCGTGAAATCAAAGGTACGGAGCACACTGTCTCCATTGAGATAGCGGAAGGATACCTGCTTCAGGTCGATCTGCAGCTCCAGCTCCTCCCGGAAGCCTTCGGGGACAATACTGTCCTCCTCCGGCAGCTCCTCCACCGCCATGATCCGTCCGGCGGAGGTGGTGATGGAAATAGACTGCTGAGCCAGAGACACCAACGCAGAGAAGGAGCCCCGCAGGGTGGTGGCCAGCTGAAGGAACATGGTCATGGAGCCATAGGTAATATCCCCCGTCCACAGCTGATAAATACCCCAGCTGAAGCAGGCAGCGGTCACCAGCATGCCCACCAGCGACATCAGAGAAGACATGCTGATCTGGAAGGAATTGTAGGAGAGGTAGGCGTTGGAATACTCCCCCTGGAGCTTTTCCATCTCGTCTTCATACCGGTCGGTGACGGAAAAGGCCTTGATGCTGGTCAGATTCCGGAAGGAATCCTCCTGAAAGGACATGACCTCACCGGTCAGCTCCTTCATGGTCAGATTGTGCTGACGCAGCTTCCTGACCAGAGTCCGGGACAGCAGCAGAGTCACCGGCGCACCGATCAGGGCGATAAGGGCCATGATGGGGTCAAAATAGAGCATGATGCCGAAGGCTCCCAAGAATCTGACGCCGGAGGTCAGAAGTCCGGGCAAAAAGCTGATGACGCCATCGGCCGCGGTGTTGATATCGGAGTTCAGCCGGTTCAGCAGATCGCCGCTGCGGAAGGGCTCCAAAGCTTCCCAGGAAGCCCGCAGGATCCGGCCGTAGGTGGTGTGCTGCATCTGGTTGCGGACCCGGACATGCACCGCGGCACTGACCCGGGAGGAAATGGCCTGAAGCAGCAGACTTCCGAGCATCATCACCGCCATCAGCACGGCGGCCTTGCCGATGATATCGGCACCAAAGCCGGTAACGGCGTCAATGAGATATTTGGACGCCACGCTGGATGCCAGAGACATCAGCGTTCCGCACAGTCCCAGCAGGCCCACCAAAAAAATAAGCCTGTCAAACTGCTTCACCCGATGCCAAAGCCAGGCAAGCTCCCGCTTCAGCTGTCCGGGGTTGTCACTATGGAATTGTTGCTTCACAGAACGAAAAAAAGCCATAGCCGAACTCTCACAACTGCGCAAAAATCTATCTTTTTCTCTCCGGGACAGGTTGTCTTCCCGGGAAAAGCCATAAGAACCCATTAAAGTCCTTTATAAGAATATCACATCCGGGGGGCAATGTCAATGTATTGCCCCCCGGTGCCCCGAGCGGCAAACAGCCCCAATCTGTGCGGTCAACACAAATTGGGGCTATGTATGATTATTCTTCCGTGCCGTAGAGGAATTCCTTCAGGATCTGGCTATTCAGCTCATAGTCCGGAGCGAACATGCCCTGGCCGTTGAGGCCCGTGGCACCACCGTAGGTTCCCTGCTGCGGGATGGTCATCTGATCAAAGGTGGCGTTGAGCAATTTGGGGGCGTAGAGCATCAGCTCGGCAATTTCCAGCTTGCTCAGATTGGTCTGGACCATGGGCAGCGCCTCATCCACCAGATCGTTCAGCTCTGTCAGGGTGGAGCCCTTCAGGGCCTGAATCGCGGCAATGATCACCTTCCGCTGGCGGCCGATGCGCTGCCAGTCACTGTCGATTCTTCTCAGCCGGGCATAGGCCAGAGTCACACCGCCGTCCATATGGTTCATGCCCTCCACCAGGGTCTCCTGGGTGTCGGTGGTCGCATGCCTCCAGATGCCCCGGCCGCCGTTCAACGCCTTGGCTTCCGCAGCGGAAAGCTCCATGTCGATGCCGCCCAGCATGTCCACGATCTGGGTCACGGCGTTGAAATTGAAGCGCACATAGTGATCCACATCGACTTTGAGCACTTCCCGCACCGTTTTTACCACCAGGTCTGCTCCGCCGTAGCGAAAAATATGGGTCAGAATGTCGTAATTGCCTGCATACTGTCCCTCGAGAATGGGCACACCCATACCGCGCTCCAGGCTCACCAGCTTGACGGTGTTGGCCTTCTTGTCGATGGACATCAGGATCATGGCATCGCTGCGGGCATTGACATTGAATTCCTTGGTCCGTTCATCGGTGCCCAGGACCAGAATGTTGAACACATCCTTTTCCTCCTGAACTTCGCCCTCGGGGACCTCAGGCATGGTCTCTACGATTTCCAGTCCCTCGATGTCGATGTGAAGCTCGTTTTCTTCCTCCGGGTCGGCTTCCGTCGCTTCCGGAAGGGTCGCAGACTGGTAAACGCTGGTATCCACCTCATCGGCATACTGGATCAGATCCAGCTTGGAGGTGATGTAGGCAACCACAGACAAAACCGCCAGCAGCACCAGCAGCACAATCAGCAAAAGCACCTTCAGGATGGTTTTCACTTTCATTGTCAGACCTCCTGCATTTCTCTGGCAGACGCGGCATTTTGATTCAGCTCTTCCGGATCACAGAAGGTGGGCACCACCGCCATCAGCATCTTTCTGGCACTGGGGGCATTGCCCTCGTCCCAGTCCATTGCCGCCTGGCGCAGGTAACGGATCTTATCCTCCACCTCTTCCCGGGTTAAGGGCGTGTCCCGTTCGATGAAGATCATGTCATTTTCGGTCTTGTCCAGCTTTTCCGTCCGGATCAGCAGTTCCTCATAGAGCTTCTCGCCGGGCCGCAGACCAACCTCCACGATGGGAATATCCACCTCCGGCTCCAGACCGGACAGCCGGATCAGGTTCACCGCCAGATCGTAGATCTTCACGGGCTTGCCCATATCCAGCACAAACAGTTCACCCCGCCGGGCCATGGCGCCGGCCTGGATCACCAGCTGGCTGGCTTCCTGGATGGTCATAAAGTAGCGGATGATCCGCTTATCCGTGATGGTCACCGGGCCGCCGGCTGCGATCTGATTTTTAAACAGCGGAATGACGGAGCCGTTGGAGCCCAGCACATTGCCGAATCGCACGGTGGCGAAGCTGGTGGTGCTGTCCCGGCGGCTCTGGATGATCATTTCGCAGACCCGCTTGGTGGCACCCATAACGTTGGTGGGATTGACTGCCTTGTCGGAGGAAATCATGATGAATTTCCGGACGCCGTACTTTTCCGCCAGATTGGCGGTATTATAGGTGCCGAGAATATTATTCTTCACCGCCTCGTAGCCGCTTTCCTCCATCAGCGGCACATGCTTATGGGCTGCTGCGTGGAAAACCACCTCGGGCTTGTATGTCCGGAAGATCGTCTCCAGATGCCGAACATCCTGAACAGAGGCGATCTGGACATGAAGATCCAGATCACTGCCATAAAGACGAAGCAGCTCCTGCTGGATCTCATAGGCATTGTTTTCGTAATTATCCACGATCACCAGACGTCTGGGGCCGCACTGAGCGATCTGGCGGCACAGCTCGCTGCCGATGGATCCGCCACCGCCGGTGACCATGACCACCTTGCCGGCGTAGTACTCCAGCACACTCTGGTCGTTGATCTTCAGCGGCTGCCGAAACAGCAGATCTTCAATGCTGAATTCGCGGATCGTGCGTCTGCCCCGGTTTTCCTGCCCCTCGTGCATCAGAGAGTCGAAGATCATAACATTGCAGCCCATATCCCGATACAGATGATACAGCCTGGAATTTTTTTCGCTGTCCGTATCCGCGATGGCAATGATGATGTCCGTGATGGCATGTGCGGCGATGTACTCCCTGGCCTGGTCCTCGCCGATGACCTTCAGGCCGGCAACGGTCTTACCGATTTTGTCCCGGTTCAGGTCAATAAAGCACAGGGGATTGAAGCGGGAATGGCTGTTGGTCCGCAGATCGTTGGCAAGGTAGGTACCCAGCTGGCCGGCGCCGACAATGGCAGCGCATTTGCGGGTATCATCCGGACGGATGTCATTTTTCTTCTTATACCACAGGCGATAACCCAACCGGGCCAGAATGCAGATATGGGCCGTCAGTGCCGCCACCACAACGCAGTGCCAGACACCGCGATAGCCGCCGGCAATCAGCGTCACCACCAGTGACAAAATTCCGCCGACGCCGTCAGACATCACCAGGTTGAAATAGGCCCGGGTGTTGGTATATCTCCAGACATTCCGGTACACGCCCAGCAAATGTCTCATTACCAGCATGGATGCCAGCAGGATCGACGAATCCATAAAAAACAGCACCGGATCCTCAACCACCGGGTTGGAGCTGTAATGTCCAATGGATGCCATGAAATAATACATGGCATTGATGGACGAAAACACCGCGATATCCAGCAGCATCAGGATATACTTTCGGTAGTTGTTTCGTATTTCCTCAATCAGTTTCATCTCTATCTCTCTTCCGATAATCGACACTATCTCATCTTATTATTCACCCTATAATTATAGTTCATATCGTCAAAAAGTCAAGTAACTGCGCATTTTCCGTGTTATTTCGACTTTACACAGATTTTACAATTGCCTGATAACAGATTTGACAATTGACTGATATGATACTTTTATACAGCAAAAGAAAGACAAATGTAAATCAAGAAAGGAAGAATCTCTTCATGGACATCTTCGATATACTCACAATGATCGGCGGTCTTTGCCTGTTCCTGTACGGCATGAACGTCATGGGCGACGCCCTGGAACGCCGGGCCGGTTCCAGCCTTCGTACATTGCTCGGCAAGCTGACCACCAACCGGTTTCTGGGCTTCCTGACAGGTCTGGCCGTCACCGCCGTCATCCAGTCCTCCTCCGCCACCACCGTCATGGTCGTCGGCTTTGTCAACTCCGGCCTGCTGACGCTGGGTCAGGCCATCAATGTCATCATGGGCGCCAACGTCGGTACCACCGTCACCGCATGGATCCTGTCCCTCGGCGGTATTGAAGGCGACAGCCTGTTCCTGCAGCTGCTCAAGCCCACCTCCTTCTCCCCCATTCTGGCTCTGATCGGCATCATCTATACCATGTTTATGAAGGACAGCAAGAAGAAGGATACCGGCCTGATCATGCTGGGCTTCGCCGTTCTGATGTTTGGCATGGATACCATGTCCTCCGCCGTCTCCGGTCTGAAAGATGTTCCCGGGTTCCAGCAGCTGTTCATCATGTTCACGAATCCCATTCTGGGCGTTCTGGCCGGTGCTGTTCTGACCGGCATCATTCAGTCCTCCTCCGCCTCCGTTGGTATTCTGCAGGCACTGTCCGCCACCGGCCAGGTCTCCCTCGCCGCCGCAATTCCCATCATCATGGGCCAGAACATCGGCACTTGTGTCACTGCCCTGCTGTCTTCCGTTGGCACCACCAAGAATGCCAAGCGTACCGCAATTGTCCATCTGATGTTCAACATCATCGGCACTGTCATCTGCCTGATCCTGTTCACGCTGGTCAGGGGCCTGTTTGAACTGCCCTTCCTGAACAATGCAGCAAACCACGTCAGCATCTCCATCTGCCATACCGTCTTTAACATCTTCTGCACTGCTCTGTTGCTGCCCTCCGGCAATCTGCTGGAAAAGCTGGTGTGCAAGCTGGTTCCCGACTCCAAGGTCATGGAGGAAATTGCCGAACTGGACGAACGTCTGCTGGCAACCCCCTCCATCGCTCTGGAGCGCTGCCGGGACACAGCCGCCAAAATGGCAGATGCCGCTGCCGATACCCTGAAGGAGGCCATCACCTCCATCACCGCCTTCACCCCCGAGCTGGGCGAAAAAGTCCGGGAGCTGGAGAACCTCACCGACCACTACGAAGACATCCTGGGCTCCTATCTGGTCAAGCTCAGCGCCCTGCGTTCCAGCGAGTCCGACAGCTCCGAAGCCACCATGCTGCTCAAGGCCATCAACGACTTCGAGCGAATCGCGGACCATGGTCAGAATCTGATGGAAGCCGGTCAGGAAATGAAGGAAAAGGAGCTGGCCTTCTCCGCTCCCGCCAGGGCCGAGCTTGCCGTGCTGGTATCCGCCGTCAACGAGATCGTCTCCCTGTCCTTCGGTGCCTTCCTGACCAAGGATCTGGACGAGGCATACAAGGTCGAGCCCCTGGAAGACGTCATCGACGGTCTGAAGGAGCAGATGCGTACCCGCCACATTCTGAGAATGCAGCAGGGCAACTGCTCTATCGAAGCAGGCTTTGTCTGGTCCGACCTGCTGACCAGCCTGGAGCGCATCAGCGACCACTGCTCCAATCTGGCAGGCAGCGTCATCGACCTGCAGAACCACAACATGAACACCCACGAAGCTCTGCGCTCCGCAAGAGAGGCCTATGCAGACTTCGATGTGCAGTACCACGCATACGCAGAAAAGTACCGTCTTGCATAATTCATCGCCGGGAAGTTTATGCTTCCCGGCTTTCCTTTTGTAAAATTACCATAGAAAAACGGATCATTTTGTAGTATGATCGTTATATAAATGCAGAATGCTGAATGCAAAATTGAGGAGTTTTCTTCGAAAACAATTTCAATCGTACGCTACACGCACACCATCATTCTGCATTCTGCATCTTGAATTTTGCATTCGAGCTGCCCATTGGCAGCTCGCTAACTCCAGGAGGTACCATGATCTACTGTGTTGAAGATGACAGCTCCATCCGGGAGCTGATGCTCTATACCCTCCGGGCC
Organism: Oscillospiraceae bacterium; assembly: GCA_017622295.1. Taxonomy (GTDB): domain Bacteria; phylum Bacillota; class Clostridia; order Oscillospirales; family Oscillospiraceae; genus Faecousia. The sequence goes on from JAGARK010000011.1 coordinate 71,706, forward strand.
ACGGGCTTCGAGGCCGAGGGCTTCGAAACCGGCGAGGAGCTCTTCGCCGCGCTTACCCATTCCACCCCTCAGCTGATCACTCTGGATGTGATGCTCCCGGGCATGGACGGTATTGAAATCCTGAAAAAGCTCCGTTCCTCCTCCGCCACCGAGCGGATCCCGGTCATTATGGCCTCCGCCAAGGGCGCCGAATATGACAAGGTTCTGGGGCTCGATCTGGGCGCCGACGACTATCTGGCCAAGCCCTTTTCCATGATGGAGATGGTCTCCCGGATCCGTGCGGTCCTGCGGCGGACTGCCCCGGCGGAATCCGTCCGCCCCCTGCGTCTGGGCGATATCGAAATGGCTCCCGAATCCCATACCGTCCGGGTCAGCGGCCGCCGGGTGGAGCTGACACTGAAGGAATTTGAACTGCTGAAGCAGTTTCTGAAGCACCCGGGCCGGGTTTACAGCCGGGATCAGCTGCTGGAAAAGGTCTGGGGCGCCGAATATCTGGGCGAGACCCGCACTGTGGATGTGCACATCGGAACCCTGCGCACCAAGCTGGGCCCCTGTGGTGAATACATCCGTACCGTCCGGGGCGTGGGATACCGAATGGAGGAGCGTTCATGACAAAGCGCATCTTCCACTCCATCTGGTTCGCGGCGCTGGCGGTTTTCTTCGCCAGTCTCGTCATCGTGATGGGCATGATGTATTCCTATTACTCCCAGATGCAGCGCAGCCAGCTGCGCAATCAGACCTTACTGGCTGCCCAGGCCGTGGCCCACGAGGGCGTGGAATACTTAAACGGACTTCAGGTGGAGGACTGCCGCGTCACCTGGATCAGCGCCAACGGCACCGTGCTCTATGACAGTTCCGCCGATTCCGGCGGGATGGAAAATCACCTGGAACGGGAAGAAATACGGCAGGCCCTGGAAAGCGGCTACGGCGAAAGCACCCGCTATTCCGCCACGCTGATGCAGCAGACCATCTATGCCTCCCAGCTTCTGCCCGATGGCACCGTACTTCGCCTGTCCATGGCGCAGAATTCCATCTTTACCCTGATCCTGCGAATGGGACAGTCCATCTGCCTGATCATCCTGGTGGCACTGGTCCTGTCACTTTGGCTGGCGTACCGGCTGGCCCACGCCATCGTGCAGCCCCTGAACAAGCTGAATCTGAACGATCCCCTGTCCAACGCCGAATACGAGGAGCTGATGCCTCTGCTGCGCCGGATCAACTCCCAGCAGCTGGAGCTGAAGGGCCAGGCAACGGAGCTCAAACGCAAGCAGCGGGAATTTGAAACTGTCACCAAAAACCTCAGCGAAGGCCTGGTGCTGATGAACGAGAACTACAATGTGCTGACCATGAACCCCGCCGCCGCCCGGATCATGGGTATGGTTCGTCCCCTGGTGGGCATCAGCTTCCTGCAGGTGAACCACTCCCAGCCCCTGCTGCCCCTGCTGAGCAAAGCGCTGGAGGGAAACCACGCCGAGGATACGGTTACGCTTCCTCTGGGTGACTATCAGATCGATGCCAGCCCCGTCAAGTCCGGTGGAAAGATCTCCGGCGTTGTGTTGCTGATGTTTGATATCACAGAGAAAAAACAGCTGGAGCTTCAGCGGCGGGAATTCACCGCCAATGTCTCCCACGAGCTGAAGACACCCCTCCATGCCATCTCCGGCTATGCGGAGCTGATGAAAAACGGTATCGTGCAGCCCGGGGATGTACCGGGGTTTTCCGAAAAGATCTATGCCGCCTCTCAGCGGATGGTCCGGCTGGTGGAGGACATTCTGAAGCTGTCCCATCTGGACGAAGGGGCCGGCACCGGTCCCCGGGAGCATGTGGAGCTTTATCGTCTGGCGGAGGAAGTCCTCCGGGAACTGACCCCCGCCGCTGAAAAAGCCCAGGTCACCCTGTACCTCTCCGGCGACCGGGCTGAACTGGAAGGCTACCCCCAATTACTCAGCGGCATCATCACCAATCTGTGCACCAATGCCATCAAGTACAACCGCCCCGGCGGCGATGTCCGGGTCAGTCTGGCCGACGCGGAAGGTTCCGTCACCCTGACCGTGGCCGATACCGGCATCGGTATCAGCCCAGAGCATCAGGAGCGGATCTTCGAGCGATTTTACCGGGTGGACAAGAGCCACTCCAAGGCCGTGGGCGGCACCGGTCTGGGACTGAGCATCGTCAAGCACTCTGCCATGATCCACAATGCCGGAATCGACCTTTCCAGCACCCCAGGCCAGGGCACTACAGTTTCCATCCATTTCCCCAAAGCATGAATCACCCCGCTTTTCTCCGGAAAGGCGGGGTAAACTTTACGATTTCTTAACTTTTTCACATCTTTACAGGCAGAAGGTTTTACGGTAGAATATAGCCCAAAGGAGTGAATGCCTATGAATCGACGAGAACGAGAGGAATTCAGCGAGCTCGAAGAACTCCTCTGGCGCGCAGAGGAAGCGGCTCCCGAGCAAGCAGAAACCTATGACCAATATGACCCCTACAACGAATTTGACGACTTTGAAGAGTCCGAAGAATTTGAATACGATGAATACGACTGGGTAGAGTTCAGCGAAGAGCCAGATCTCTATGAGGAAGAGGAATACATCGAGGAGTTCGTCCCCCAGCCGGAGCCCCGGCGGTATCACCGTCCCCGTCAGGAGGAATATCCCGAAATGCCCAAAGAACGTTATCAGCCCCCCCGCCCCAAAAAGAAGAAAGCAAGAAGACGCCGGGGCTGCGGCTGCGGCTGTCTGACCTGGCTGCTGGGCCTCATCATCGCAGCTGCCGTGGCAATGTTTGTCTTTATCCAGCCGCCCATATCCGAGGAATCCATCGGCAGCCGGAAGCCGGATACCGCCACCATTCTGGTCTGCGGCACCGACGCCGACGGTATGCGAACCGACACCATGATGCTGCTCTATCTCAGCGGCTCCGAGGGCCGGGTCGGTCTGCTGAGTCTGCCCCGGGACAGCTATACCATCACCGCCTCCGGCAGCGCAGCCAAGCTGAACTCCGCCTATGGCCGCAACGGCGGCGGCGAAGAGGGCATGGAGGTGCTGATGGATTACGTCCAGCGGATCATCGGCTACCGGCCTGACGGCTATATTTTGATGGATTTCACCCTGGTCCCCCAGATCGTGGACATCATGGGCGGCGTGGAAGTGGATGTGCCCATGGACATGGAGGTCGAGGGCACCTACCTCACCCCGGGCTTCCAGCGTCTTTCCGGCCAGCAGGTTCTGGCCATACTGCGCTTCCGCGCCGGCTACGCCACTGCCGACCTGGGCCGTGTGGAAATGCAGCGAACTGTGCTGAAAGCCTGCATGCAACAGTGGCTGACCCCCACCCACATCGGCGGTGCAGTGGAAGCCCTGTCCCTGCTGGAAAGCGGCTCTACCTCCACCCTGACCACCGGAAATTACCTCTGGATGGCAAAGGCGATGCTCCTGGGTATGCGAAATCTGGAAAGCGACACCCTCCCCGGTGTCGCGGAGTATCGGGACGGTGTCTCCTACTACATCCTGAACCGCTCCAAAATTGCCGCGCTGATCAACGAATCCTATAATCCTTATCAGGTGACCATTGACGAGTCCGACCTGAACATCGCAAACTGACAAAACGCCCTCCCGCCAAAAGCGGGAGGGCGTTCCTGTTTTGATGTGGAGTTTTCTTCGAAAACAATTTAAATCGTGCGCTTTTCACACACCATCATTCTGCATTTTGAATTTTGCATTGTGCTGCCTTCGCCAGCACGACAAATTCTAATTTGTCTTCTGCTACATGGTGCCTTTTCTTCTGCCGTCCGGAACTCCAAACAGCCACAGCGCCGCGCCGGTCAGGATGTATAATCCGCAAAACAGCGCAGGATATCTCACCATATAGTATGCAGGTTTTGCAGTGATCCACTCTACCCACGCCGGCACCTGAGGCGGCAGTGGGGACCATCCCATGGAGATGCTCTTCTCACCATCATACTCCACCTCATGCGCCACCCATTCACCCCGAATATGGTGCTCATACTGCCATTCATTGACCATCACTGCGCAGCTATCCCAAATCAGCAGCACGAACCAGACGACCACCAGAGCCAGCAAAACCGCCCCAGCGCGCCGGACCCATTTGCCCCCCAAGGGCTTCTTCCGCAGCGCCATCCCCAGCAGATGAGCCAGCGCCCATCCGGCCAGGATAAAAAACAGGGGCCGGATGACCAAATAGATCATATAAGTCAGGCCCAATTCAAACTCGATCCGCTGGCGGTCCTGGGCGATGGGGCGCAGCACCAGCCACAAAATCCCCAGCAGTGCCGTCAGCGCACCTCCCACGATCAGGCGGATGACCTCCGGCTTCAGCTGTTTCGGCTCCGGGCCATAGATCAGCTGCTGAATGTCTGTGCCCAGTACCTCGGAGATTCTCACCAGCATGTCAACGTCCGGACGGGATTTACCCGTCTCATAATTACTGACGGTCTGCCGGGTAACGAAAAGCTTTTCTGCCAATTCGTCCTGGGTCATGTTCCGATGCAGCCGAAGCTGTCTGATGTTCTTACCAATGTCACGCATTGCGCTCACCTCGCTAAAATCATAACATAACGGCAACAAAAAGTCACGCAAAGCTCCTTTGCGGCCCCCAAAAGTCAAATCCTGCGGTTAAAATGTGAGGTTCAAATTGCAGTTTAACGTACGCCGTCGGCAGCAGAATGCATAATTCTGCATTTCGCACATCTGCGCGCTAAACCGCAATTCTGTTTCCCCAACAAAAAAGTCCGTCTCTTTTGAGACGGACTTTTTGAAGTTATCAGAACTTGGTGGGCTCGATGTGCCAGATTTCCTTTGCGTACTGACGGATGGTACGGTCGGAGGAGAACTTGGCAGCGGAAGCAATGTTCCACAGGCACTTGCGGCCGAAGGCCATGCGGTCAGCATAGTCACGGTTGGCATGGAGCTTCTCAATGACGTAGGAAGCGTAGTCCATCTGGACAAAGTACTGGTCCTGGTTCATCAGGTTGTCAAACAGAGCCTTCTGATCGGCGTCGGTGGGAACGGTACCGTCCACCAGGGTGTTCATGGCCTTGCGCAGACGGTCGTTGACCTCGTAAATGCCACGGGGATAGTAGTGCTTTGCCAGAGCGTTGAACTGCTCGACGGTGTGGCCGAAGATATACTCATTCTCGCGGCCTGCCTCCTCGGCGATCTCCACGTTTGCGCCGTCCAGGGTGCCCAGGGTCACGGCGCCGTTGAGCATCAGCTTCATGTTGCCGGTGCCGGAAGCCTCCTTGCCGGCAGGAGAGATCTGCTCGGAAATGTCGGCTGCGGGGATGATATGCTCAGCGTAGGAGCAGTTGTAGTTCTGGACGAAAACGACCTTCATCAGGTGATTCACGGCGGGATCGTTGTTGATCATCTTGGCGATCCGGTTGATATAGCGGATGATGGCCTTGGCACTGATGTAGCCGGGAGCGGCCTTTGCGCCGAAGATGAATGCGGTGGGCTGGAAGTCGGTCAGGGAACCGTCCTTAATGCGGAAGTAGATGTCAACAATGGACAGGGCGTTCATCAGCTGACGCTTATACTCGTGCAGACGCTTGACCTGAATGTCAAACATGAAGTCGGGGTTCAGCTGAACGCCTTCCTTCTCGGCGATGATCTTGCACAGCTGCTCCTTCTTGGTGCGCTTGATGGCGTTGAATTCGGCAACCATGTTATCATCGATCATGGGCTTCAGCTCTTCCAGCTTCTCCAGCTCGTTCAGGAAATCGCCGCCCAGCTTGGAGCGGATCATCCCGGTCAGCTCGGGGTTGCACAGACCCAGCCAGCGGCGGGGGGTGATGCCGTTGGTCTTGTTCTGGAAGCGCTCGGGATAGACCTTGTACCAATCCTTGAAGCAGTCGTCCTTCAGGATCTGGGAGTGGATCTCAGCAACGCCGTTGACATAGGAGCCCACATAGATGGACAGGTTCGCCATGTGGACGATGTCGTGGTTGATGATGAACAGCTGATGATCAAACTGCTGACGGCACTTGTGGTCGATCATGCAGATGATCTCTGCCAGCTGGGGAACGACCTTACGCAGCAGAGCCAGAGGCCACTTTTCCAGAGCCTCGGACAGGACGGTGTGGTTGGTGTAGGAGAAGGTCTTCTGTGCAACAGCGAAGGCCTGCTCAAAGCTCATGCCCTCGGCCATCAGCAGACGGATCAGCTCGGGGATGGACATAGCGGGATGGGTATCATTCAGCTGAACGGCATAGTAATCAGAAAACTTGGTCAGATCATTGCCATGGGCCAGCTTGAAGGTACGCAGCATATCCTGCAGGGATGCGGAGGACAGCAGATACTGCTGCTTGATGCGCAGGGCCTTGCCTTCCTCGGTAGAGTCGTTGGGATACAGAACGCGGGTGATGTCCTCAGCCTTGTTCTTCTGGGTCAGAGCGCGCAGGTAATCCTGGTCGTTGAAGGCGTTGAAGTCCAGCTCCTCCACGGCCTCGGCCTGCCACAGGCGCAGGGTGCCCACATTGTCGGTGCCGTAGCCGATGACAGCCATGTCATAGGGAACAGCCTTCACGACCTGATCGGCAAACTGGACGTTGACAGCGTGCTTGTCGCGGCGGTAGGACCAGGGATCACCGCACTTGGTCCAGTCGTCAGCGGATTCGACCTGGCTGCCGTTGGCGTCGAAGCTCTGCTTGAACAGGCCGAACTTGTAGCGCAGGCCGTAACCGGACAGGGGAATGTCGCAGCTGGCGGCGGAGTCCAGGAAGCAGGCTGCCAGACGGCCCAGGCCGCCGTTGCCCAGTGCGTCGTCCTCGATATCCTCCAGAACGGCCAGGTCAACACCCTTCTCGGCGAAAGCAGCCTTCATTTCCTCCAGAATGCCCAGGTTGTACAGGTTGGAATAGACCATACGGCCAACCAGATACTCGGCGGAGATATAGTAAGCCTTGCGCTCGTGCATACGAGCCTTACGGCTGTTGCTCCAGTTGTCGGAGACAGCGATCATGACGGCCTTGCCCAGAGCCTCGTGCAGCTCATAGGGAGTTGCCTCGGTCAGGGTGGTGTCGTGGAAATACTTCAGCTGAGCCTCAGTCGCTTTGACGATGTTCAGACAATCATAATTCATGGTTATTAGCTCTCCAATCTTCAGCGGATAAACCGCCCTTGCTTTTATTTTTGAATGCCAGTACGGCAATACAGTTTTGTCAATCCCTTGAGCTTTTTCGCCAGGGTATGGTCGATTATACCATCTTTTGCCCGCCATGTCCAGTTAGAATCTGACAAAGTTCCGGGGAAATTCATTCTCGCCTCGCCGCCCAGGTCCAGGATGTCCTGCATCTGGATGATGCACAGGTCGGAAACAGAGGCCAGCACCGTCCGGATGCAGCCCCAGACGTAGCCTTCCCGCCCGGAAAGATGCATATATTCCCTGGCGTACTTCACCGCTGCGGCGGGTGCCGTGTCGAACCACTGGCCCATGGTCATGTTGTCATGGGTGCCGGTATAGCAAACGGTGTTCTTTGTATAAGTATGCGGCAGGTAATCGGAAGGTTCTCTGGAATCGAAGGCGAACTGCAGCACCTTCATGCCGGGGAAGCCGCTGCCGTCCCGCAGATCCTGCACCTCCTGGGTCATATAGCCCAGGTCCTCAGCGATCATATTCAGCCCCGGCAGGCCATTTTTGATGGCTTTGACAAAGTCCATATCCGGGCCCTTGACCCAGCGGCCGTTGCGGGCGGTCTTGTCACCATAGGGCACAGACCAATAGGATTCCAGCCCCCGGAAATGATCCAGACGAACCATATCATAGAGCGTTCCCGCGGCAGCCAGACGGCGAATCCACCAGCGGTAGCCGTCGGCGGCATGAGCCTCCCACCGGTACAGGGGGTTGCCCCAGAGCTGACCGTCGGCCGTGAAGGCATCGGGAGGACAGCCCGCCACAGCAACCGGATCCAGACGCTCATCGAGCTGGAACAGCTCTGGCTCGCGCCAGACCTCCACGGAATCGTAGGGGACATAAATGGGAACGTCGCCGATGATGCGGATATTTTTGCTGTGGGCATATTGGCGCAGTGCGGTCCACTGGTTGTGGAACAGATATTGGACGAAATAATAGAAACGGATCTCCTGCCCATGGTCCAGCGCAGCCTGGCGCAGGGCATCGGCTCTGCGGAACTTCAGTTCCTCGTCCCACTGGTACCAGGGCTTGCCGCCGAAGCGGTCCTTCAGCGCCATGAACAGGGCAAAATCCGGCAGCCAATCGCGATTTTCATCGCAGAAGACTTCGAATGCCCCATCGGCTGCAAACCGGTCATAGGCCAGACGCAGCACCTTCAGTCGATTGTTGTACAGCAAGCCGAAATCGGCCTTGGTATCCTTCCGGCTCCACTGGATTCCGGAAATCTCCTCCTGCTTCAGAAGACCTTCCTCCACCAGGGCATCCAGATCGATCAGGTAGTGATTGCCTGCGAAAGTGGAACAGGACTGGTAGGGGGAGTCGCCGTAACCCGTGGGGTTCAGGGGAAGAATCTGCCACCAGCTCTGGCCGGCAGCTTTCAGAAAATCTACAAATGCAAAGGCTTGCTTGCCCATGGTACCCACTCCGTAGGGGCCGGGCAGGGAGGTGATGTGCATCAGGATGCCACTCTCTCGCATAGCAATTACTCCTTTATGTTCAGCATAGGACCTCTCGGCAGATTTCATCGTTTTTGGACATTGAAACGTTTCCACCGGGGTACGATAAGAGAGTAATACTTTTTTCCCGATTTGTCAAGGGAAACCAACGGCTTTCGGGTTTATTTTTCATATTTTTGGCATAATGATTAGATTCTTCCCCGAATTTACGTTTTATATACCAATTGTGTCAACACGTTTCGAAATATAATTTGCCCCGCAACACCCGGGCGTGTGGTTTAAAAAAATAAAACAGGCCTGCCGAAGCAGGCCTGTTTATCAGGAAAATATAGCTTATGCCTCCAGATTGATGCCGGTCTCCTTGTTGAACACGTGGCAGCAGTGGCCGGGGAAGCTGTACTGAATGTCAGCGCCGTGAGCCAGAGCAGCAACCTCAGCACCGGTCATGTTCATGGTGGAAACGACCATGACGACATCGCGGCCCAGAGAGTTGACGTGCAGGTGGACGGAGGAGCCCATCAGCTCGGACACGTCGACCTTGCCAGCCAGGCCCTGCTCCAGCACGATGTGCTCGGGACGGACGCCCAGAACGACTTCCTGCTCAGCAACATTGTTCTTGGCCAGAGCAGCCTGCTTGTCATCGGACAGAACGACCTTCATGCCGCCCAGCTCAACAGCGTACTTACCGTCTGCCTTAACCAGCTTGGCGTCGAACAGGTTCATCTGAGGAGTGCCGATGAAGCCGGCGACGAACAGGTTGTAGGGATGGTTGAACACTTCCTGAGGAGTGCCGATCTGCTGGATGAAGCCGTCCTTCATGATGACGATACGATCGCCCAGGGTCATAGCCTCAGTCTGGTCGTGGGTAACGTAGATGAAGGTGGTGTCGATTCTCTGACGCAGCTTGATGATCTCAGCTCTCATCTGGTTACGCAGCTTGGCGTCCAGGTTGGACAGAGGCTCGTCCATCAGCATGACCTGAGGATTACGGACGATAGCACGGCCGATGGCGACACGCTGACGCTGACCGCCGGACAGAGCCTTGGGCTTACGGCCCAGGTACTGGGTGATGTCCAGGATCTCAGCAGCCTGCTTAACAGCCTTGTCGATCTCATCCTTGGGGGTATGACGCAGCTTCAGAGCGAAAGCCATGTTGTCATACACGGTCATGTGGGGATACAGGGCGTAGTTCTGGAAGACCATGGCGATATCACGGTCCTTGGGAGCAACGTCATTGACCAGGCGGTCGCCGATGTACAGCTCGCCCTCGGAGATCTCTTCCAGACCGGCGATCATACGCAGAGTGGTGGACTTACCACAGCCGGAGGGGCCGACCAGGACGATGAATTCCTTGTCCTTAATCTCCAGATTGAACTGCTGAACGGCGACAACGCCCTTCTCAGTAATCTGCAGATTGATCTTCTTCTCCTCGTGCTGCTCGCCCTTCTTGGCCTTCTTCTTAGCCTTCTTTGCGTCGTCGCCGTTATGGGGGTAGATCTTCATAACGTTCTTCAGGGTCATAGTTGCCATAATTTTCTTTGACTCTAAATGCACCGAGTCTTTCGCGTGCATTCTCGCATACCGGAAAGCAAAATTCCGGCAGCATTACGACAGGTCTCCACACTGCCGTACCGTGAGTCGAAACGGGTTTTCCTCCTTTTTTTTAGTGGATTTAAGCCTATTTTTGTGGAGTAGACCCAATCCACCTGGATAAAAACATTATACACCATCGGCACCCCTGCCGCAATGGTGGGTTTTTACAGTTTTTGTGGATGCCAATTAGTAAATTTGCCAGTCGTACTTTTGATAGGTAAATTACAGTTTAGCGTACAGATTATCGATACCGGATGTAGGGGTGGGCATTGCCCGTCCGGCACGCCACTGTTGCGAATTGCGACTCACCAAGAGCTGCGCTACGAGCGGTTGCTCTCTTGACGCCGAAGGTTGGGCAGCCCCGCAACCGTGTACCGCGCGGACGAGCGATGCTCGCCCCCCTGTAAGGCTGTTCGTAATCGGTGCGACAAACTGCAATTTGAACCCCCGGTCTGCGGCTGCAGACCGGGGGGTAATAATCATCTGATGGTGCAGCCACCGTCGGGGGTAGCTTCCAGTGTGGTGCCGTAATAGGCGGTCATCATTTTTTCCAGATGGAGCACATCTGCCACAGCGGCGGTTTCGTAGCAGGAATGCATGGCAAGCTGGGCAAGGCCCACATCCACCGTGGGCACCGATACATGGGTCAGGGAAATATGACCCAGAGTGGAGCCTCCGGGAATGTCCGCCCGGTTGCAGTAGGTCTGCAGCGGCACTCCGGCGCTCTGGCCGATCTTGCGAAACACAGCAGCGGAAACACCGTCAGTGGTGTAGCGCTGGGCTGCGTTGAACTTGATCACCACACCACCGCCCAGAGTCGGCGCGTTGCCAGGATCGGCGTACTCCGGATGATTGGGGTGCACCGCGTGGGCATTATCGGCAGAGACCATAAAGGACTGGGCCAGCATCCGGTAAGGATTGACCTGCAGGGCATTGCAGATCCGGTTCAGGGTATCTGCCAGGATCGTGGACGCCGCGCCCTGGGGAGAGTTGGAGCCAACCTCCTCATCATCAAAGGCACACAGCACCTGCACCGCGCTGGTCTCCCCTGCGCGCAGGAAGCCTCTGGTGCAGGCCCAGGCGCATTCCAGATCATCCAGGGCAGCGGAGGAAATGTATTCCTCGTCGATGCCCCAGCAGACAGCCTTCTGGCGGATGTAGAGGTACAAATCATGACCCAGGATCCTGCCGCCGGCAGCTTCCTCCACCAGGGGCCAGAACTTTCCCGCCGCCTCCCGGCCGCCCAGCAGCGGCAGGGTATCCACTGCGGGATTCCATTTGTAACCCTCGTTGACATTGCGGTTCATGTGGATGGCCACATTGGGGATCAGCATCAGATCCCGGTCGATGTTCACAAGCTTGGCCTGGACGCCATTTTCCGTCTCCACCATCACCCGGCCGGCCACACTCAGGGGCCGGTCCAGCCAGGGAGAGATCAGCATACCGCCGTATTTCTCCGTGGACAGGCGGGTGTAGATACCGCTGAGCTCACCGTTTTCCTTGACCTTGAAGGTGGGCCAGTCCGTGTGGCTGGCGCTCATCATAAAGCCCGCTGGGGCGCCCCGGGGGATCTTGAAGGCGATCACGGTGGTGCCGCCCCGGACCATGTAGTATTTTCCGCCGGGATACAGCTGCCAGTCCTCATGCTCGGAAAGAGCCTGATAGCCCTCTTTTTCCATCATCAGCACCAGATTATGGGCCGCATGATAGCCGCTGGGCGATGCATCCAGGAAATCCATCAATTCCTTCATATTTTGATTCATGATTTGCATTCCTCCAGAATCTCACAGAACCAGTCGATCTGCCGGGCGACGGTTTTCAGGGCACCGCGCCAGAATTCCCGGTCTGTCAGGTCAATACCCGCCACCCGGGCGGTCTCCTCCGCCGTGGCGACGGTGGTGGTGTACAGAAGCTGATTGTACTTCGGCACAAAGGCTTCCCCTTCCTTCTCATACTGGGCGTACAGGCCCCGGGCAAAGAGTGCGCCGAAGGCGTAGGGAAAATTGTAGAAGGTGGGACCATAGTAATGGCTCTTGTTGACCCACATGTAAGGATGCAGCGCATTGTGATCCAGACCATCGCCATAGGATGCCTTCTGGGCCTCGGTCATGAGCTCGCACAGTGCCGCGGCATCCATAAACTGCTCCTCCCGGTTCTCGAAGACCCGGGTCTCAAAGCGGTAGCGGGAGTAGATATCGCAGATCACCTGAGTGATATCCTGCAGCTGGGATTCCAGCAGAGACAGCTTTTCCGTATCGTCCGCCGCCCGGTTGATGGCCGCGCCCATCACCACACACTCATTGAAAGTAGAAGCCGTCTCCGCCAGAGGCATGGAGTAATCCCGGTTCAGCGTCCGGTGGCTGCGGGTACAGTGATTGTGGTAAGCATGGCCCAGCTCATGGGCCAGGGTCACTACATCTCCCAGCTGGCCGTCGAAATTGGTCAGAATGCGGCTCTCACCCAGACACTCGATTCCGGCGCAGAAGGCACCGCCAGTCTTGCCGCTGCGGGGGAAGAAATCGATCCAGGCTTCGTCAAAGGCCCGGGCGATCATGTCCGCCTCCTCGGGGTTAAAGCCCCGGAACAGCTCCACCAGATAATCCCGGGCATCTTCCGTGGTGAAACGGGTGGAGGACTTGCCCATGGGGGCAAAGAGGTCATACCAGGGCAGGCCATTCTCATGGCCCAGAGCCTTGGCTTTGGCCTTCAGATACTGCCAGAATTTGGGCAGGTACTCGTCAATGGCGCCGAACATAGCCTCCAGCGTTGCCCGCTCCATGTCTGAGTGCTGCAGGGTCCGGTCCAGAGGAGATTGGTACCCCCGGAGCTGGCAATCGGAGATGGTCTCCAGCTTGATGGAATTCAGGGCGAATGCCACGGAGTCCTTGATCCGGTCATAGCAGGCCAGCTCCGCCTCAAAGGCATCCTTGCGGACCTGGGGATCGGCGTCATAGGCCAGATTCCGGACAGCGGACAGCGTAATGGTCTGGCCCCGGTAGGTCACGGGCACGGTACTGGTCAGATACTGCTGCAAGTCACTCCAGGCGGAGCCACCGGAGAGGCTCATCTTCGCCATGACCGCCTCGCCCACGCCGGGCAGCAGATAGCGGCTGGTCTTCTGCATCTTGCCGAAAAGGAAAGTATAGTCCTTCAGATCGGCATCAGAGCCCACCAGCTCTGTCAGATTCTGCAATCCTGCCGCCCAGCTCTCAAAAGCTGCAGCAGGAGCCGCCAGGCCGCTGTAAACGCCCATGATCCGGCCCAGATGAGAGCCTGCCTGGGGATCCCGGGAGTCGGCATTCTGCCGCAATGTGGCATATTCCGCCAGCCGATTGGCCAGATCCGCGATCCGCTCCTGGGCTGCAATACCCTTTTTCAGCCCCGTAAGAGGCTCTGTTTCGCCAAGAACGCCGACAAAAGTGGAAAAACTTTCCACTTCCTGCCGCAGCGCGTTTAAGTCACCTTCAAAATTCGGATCGTCAAATCCTTTGTAAATCGGGTCCAGATTCCAAACCTCATTCATAGGTTTTCCTCCTGATATATGGTAATTTGCTCTATTTTACATCAACCCCGCCCTTCCGTCAACTCCGTCCAGTCCTCTCCCCTTTTGTCATATCTTGTCGAAAAGTTTCGTAATATCATATTTCCAACATCATTTTCCGTGTTTTTGGCGAGCGATTGTTTTTGTTTTTTCTTGCAAAAAGGCTCGCTTCATGTTAAATTATATTTGTCGCCGGGAGGCTGCACGCCTTCCGTTGGGGAGAAATCTACAATTGAACAGGAGAGGAATTTATGGAGCATTATACGACTGTATTCATCGCTGACAGCGCCGAAGAATTCTGCAGCGGTTTATCTGCCGCTTTGCAGCGTGCTGGCGGCTTTCAGGTTGTGGGCACCGCGTCTGACGGGGAACAGGCCATTCGACAGGTGCTGGAGAAGAAGCCCGACGTTCTGGTACTGGATCTGATGCTCAGCAAGCAGGACGGCATCAGCGTCCTGAAGGCCATCAACGCCCTGGACCGCAAGCCCATTACCCTGGCTACATCCGGCTTCATCACCGAGTATGTTGCAAACGCATCGGCAAATCTGGGGGTCCGGTATCTGATGCTGAAACCCTGTGACATGAACGCCCTTGTGGAACGGCTGGAGGAGATTCGGGGTGGGGAGAGCCTCCGGATGCCCATCCGCCGCACCGACAAGGCCAGCATCGAAACCATGGTCACCAGCATCATCCACGAAATCGGCGTCCCCGCCCACATCAAGGGCTATCAGTATCTGCGGGAGGCCATCATTATTGCCGTCAACGATATGGACGTCATCAACGCCATCACCAAGGTACTGTATCCGCAGGTGGCAAAGACCTTCCAGACCACACCATCCCGCGTCGAGCGTGCTATCAGACACGCCATCGAGGTTGCCTGGGACCGGGGTGATTTGGATACCCTCCAGCGCTTCTTCGGTTACACCGTCAGCAACACCAAGGGAAAACCCACGAATTCGGAGTTCATCGCACTTATCGCTGACAAGCTCCAGCTTCAGCTGAAGTCCGCGGAAGTGGGCAATTTCTAAACAAACAGAATGTCATTGCAAGCCAGTGCGCACACTGGCGTGGCAATCTCCTGAGTTTTCAGGGACTTTTTCTTTTGGATGGTCAATGCAACGAATCATTGATGGTTGAGTCGATTTGGAGAAATCGATGCAATAAAGGTTTTCAGTCGTTGCAACAAACACTCTTGATTTATTGGGTCAATTTTACCCCAACAAATCAGGAGTGTTTTTCTATGAAAAAAATCGGTTTTTACTGGCATATCAACGAATTTATGATTTATTGCCGCAGCACGCAGCCGCGCAAACGAGCCTGCCGCCCTTTCGGGCGGCAGGCTCGTTTATTTGGTTCCTTACAGAGGATAAGCATCCGGGAACAGAGTATGCCACAGCAGATACGCAACGTCCGCGTCATCCACAGCGTCGTCGCCGTTCAGGTCGCCGGGGATGTCGATGGGATAGTTGTCAGCAAACAGGGTGTGCCACAGCAGATATGCAACGTCTGCGTCATCCACCACGCCATTGTTGTCAAAATCACCGCTCAGCCGTTCAGGCTCCGCAGCACCCACAGTCACATCAAAGGTGGTGCTGACTCCCAGAACGGAAACGGTAACCGTCTGGGTGCCCGTCTGATCAGGATCGTAGCCGGAACAGTAAGCTTCCGCCACAGGCAGATAGCAGGTGCCGTATACGGAGCTGTTCAGCACAGCCACCAGATCCATCCCATCGATGGTGGTGCCGGGCTCCACGGAATAGCCATCCTCTGTCATCACTTCGATGGAGGTGTAATTGCCACCGTCGGTAAACAGCTGGACCCAACTGGTACCATACACACTGTTGCCCATATAGAAACCGACACCCATATGGGCAAAGCCGGCATTCAAAATATTGGCTCGATGACCGGGGCTGTTCATCCAACTGTTCATAACCTGCGCAGGGGTCTGCTGGCCGGCAGCGATGTTCTCGCCAACTGCGCCCCATCTAATTCCCACCTCATCAAACACAGTAAAGCAGCTGGTGCCATCCGGACGGGTATGGGAGAAGTACTCATCCACCTCCACGGCGCGGATATCGGTGGCCTGCTGGATCAGGTCATACATGGTCAGAGGATCCAGACCTTCCGCCAGACGCTCCTGGTTTGCGATCTTCAGCACTTCCCATTCGTATGCGTCGAAGGGCAGCTGCACATCGTCGCCGGTGTTGCCATCATCGAAGTCGTCCTCACCGGTTTCGTTATCGCCACTGCCGGAATTTTCGCCAAAGTATACAAGCTCACCAAGGGCCACCGTCTGACCATTGCAAACCTGGTTGATGTCGCTGCTGAGCAGACGGACCTCGAAGGAGTAATAGCCTTCCTCGGTGATGTCAAATGTGGTGCCGCCGCAGTTTTCAGCATCGGCATAGACGGTCTTGTAGCCTGCGAAGAAGGGGATTTCGTCAGCGGTGGCCGCGTAAAGCAGCACGACCTCATAGCCGCCCAGATAGGAAATGTCTTCCGGCAGGTCCCAGGAAAGCTTCGTACCTTCCATGGTCAGGTTGGTGCAGGTGCCCAGCTGGGAATCGGGCTTCACATAGTACCATTTCTCAGACATTGCAGCGGGACTCGGTGCATAGTTTCCGCAGCTGTCCACAGCAGTAACCGTGAAATAGTATTCGCCGGTCGCCGGATTATCGGTGCTGAAATTATTAAGACTGTGCCACTGGACCTCTGTCTCGGGGCAGGCGGGACAATAATACTCAGCATAAGGCGCACCATCGCAGAACACCTGGATCTCAAATTCACCGGTGCTGGGCAGGCCATTCTTCCAGCTGATGGCACCGGGCAGGGTCTGGCCTGTTGAATAGTCATAGCCCCAGCCCAAATCGGTGGGGGTACCCAGCTGGGGCAGCTCGGGTACATCAGGCACATCGGGCACATCCTCCGCGGGGACGAGGACCCAGCATTCATAGTCGCTGTCATAGCTGGAAGTATAGCCCGTCAGGCCGGGGGTTGCGTCAAAGGGATCGGAAAGGTACGAAGAGGTCACGTAGATCGATCCATCACCGCTGCAGCTGGCATTGGCATCGAAGGCCAGAATGCCTCCATTGTCATAGTAAATATCCACAAGGCCTTCGACAATCAGCGCACCGTTGACGCCCAGGCCACCCTCCAGCCACAGATAGCCGCCCATGGTCAGGGTGACGCCGGGGTCCACATAAACATCAACACCGGCAATATAGACATCACAGTTCCAGGGCAGCGTGATATCTTCCGTAATGGTCATTGCGGGCAAGACAATGGAGTAAAGCCAGCTGTCGCTTGTGTTGGCAGCAGCATCAGCTGCGGCAGCCTTCAGATCAGCCATCGTTTCAGGATAGTACCAGATCAGGCCGTAGCCGCCATCTATGTGAACGACATTGGATTCGCCGGAGCGGAAGCTGTCCTCCCACAGATGGAGCTGATAGTAATTGTAGTAAGTACCAACGACACTGAAATACGTATAAACCTCCGCATAACCCGTCGTAAGGGTACCATTGACCGCAAGGCTGTCGACAAACAGGTAGGTCGCAGAGAACTCAACGCCGGAGTTGATCACCAGAGAGCCGGGAACCACCAGCACCAGCAGCTCGGGCAGGGCAAGATTCTTTGTGATCGTCAGCATACCCTCGCCGGCGTAGACTGCATAAGCCGTATCGCTGTAAGACTTGGCAGCCAGAGTCTGCAGATCCTCAAAGGTCGTAAAATAGTGCTCATTGCCCATGCTTTGAATGGCACGCTCCCGGGTCGGCATGCCGGACGGATGATTCGGAGCTCTCCGGGCAGGCGCCCCATACTCCGCCGCACTGACTGCGCCCCAGGGCATCAGGCTGAAAACCATCACGACACACAGGAGTACGGACAAGAATCGTGCGAACTTCTTCATGTTCAAATTCCTCCTCTATATTTATATAATTTTACGATTACATTATAAGTTGCAATTCTGCGGAAGTCAAGATAACAAAGGCCTGTCATTCAAAGAATGACAGGCCTTTTCGGATATTACAACCGGCAAAGTCACCGGCAGCCCACTGATCGGACACCGGTTCCACAACGTCTCTCGGGAAATCCAGAATCTCCTGGGTCCAGGCGTCATTTTCCTGAGGGCAGTACACCGTGATGGGTGCCTCCCCGAAGCAGTTTGTACCCATTTCAAGCGCATCACCGCAGAAGTCCCCGCTGCCGATGGCAGTAACGGTGTCAGCGCTTTCCACAGACTCGATGCCCACGAATGCATGCTTTACGCACCCTTTCTCTGACGTCCTCTCCAGTGTTCCATATTTTTACATCTGCGCAACCAAGGCCACGAATAAACGCAAGAAAAACTTGCTTTTCCCCCGCTTCTCGTATATAATGAACCCATCAACAAACTGCCGTGGATCTGACGGCGGCAAGGAGGAACCAAATGGAAAACGAAAACATCGAGCTGTATGAGGAAGAAACCAGCATCCTGACCCTGACCGATGAGAACGGCCAGGACGTGGACTTCGAGTATCTGGATTGCATCGAATACCAGGGCAAGGAATACCTGGTGCTGATGCCCGCAGACTCCATCTCTACCGAGATCGTCATTCTGGAGGTCGAGCCTGTTGACGAGGAGAACGAAAACTACCTGTCCGTCCAGAACGAAGACCTGCTGAACGCCGTGTACGAAATCTTCAAGGAAAAGTATCAGGACGTTCTGACCTTCGAGGACTGAGAAGAATCATCGCCGCCCCGGTTTGGGGCGGTTTTCTTTTTATTCACAATCTGTTTTCTTGTCATTTCGTCCAATATGCGCTATAATATAAATAGGAAATTTATACTCTTTTATCAATCCCGGAGGTGTTTGGCATGAAAGTACAATTCATTGGCGCCACACATGAGGTCACTGGCTCCTGTACATTGCTGGAGGTAGGCGGCAGAAGCTATCTTGTGGACTGCGGCATGGAACAGGGCATTGATGTGTTCGAAAATGTACCCCTGCCCGTTACGGCGGGGGAAATTGAGGCCGTCTTCCTGACCCATGCCCACATCGACCACTCCGGTATGCTGCCCAAGCTCTACAAGGATGGCTTCCGGGGCCAGATTTACGCCACCACCGAAACCTGCAATCTTTGCAACATCATGCTCCGGGACTCCGCCCACATTCAGGAGTCCGAAGCCCAGTGGCGCACCCGCAAGGCTGAGCGTGCCGGCGAACCGGCAGTCACCCCCGTTTACGACACCAATGACGCCCTGGGCGCCATCGGCTGCTTCCGCCCCTGCAATTACGGCGAGGTGCTCCGGGTGGCAGAGGGCATCGACCTGCGCTTCACCGACATCGGCCACCTGCTGGGCTCCGCCTGCATTGAGCTGTGGCTCACCGAGGGCGATGAGAAGCGCAAAATCGTCTTCTCCGGTGACGTGGGCAACATCAACCAGCCCATCATCAATGATCCCCAGCCCGTGGAGCAGACGGACTATCTGGTCATCGAATCCACCTACGGCGGCCGGCTCCACGAGAAGAATGCCCGGACCCTGGATGACAAATCCAGCGACGCCGTGGCAGCCCTGGCCGATTACATCCAGCGGGCCTTCGACCGGGGCGGCAGTGTCATCATCCCCTCCTTCGCCGTGGGCAGGACCCAGGAAATGCTCTATGCCATCCGGGAGATCAAGCAGCACGGTATGGTCAAGGGCCACGACGGGTTCCCGGTATATGTGGACTCCCCTCTTGCCGTGGAAGCAACGGGCATCTTCCTGCAGTGTGATCTGAGCTGTCTGGATTCCAAAACCATGGCCCTGGTACAGCAGGGCATCAACCCCCTGTGGTTTGACGGTCTGACCCTCTCCGTCACCTCCGAAGATTCCAAGCGCATCAACGAGGACCGGCGGCCCAAGGTCATCCTCTCCGCCAGCGGCATGTGCGAAGCGGGCCGAATCCGCCATCATCTAAAGCACAATTTGTGGCAAGCCGCCAATGTGATCCTCTTCGTGGGCTACCAGGCCGAGGGCTCCCTGGGCCGGAAACTCCAGGAGGGTGCCAAGGAAGTACGGCTCTTCGGTGAAGACATCGCCGTCCGGGCCGAGATTGCCGCCCTCCACGGCACCTCCGGTCACGCCGATCAGGCGGGATTGCTGGCCTGGCTGGCAGGCTTCAAGGAAGGGCCCCACACGATTTATGTAAACCACGGTGATGACGACTCCTGCAAAACCTTCCAGGCTCTGCTAAAGGAAAAGGGCTATCAGGCCGAAGCCCCCTACTCCGGCACCGAATACGACCTGATCACCGGCAAGATGACCGTCTACACCGAACCCAGAACCATTAACCGCAGCCAGATCCTCAAGGGCACAGCCCGGGCCGCCGCGGTCTATCTGGAGCTGGTGGCAGCCGCCGAGGGCCTGCTGGCACTGGTCAAAAAACGCCGGGGCTGCACCAACAAGGACAACGCCAAGCTCACCGCCCAGATCCGCAACCTCATCGAGAAGTGGAAATAATACAAGTATTCAAGCCGTGCCGTCCAAAGACGGCACGGCTTTTTATGGCGGAATTGCAAATTGAAGTTTATCGGACACCTTACAATAAAATTTGCAGGGGCGACCACTGGTCGCCTCTACGTTTATTTGCCCAACAGTATGATAAACTCTAATTTGAATCATACGACAAAAGGACCGCCCTTTTGGGCGGTCCCTGCAAAATCAGTTTAGGGGATAAGCATCGGGGAACAGGGTATGCCACAGCAGGTAGGCAACGTCTGCGTCGTCAACCACTTCGTCACCGTTGAAATCGGCATTGCAGCTGATCTCATAGTTTTCAGGGAACAGGGTGTACCACAGCAGCTGGGCCACGTCGGCATCGTCCACAATATTGTTGCCGTCGGCGTCGCCCGCCACAACCTCCTCCTGAGAAGGGGCGTCATCCTCATTCTCAATCTTGACCAGAGTCCAGCAATAATACCAATCCGTAATTTCATAGAGGCTCAGATCCAGTCCGGGAACCGCATCCTCTACCTCGACTTCCGTCCATTCCTTATTCAGAGTCACCTTATCAATATCCGTCGAAGCGCCCTCTGCGATTTCCATAACGCCACCAGCATAACAGAAAACTTCGACACTAGGCGCATTCAGGCCACCGCGAACGGTCAGTCTTTCACTGACCTGGAGTTTTGCCTCTACGGTGAGCGTAGCACCTTCGGCAATCGTCACCGGGCTTTTAATCTCGAACTGGCAGTTAGCCGGAATCGTAATGGATTCAGTGATCTCAGGCAGCGTCAGCTCATGGATATACCAGACTCTCTCATCCGTCATAGCGCTGGCACCGGCCACCACTTCCTTCAGCTGCTCCATGGTTTCCACCGTGCCGTAACACATAATGTCGGTATCCTCGGGATAGATGTTTTCAACGCCGATCAGCTGGGTGGTGGTACCGGACAGCTGCACCGACGATTCGGCATTCAGTGTACCGCTTACATCCAGCAGCGCCGTGGCGACAACCGTATCGCAGGAAACCGTGCCCGCCACTACAAATTCCTGACATTTGATATAAGTGGCATTGAGTGTCACATTTTCCACAACGAGAATACACTCCGCTTCCAGCCAATATTCTTCAGGCAGTGTCAGATCTTCGGTGATCACCAGTTCACCCTCGCCCTGATAGCAAAAATCTGCATCATCACAGGTGGTGGTTGCGGCAAGCTCTTTCAGCTCCTCAAAAGTTTCAAAATAGTATGTTCCGTATTCTTCGGTGATCGTCCGGGACTGAATCTCCTCCGCATTGGCGATCATAGGGATCATGCCGAGGATCATCACCGCGCAGAGGATCAGCGCCAGAACGCGGACCAGCTTTTTATTCATTTTCCTTCCTCCCATTATTGTTTTGATTATTTCATTATACCGTTTTGCCCCGGAGAATCAATCCATTTTTCAGCTCTTGTGATAGCGCAGGGCGCAGATGTCGTCGCCCTTGGCGATGCACTTGGGAAGATCCAGCTTGGCCCCGTAGCACTCGCCGATGCCGTGGTCGCCGCACATGGCAATGTCGCAGAGGGCGGCAATCTCTTCATCGGTGCAGCCTGCCTTCTGCCAGGCCTTGACCAGAGGGCAGTAGTGGAAATCGATGTACAGCTTGTCGTCGGTACATTCCTTGATCTCCATCTCAAATACCAGCTGGGCAGCCTTTGTGAACAGCACCTTCTTCAGGCCTTTCAGGGAATCGGTGCCGCCCTTTTTCACATGTCTGGCGCCATGGTCCAGACCGCAGCGGCGGATGGCGGGTTCGCCAAATTCCCTCCAGCTCAGACCCCGCTTGCCGGCCTCGTCGCACAGCAGGTACAGCCAGAACGCCCGGTGCTCCAGCTGCTCCCGGATGGCACGCAGCAGAGGATTTTTATACTTCGCTTCGTTTTTTACAATGCTCATGATTTTTCCTCCCCATGCAGAACAAGGGTGGCTGAGCCACCCTTGTCAATTGTATTTATCAGAACAGAGGCACGACGGCGCCTTCGTAGGTCTCCTCGATGAAGGCCTTGACTGCGTCACTCTTCAGAGCCTTGACCAGAGCCTGGATCTTTTCGCTGTTCTCGTTGCCTTCCTTGACAGCGATGACGTTGACGTAAGCTTCAGCAGCAGTGCCGTCAGCAGCTTCCACAGCAACAGCCTCGGAAACCTTCAGGCCGGCGTCGATGGCGTAGTTGCCGTTGATGACTGCCATCTCCACATCCTGCAGGGTGGTGGGCAGCAGGCGGGCTTCCAGCTCCACGATATCGTAGTTATGGGGATTCTCAGCGATGTCGGACTTGGTAGCGGACAGGCCAACGCCTTCCTTCAGCTTGATCAGACCTTCCTGCTCCAGCAGCAGCAGGGCGCGGGCTTCGTTGGTGCCGTCGTTGGGAACAGCGATCTGTGCGCCGTCGGGCAGCTCAGCAACGGATGCGCACTTGCCGGCATACAGGCCGAAGGGCTCGTAGTGGATGCCGCCGGCATTGACCAGATGGGTGCCGTGTTCCTCATTGAAGCCGTTCATGTAGGTGATATGCTGGAAGTAGTTGGCATCCAGCTCACCGTCTTCCAGAGAGGTGTTGGGGATGATGTAGTCGTCAAACTCCACGATCTCCAGGGTGTAGCCGTCCTCGGCCAGAATGTCCACGATGACCTCCAGAATCTCGGCATGGGGAGCGGGGGTTGCGCCGACCTTGATGGTCTTGTCGTCGGCCTTGCCGCCGCAGGCAGCCAGGGACAGTGCCAGAGTCAGGGCCAAAACCAAAGCAAAAATCTTTTTCATTTTCTTGTTCTCCTTTTCTAGTTACTTATGAGTGATACGCTTGTCCGTCTTGACGCACAGAGCGGTACCGATGGATTGAATGATCTGGACCAGAACGACCAGAAGGATGACGGCCACATACAGCACGATGAACTGCTGACGGCCGTGGCCGCGCATGAGGCTCATGGAACCCAGGCCGCCGCCGCCGATGGAGCCTGCCATGGCGCCGTAGCCCAGGATGGTAATGGTGGCGTTGGTGGCACCGTTGATGAGGCTGGGCTTGCACTCAGGCAGCAGAACCTTAGTGACGATCTGCCAGGTGGAGCAGCCCATGGACTGGGCGGCTTCGATGACGCCCCGGTCCATTTCCCGGAGGCTCGCTTCCACAAGCCGGGCAACATAGGGGGCAGCAGCTACCGTCAGAGGGATAATGGTAGCGGTGGTACCAATGGCGGTACCCAGGATCAGACGGCTCAGGGGAAACACCAGGACCATCAGGATCAGGAAGGGGATGGAGCGCAGCAAATTGATGATGGTGTTCAGCACATTCATCAGCGCCTTGGGCAGGGGATGAATTCCGCCTTCCTCACCGGTGACCAGCAGAATGCCCAGGGGCAGGCCGATGACATAGGCCAGAACTGTGGCCGCCAGGGGTGCGTAAAGGGTCTCCCAGATGGCAAAGGGAAGCGTGGAGGGATCCAGCAGGAATTCCAGCTGCTCCAGGGGATTTCGGATGCCCCAGGCTTCCAGCATGGCAGCAATATTCTCAAGCATGATAATCGGGCACCTCCTCTACGGTGACATCTTTCTGGGATGTGATGTAAGCCAGCGCATTGGCAGCCTCGTTCTCGTCCTCCGGCAGACCCAGCAGCATGGTGCCGAAGGCCTTGCCGTCGATGTTGCGGGTATCTGCGCCGAGAATATTGACCTTGACGCCGCAGTCGATGGCCAGGGATGCGATCAGAGGCTGGTATGCAGTGCCGCCGTTGAAGGCGACGCGAATCACCTTGGTCTTGGGCAGCAGCTCATTGGGCAGGCCGTCGGGATATACCAGACGGCGGCCGGCTTCGGTCTTGGGCTTGGAGAACACATTCTCCACCTTACCGATCTCCGCCACGACACCGTGGTTCAAAATAGCCACCCGGCCACAGATCTCCTCAATGACCTTCATGTCGTGGGTGATGATGATGACGGTGACGCCCAGATTCCGATTGATGTCCTGCAGCAGCCGCAGGGTTTCCCGGGTGGTCTTGGGGTCCAGGGCAGAGGTCGCCTCGTCACACAGCAGAACCTCGGGGTTGGTTGCCAGAGCTCTGGCGATGGCGATGCGCTGCTTCTGACCACCTGAGAGCTGAACGGGATAGGCATCTGCCTTGTCAGGCAGGCCAACGGTCTCCAGCAGCTCCATGGCGCGCTTGCGGGCTTCCTTCTTGGGGGTGCCCACCAGTTCCAGAGGGAAGCAGATGTTTTCAAGGGAGGTTCTCTGATCCAGCAGGTTGAAGTGCTGGAAGATCATGGTGATCTTCTTGCGCTGGGCGCGCAGCTCCTTCTCGTTCATGGCCATCAGATTCATGCCATGGAAGAGAACCTCGCCGCTATCAGGCCGCTCCAGCAGATTGATGCAGCGCACCAGCGTGGATTTACCGGCGCCGGACAGGCCGATGATTCCGAAAATCTCGCCCTTTTCCACCGAGATATTCACATGCTTCAGAGCTTCAACCTGATTACTGCCGTCACCGAAGGTCTTTGACAGATTTTTCATCTCGATAATCGGTTCCAAATTCATTCCTCCTATGTTTCGCCGCGGAATGCGAATAATTTTACCGCTGCCAGCAAAAAGAAAACGTCCTTGTGCTGAACCAGCACAAGGACGGGAAAAACCGTGTTACCACCTTGTTTCACAGCTGTCTCACGGCAGCTGCCTCATCGAGTACCAACATACTCGTGCGCTTTAACGGGCGCACCCGTCGCAGACTACCTATCGCCTGCGCGGCTCCGGGACCATGTTCGGCCTGCTCCTGCTGTACCCCATCACACCAAACCGGGGTTCTCTGAACAGAGGCGGCGGGCTTACTCTTCCCTTCACAGCCTTTTATATTGACATCATTGTAACAAGTTCGGGAACCTTCGTCAAGTAAAAATTTTTTCCGGGGCGCTAAATTTTAGTCAGCCCCCTGATACTCCAGCAGCTCCACCACCTGCTGTCCCCGGGCGGTCAGGGCAAAACT
This sequence comes from Oscillospiraceae bacterium, assembly GCA_017622295.1. Taxonomy (GTDB): domain Bacteria; phylum Bacillota; class Clostridia; order Oscillospirales; family Oscillospiraceae; genus Faecousia. The sequence goes on from JAGARK010000011.1 coordinate 96,918, forward strand.
GCCCCTGACGGGATAGGCGGCATAAGCCCGGTCATCAAAGCTTTTCAGGGGCTGGGAATAATCGATATCGATGAGCCCCCGCTTTTCAAGACACTGAAGGATCAGGCTGTATTCCTCCGGGCTTCGCTCCTGCTCCTCCAAATACACGGGGATATCGTCCCCCATCTTCCGGGCCACGGGCAAAAAGGGAATCTGGGCCAGCATCAGCAGCATTTTGATCTCACCCTCGGTCAGCTCCAGGGCGCCGGAGCAGCCGCTGCAGCCACCGCAGCCGCCGGAACAATTCGCACAGTCGCTCATTAAGATACCTCCAATCGTTTTTTGCATCATAACAGGGAAATGGGGAAATGTCAAATTGCAATTTGAATTGCATCCATCCACGAAACAGGATATACTGATATCATAACAAACATGCAAAGGAGCGATCAATAATGTCCGTACAGCATATTACGAAATCCAATTTTGATTCCCTCGTCAAGTCCTCTTCCAAACCCGTTCTGCTGGACTTCTGGGCCAGCTGGTGCGGCCCCTGCAAGATGATCGGCCCCATCGTCGAAGAAATCGCCGAAGAAAACGAGGAAATCCTCGTGGGCAAGGTCAATGTGGATGACGAAATGGAGCTGGCCATGGCCTACGGTGTCTCCAGCATCCCCACTTTGGTGGTGATCAAGGACGGTGCTGTCGCCGCAAGGGCCGTGGGCTACCGGCCCAAGGCAGATATCCTGAAACTGCTGGATCTGTAATCGAAAAAGCGGCTGCAATCTGTACTGCCCCAGTTTGTACGGACAGTAAAAAAAGAGTTCCAATGTAGGAAATATTAAGTTTTAAGCGGGGTGGCGCAGCGTCAGCGGCGCCACTCCAGTTTTATTCTGGATGCGCTCATGGTTATAGAAGTGAA
>JAGARK010000012.1 GCA_017622295.1 Oscillospiraceae bacterium
CGGCACACACCACGGTAAGGATGTAATATGCCGTCTTGGGCATTTGGCTGTTGGTGATGAGGCTGACGCATTTGGCCAGAAGCTTATCCACCAGTTTGCTGATACGGCTCTGCTTCTTGAAGGACTTGATCTTGGCCTTGCGTTCCGCTCTTGCCGTGATCCAGTCCAACAGAGCGTAATCCAGTCGCAGAAAGAAAAAAGCCGCCGCGCTCAACAGAAGGAACACGACGAAGCAAATCATACCGCTATTCATTTATGCGACCTCCTCCCCAACGGCGCCGGGGAAGAGTCTCTGGAGGAGCTGTTCAGGAGCGCCATTGTCACGGAGTCTGCTGTACAGTCTGGGAGAAATCGTACCCATACGGCAGTGTCTGCCGATGACCTTGGTGATGTGGCCTCGGCCATCTCGGACGGTATCCTCTACGTTGAACTTATACAGGGTATGTCCAACCACCTTTCCGTCCTTCTGACCAGTGGCTTCGAATATCTCCATGATCTTTCTGGTGTTGTCCTTGAGCTGCTTGGCGAATACGATGATGGGCCACGCATCCACACAGTCGGTTATGAGGATCTCGTCGGACTGGTTTACATCGGCCATGTGGCAGAGGGAAACCAGACGGCGGTAGCTGTCCCTGGCGCTGTCGGCATGGAAGGAGGTCAGGATGGTGTGGCCAGTCTGACCGGCACTCATTGCCTGATAGACAGCACCATCTCGCACCTCGGCAGGCACGATCAGCGCGGGGTGGTAACGCAGAGCACCTTTCGTCAGGTCAAACATGGTGACCTTTACCGGCGCTTCCTGTGTCAGGTTGGGAATGACACGGGCAGGACGGTTGTTCTCCACGTCGAACTTGATGAGGTTTAGCTCCTGGGTGTCCTCAATCAGATAGACACGGTTGTTGTAGTCCTCATTCTGCGTAATGTACTCGTTGATGAGGTAGGACTGCAGCGAGGACTTACCAGAGCCAGTGCCGCCTGCGATACCAACGGAAGTCTTGTTGCACAGGCAAAGGGTAAGGAAGTCCAACATATCCGCAGTGGCAGTACCTGCATTGATCAGCATTTCTCTGGTGATGCGGGTTTTGTTCTGCTTACGGATAGAGGCTGTAACACCCAACTCGGCAGGGACGATGGGAGGAATGGTTGCCGAGATACGGGTGCTGGAGCCGATGAAGGAGTCGACCTGCGGAGTCTGAGCGTCCAGAAGCTTACCACCCATGCGGATCATGCGCTTGACGATGTCCAGCGCCGCTTCGGGAGAAGCAAAGGCGTCATTGTCGTAGAGGAAGTCGGTACCGGTGGGACGGACGATTTCCACCTGATTGTAGGCGTTGATGTTGATCTCCTCGATGGTGGGGTCCTGGAGATAGCGGGTCAGAATACCCAGACCTGCCATGTCCTGATAGATGCGCTCCACCAGACCGTCACGGTCATAGTCGATGCCTGCCATATACTCGGTGGTATACTTCAGGATCAGCACCTTCAGTGTCTGAACTGCGGCGGCATCATTCAGAGCTGCGCCCAACTCCGTGGCATGGTTCAGGGCGATACAGGATCGGACATGCTCCAGAACGCCAAGGTAGTCTGCGGAGTTGGTTTCCACCTTCGGCTGCTCGTGGTTTTGTGCCTGGAGGATAGAAAGAAACTCATAGGTTGTAATGCTCATTCTTCCTCATCCTCCTTTCCGTTCAGTTTTTCGCAGATGTGGTCGATTGCCTTGGTGTACTCCCTGCCGATCTTGCCGCTGCCCTGATAGAG